>PBTY01000015.1 GCA_002729235.1 Rickettsiales bacterium | reverse complement strand
GATCCGTTCGTGATCACTGATCTTCACCCGGATACCTACAGAATCGTTATCACTGACGAAACTTCTGGTTGTATCTCGGCGACAGCTAGTGCGACGGTTCAAACAGATGGAATCACTCCAGTGCTTACAGCTGCAGTAACAGACAACACGAACTGCTCTGGAGGAAATGGAACAATCTCAATTACCATTGTGGATTCTGAAGGAACAACTAGAGACTTGTCAGATTACGATTTCGACTGGTATACTGGTGCTGGAACAACTGCCGCCAACCGATTCGTGACAGCTTCGACTGGTGATAATACAACATCTGCTGGTGGTGATGAACAAACAGGTTTAGAACCAGGGTTCTATACCATCGTTGCTACTGCAACCGTTTCTCCAGGCAATGGCTGTTTTGACCAAATCATCGTCGAAGTGCAAGACAATCCAGATGTATTGGCAATTCCAGTATCCGGAACAGATCAGTCTACGGATGTAACCAACTGTAGCCCTGACAATGGTCAGATCATCATTGACGGAATCAGATTGAATGGAGCTGACATTACCGATGAAGCTACATTAGCAACATACTCATTCGAACTATTCGACTCTGATGACAATTCATTAGGCGCGTTCGATAATCCAGGTTCGGCAACTGCTGGAGACTTCCCAAGTACTTCTGCTGATCTTGAAATTGGAACCTACTTCGTAAGAGTAACTAATAGCACAACGGGATGTACTTCAAGTCCTCGAGCAATTGTTATTGACGATGTATTCGAGAAACCAGAGTTGAGCATTGTGGTGAACAGAACCAACAGTGCTTGTGACCCTGCCGCTGCTGATGGTGAGCTTGAGTTGACCATAGAAGGACCAGATAATGATGCAAACTACACTGTTCAATGGTTCTATGGTGTGGTAACCTCTGGAAGTGCTGAAGCATTAACTAGTGGATCAGCGGCTTCTGATGGCTTCACTCCTACGATCACTACCACAGGAACTGCTCCGAACATGACCTCTACAATATCAGGATTGATGGATGGAAGCTACTATGCAGTGGTTACAGACAATACTGATCCAAACAATACTTGTAGTAGTAACATTGCTAAGACAGTTCTTCAGGATACTACCTACTTGATCGATTTAACGCTTACAGTCACATCAGAACAAACAGAATGTGATGCAAACGGCACAGTACAAATCACTACAGTAGAATTGACTAACCAGGATGGTACCACTTCAATTGATGGTTCTGGTGGTGTAGCAGCAGTTCTAGCTGTATATGATCTGGAGCTATTAGATGAAGATCAGGTGTTTGTGAGAAACATTACTTCTGATGCGGATCTGACTGATCTATCTGAAGGTGACTACTTCATCCAGGCTACTCATCAGGGTACTTCTTGTGAATCACTTCCGTTTGGTTTCAGAATAGAAGAAGAAATTGTTTATCCAGTCGGAACAGCGGTGGTTACTGCAAACACCAGTTGTGAAACAACAGGTAATGGTTCAATAGAGCTGACTTTGACTACTGATGGTGTTGACAATGGCTATACGGTAGATTGGAGAGATGGTGAACTTCCAACCTCACCTGATTTGACAGGTGCTACAGAAACTATAGCAGGTAATGTATTCACTGCATCCGTATTGAGCACAGGCACTTATACTGCAGTAGTTACTGATAACACTTCTGGATGTACGGTTAATTTCACATATGAAATACTGGATCAAAGAGTATTCCCAGTGATGAACATTCCATCAGGACAGATTAAATCAGATACCATCTGTTCTGAACCAGGAAACGGGGCAATCACAATCAATGCAAGTAACATTCGAATTGATGGGGTAGCACAAACTGATTTGAGTTTGTTCAACTGGACCATTACTTCTCAAAATGGATCTGACATTGATGGGAATGCATCTCCGTATAGTCCGGTATTGACAGGATCAACAGTGACCTTCTCCAACATGAGCGCAGATGTTTATACAATTGACGTTGAGACAATTGCTACTGGCTGTTCTTCAAATACATTTACAGTAGAGGTATTGGATGAAAGTTCTAACCCTAATCTTGGAGATATCACTGTAGTACCGAATGGTAACTGTGATGGTGGAAGTACCTCTCAAGGAAGTGTTGAGATTTTGGAAATAGATGGAGCAGCTCCTTCATCTGGCAACTACACATATCAGTGGTACGTAGGCAACAATACTTCGGGTGACAGTGTAAGTGTTGCCTATCCGGGCACAACAGATAATGATTACATCATTTCTGGATTGGTTGATGGTAATTATACAGTTGTCGTTGTTGACAACAATACATCATGTAGAACTACTCAGGTAGTGACAGTAACCAATGACCCGGTATTCCCACTGATCACATCTTATGAAGTAAACAATAACCTGTTCTGTAACACTCCAAACGGATCATTCAGTTTGGTTCAAATAGAATATGATGGTACATTGTTGAACTTAGCAGATTCTACTGATTCTGTGACCTTCATCACCAATTTCGAAATCATCGTTGTGGATGGAAATAGTGCAGTAGTAACAGATAGTGATTCTTCTACTCCATTCGATATTGACGGATTGGAAGAAGCTGGAAACCCTTATTCAATAACAATTACCAGAACATCTGATTCCAATTGTGATTCTGAATCGTTGAGCTTCAACATTACTGATAATCCATTGGATCCAGTGCTTCAGATTGTACAAGTTCAAGCAGATTCTACCTGTACAGCATCTGCTACAGCTAATGGTATCTTGAGAGTGATTCCAGACAATCAATCGGATCCTGGAACTGACTACAATTATGCATGGACGGATTCTAACGGAGATCCTGTTGGAACTAACAATGATTCACTAGTGAATGTATTGGCTGGAACTTACAGCGTTGAAGTGGAACATATCTTATCTGGATGTATAAGTGATGCAAGCTTTACTCTTCAGAACGTACCAAGTTCTCCAAGAATTGTAGAGTTCGATACTGTTCATGTGACAACATGTGTTCCTTCCAATGGCGTATTTGAAATCATCAGAATGAGTAATGCACCTTTGAGTGAGTTTACGTTTGCATTCTATGATGAGGACCCTACGGCAGGCACCCCTAGTCCTATTCAAGATAGTACCAGTCCTATATTGTCATCCAGTGCAACACCAAGTTACGAAGTGGCGCCAGGTGATTACTATGCACAGGCAACACATACCAGCACTGGTTGTGTGTCTAATGTGATACAAGTGACTATTGAGGACAACTCTATCCGACCAGAAGTAGCTTTGGATGCGTTCACCCTTCAATCGAACTGTGATCCTGCTAATCCAAATGGAACATTGACTGTGACTGCTGATGGATCTCAAGACCTTAGCCTATACAGCTTTGAGTGGAGAGACGAAAGTGGAACTGTGGTAGAAGCGAACAACTTCACTGCAGATAGTTTGGCTGCAGGTGACTATGACGTGACAGTGACCATCCTGGCAACGGGTTGTTCAACCACAGAAACCTTCACCATGGTTGACGATTATCCAGATCCACTACAGATCTCTGTTTCTTCAGAAGGTAATAGCAGATGTATCCCTGACTACAATGGTCAGTTGGCAGCAACTGTTATCAACATACCAGAAGGCAAAGCGTTATCTGGATACCAATTCTACTGGTTTGATGGTGACCAAAAACAAGCACTAAGAAATGGTTCTTTGGTTCCTACAGATGCAGATCACATTGGAACGCTATACACTCAATTAGATTCTGGAAACTATACATTGATGGTAATCGATGGTACAGATGTATTCTGTGTATCTGATACGATTGTAGCACGTGTTAGAAATCTACGTGATGAGCCAGACTTTAGAGTTGATATTGTAAATCAAGTTACCATTTGTGATCCAGAGCGAGTAAATGGTAGAGCAGCAATTGGTTATACTGAAAATGACATCTTCAGATATACATTCAACTGGTATGCAGGTACTGGCGCAGATACTGTCAATATCGGTTCTGGTTCTGAAATGGATAGTCTGGCAGTTGGTGTCTACACGGTCATTTTGAACGATGTAATAACTGGTTGTGAGAGTACACTTGAATTTAACATGGAGGATGCTACAGTGATCCCTCCTGCTCCGTCTGTGACCATCCTTCAGCATAGAACGAATTGTTCTGAACCTGATGGTAGAGCATTGGCACGAGTAAATGGAGAATCCGATGGGTATCTATTCGAATGGTTCCTTGAGGGAGACCTTAACAATCCGGTGTTCACAGGTAGTGAGGTAACTCAGTTGGATTCCATCACTTACATTGTAAGAGCCACAGACACGGAAACAGGTTGTGAATCTCTACTACAAACAATTACCATTGAAAATAATATAGAAGATCCGGTCTATGAAATCAGAACCAGTGCTTCGATCTGTCTGAGAAGTGAGGATAACTCCATTCAGTTATTCAATGGTACCGCGGAGATTGTATTCGAAGAATTCCATACAATTGATGACATTACGTGGGTTGGACCAAATGGAACAGTAATTGAAGATCAGGTGAAACTGGTGAACGCTGAACCAGGTATTTGGTCTGTGACATTCACACCAGATAATGGATGTGAGTACACCGCTGAGTTGGAGATCGATGCTACTTTGAAAGTATACAATGGAGTATCTGCTAATGGTGATGGACGAAATGACTTCTTCATCATCGATTGTATCGAATACTTCCCTAACAACAAGGTGACGATCTACAATAGAGATGGATCTTTAGTTTGGGAAAACAAAGGATACGATAACATCGATGTTAGGTTTGAGGGATACTCTAACGTTGGTAGATCAGGACTAAGACTTCCTCCAGGAACGTACTTCTATTTCATTGATAAAGGAGATGGAACTGATAAGATGCAAGGATATTTAGAGTTAGTTCGTTAATTTGCATAGACAGGTTATGAAAAAGTTCTTAATAATAAGTTTCTTACTAGGTACAATGTCAATGGCTTCAGCTCAGTTGAGGCCATTGACATCCACCTATCCTTTCAATGGGTTGCTGACTAATCCGGCATATGCAGGGAGTTTGAATTTACTTTCTGTTATCGCAGTGCATAGAAAGCAGTGGGTCAATATTGAAGGGGCGCCAGAGTTTCAAGCGTTTACTGCTCACTCATCGTTCATGTCCAATAGAGTTGGTGTTGGTCTACAAGCTACTCGAGATAAAATTGGAAGCACTGAGACTGTCTCATTGTATGGAAGCTATGCTTACAAAATCAAGACTAGTTTTGGAATACTAGCCATGGGTCTTCAGGGTGGTTTTGATAGCCGCAGAGCCGACTACACACAATTGACCATTTTCGATCCAGAAGATCCATTGTTATCTGGTGTTAATAACCGCACCACACCTAACTTCGGAACAGGCCTGTATTTCGCCAATCCGTATATGTATGCTGGTTTTGCAGTACCCTACATACTTGAGAACAAAACCCTTGTTATTGATGATTCTGAGCTTGGTTTAGAAGCAAATTCAAGAGAAAGCAGATACTACTACATCACTGGTGGGGTAATCTTTCCAATTAACGACTTGTTGAAATTAAGCCCATCTATCCTACTGAGAGCTCAAGAAAGCAATCGATTTGCTTATGACTTTACCGGTATGGTGATCTTTGACCAGATCGCTTATGTTGGTTTGAGTTACCGTAATTCAAGAGAAATTACTTTTATTGGTCAGGTGATTCTTAATGAGAATTTCCGTGTAGGTTATGCCTACGATGCTAATACCAGTGAGATTACAACAGAAACTACGGGATCCCATGAAATACTTCTCAACTATAGAATAAAGTTGAGAAACTATAAGAAGGATCCTCAGTGTCCTGTTTATTTCTAAAGATTAGCGTTTTCTCTTCTCATCTCCTCCACTGAGATCTATCAACAAGGCATTGGTTAATGACATGACCAAACTAAATATCAATGCCCACCAAAATCCATCCACATAGAACCCAGGAATGATGGAATTCGCTATCAAGATAATAATGGCATTGATGACTAAGAGAAATAATCCAAGTGTCAATACCGTCAATGGAATGGTTAAGATGACCAGTATTGGCTTGAGAATGAAATTCAATAAAGCAATGACCACTGCGATAATGATGGCCGCAAAAAAACCATCCACGCCTACTCCTGGAAGGATATAAGCCGCAATGACTACAGCTAGCGCTGAAAGAAGTATTCTAATTAAAAAATTCATTTCGTTTTACAGTTTATATCTATCAACTAATATCGACATATGATGTTGCAAGTGGCCCGCTAAAATATAGATCAAAGCCCGTACGGAGCAGATACTGCCGTTCGATTCTCCAGTCATCTTCAAATGACCCTCAGACAATCTGCTAATCAATTCCAAATTGGCCTTTCGCAGATACTCAAACTCTCTGAGTAAAGATTCCTTTGAGTCTTCATCAAAACTACCACTAAAAACATAGTCATTCTCTTCAAAACCCGGCAAAGCCGTTTTGTCACCACGACAAAATCTCAACAGTCGATAGGACATGATTCTCTCCACATCCACCATATGACCAAGTACTTCTACGACAGTCCATTTTCCGGTATCGTAAGCATAGGTTAGCTTCTCACCTGAAAGACCTTCAAATAATAAATCCATCCCTTTGAGTTGCTCATTAAGCACTTCTAATACATCTTGCTCGCCAATCGTATCTACATATCCATAATAGAAATGATGATACTCGGAAGGCAGTGGCTGACTAATTTTCATCTTGAAACCATTTAGAGTACTTCAAGTAATTTCCAGCAATACGAAGCAACATCTCTCTGTTTTTTCCTTCCACTGTTTTCACCTTCTTCGCAGGAACTCCAGCATAAATAGTATTTTCTTCGACGATTGTTCCTTCTAAAACCACAGCTCCCGCTGCTACTATGGCTCCAGTTTTAACTACTGCACCATCCATTACCATTGCCCCCATTCCTATAAGTACCTGATCTTCCAATGTACACCCATGCACAATGGCATTATGACCTATAGAAACATCACTCCCTATAGTTGTAGGTGATTTTTCATAAGTTCCATGAATGGTCGCATTATCCTGTATATTGGTTCGGTCCCCAATCTTGATGAAATTCACATCACCACGTATTACTGCATTGAACCATACGGTACATTGGTTTCCCATGCTCACATCTCCAACTATTGTTGCATTCTCTGCAAACCAACAGTCATCACCATGCTTTGGTGTAAATCCTCTAACTGATTTTATTAATGCCATTTTAGTATCAATAATTAAACTCTATAAATTGCGATCCGTTAACCCGCCAATAGTATCCCTATTAAGAATACTAGATATCCAGGGCAAGGACGAAATGTTTCGCCAGGGTTAAGGTAATGGTTTTTGAAACTTAAGATCAAATAAAACAATGCAATTAAAAGCAATAGCAATCATCTCTTTGATAACAATACTCTTTTCATGTACTCCTTCTCAAGAAGGAACCAGCGTAGAAGCCACGGAAGAAGAGACTGGTATTGTGCTAAGTGATAGCGCCGAGATTATTCCGGTAGACTCGGTTATGTCTATCATCACCTGGATTGGCAGTAAACCAACTGGCAAACACAATGGAATTATCAATATTAAAAATGGTCAAATTGCCATTCAAGGTGATTCGTTGGCTAGTGGAAATGTGATCATTGATTTAAACTCCATTCAGGTAATGGATTTGGACACTGCTGGCAGCAAAAAACTAACTAATCACCTGCTTTCACATGACTTTTTTGACACACCAAATCATCCCCAAGGAGAATTTGAAGTAACTGCTTTAGCTCCATATGATTCTACTCAAGTTACTACTAAGGAAGAGTTCGTCTCGGATAACACCCCGGCGTTGCTGAAAGCATTTATGGTGAAAAATCCTACTCATTTAATCTCTGGTAACCTAACGTTACGAGGAGTTACCAAAAACATAACCTTTCCAGCTGAGGTCATCATTGGTAAACGTAAAGTAAAAGTTGAAGCTAAATTCAACATTGACAGGACCGATTGGAACCTCTCCTACAACAATGAATCAAAAGCAGTAGATAAAGCGAAAGACAAATTCATCTACAATACGGTAAATGTTGGTTTTAGCCTGGAAGCTGATCGAAAGTAATTTTGACTAGATAAATACTGACAGAATGTCATCTTGTTGAAATGGAATAGTATCTTTGCACACCGAAAAAAGAAATTACAATGACAGAGGTAATTGCAGACCTGGAGATATTGGATCAAAAAAATGATCAGGATGAGAGCTGTGGAGTGAGAATTTCCAAAGAAGGCAGTAATGACAAGGCCAGAAAACTCTACATCGAGAGTTATGGTTGTCAAATGAATTTCTCTGACAGTGAAATCGTTACGTCTATTCTTGAAAAAGAAGGTTATGACACTACATCATCATTTGAGAAGGCTGATGTCATCCTATTGAATACGTGTTCCATTCGTGAAAAAGCAGAAATAACTGTTAGAAAACGTCTAACACAGTTTAATAAGATCAAAGAAGACAAACCCGAAATCACGATTGGTGTATTGGGTTGTATGGCTGAAAGGCTAAAATCCAAGCTTCTGGAAGAAGAAAAAATTGTTGACCTGGTCGTAGGTCCAGATGCCTATAGAGATTTGCCGAACCTGGTGAAAAAGGCGGAAGATGGACAAAAAGGAGTTAATACATTCCTTTCAAGAGAAGAGACTTATGCCGACATCTCTCCAGTTAGATTAAACTCTAATGGAGTAACGGCTTTCATATCCATTATGCGTGGATGTGACAATATGTGCTCATTTTGTGTCGTTCCATTCACTAGAGGTCGTGAGCGATCAAGAGATCCACATTCAATAGTCCAGGAAGCTCAGGATTTATTTAGTAAAGGATATAGAGAAGTGACCCTATTGGGCCAGAATGTAGACTCTTACAAATGGTCTGATGAGGAAAATAACAAAGCACGTTTAGAGAAACAAGGAATTGATCAGGTCGTCAACTTTGCCAATTTATTGGAAATGGTTGCGAAAGTTAGTCCAGACCTGAGAGTTCGTTTTTCTACCTCTCACCCAAAAGACATTACAGATGAAGTACTTCACACCATGAAGAAGTATGAAAACATCTGTAAATATATTCACCTTCCAGCACAAAGCGGCAACAGCCGGGTGTTAGAAATCATGAATAGAACCTATGATCGTGATTGGTACATCAATCGCGTAGATGCTATTCGAGAAATTCTTGGTCAGGAGTGTGGAATTAGTTCTGACATGATTGCAGGTTTCTGTACAGAAACAGAGGAAGAGCACCAAGACACCCTTAGTTTGATGGATTATGTGAAGTATGATTTCTCTTACATGTTTTTCTATTCCGAGCGCCCTGGAACCCTTGCTGCTAAGAAGTTTGAAGATGACATTCCTTTGGATGTTAAGAAGAAACGTCTAACAGAGATCATCAATAAGCAACAAGAGCACTCTTTGGAGAGAAATAAGCTGGATATTGGTAAAACATTCAAAGTACTGATTGAGGGATATAGCAAACGATCTAAAGAAGACGTTCAGGGAAGAAACAGTGCTAATAAGGTGGTGATATTCAAAGACAATAACTACCAGAAAGGTCAATACGTAAATGTAAAAGTCAATGACTGCACTGCAGCCACACTTTTCGGAGAAGTAGTTGCATAAATGAATTACAGAATAGATTCAGAAGTTCAAACGGTCAAGCAACGTTTTGAGATAATTGGTAATTCACCAAAGCTTAACAATGCTATCAGAATAGCCATGCAGGTGGCCCCTACTGATATGAGTGTGCTCATACAAGGTGAAAGTGGTGTTGGTAAAGAATCTTTCTCCAAAATCATTCACAGCCTTTCACCTCGTAAGCACGGTCAGTTCATAGCTATCAACTGTGGTGCTATTCCTGAGGGCACCATTGATTCGGAACTGTTTGGTCATGAAAAAGGGTCATTTACAGGTGCTCATGAAGCCCGTAAAGGTTACTTCGAAGTAACCAATGGAGGCACCATCTTTCTGGATGAGATCGGCGAGATGCCTGTTGGAACTCAGGCTCGTTTACTCAGAGTTCTGGAAAATGGAGAATTCATCAAGGTAGGTTCCTCCAAAGTTCAAAAAACAGATGTTCGGGTCATTGCCGCAACTAATGTGGATCTTAATGAAGCTATCTCCAAAAACAAGTTTCGCGAAGACTTATACTACAGGTTAAATACGGTTCCTATTGTAGTCCCTTCACTTAGAGAACGTGGTGAAGATGTGCTTTTATTGTTTAGAAAATTCGCATCTGACTTTTCAGAGAACTATAGCACCAAACCAGTAATGCTAGACGATGCTGCCAAAGAAGTGCTTCTTAAGTTTCGATTCCCAGGCAATATTCGTCAGTTAAAAAACCTGGTGGAACAAATGAGTGTATTGGAAATGGATCGAGAGATCTCTGCTGAAACACTTCTAAAGTATTTACCAAAAACCACCTCCTACTTACCGGCTCTGGCGAACCACATAGAAGATAAAGAAAACTTCTCTGAGCGAGATATTCTTTACAAAGTCCTCTTCGATATGAAGAAAGACATGTCAGAGATGAAAACTCTCATTCATCAGATTCTTTCAGAAGATGGTAATAGAAGTGAAATTTTATCTGAACATAAGCGTTTATTCAATGACATGGAGTCTTTCCCTGCAGAAAGACCAGTTGAGTATTCCGAACCAGAGGCCTCTCCTATCAAGCCAATATTACTTGATTCTCATAGAGATAGCTCCGATGATGACTCCAACTATGAAATCGAGGATATTACGCACGAAACGGAGGATGATGAGTCATTATCTTTAGAAAAGAAGGAAAAAGAAATGATCATGATGGCTCTTAAGAAGAATAATAACAAAAGAAAATATGCAGCCAAAGATCTGGGAATTTCTGAAAGGACATTGTATCGCAAGATTAAGCAGTATGAAATCGATAATATATAGTAGCTATATCCTTTTGAGCATATCTCTCGCAGGTTGTGGAGTTTATGGCTTTACTGGTGCATCCATTTCTCCAGATGTAAAAACCATCTCAATTGGTACATTTTATAACAATGCCACTTTGGGTCCATCCAACATGAGCATTTTATTCACTGAGGCTATTAAAGACTATTACCAACAAAACACAAGCTTAACACTTGTAGACGAAGGTGGAGATTTACAATTGGAAGGTTTTGTTGCTGACTATAGAGTAACTCCTGTATCAGCTAGTTCTTCAGGAAGTGACCGTTCCGCCGACTTTTCCAACACATCGAGAATAACTGTGACTGTCTCTTGTAGCTATGTCAACACAAAGGATGATGAATTCGATTTTGACAAAAACTTCTCGTTTTTTGTTGATTATGATCAGAATTCCACTGACCTGGCTTCGGAAGAACAAGCCTTTGTTGAAGAAATCTTTGATCAAATCATACTCGATATATTCAATGCCTCTGTGGCAAATTGGTAATTTTTCTTAATTTAGACGTTAATCAACGCTTGCCTCCTGTGAATAAACAGAAATTTGTTGAATATTTAAGACAACCTGCAGCTCTTGACGGCCAGTCTATCAGTGATTTGGAGTCCGTTTTAGAGGAATATCCGTATTTCCAAAACGCCAGAACACTAATAGCGAAAGGAAGTAAACAGCTTAAATCAAAAAAAGCTAGTTTGTATGTTAACTCTGCAGCTATTTATGCTACAGATAGAGCACTACTTAAAAGATACATTAACGATCAACTCATCTTCTTAAGTCCACTTGAAGTTCATGAATCACATGAAGCGGAGCACGAAAGAGAATTAACTGACACCATCAAATCGTCTCGTGTAGCGAATGCCAAGGTAAAACAGGTTGCTGCAGAAGAAAAAGCTCCTCCTAAGAAGAAGGTCATCATGCGACCGAAACCAGAAGAGGAAGCTCCAAAAGAAACTGCTGCACCTGAAGAATTTGTTCTGGAAGAAAACCCTATCCCTACTGACCTGGATAATATCATCGAGGAGTTGTATAAGGATCTGGAAGAGCTTAAAGAAAACAGAGCCAAGCTCAATAAGATCGAAAATGATCTTGCTGAGCAAGAAGACATAGACAAGGCAGTAGAAAAAGCGACTAAAAAAGCCACTTCGCCAACAAAGAAAGAGGAGTCTGCTGAATCGAAAGAGCCTGAAGAGGAAAAAGAAGAACCTAAAAAAGCTAAATCAGAAGATAAACCAAAGTCTGTAGAGGTAACAGATGTAGTCATTCAATCAAAAGAAGACCCGCAGGATATAGTTGAAGAAAAGGATTCTAAGTCTTCTGAAGAAGAGGAAGAAGTAGAAGAAAAAGAAAAACCGAAACGTGCTTCTCAATCTAGATCTGCAAGACGAACCACCAAACTAAAGAAGGAATCATCTGAGGATGCTAAGGAAACCCCTAAAAAGTCTTCCAAAACCAAGACCAATAAGGAATCAAGCAAAGCAAAGTCTTCTACCAAATCTAAATCAGGTAATAAGGGCACTACGAAAAAGGAGACAACTGCTAAGAAGTCTTCAAAATCATCAAAAGATGACGATAGTTCTGACTCAAAAGGTGAGAAAGGTGAGAAACCTGGCAAACCGGCTAAGTCTGATCAGGAATCGATCATTGCCAACTTCATCAAAACGAATCCATCCATCTCTCCCGCAGATGGAGCTAAAATAAAAGTATCATCAGACGACCTGTCTACAGGAAGTTCTGAGCTACACCCTGATATTGCTTCAGAGTATTTAGCCGAAATTTATTTGGAACAGGGCAGTCATGACCGTGCTATTCAAATATATGAGGCGCTGATAGTGCGTTTTCCTGAAAAATCAGTTTACTTTGCGGACATTATTAAAAAAATAAACGAACAGAGATAGAATGTACGCAGTTATCGTAAGTGTTATCATCCTTGTGGCTTTGTTATTGATTTTGGTAGTTCTAGCACAAAACCCAAAAGGTGGAGGACTATCTAGCCAATTCGGTGGTGCCGGAACCCAACAAATTATGGGTGTGAAGAAGACAGGAGATATACTAGAGAAATTAACTTGGGGCTTTGCAATTGGACTCCTAGTGCTTACTATGAGCACCAACTTCGTGATCGAAGAAAACGCACCAACAATTACATCACCTAACCTTGAGAACGCTCAGGAGTCAATCCTTCCACAAGCAATCCCAACAGAGTCAGGTGATGCAATAGATGACCTTGGTCTAGAAGAAGAAATATCTTCTGATTCTACGAACTAATCTCGGTTAGCTTCCTCACAAGCAATCGCTTGGCAACAGGAAGAATCGTTTGAGGTAAAGGAAATTTGATCTTACTGATCACCAGAAATGTAGCTGGATTTGGCAATTCCCAATAGCGTTTTGCCAAATCCAGCTTTATTTTTTCATAAGGTCTGCTAATATCTTTGAAGTCATCGTATAGATAAGTAGTATTGATAGCTCTGTAGCGCTCATTTGATTGCTCTAATACGGACATTTGGTATCGATATACTTTCACCTCCCTCCTGGAATCTTGATTGATCAACACATAGCCCTCTTGATTGTATAAAGGAGTAACCCCAACCGAGTCCATCTCCATATTTTCCTCCACCAAATCAAACAATTCCTTCCCTAGTCCAATCGCTTCCTCCAATCTTGGCAAGGCAAACGAAATTATAGACTCAAGCTCTTCCATCAGCTCATCATCTTTCACCATCCGTTTGTATGTGAAGCTTAGCTTTTTGAAATCCGCTTTACTGATGGACTTAGGAAAGCTTTCATAAATCACTTCCTTGTTATCCTTCACCTTTTGTAGATTCTTATAGTGAAGAATTAAATCCGATAAGAATGGATACAACTCAGCCAAATCAAAGCGCTCACGAATGTCTTTCAAATAGGCTAACAAGATGTATTTCTTGTACTCATAATCAATCATTCCCTCAGTTAGCCAATCATGTTTAAGATCTGTCATATAGCGATACAATTTTTAACCTACTAAAATTTAAATATCAAATCTCAAAATGACAAGTAGTTATAAACTGACAGGAATAAACATTGACTGACAGGAATAATCCTTATACTGAACTTTTGTCAGTACAGTATGACAGTTTTCCTGACAAACATGACATTATACCACATTGGCATACTCTATGCTACTATGCCGTCAGAATATTAAATCAAAAATTGACTAACAATAAAATTCATTAAACAATGTCAAAAGTTAATTTCAAACCACTAGCTGATAGAGTTCTGGTAGAACCTGCGGCGGCTGAAGAGAAAACTGCTTCAGGAATCATCATTCCTGACACAGCGAAAGAAAAGCCTCAGAGAGGTGAGGTTGTTGCTATTGGTACTGGTAAGAAAGATGAGCCAATCAATGTAAAAGTTGGTGACAAAGTACTTTATGGCAAATATTCTGGCACAGAGATCAGCATCGATGGCAGAGAGTATTTGATCATGAAAGAAGCTGACATTTACGGAATCGTTTAATCATTACCCATTAATTAGAACACATTAAAACAGATAATAATCATGGCTAAAGATATTTTCTTTGATACTGACGCGAGAGACAGCCTGAAAAGAGGTGTAGATGTACTTGCTAATGCTGTTAAAGTAACATTAGGACCTAAAGGAAGAAACGTAATTCTTGACAAGAAATTCGGTGCNCCTACAATCACTAAAGATGGTGTTTCTGTAGCGAAAGAAATCGAATTGAGCGAGCCTATCGAAAACATGGGTGCGCAATTNGTNAAAGAAGTAGCTTCTAAAACTGCNGATAGNGCTGGTGACGGTACTACNACTGCTACNGTATTGACTCANGCAATCTTCAACCACGGNATCAAAAACGTGGCTGCTGGTGCTAACCCAATGGACCTTAAAAGAGGTGTAGACAAAGCAGTTGCTGCTGTTGTAGCAAACTTGAAAGAGCAGTCGAAAGAAATCTCTACTAGCGAGGAAATCGCTCAGGTAGCGACTGTATCTGCTAACAACGACTCTGAGATTGGCAATATGATTGCCAATGCGATAGACAAGGTTGGTAAAGACGGTGTAATCACTGTAGAAGAAGCAAAAGGAACCGAAACTGAAGTGAAAACTGTAGAAGGTATGCAGTTTGACAGAGGTTACCTTTCTCCATACTTTGTGACTAACACAGAGAAGATGGAAGCTGAGTTGGAAAACCCATTCATCTTG
>PBTY01000014.1 GCA_002729235.1 Rickettsiales bacterium | reverse complement strand
CTTTATCTTCTCGATTTACACAATGACACCATCATTCGTCAAGGGGTTCAATCTGCATATTATCTGCATCCTGAATATTCTAAGGATGGTAAGTGGATAGCGGTTAATCGAAAAATTGGTGATTCATATGATCTGGTACTGGTAGATTTTGAAGGTGGATCCGAAAGAATTCTTAGTACGAATGTAATTTCATATTCAGCTCCTGCTTGGAATAACTCTTCAATTATATTCACCGGAATGATAAAAGGTCACCACGAATTATTTAGATATGATTTGGAATTGGAAAATGAAAAACAAATTAGCCAACTAAATACATTTACAGCTATGCCAACTTCTAGATAATTCAGAATACTGTGACAATAGGTTGTCACTCATCAGTCTTATGTTTGAATAAACTACCGAAATGACTGATCCATCAATACCAACTTTCATTCCTACTTCTGTTTCGAGCTGGCGAGATTGGCTGCAAGAAAATCATGAATCTGAAAATTCAGTCTGGCTAGTCTACTACAAAAAAGATACTGGGGTACCAAGTCTCTCCTGGGAGGAAGCTGTTGAAGAAGCTCTTTGTTTCGGATGGATAGATAGTCGGCGACAGCCGATTGATTCTGAAAAATTCAGACAGTATTTCTGCAAGCGAAAAGCAAATGGAAACTGGTCTCGAATCAACAAGGAAAAAGTAGAGCTATTAATCAAACAGGGGAGAATGAGTTCAGCTGGTTTGGAAAGTATAAAAGTTTCCAAACAAAATGGTTCGTGGAACTACCTGGATGATGTAGAAAATTTAATTGTTCCTGAAGATTTAATTGCTGCATTCCAAAATTATCCAGGGTCGGAAGAATCGTTTAATGCATTTAGCAAATCAATGAAAAAGCTTGCGCTCTATTGGATTCATTCAGCCAAACGTGAAGAAACCAGATCGAAGAGAGTTCAAGAAATCTGCGATAATGCCATGGAAGGATTATTACCCAAAGCCATTAGACCACCTAAAAGGAAAACTTAAATCCGTTGGTCAGTGAGTACACCCAATTATTGATAGCAATTATTGGTTTATCTTCATACTGAGCAGAAAATGAAGTGTTGAAAGCTAATTGATCAGTCAATTTTACGGTAATCACCGCATCTCCACTCATTCTATTTCTGAAAAGTTCTTCTTCCTGATCATAACCACCTTGATAATAAGCGCTCATATTGAAAGATACATTTTCATTTATTTTTTGCTTGTAATTAATATAGTTGGTCGACTTGATGATCTCTTTTTCAATAATCATATTTTCTACTTCAAGGCTTTTCCAGTGTTCGCGTTCATACATTGCTCCAATACCAATATGGAGTTTAGATTTAGTAGATTCCTTTACCCGAATCCGGATATTTCCTCCTTCCAATAATCGAAGTGGCATTTTACGGCCCTGGTCATATTGAATCTGTGAGAAGAGCTCATAGGAAATCTTATTCTTACGCAGAAAGTTTACTCGGAAATGAACTTGGCCTGTACTGAATAAGGGACCTGTTGTGGTTTTGAAATAATTCAGTTGATTTAGGAGAATGTATGCATTTCTTTTTCCTACATAAACCAAATCTGCATCTCCATCAATTCCTGTATAGGTTATGTTCTGAGTAGCCGTTGCACTGCGATTATTCATGTTGAAATCCAAGTTGATACTTCCCATGAAATAATCAGAAGAATCTGAAGCGATACTTCCTTTATCTACTTTGAGAATTTGGCCGAAAGATGAAAATGAAATGATTGTGAGTGCGACTAGCGCGTAAATTTTTTGAATTGACACTTAAAGCTGATTTTTTAATTCGGTTGCGAAAATAAACTAACAGATCGCTTTCATGAATGTTTGTTTTGAAAAATCAGGTGGTATTGGACAGTAACGATTGAATTCATTTTATATTCTTTAGAGAAATTGAAATGATCCAATGAAAACACCAGGAAAGTTGACATTTCTCACCGCTACATATGATGTGTTTCATCGGAGAGCAAGAGTTTGAGCAATAATTTCATTATTAGAAACTCTAATCAACAAGTAAACACCACGTCTATGGAAACCTTACAGATCAATACCACATTCGACAAAGGAGAGGAATTTTTAGCGGTGGCTCATCACGCCCTCAACTACGCTGATCAGGAAGACACGGCTTATATGGTTTGCACCAATGCCAAAAGTGCTTTATCCAACTACCTAATTAGTTTTTTGGATCATTATGGCGAACGCGTTTACAGCGAGGATCCGGAAGTCTTGCTCAACCAATGCCGAGAATTAAGTGGAAATTACTTTGACTTGCACATTCATGAATTAAAAAGATGGCAAAACGGGGAAATCGATGCTTCCATCAACTTAGGGAAACAAATGGTATTCATGGCAGAATTTGCCCGTGAGTTAATGGTTTGTGAATTGATTTAGTCCGGAAAGATTTAATTAATCAAATCTCCACGGAGCTGACGAATTCTTACTCTGACTTCAGCCGCATACATGCTGCCTGGATGGGTCTTGAGAAATTCCTGATATAAAGTCATGGCCTTTTCTTCATCGTGTAAGTAGTCCTGAATGATGATCGCTTTTTTGTAAAATGCATCATCACTCAGTATATCGTAATTATAGGCTTCAATAATTTTATCGAGATAATTCACTGCTTGTTGATAATTACCGGCCTTCAATTCTAATTTCGATTGAAGCCAGTAAACTTCATCGGTAATGCTATGTCCAGGATTATCTTCCAAAATTTTTGTCAGTTTAGCTTCAGCTTGTTGTGTTTTATTTTGAAAAATCAACAGTTCAACATTGGCAAATTCTTGCATGACGAGATCTGTAGTATCAAAAGCAGTGTTGTCTGTTATCAACAAACTAAGTGCTATGGCGTCATTGGAAATTTCGCGGGTAGTGGCCAGTTTTAAAATATCCAAATGGCTCTTGGCCAAAGAGAAGTTTCCCGTGAAATAATTAAGTCGAGCATTTCTCAATTTGGCTTCATATCCGAGAGGGGATTCCTTATTATCTTTTTCAACTTGAGAGTATAATAGAGTAGATTCCCATGGCTCGCCGGTTAAAATATAAATATCGCCAAGGTCTAATTTACACTCCGAAACCAAAGCGCGCGGAGCGCGTCGATTTTGAATAACGAAATTCAAAATTTTAGATGCGGTATCTAATTCATCTAAATAAAAGGCATGAAGCAATGCCTTATTCTTCAATGCTTCAAGAGTTGTATAATTTGGCCCAATTTGATCATACAATTGACCATATTCTATGGCTAGATTACGAATTGCTAGAGTATCAACAGGAAAAGCTGTTTTTACTTGATTCTCTTTTGACTTGATCAGAAATCTGCGAGCCTGGGGATAATTGTAATCATCGCCATAGGTGTCTATCACATAAGAATAAATATCAATGGCGTCATTCCAGGATTCATTGTCGTATGCAATTCGGGCAATGCGCATGCTTTGATCTCCCGGCTGTTGATTTCTGCGATCTAATGCTCTAGCCTGGATAAAAGCGACATAATAATTTTTTCTCTGCAATTCAAGCCAGATCAACAAGTCAGAGTACAGATTGTTATCTGGATCTTTTTGAATTTTAGAAATAAGTGTTTCTTCTAAGAATTCCTGATCCTCAGGTTCAGTTAGTATGTTTTGAAAGAGATTCTTCACATATGCCAAATTCGCTGGATTACCTTCGGCATAGTTGATATACTCTTCAGTCATTTTTGGCTTATCATTTTTCATCCGGTACAGAGCAGCCATGTCCAAGGCGTAAGCTGATTGTCTTCCATTTAATTTTCGTGCCGTATTATAAAATTCAATGGCATTATCATACATCTGATGAGATACCAGGTTTTGGGCTATCGTACTGAGCTGATATTGATTTTCCTGAAATTGCTTTTTCAGTGAAGAGAGATATTTATCCAATTGATCCTGATCACCAACGGAATGATATAAAAATGCAAGATCAACTTGATAGTTTAGATTTCCCGGGAACGATTTGATTACTCGATCCAGATATTTTTCAGCTCCTTTGATGTCCTGCTCTTCGAGTAGCAGGCGGAAATAATTAGCATGTATTAAGGGTATAACAGACCGATTTTTTTCCAAATCTTCAAACATCGCGCGGGCTTTTTCAAATTCACCCTGCTGAAAATATTCATTGGCAAGTTTTGCCTGATCGGTTTGAGCTTGAGAATAAATGCCGGCGCAAAGAATGATTATTATGATGAAAAATTTTCTGATATACATATGCATGAAGTTATCCACTTTATTCTTCTACCTTATAATGAATATATAAGTTTTAAATTAAAAGCTATTTCTATTATTAAGGTTGTGGATATGTGGGTAATTCTCTGAAATTAGATTTGTTTTTTTGGTTTGTTTATAAGTGATATGTGTGCTAAATGTTGTCCACAGCTTATCGTTATATTAAAGAACTGATTTACTGGTATTTATATATATGTGTAGATAACTATAAGTCTGTCAATGTGTATAGTGAATTCAGAGTGTGGTTTTGATATTTGGTTGATAAATGCGAAGTAATTAGCCAATTCTTGAGAATTGTATTGCCCATGAAGGTAGGCTTGGTATAACTTGACTTTATTCCACACAGGATGCTATGGTTTTCCACACTGTTAACAGGTTATTCAGAAGGAATATTCAAGGCTATTATCAAAGTTGGCTCTAAGTGTAGTTTCTTCCTTGAAGTAAATAACCGGTTCTGGTGCTATATTTTCACGATAATTACCAATATCCCATATTCCATTTTTATTGGAATCTATTAATACCCTAATCCAATATTTGCCTGGATTCAAATTATTAAATACACATTGTGTACAGTTGCTCATGGTTTGTACAGCTTCTGATTTATTCATTACCTGTACCAAGTAGTGAGTACTATCTGTAATCATGTTAACTCTTATGACTCCCTGGCTTTCAGTTTTTAGGAATTTATATCCATTAGTAATTGTGGTAGAACTATCTAATTCAACTGAGACAAATGATTTTGGTAGGATCTCGATGTTGAAAGAAGATGTAGGTATAGTTGATAGCTTATTTTTTAAAGCAAGTGAAACACTATCAATATTGGTCGTATCAATTTGTATTGAATTAATAATAGAGTTCAAACTATCGGTTAAACTTTGATTATCTATATTCAATGAGAAAGATAATGAATTGTTGTGTTTATCGTATTTTATAAGACTGGGTTGATAGTTGAATCTAAGAAGAGTATCATATACAACATCAAGGAAGTCATCGACTATCAAAAAAGATGGTTTATTAAACTCAATAGTATACCTGGTATCAGAAGTTACTTGAGATCCTTTTCCGGGTTGTAGAGTTAGATTGTATTGTTCAGGCTTCCTTGATGATTCGCGAAACTTAATGTATGTAGAATCAGATGACTGATTACCTAGCGAGTCTCTAACATAGAATATACTAAACAAACTATCTGTGAATGATTTGTTGTCGTAGACACGTATGGTTTTATTCTCATCAATCAATTTGGTTGCTAGTTTGACCGAATCCGAATTATGATATTGATAGGATGTAATTGGTTTTGAATATCGTAAATCAAAATACAAACCACTTGGTCTTGCTGAAATGAAATTAAGTTCTGAAGCATCAATTTTAATACTAGAGAGATTGACGGTGTCCCCAGATACTAGACGCATATTTAAAGTATCTGAGTAGATGGCATAACTTTCAGTAGCAGCGTCAAATATCAAATTTCTGTTCTCATCTCCAAATGCAAACATTCTAAAGTTGCTTGCTTTAATGTTTTGTAAATAGAAATTACCAGATTTATCAGTTGTACTAAAGTATGTTGGTTTAGTGGTTTGAAAGTCTAGTGAGTCAGTAATGTTATATAGACCGACTGTAATTTTATCTTGTGGTTCGCCTGTCAAGAGATCTATAACTTGTCCGGAGAGATATAGTGAGTCAATGTAGTTACCTGTACTGAAAGCGAGAATCAGATTTTCAGCTGGATTCTTTTCAGTGATGTCTGTTATTCCATCAAAGAAATTAAAGGTATAAGTAGTGCTGTCATCAAATGGTTCTTCAAATTGAAGAGACACTGAATATTTTTTTTGAACCGTTTTATATTTCGTTTCTGTTGTTGGAGTGATTACAAGGTTGGATGTAATCTTATCTGCAGAGATGATTTCATCAAACCAAAGTGTAATTGTCTGTCCTTCGAAATTAAGTTGTTGATCTAAGGGATTAGATTCTAACAAAGTGGGTGGTATTGTATCCTTTATTCCTCCTGTAGGAGATATAGGATTTGCACATCCATAGGATAAAATCTCAAATAGTATAATTATGACTAGTGATTTGATAATCAGCTTCATGCTTCTAATACGTAGATAAGGCTAGAATATTCTCCTGTTTGATTGGCTTTTTTATTGGATTGATATCCGATCTGAATTGCTTTGGCTAAGTTTTGTTTGCCATTGGCATATTTCTCACTGAGTAACGAAACATAATATGAATCAAATTTCATGGGGTAGGTTGCCTTGACTTTGAGCTTACAGTTTTTGGCTAATGTTTTAATAGAGCTTTGATCAAAATGGTAGAGGTGTTTTGGAACGTCATATGCTGCCCAGTTTGCCTTGTAAAATTCGGCATCAAATGATCTATGGTTAGGAACGGCAATAATAAGTATGCCATTAGGATTGAGACATTTTCTAAGGGTATTAATCGTATCTCTTAATAAATGAACATGTTCTATTACGTGCCAGGCTGTAATTACATCATAGTGATGTTTGTGTAAGTCCTGTAATTTACTGTATATAGTAGCACCGGTAAGTTGTTGTGCACTTTGAGCAGTTTCAGCATGTGATTCCAAACCTGAGACCTCATAGCCTTTTTCTTTGATATAATTGAGAAAGACACCAGATCCACAACCAAAGTCTAATAGTCGTTTTTGTTGGTTATGCTTTTTTATAAGATCATATTTTTGTTTGAGAGTAATTGACCTTACTAGTTTATAGGCAATGTTGATTGGATTGTTGGCTTTGTTGGTATGCGATATATAATTTTTATCCTCATAGTATTTAGCAATGCTATCAACATCTGGACGAGGATTGGTAATGATTATTCCACATTTATCACATTTCACCAATGCAAAGCTTTCACCAGATACCGTATGGTCTTTACATATCAGATGATTAGAAAACTTTGTGTGCTTACAGGAAGGGCACTCCTCCAGCTTTTCGTACATGTTATTTATTTAAGTAAACCATTAATATAGAAACGTCTGAGGCTGATACTCCAGATATTCTGGAAGCTTGACCTAATGTTGATGGTTTTATTTTTAACAGTTTTTCTCTTGCTTCAGAGGATAGCGAAGATATCTGACTATAATCAAAATCGGGATTGATTTTACGATTTTCTAATGCACTCATTTTTTCCGAATTCTCTCTTTCTCTTTCTATATATGTTTCATACTTAATTTGTATCTCAGCTTGTTCTTTAACATCAGTATTAAACGATTCTAAATACTTCTTTAATTCTGGATCTATAGAACTTAGTATCTCCAATGTAATATTTGGTCTTTTTAAAACCTGGTACATAGAAGACGTATCCTTAACAGGAGCACTATCGATTGATTCTAGCATTGGATTGAAGTCAGCCGGTTTATGTTTCTTCTGCTTCAAATCATTGATAAGTCTTTTTGTCTCGTGCATTTTGGCCATCGTAAGGTCATACCGATGTTCTGTTGCCAGACCTATTTCATATCCTTTTGGTGTCAATCTAAGATCGGCATTATCCTGGCGAAGTAGTAAACGATACTCAGCTCTGGATGTAAACATACGATAAGGTTCATTAGTACCTTTATTGATAAGGTCATCTATAAGAACTCCAATATAAGCATCTGATCTATTTAATATAAAAGCATCTTTCTCCTGTACTTTGAGATGTGCATTGATACCAGCCATTAATCCCTGACATGCTGCTTCCTCATATCCTGTAGTTCCATTTATCTGTCCTGCAAAGTATAAGTTGGATATTAACTTGGTCTCTAATGTTTGGTTCAATTGTGTGGGAGGGAAGAAGTCATACTCAATGGCATAACCTGGCCTGAACATTTTAGCATTCTCAAATCCAGGAATTTTGGTTAAGGCTTTGTATTGAACATCTTCTGGTAATGAAGTTGAAAATCCGTTCACATATACTTCTACAGTGTTCCATCCTTCGGGTTCTACAAATATTTGATGTCTATCTCTCTCTGCAAAGCGATTAATTTTATCTTCAATAGAAGGACAATATCTAGGGCCTAGACCTTTTATTCGTCCATTGAACATTGGTGATTTCTCAAATCCCGTTTGTAGTACACCATGAACTTCAGGACTTGTATAGGTAATCCAACATGATCTTTGATCTTTTAATGGCGTAGTAGAATCCAGATATGAGAATTTCTCTGGGTTTTCATCACCTTTTTGTTCTTCCATTTTGGTGTAATCAAGACTCCTACCATCTATTCTAGGTGGTGTTCCGGTCTTCATTCTTCCACTTTCAAATCCCAGTTCGATGAGTTGTTCGGTAATTCCTGTTGCTTTTCGTTCACCAGCTCTTCCTCCACCAAATTGTTTTTCGCCTATATGAATGAGTCCATTGAGAAATGTACCATTGGTAAGAACCACGGATTTAGCTTTGATTTCTATCCCAAGACTTGTTCTTACGCCAACAGCTCTCTTATCTTTAACAACTATACCAGTAATCATTTCTTGCCAGAAGTCTACATTGGGAGTCGCCTCAAGGGCAAGTCTCCACTCTTCTGCAAAGCGCATACGATCAGATTGTACTCGAGGACTCCACATAGCAGGTCCTTTACTTTTATTAAGCATGCGAAATTGGATCATGGATTTGTCAGATATGATACCTGAGTATCCTCCAAGAGCATCTACTTCACGAACTATTTGTCCTTTGGCCACGCCACCCATTGCAGGATTACATGACATTTGAGCAATAGTGTTCATGTTCATGGTAGCTAAGAGTACTTTAGATCCCATGTTAGCTGCAGCAGCTGCGGCTTCACATCCTGCATGCCCAGCTCCAACAACAATTACATCGTATTCTGGAAACATATTTTTTTAAAAGGTTTCACGTGAAACAGTTCATCAACCAACACAGAAACACCACAAGGTGTTCCACGTGGAACTATTTTTTCAGCAAAGATAAGCAGGTGTCTTCTTTTTGCCTCATTAAGATTTGATCATCCTCTTCCTTGTCTTTGAATCCAAGGAGGTGAAGTAGTCCATGGGCGAGTACGCGGTGTAGTTCATTGTCAAAAGAGTTGCCCTGCTGATTAGCATTGTCCTGGACTCTGTCAATGCTTATAAAGATGTCGGATAGGATAGGAGCCCCTTCGATAGAATTATCGAAGGTGATTATATCGGTATAATAATCATGTGCTAAATACTCCTTATTGATATTTAGGAGATAATCATCGGAGCAGAAAATATAATTGATGGTGTCAATCTCTGCCTGATGATCCGTTGCAATACGTTGTAACCAGTCAGCAATTTCAGATTGATTGGACAATTCGAAATCAATCTCTTCAGTAAAAAACTGGATTGATTCCATTTAGTTAAGATAGAAAATCATGGATACGGATCTTCCTTCATCTTCAAAATGCACTTCGTCACAAAGATGTTTCATTAGGAAAATACCTCTACCTCCAGGCTTTTCAATATTCTCAGGAGCAGTAGGATCAGGTAACGTATTGTAATCAAACCCTGGACCTTCATCACTTACAGTGATTTTAAGTGTGCTATCATCTACATTTAGCTTCAATGATACACTCTTATTTGACGCTTTCTGGTTGCCATGTACAATGGCATTATTTACTGATTCTGTTACGGCAATCATTATGTTACCATAAATATCATCATTCAAATGAAATCGCTCTTTGGCATTGTCAATGAAACTCTCAACAATTCTGATGTTCTCTGAGAGTGAAGGAATCTGTATCTGTATGCTGTCCATTATTGCTCTTCTCCGCTTAAGCGTCTAAAATAGTCGTTTACTTCTTTTTTATAAAATGGATTTAAATCCAAAGGTATAGTTTTTAATAACTCTATCTCCTCTTTTTTTGCTTTCAAGTATTCTTCAATTGCAGGAGGGAGTTTACGGTTTTTTGGTGATGCGGTTTCACCTTCACGTTCTGGAGACTCTTTTTGTTCTCTCATGGATTCCTCAGCTTCCAGCATTCTGGTGAGTATTTCTTGTTGTCGATCAATTAACTGTTGGGTTAATCGTTTATTGACAAGGTCAATTTCGTTCTGCTCCATTTGTTTGATAGCTTCTCCAAGTTTGTCTCCGGCATCACTTCCGTTTCCACCTTCATCACCATTTTCGCCTTCCTTGCCTGCCTTTTGACCTGCGAGTTGCTGCTGCATGGATTCCATTTGTCTTCTAAGTTCAGCTTGTTCTGCAGCAAGTTTGGCTAATTCTTCTGATAGTTCTCTTCCAGATTTACCACTACTTTTTAACTGCTGTATCTGATCGCTGAGCTGTTCTTGCATCTGCTGCATGTTAGGAAGTGATTTTTTTTGACCTTGACCTTTCTGTGGATTTCCCATCGCTTCTGACATGGCCATCTGCATTTGTTGCATCACATCATCTAATAATAAGGCTAAATTATTCATAGAAGTCATCGCAAACTGTTGATGAGAAGCAGCCTTTCCTTTGTTTCTTTCTCGAAGTTCATTCATTGCATTGTCCAGATGTTCATTGATCTGACCTACTTCTCTGGTAACGAAGCTGCTGATTTGAGCAACTCGGCTTGCCAAAGAGAGCAAACTATCTTCAATTACCTCAGCATTGCTAATCAATTGCAATTGCTCTTGTGATAATTCAATGAATCTTGGATCAATTTGTTGAACTTCTTTAATGTCATCAATGATGTTTTCTTGTTCGAAAGATAGTTTAATGAGATTATCGAGAATGTCTCGTAAGTGATCAAGGTTCTCTTGCATCATGGTCATTTCCATACCCATTTGCATCTCTTGCATGTTACTGGCCATGTTTTTCATCTTTTGACCAGCATTTTTCATCTTTTGACCAGCCTTTTGCTTTTGCTGATTTTGCAGATCTTGTGGAATTTCATCCAGCTTTTGTTCAATGTCTTTTTCTTCCTGCTGAAAGTCTTCCATTGGTTCAGGATTCTTCAATTCCTGATTAAGTTGTTCTAAGCTGTCTAATTGCTCCTGTATTTCTTGAAATTCCTGATTAATTTCCTCTTGTTGCTTTTCAATATCACTTTGAGAGGATTGTTGATCCTCATGTGATTGGTTACTTTCCTTATTCTCTGCAGATTCAGTTTTAGGATCTATTTCATCAAGTATAGATTCCGCTTTAGTCTCATCTGCTAGATCATCCTGTTTTTCAGCGAGTTTTTCTAATTTTTGAGCGGTTTGTTCTATTCCTGTCTCCAATTTTAGTCTCTTGAACAGCTCCAGGGCTCTTTCCAGCTCCTTCTCCATGTTCTTTTCACTGTTCTTGATTTTGGAGAGCTCTTCCAGTACTTTATCCGTGTTGTCTTGCTCTTTTAGCAATTTTTGCAGTTCATCGTATAGTTTTTTGGTTTCTTCATCAAGTACTTCTTCTATTAGATTCTGCAGTTGCTCTGCCTTTTTCTGAAGCTTTTCACTTTGCTTATTAAATTCCTTTTGACTATCCATCAGTTCCTGATGCTTGTCAGCTAGCTCCTCTATTTCTTTACTCAGCTTTTCTTTGTCCTTAATGATGTCTTCAATCAACTTCTTGTCTTGCCAATCCAGTTCTTTTTTATTTCTGAGTCGGTCTTCAAGGTCTTTTAGTCGTTCATTTATTTCTTCGGCTTTTGATTCTGCGTCATCTAGCTTGCTTTGAGATTCATCACTTTTATCTGAAATCATGGATTCAATTTCCTTGTCACTAGGCATTCTCAAAATGAACTTCTGAGTTTGAGTAGACTTAAATCCGTTGATTTGATCATTGTCAGATACTTGTGCGAATACCTCCAGATAGTCTTGACTTGTAAGGTTCAATGAGTCTAAATCCCACTGAAAATAGAATTCCTGATTTTGCTGTGATTTATCCACTGGAAGTTTGATCACCTTGTAGGAGTTATTTTCATTTCTCTTATAGAATAGCTTCAGTGAAGTAAAGCCGTAATCGTCTTCAATAGTTCCAGTGAATAGAATGGACTTATAACTCACAGTATCAGGAAGATAGGTTGCATCGATTATTGGTGACAAATCTTTGATTACCGATACATCATATACAATTTGGCTTTTATTCTTAGCATATTGATTGGAAAGTGCGAGTTCATATTGTAAGGAATTTTTGATTACTCTGCTAAATTCAAAGTGATCGCCATTTGCTAGCATATTGCTAGTATCTGAATCCACAATAAAGAATCCTTTCTCAGCATCTGATGAAGAAATGTCCCATGTGATTTTGGTTCCTTCTGCAACAATAAAACTTCCTGTATTACTTCTGGATTCATCTTTCAGGCCAGTATACTCGGGATAATCAATTTTAACTGACAAATCACGTAGTTCAGGACGATTGATCACGTTTATGGTATAGAGTTTAGAATCAAATCCAGCGGCTGAGAACCTAATTGTCTTGTCATTGCTAATAGATGGGTACTTGAAAATGAATTGGCCATCATTTGATCTGTTCAGACGAAATTTCTGATTGTTATCTAATAAAAACACTTCGTTGGGAAGCGATTCACCATCTAGATCTACTTTTAGCTCATAACTATCTCCCTTAAAAGCAATTAGATCGCTTTGTAAGTTAAAAGTGAATGGTGCTGGCTTCTCAAATGGTTTATTGAACTGTACAATTCTTGCCGAACTGGAGCTGAATAATCCTGGACTAATAAACGAAACACAAAGTACGACAGCTATAAGCGCAGTGGCATAGAACAAGTACTTTTTGTTGACTCTAAAATCAACAGCTTCATTAAAATCGAAAATCTTAAGTTCGCTCTGCTTTTGTTCAATAGCAGCTAATAAGAGAGATGATTGTTGGGTGTTAGATTCACTTAACTGTAAGAGGTTCAGTAACTTATCTTGAATTTGTGGAAAATGCTGACCGATTAAAATCGCTGATTGATGGTCAGTTAACCCTCGATTAATTTGAATAATCTTGGAGATAGGTATTAAAATCCTGAAAACTACAAAATATAGAAGTAGAATAAAGAGAATACTGAATATCGCAAGTCTGGCCGGTTGTCCAAACCAGAAATAACCCTCTAATAAGCTGAATATCAACCAGATTGCACCAAATAGTACTAAGGAAACAAGCGAACCCCTAATGAGTTGGTTCACGTGAAACTTTCTTTTGAACCTGATGATGTTGGCTTTCAGATTAGTTATAGACATATAGTGTTAATACGAATTATAGCGATTTTAGATTGTTAATAAATCCCGATCTCTTTCTCAAAATACTCAAGAATGTGCATTTTAAGTAATTTCTCTTGCTCAAGAAGATCAAAATGTGGAAGAGGTTTCAGCAATTTCCAATGTGGCCAACCATTCTCATCGATTCCATCCAGTTCGTAATAACCAGAATAAGACAAAATTTTGCATATTGCGATGTGCATGAGGTCTTGTTTCTCCTCTTTGTCATAATTTTTCGCGCCAAAACCCAATTCCTGAACGCCTATAAGGAAGATGACCGCATTTAGGTCCTTGGGTTTTTTCCCTACGCGATTCTCAAGGGCTTTAATTAGCCGATTCCAGTCCTTTTCTAATGTTAAGTCCTTTTGGTAGACCATTATTTGTGAATTGAATTATATTAGAATTGTGAAATATGCCCTTTACTTCAAGAAATTAACCAGAGATTTTGTTGGATTGATGTTCCCAAAGGTGTGCATCAACTGTCAAACGACACTGGTTCACGATGAAAATTACCTTTGTGTCAAATGTAGACTTTCTCTACCAAAAACCAATTATCATCTGGCGCATGAAAATCCATTGGACTTGAAGTTCGTTTATGAACCGAAATTTCAGAAAGCAAGTTCCTTCTTGTTTTTCTATAAAGGAGGCATTGCCCAGAAGATCATTCACCAAATTAAGTATGGAGGTCAACAGGACCTTGGGATATTAATGGGTGAGTTATTCGGAAGAGAATTGCAGGAAGTTAATTGGCCAATTGATTTGATTATTCCGGTTCCTCTTCATAAGACTAAATTGATTCGTAGAGGTTTCAATCAAAGTGATCTTATTGCTGAAGGTATTTCACGTGAAACCGGATGGGCTTACTCCACGGAGCTTGTCATCAGGAGAAGACGAACCAGCACTCAGACTAAAAAGTCGAAAGTGGAACGGTGGAAGAATATTCAATCTGTTTACACCTTGACCAGGTCGAACGAACTTTCAGGTAAGACAGTAGCAGTCGTGGATGATGTCTTAACCACAGGAGCGACAATTGGTGAGTTGATCACGCTGCTGGCACAATCTGGAGTAAAAGGAATTTATGTGCTGACCCTGGCCGCAGGAAAATAAAGACATAAAAAAAGCCGTCGGAATGCATAATCCCAACGGCTTTGATATTTAAAACAGGTTATCTTAATAGTTTGTACCTGCTCTGATCATTGCACATCTAAATCCGATTGTAGATGTTGCAGAATCTTCGAACAAGTATCTTCTAGTTCCAGGTGATAACCAGTAAGCTACATCAGCCCATGATCCACCTTTATAAACTCTTAATCTTCTCATTGGAGGATTTTCAGTATCGTATGTTTTCTGAAGACCCGTTTTGTTAACCCATTCTTCTTCAGTGTAAAGTCCTTCATTACCAATGAAGTTCCATGTACCATCGTATCCAGTCTCTGGATCCAAAGTTCCATCTCTTCTTACAGGGTTCATATCTTCAACTACCTGGTGTGAAAGTGGACGATACACATCTTGTACCCACTCGTTTACATTACCAGCCATGTTGTAAAGACCAAAATCATTAGGAGGATAATCGTAAACATAAGTTGGGATCATTGCTCCGTCATTCAATTTACCAGCGATACCAGCATAGTCACCTTTTCCTCTTTTGAAGTTAGCAAGGAAGTAACCCATTGATTTTCCATAAGGATTTCTCAACGCGTGACCATCCCAAGGATATAGTCTTCTGTGTGTTTGGTTTTCATCCAACCACTGAGTTCCGATCAAAGCTTGAGCAGCATATTCCCACTCTGCTTCTGTTGGGAGACGATAATTAGGAAGCACAACACCTGATTCCAAAGGAATTCTTGGGAAAGCATTCGCAGATGTTCCTGGATCACCTTCTGCTCCAGCGAAAGCCTGGTCACCAGCACCAGCGTACTCGTCATAGAAACCAGCATCACCAGCAAGCTTGATATTAACAACTCTGGTTCTCCACTTACAGTAGTTTAGAGCCTGTCTCCAGTTTACACCTACTACTGGGAAGTATCTAAAACCAGGGTATCTATAGTAGTGATCTACATAAGAATCGTTGAAAGCAAGATCTTTAGCCCATACTGTTGTGTCTGGAAGATTGTTTTTCCAGTAGTATTCGTCTGAGTCTTGTCTGATGTAGAATTCATATTCCAACCAGTTGATGTTAGCAACTTCAGTTTCATCCATATAGAATGAAGCTACAGTTACTGCTCTTTCAACATTGTCATTGGAATTAAGAACATCTTCTTCGAAAGTACCTAGTACGGTTCTTCCACCCTCAATGAAAATTAGGTTTGGACCTTCTGGCTGACCACTAAAGTCATTCACCACAAATCCTCCTTCTTCATTGAACTCTAATCCGGTAGTGGTACTGTATTTACCGGGATTAGAACTTGTAGGTGTTCCCGACCCACAAGAACTGAGCATTACTGCCACTGCCAACACAGATGCAGAGCCAGTAAGCGCATTAACAAAATTTTTCATAACCTGTTTTACTTTTATTTGAAACGCTCCAAAATAGTAATAAATACAATTATTTCAAAAATAGCCCATTTGGACAAGCTTTTGAAGTGAATTGTACTCAATTAATAGGAAAATTAGATAATTATTGTGTAACTGACGTTATAATTCACACACTAACAGTCGAATCCATCTGTTTTAGTACCTGAAGCGCCTCATCTATTCCACTAATTTCCTTGACAGAGATGATTAATTTCTTCTTTACGTCTTTCATGGCACAACGACGAGGCATGCTCTGAATATACTGTAAAACGCCACCAAAAATGTCGGATTGGAAATAGGCTTCATCCTTGGCATCTGATAAGTAACATCTCATGATTTCGTTTTTGATGGTCACTTTTTCGAAACCTAGTTTGATAGCTGCCCAGCGCAATCTAACCGAAGACATCAAATCCTCTGCCGCATCTGGTAAAGGTCCAAAACGATCTTGCATCCCTGTGATGAATTTCTCGAGCTCATCTTCGGTCTTGAGATTGTCCATTCGAGAATAGAGATTCAGACGCTCTGAGATATTGGACACATAATTCTGAGGAATCAGAATCTCCAAATCAGTTTCGATAATGCATTCTTCTTTCAGTGCATGGAATTTTTGGTGGTCCATTTCATCCTGGAACAATTCTTTGAACTCAGTCTCTTTTAATTCAGCAACTGCTTCATCCAAAATCTTGTGATAAACTTCAAATCCCATATCATTGACAAACCCACTTTGCTCGGCACCAAGGAGGTTTCCTGCTCCTCGGATATCCAGATCTCGCATGGCCACTTTGAAACCGTCACCCAAATCAGAGAATTCCTCCAGTGTGGTCAATCGTTTTCTCGAATCGGCGGACAGTGCACTTGATGGAGGTGTGATTAAATAACAGTATGCTTTGGTATTGGATCGACCCACTCTTCCACGCATCTGGTGTAAATCTGACAAACCAAACATGTGTGCCCGGTTGATAATGATCGTGTTGGCGTTTGGAATATCCAGTCCAGATTCAATAATGTTGGTAGAAACCAATACATCATATTCACCTTCAATGAATTTCAGCATCACTTTTTCCAGTTGTTTTCCATCCATCTGGCCATGAGCGATACCGATTTTGGCATCTGGAACTAACCTAAAAATGATATTTCCAATTTGCTCAATATCCCCGACTCGATTGTGAACCACGAAAACCTGACCACCTCGTCGCAACTCATGACTCACGGCATCACGAATAATCTCTTCATTGAAATCATGAATTTCTGTAGTAACCGGTCTTCGGTTTGGTGGTGGAGTAGAGATAATAGATAAATCTCGAGCGCCCATCAAAGAGAAATGGAGCGTTCTTGGGATTGGAGTTGCCGTTAAAGTAAGTGCGTCCACATTGACACGCATTTCTTTCAATCGATCTTTAACCTTAACCCCAAACTTTTGCTCTTCGTCAATAATCATTAACCCCAGATCTTTGAACTCAATGTCTTTGTTGACAATACGATGAGTACCGATCAGGATGTCAATTTTTCCTTCTTTTACTCGTTTTTTGATGTCATTGATTTCTTTGGTGGTTTTGAAGCGATTGATGTAATCCACTGTGACGGGAAAATCAGAGAGTCGTCCTTCAAATGTTCTGAAATGCTGCATAGCCAATATCGTGGTAGGAACGAGAACGGCAACCTGCTTTCCTCCATCTACTGCTTTGAAGGCAGCGCGAATGGCAATTTCAGTTTTACCAAAACCCACGTCTCCACAAACGAGTCGGTCCATCGGGTGGCCTTGCTCCATGTCTTTTTTGACATCTTCAGTTGCCAAAGCCTGATCCGGAGTGTCTTGATACAAAAACGAAGATTCTAATTCGGCTTGTAAGTAGCTGTCATCGGGATAAGAAAATCCAGGAGCTGCTTTTCGTTTGGCATAAAGGTTAATCAGGTCTTTGGCAATGTCTTTAACCTTCTTCTTGACTTTTTTCTTCTTGTTTTCCCAATCCTGAGTACCCAGTTTACTCATGGACGGTGGTTCACTGTCTTTGCTAGAGTATTTGGATACTTTATGCAAAGAGTGAATACTCACATAAAGTAAATCATCATCCCTGTAGATGAGTCGAAGTGCTTCCTGTTTATTTCCAGCAACATCTACAGTGTCCAGTCCGGCGAATCGCCCAACCCCATAATCGATGTGAACGACGTAATCTCCTGGTTGAAGCGTCTTCAATTCACGAAGTGTAAGTGACTTGGATTTGGAAAACTTCTCTTTGGCTTTGTACTGATGGAATCTGTCAAAAATTTGGTGATCAGTGTAGCAGACAAATTCGTGATGATCGTCAATAAACCCTTCACGAAGAGATGCTCCAACACCACTGAAGTTTAATTCTGGATTAATTTCTTTGAAGATGCTTTCCAGTCGTTCTAGTTGTTTGAACGACTCTGCAGTAATTACTTTTTTGAAGTTCTTCACCTGGTATTGGTAAAGATCTTCTGCAAGGAGGTTGAAATTCTTATGGAAATGAGGCTGTGGACGAATTCCCAGATTGTATTCATCCTCAGGCTTTAGATAGAATCTATTACCAAACTCTACTCTATTGAAGTTAGAAAGAAGTTTATCAAATGATTTCTCGGAATCGAACAAATCCACTGGTTTGAAGACCACTTGGGTGTATCCACTCACTTTCATGATTTGGTCAAACGAATCCACGGCCTTCAAAAACCCTTTCTCAATTAGATCCAGGGTTTCTCGATAATCTTTCAGCCAGATAACAGTGTCTTTTGGTGCAAAATCGAAAAAAGATTGGCGTTCTTCTTTCAACAATCTGGTTTGCACATTGGGAATAAGCGTAACGACATGTAGTGATTTGCTGGAAAGCTGACTTTCCGGATCAAACTCTCGAATGCTCTCAATCTCATCACCGAACAGTTCTAGTCGGTATGGATAGTCATGTGCAAAGGAATATACATCGATAATTCCCCCACGTACTGCAAACTGACCTGCTTCGTAAACAAAATCTGTTCGCTCAAAATCGTAACTGGTTAATAACTCACTTAGAAATTCTATATCTAATTTCTCACCAACTGTCGCCACAAAAGTGTTGTCCTGAAGAGAACGCTTGTTAATTACTTTTTCATAAAGTGCATCTGGATAAGTGATGACTTGATGAGGCTCATTTGGCTGAGAAATAATCTGGTTGAGGACTTCAGCTCTTTGAAGAATATTGGCATTCTCCGTTTCTTCAAATTGATATGGTTTTTTATATGAACTTGGAAAAAGAAGCAATTGCTCTTCGGGAAGAAAATTTCTAAGATCATTTAAAAAGTAATTGGCTTCTTCCTTATCGTGAAGAATGAAAATGTTCGTCTTTTTGTGAATAGCTGCATGAGCTGCTCCGAACACAGCATCGAAACTTCCAGCCATTCCTTTCAATCGAACGGTTTTGTTTTTCATGATCGAACCAGAAATGGACTGGATCAAATCACTATCTACAAAATGTTGTAAAATATCCTTTGTCTCCACGAATTGTCATTAAAGAGTGCAAAAGTAAAAGAAACTCTTACCGATGCATGTTAGAGGAACATCTATTCGTCGTTATGGTTGCATAAAGCAGTAAAAAGTTGCTTTGGAGGATACAACCAACTTCGTTAATGAAATATTTCAAGATTTATTTGAAACTTTTTTAGATAAAATTTGTATATTATAATACAATAAAAAAGATATCCGTCGTTTTAGACGTACATTACTTTTTAGGTTAGGTTGGTGATTAAGGCGCTTGTACTCCCAGTACGGCGCCTTTTCTTTTGCCATCCATCACCTTCATGGTTTCTTAATTAGAAATAGCTGTTCAAAATTCAATTAGCCAATTATCTTCACGGTATGAAACGAATTATCGCACTATCACTTTTGATGGTAATGTCTATCCAGGCACTGCCATGGGGAAAGACGGGCCATCGAGTTATCGGTTTAATTGCTGAAAAGCACCTTTCTAAAAAGGCGAAGAAGCAGGTTGATAAAATTCTTAAGGATGAAACGGTAGCTGAAGTGGCCAATTATATGGATTTTATTCGATCGGATAAAACCTACAAGCACATGGATCCATGGCATTACTGTACACTGCCAGATGGTAAAACCTATGCAGAAGCTGGAACTCCAGAAGAAGGAGATGCCATTGTTGCAATAGAAAAATTCACAGAGGAGTTAAAGACCAAACAGTTTACAGAAGGTGATGAAGCATTTACCTTGAAATTATTGATTCACTTGATCGGGGATATTCACCAGCCACTTCATGTTGGGAATGGTGAAGACAAAGGTGGAAATGATGTGAAATTGGAATATTTCTGGCAATCTTCTAATCTACACAGAGTATGGGATAGTGGAATGATTGATGGTCAGCAATATGCATATACCGAATATGTAGAGTGGATTAACCACGCCTCGGAAGATCAAATCGCTCAATGGCAATCGGATGACTTGATGGTTTGGATCAATGAATCAAAAGAATACCGTAATCAGTGTTATGATTTACCAGAAAGTATGAAAATCAACTATCGTTATGATTACGACAATATTGACCTGGTAAACCTTCGATTGCTGCAAGCGGGCATCAGACTAGCAGCCGTGCTGAATGAAATTTATGGATAAGTAAGTCTTTAAGGATATAGCTAAGCCATCTTGAGTAAATATCAGGATGGCTTTTCCATTTATAGGATCGTCATTCTCAGTTTGTTAGCCGCATTCTCCAGATCGACCAGCGCTTCAATCGCCACTACAGCTTCTGGCGCAACTTTTAAAATTCTGGCAGCTTCATGCACTTGCTCTTTTTCCTCAAGTGCATAATCTCCATCGGCAGAGCTCATTCGGATAGCGTCATAAATCAATAGTTTATTGAATCCGGCCAGTGCAGAGGAATTGAAACTACTGAATAAATCGTCCAGATCAGCGGATTCAAAATCAAACTCTTCCCAATCGGCCACTATTTCTTCGTCCACTCCCATTTCACGGGCCATGTCAAGAGTGAGCCATTCTAATTCTGGATCGGAAACAATTCCATCAGATCCTGCGATGGTTAATAAGGCGTAACCGTACTCGCGCCACTTGTTTTTAGGAACCATGCTTATTCCATAAAACGTAGGGGAGATGTTAGTTAAATCTGAACTCATAGGTTGATATATTTAAGGCGGATAATAAATCTATGAAATTGTAGTCTAAAGTACCTTTTCTACATGAAGAAATCTTCATGTATTTTATTAATCTGTATAATTGAAAACAGAATTCTCTAAATTAACCTTTACTCGACTTAAGAGTTTATTAAACAAAGCAATCTCAAAACTGATACCATAAGAAATGTTTACGCAATCAGATTTAAAGCAAATTGAGGAACACCCACTAGACCTCAAGGATGTAAAATATCAAATAGATAAGTTCAAAACGGGTTTCCCTCCCACACAATTAGCCTTGGCTGCAACTCCGGCCAAAGGTATTATGGAATTGGACAATAGCCAGGTAAAAGACTTAGTGAGTTATTATGAAAATAACCTGGGTAAGATAGATATTGTAAAGTTCGTTCCTGCCTCTGGTGCGGCTACCCGAATGTTCAAAACACTATTTGGTTTTTTGAACGACTATACCGGAAGCGATGCTGATTACGAAAAAATGAAATCTGACCAATCATCGGGATCAGTTTTCACTTTCTTCAAGAAATTGGAGCAATTCGCTTTCTATGAGGATTTGAAGGAAGCTTTCAAAAAAGCTAAGGGTGAGCCGCTCGAAGAAGCACACCTGAAACATAAGTTTACTGAAATTCTAGAAGCTTTATTGCTAGAAGAAGGTCTTGATTATGGAGGCTTACCAAAGGGTCTCTTGAAATTTCACAGTTATGAAAATGGCTTCAGAACTCCGGTAGAAGAGCATATGGTAGAAGGAGCACAATATGCGAAGGATGCTAATAACAATGTAAAAATCCACTTCACTGTATCTCCTGATCACAAGGCGAAGTTTGAAAAGCACGTTTCTGAGATTCAGGGGAAGTATGAAAAGGAATTTGGCGTAAAGATTTCAGTTTCCTACAGTGTGCAAAAACCATCTACAGATACAATCGCAGTAGATATGCAAAATGAGCCTTTCAGAAATGAGGATGGTACATTGCTTTTTAGACCTGCTGGACATGGTGCTTTGCTGGAAAACTTAAATGACATTGATGCAGATGTTGTTTTCTTAAAAAACATTGATAACGTAGTACCAGATCATTTGAAGGATGAAACGATCCTTTACAAAAAGGTAATTGCAGGAATTCTTTTGAAATACTCCGCTAAAATCAAGAATGCATTGGAGTCATTGCAATCGGGTGCTGGTATTTCTGAAGCTGCTGGTCTGCTGGCAGAATTAGGACTTGAACCAGGAAAGGCATTTTTGGACAAAAGTGATGGAGAGAAAGTTTCCTATCTAAAAGAAAAACTCAACCGCCCATTCCGAGTTTGTGGTATGGTGAAGAGTGATGGAGATCCTGGTGGGGGACCTTTCTGGGTGAGAGCTGCTGATGGTTCTAAATCTTTGCAAGTGGTTGAAACAGCACAGATTGATTTAATGAATGAGGAACAAAAGATCATTTTCAATCAAGCAACCCACTTCAACCCTGTGGATGTGGTCTGTATGTTGAAAGATAAATCAGGGAAGAAGTTTGATTTGTTGAAATATAGAGATCCTGATACCGGATTTATTACTGCCAAGTCAAAAGACGGTAAAGACCTGAAAGCGCAAGAATTGCCGGGTCTTTGGAATGGTGCAATGGCAGACTGGAACACGATTTTTGTGGACATTCCACCGATTACTTTCAATCCGGTAAAATCTGTAAATGATTTATTGAAATTGGAACATCAGGGTGAATTATGATCAAGGCATTGATCCTCGATCTTGATGATACGATATATCCTACGAAATCCCTTGGAGCCGAAAACTTCGAGGGATTTTTTGATTTGTTGAGCCTATACAATGATTCTGTATCTGAAGATGATTTGGAAAGAGCCAAAGAAATGATGTGGGTAAAACCAATTCATATAGTTGCTCACGAGTTTGGTTTCAGTAATGAGATGTATGAAAAGGCAATGGAATTCTTCCATCAACCCAACTTTCAATTTGATATCCAACCTTTTGATGACTTTCAAAAGATCTTAGACCTGGAACTCCCAATGTTTCTGGTAACAACAGGACCGGTTCAATTGCAAGAGCAAAAGATTGATTCACTCAACATTCGGCATCTTTTCCAACAGATTATCATTGACGACCCGATGCATTTTGAAGGAGGAAAAACCGCAGCATTTCAGAAAATTCTTAGGGATAAGAATTTAGAGCCTGATCAAGTGTTAGTCATAGGTGATAATCCTCACTCTGAAATTAAAGCAGCAAAAGAACTAGGCATTCCGACTGCATTCATCAATCGATCAGGAAAATACCCGGAAGCGTTTTCTGACTTTGGGGAATTAGTTAAGCAGTTTTTTTGAATCGCTTCCAATGAGACAAGAAGGTAATTTGATTCTAGTATGAATTATAAAACAGAGAAACTCGGATATTTTGAACGAATAAAGAAGGAGACGTTTTATCCATTCTTAATTCTCTTGTTGCTGATTTTCATTTTGTATGTTGATAGACGCTTAACAGATGCAGTTGGTTTTGTAATTGCAGCCGTAACTCTATTCTTTCTGATCTTGATTGCTCACCTGAAATCAAAATCATATTTTCATGAGGTTACAATTGTAAATAATAGGTTGATTTTAAAAGGGGACAATCTAAATAAACCAATGATAATTGAATTACCCGTTTCTGAAACAACCATTCAGATTAAGTCGAAAGGTGGGGGTGCTGGAAGTACCGATTACTACTTATACTTTACTTATCAAGATCAAAACCATAAAATAAACCGACTATTCAATTGGAATTATTCTGACCTAATTGATCTCTTTTATGACTTCAAAAGAGAAAAGGGTGAAAAGATCATTTGGGATGAAAAGTATCTTATCGAGCACATAGAGAAGAAAATAAATCGATAACACCCGACAGGTGAAAAGCCTGTCGGGTGTTCAATTCATTTCTTCAATTCCTCAAATTGCTTTTTCAGCTCTGCGTATCGGTCAATGGCATCTTTACCCATAACTTGATCGGTGCTTACCGTCATTCGATACAGGTAATTGATTTGTTCGCCGAGTTTTGGCATTGGATACGTAATATCTTCGGCTTGAAGTAGCTTCAAGGTTTCTTTTGCCTGATCTGCATCTTCGGCTTTGTCTTTTACTTTTTTCTCTAATTCATCAACCAGCTTGTTGGTTTCACTTAGTAGATCTCTCACCTTCTGTGCAAATTCAATTTGTTCCTCGATGATGGCCCTGGTCATTCCTCCTTTTGCAGCTCTTGGATCCAAGACCAATTCAAATGAAGTTTCAGCTGTCTCTTCACCAACAGTTATTTTGGCAGTGTATTTTCCCGGAGCCACCATAGAACCAGAACTGTATCTTCTGCGCTCATTCGCATTCCATGGACCATAATGCTGCATGTCCCAGGCATATCGGTTATGGCCTTTTTTGCCAGATAGGCTTTTATCTACCAGCAAAATGAAATCGTTGGTAGACATATCACGCATTACACTGTCTTTGGAGAATCCAGTGGTATCGTTGAAAAATGTATTGACCACTGTTCCATCTTCATCCATGATTTCAAGTTTTACTTGCTTGCTTTTTTCTGGCAAGAAATAATCGATCAATACGCTCCCACTTTCAAAATCAGGAACGGCATCTCCATAGCTTCTCATTCGGTATCGAATAGTTTGCTCTGGAGAGTAAATAGCCAGCTTTTCTGATTTGTCATAGGCTTGCAAAACAGACTCATTGTCAAATACCCAGAATCCACGTCCCATTGTAGAAAGGACTAAATCATTTCTATGAAGTTTGATATCCGTGATAGGAGTTACTGGTAAGTTATTTTGGAAGGACTCCCAGTTTGCACCGTCATCATAGGAAATGAACAAACCATATTCTGTACCAGCGAAGAGTAATCCTTCCCTTTTTGGATCTTCACGAACCACACGCACAGGGTAGTCAGATGGAATTCCATTGGTGATGATCTCCCAGCTTTTTCCATAATTGGTCGTTTTCACGATGTAAGGTTTCCAATCGCCCAATTGATAACGCAAAATACATGCAAAAGCTTTGGCCGGATTGTGTGGTGATGGCTCTACCGCATCTACACGTCCACCTTTCGGCACTTTTGGTGGAGTTACATTTTGCCAGGTTTCCCCATCATTTTGTGTTACATAAATCGGCCCGTCATTCGCACCAGTCCAGATAACACCTTTTTTAGCAGTTGACTCTCTGATGGCGTAGATCGTGCTGTAGTACTCTTCACCAGTAATGTCTCGTGTAATTGGCGTTCCAGAAATTACTTGCTTGTCTGCTTCAAAAGCAGTCAGGTCTGGACTGATTGTTTCCCAGGTTACACCTTCATCTTTGGTTCGGTGTACATATTGGGATGTGTGGTAAATGACCGTTGGGTCGTGCGGAGATACATGAATTGGTGAAACTCGTTGGAAACGGAATTCCAAATCTTTTGGATTATGCCCATACATGTAGGAAGCGCCGACATAATAGCCTTTTTCCTCACCAGTTGTTTTGTCATACACCCCAAAACGTCCTTTACAATTGGAATACACAATATTTGGGTTCACGGGATTCGGTACAGCCGGCCCTGTTTCACATCCACCAGTGTTGATGATGTATCCAGATTCGTTTTGTAGGCTGTACGGTTCGTTACTTGGAACAGCTATTGTCGTGTAATTGTCTTGTTGGCCACCATACAGCCAGTACGGATACTGATTGTCTACTTCTACCTGATAGATTTCAGAAGTAGGTTGGTTAAACTGAGTTGACCAGGTTTCTCCACCATTGAAAGTCACGTTAGCTCCTCCATCATTGGATTGGATGTACAGATTGGTATTGTCTGGGTTGATCCACAAATCATGGTTGTCTCCATGAGGAGGAGAGAGATACTGCCATTTTTTACCACCGTCTTCAGATTTGTAGTTTCCAGTAGCTAAAGCATAGAGTAAATCAGGATTTTTTGGATCTACACGTAAATTCGTGTAGTAGAACGGACGTGTCCGGATGCCACCGAAATCAGAAACTTGCTTGAAGGTTTTACCTTGATCAACGGATTTATATAATCCACCTTCTTTTTCTGGTGCTTCCACTAAAGCATAAACAATTCGCGAATCTGCAGGAGTCACAGCTACATCTATCTTGCCAATAAGATTTGATGGAAGACCTGTCGTTAGTTTTTCCCAGGTTTTACCGTCATCAACCGATTTGTAAATTCCGCCTTCGGTTGCAGCATCTCCACCGGAGATAATATTCCATGGTTTTCTTTCTGCTTTCCAGGCTGCTGCATACAAAGTACTCGGGTTGTTTGGAAGGAACTCCACATCTGAAAATCCTACTTGATCAGAAACATAAAGCACTTTCTCCCAGCTTTTTCCACCGTTTGTGGTTTTGAAAATCCCGCGTTCCGGGTTGGCATTGAATGCTTGTCCAACTGCAGCGACATATACAATACTGTGGTTATCTGGGTGAATGATTATAGCACCAATTTGTCCAACATTTCTCAAACCAATGTGTTCCCAGGTCTCACCACCATCAATGGATTTGTAAACTCCTTTTCCGGTAATCACGTTACTACGCAACCCATCTGATCCTGTTGCTACATAGACAATATTCGGATCCACTTGATCTACGGCCATCGCTCCGATAGATGGTGTTTCGAAAAATCCGTCCGAAACATTGTTCCACGAAGTACCATAATCTGTGGTTTTCCAAACGCCACCGCCAGTTGCTCCGAGGTAAAAAGTACCGGGTTCAACACGTGTGCCTGCAACAGCCGTTACTCGACCACCACGAAGAGGCCCTACATTTCTAAACTTAAAATCGAACTGGCTAAAGCCAGCATGAACCACCATCAGCATAGCGGCAAAAAGGAGAATTTGATTCTTATTCATTTCTTATACTTTCTAGAGGTTATTGGTTTGCTTAAAGTATTCGGTCATTCTGAATTTTATTTCAGAATCTATTCATGATTAACCGACATATATTAAAGATCCTGAGTCAAGTTCAGGATGACATATAGGGCTTTTAAGCAAACAGCTTAATTACATTACTTTAATTCGCGCAATCCATTCCAATCGGACTGCCATCCGGTGGAGATTGAGGACTAGGAATGGTGAAATCACCAGGCTCTTCAACAAATTGATCATACAAACTCAGCACATGATTGTAATGAGCTTTCACCAACAAATCATTTGTACGCATTCCTTTGATCTGACCAACAATGTTGGCTAGCTCTTGAGTTGCTACGGCTTTAGTCATTTCCGTATTGCCTTTTCCTCCAGCTAAATTCATCAGGTGGTAAACAATTCGTTTTTCCACCACCATTTTGATTTCCTTCTCTAGTCCCTGCTTGTATTTGCCGTTCCAGGCTACTTTATACAAACTGGCCATTACTTCATCCCATCCAGGCAACTTACTATCTCTTAAATTTTGCTGAATCACTCGCTCAACTCTTTCTGGAGTGAAAATGAACGATACCGTCATTTCAGCAGAGGTCTCGGCTGCAGCTATTGGATCGAAAGCTACTCCCGTATTGGACTTAAAACTTTCACGTGTTCTTCCATATCCAGGAGTTTTAGGACTTAACAATTGAAGAAGACTATTCGGAATAGATAAAAACTCAGGAGTCAATGTGTTGCTTAATGCACTTAAAGCTAGTTTTTGATCGGCCGCTGAAACGAATGACGGCAATGGCAAATTGTCTCCTTTCACTTTGTAGGCATAATTTAGACCCCCCAACATTTTGCTCGCACCTTCTATCTGGTACCTGTGAATGAAATACATCGGTACTAATACTTCTTCAATTGAAGAAATTGGCTCACCAGTTTGAATAGCACTTTCTGAGAAGTTGGTCAGTACTTTTGATCGGATGCCAGCAAGTCGATTTAATTCCTCGGCTGCATTTTTTCCACCATCCCAAAGATGTGCTTGTGCGTGTGCTCCACTTTGTGGACGCGCATCACTGTCCATAATGTATTGGTAACCTGCAGCGATCCATTCATCAATGATGTCATTCAGAGGTTTATCTTCATCACCTTCGATATCCGTGTATCCGTAACGAATGGCGAATTGATCCCACTCACCAATATTTACATCATACGCTTCCGAAAGATCGATTTCTCCACTTTTATCCAGCTGGATGTAAGGATGTGGGTAGTCCATCACCGATGCCCGATCATTGACACTGGCTGCGAAGTTGTGATACAAACCTAGAGTGTGACCTACTTCGTGAGCTGAAAGCTGACGTAATCTGGCTAAAGCCATTTCGAGCATTTCACCAGAAGGTTCTTTGCCTTCTTCGTACGGCTGCAACAAGCCTGTTGCAATCAAGAAATCCTGACGGATTCTTAAAGAACCTAGCGATACATGTCCTTTTAATATTTCTCCAGTTCGTGGATCAACCACTGATGCTCCATATGACCAACCACGAGTGGAGCGGTGTACCCATTGGATCACGTTGTAATTGATATCCAGTGGATCTGCAGAGTCTGGCAATACCTTCACCTGGAAGGCATTTTTGTAGCCTGCTTTTTCAAAAGCCTGATTCCACCAGCTTGCGCCTTCGATCAACGCCGAACGAACCGGCTCTGGAGCACCTTTGTCTACATAATAAATGATTGGCTCGACAGCTTCACTCATCGCGGCATTTGGATCTTTCTTTTCCAATCGGTGACGAACGATGAATCGTTTGACCAAAGACTCCTCGATTGGTGTAGCATAATCATGATACGAAATGCCATAATAGCCAGCGCGAGGATCGTATTTTCTTTTTTCATAGCCATCATCTGGAAGTCTCACGAATGAATGATGCATTCTCACCGTCACTGCTTCTGCACTTGGCGTTACTGAGCGCAGGTAATATCCAGAAGGTGTTCCTTTGAAAGTGATTGTCGCTTCGAACTCCGAATTGTCTTTAAAATTTTTGGTACGCTCTAAATAAACTGCAGATCTTGAAGCGTCTAATGAATAGCTTCCCTGGTTGGATCGTTTGATTCTTTGAGCCACACCATGTGCATCTGAAAGTAAAAGGTCCGTGATGTCGATCAGGATTTTACCTTTTTCTTCTTTTTCAACCTTAAACCCTGCAACAATACTTTTCGCAAATGCTTCTTCTACAGAAAGCACTTCGTTTTGATTGTCACTAAGTGCTCTGTAGTCTTGATTCGGCTGAACGAGGAAAATTTTTGGCCCACTTCGCTCAAATTTCACCACTCGAGTATCACCCAGCTGACCTCTGTCCAGCCCAATGTCATTGGAACCAACTCCCGCAGCTAATGAATTCACATAAAGAAACTCTTCTCCGAGATTATCGATTTCCAGATAGATTTTACCAGACTTTTCGTCCCAGTAAAAATCAAAGAACCCTTCAAATTTTTGGTATTTGGCTACAGTACTTTCATAGGTAGCCGCACTTGGAGAACTGGAGGATGAGCTTGTTGGAGTGGTTTTAGGCGAACAGGCAAATGCCAATGCCAAAATGGATAAGAGGTACAGGTGTTTCATGTCTTACTTTGTATGTAACCGTCATATCATCCTAATTCCAATAGTTTATATGGACAAGGATCACTGACAATAGGATCAACTGATAATTTACTAGTGTTTGAGGAGTTTGATTAAAAACCGTCTAGTAAAATGAGTGTTTGGAGACAAGAATTACATTTTCGGGCAAATGAACCGGTGAATGGTGTCTTAATCACAATCCAGACATCTCCATTCTACGATACCTTCTCCACTCCCAAAACGAGCCATGGTGTATTTTTCAATATCGATTAAGAATCCAGTTTCACTGCTATTTGCAGTGCAGCAGCCATCACAGTCAGTATCGGAGCACACATCGTAAACTACCGCATCAATTTCATGTTCCCCCTGTCGCAAACGGAGAGTTTTAAGTTTGTACTGATCACCGTCTTTGGAGTGAATGGCAATAATATTATGAGCCTCGACCCATTCTTCTGTTTGTTGTCCATCCACAAAGGAGAAGTAACCAGCCCATTCACACCCATTGTATTCGATGCACTCCTCGCTTCCCGGTTCAGGATAAGAGGTGTAGTTAGTCAGGTTGGCCTTATGCCATTCTTGAGAATCCATGTCATCGCTCTCCGATTGACAAAAAGAGAGGAAGACCGACAAAAAACAGATAGTACCAGATATCAGGTACTTTTTCAATGAGGATCTCATGACATAAATTTATGGATTAGACAGTTAATCAAACGACATTTGTTTTGAGATTCGTATTGACACCTATTGATAAAGGAATATAAATGAAGTCAACTCCAGTTGATAAAATCCAAAGACTCTATTTTGTGGCCTTAGTGCCTCCAGAACCTATCAAGTCACAAGTCTGGCAAATGAAAGAGGAGGTTTTGGAAAAGTATGGATCCAAAGCCGCACTCAAATCTCCTGCGCATGTTACGTTGCATATGCCGTTTACTTTTCGGGTAGATCGGGAAGACCGTATTATTGACTGTCTGAAAACAGCAATTGCCGACAAAAAGCAGTTTGAGATTACTCATGATGGGTTTGGGTGCTTCGAACCACGAGTGATTTATGTGAATGTGGATAAAACCGAACCGCTAGAAAACTTGAAAGCAGATGTAGTGAAGCAAATGCGGTTGGACTTAAAACTTCAAAATGCGGATTATAAGAATCTGCCGTTTCATCCACACATGACCATTGCCTTTAGAGATCTGAAAAAACCTGCTTTCCTGGAAGCGTGGCCAGCCTATGAAAATCGTGAGTACAAAGCCAGCTGGGAATGTGGCTCTGTTTGTTTGCTCAAACACAATGGAGCAGGATGGGATGTTCTGGAGGAGATTGGGTTTTAGGTTGATGGATTTAATGTTTTATGGTTTTGGGTTAATTCCGTTATTTTGGAGGTATGAATTTGAGCCTATCATATTTTTCCGTTAATATATGCGGATACGAAACGGCTGAAATAGATTATGTGCAACTAGTTGCACAATAACGAATGTTAGTGCAATTGTTGAAATGGGAAAGAAACCTAAGAGCATAAAAAAGTACAAAAAACAATTTATTGGACAACTTGTAGCTTCAATACCCGCCCTCTTAGTAGCCCTAATTGTCTTCATTCTAACAACTAGACAACAGACGCAAAAAGATACTTTAGCATATGAAGGACAACTTTATGCTTTACACACAGAGCTCTATTGGCACCACCACCAATTGAACTTGTTAAAAACATCACTTCAATTATTAGCCGAGACAACTTCTGACAAAAAAGACTTTCTTATTAGTAAACCGATCTTTGAAGTTGATATTAATTTATCAAACCAGATTCTTTTACAACTTGTCGAGTTTGAAGACTATCAGCAGGAACTCATAGTTCTATTGACCTCCTATAACAATCAAATTAAATCTCTAAACTACTTTTTGGATTTTGAGAATGCAGTCGAACTCCTAAATGAACTTGAAGAATCAGATAATGGGATTGCGGCCTATGTTTCAGTTCTTGATCAAGAATATATCAGTAAATCTCAGTCCACAATAACTGAAATACAATTGATCTTGAAAGATGAGCTAAAACATCTACCTAAATCAAATACATTATTCAATATATATTTCGAAGAAATTACTCACTAAAATATGAATGAGGTCAATAAATTCTATTCAACCTTTAACTCTGAAACAAATAAAAGAGATCATCAGATAAGTGAACTCGGAAAGGAAACATTTAGAACAATTGGTGTTATGGTTTCCGATGGTAGAGGTGGTCATTCTGGGGGCGAAATAATTAACTCTCCCACTACACTGAAGGACTATGATGACCTTTTCATAAAAGAGCTTTTAAAACATGACCCTCCTTACTTAATAGATGACTTCTTAACGTTCCATTTTGATGAATATCAAAACAAAATTGATTCGGAACCCACATTGTTTATCAAACATATGAAATATGTTATTCTGGACCGGATTAAGAGAACTAACAGAGATGCATTCATACAACTATTGTCAGAATGGATTTCTAAGAATGAAAAAATAGTTACGAGGGATAATTCGAACAACCAGTCGAATCTTTTCACTGCACATGAGATTTCGTTAATTAGTAAGAAATTGGATGATCTTCTTTTGAGAATATCCCGGCTTGAACTAGGGCAAGAGATAACCTATGAAGATATTCAGGATGAAATCTTAGAACTAAAAGAACTAACAACAGTATTAAGTAAGAAAACATGGTTTGATGTACTGAAAGGAAAACTATTGTCAATTGGACTTGGTAAACTCACAGATCAGGGAATTGACTTAATAACATCAATTTTTAGTAGTGAGAAATCACTAAATCCTTAAAAGCCCATAACTGGAGCTAAGCCCAATCTCCTTACTTAGTTATTTGCAAAGAGCATCTGTATCAGATACATTTGAAATATTTGAATGGCTGAGCCGACAGTGCTTAGCTGATCTTTATGAAAAATGAAATGGCGGAATATTTCAGTGATAATGAACTAGGCAAGCAAGAAAGGGTAAAGGAGGACATACCTGTCTCTGTATGGAATGGTATTGTCGCAGTTTATGAAAAATTCAAAGCTGAAAATTACTTTTCTTCAAGTTTCCCCGAACAATGCCCTGATCATTTAGGTATTTGTGGATTCGATGATTCATTATTCCAAGATAGAGTCAACTCTGAAATCCCTAATCTAGTTGTACCTATCCAAAGAAAACAAGAAAAGGGAACTGTTTTCGAAGATTGGACGAGCAAAACGGTTGATACCATAATTGATAAGTATTCAACCTTAGATTTTCTAGAGTTTTGTCATCAGCATGTAAAAAAGCCTATTAAGGGTAAATTTCACGATTTTTTCGGGCACTATCATCTAACATTTCAGGATGATTTTGAATCAAAGAAGGTATTTAGAGAAGAACTAAATAAAATATTTGAACGGAATGGAATAGTGTTTTTTCTTAACGACACTGGTCGAATCAACAGAACTACTCCTGAAGTATTTCAAACCCTGACGAATAAGATTTTTCAAACATCAGATCATCGACTTAACGAACTTACCAAGCGGGCATATGATAAATTTGTTTTACCCAAATTGGATGACCGAATACATGCTCTAGAAAAAATATGGGATGCATTTGAAAGAGCTAAAACCTATTATAGCTCTAAAAAAAATGTGTCCGCTGACCAACTATTGGAGTTAGTATCAAAAGGTAATACCCACCTTAAAGATGAACTTACTAAGGAAGCAAAAGCTTTAACCGAGATAGGTAATAAATTTCAAATTAGGCACTTTGAGACAGACAAAATTGAAATTACCAACAACAAGCATGTTGACTATCTATTTTACAGAATGACAAGCTTAATCCATCTTATTCTCACAGAATTAGAATAACAAATGTAGCTGTAAGAAAGGAAGTCGCGTCTAATCTTTGGTACCTTCTCATTTTTAGAGGACATGTGTTTTTTGGCCTCATTGCCATCACTGTTGGTCCTTTTCAATTCGTCAAGCGAATTCTAAAAGGTAACAAGTCCATCCACAGACGAATAGGGTATGTATATTTTATAAGTGTGTTGATTAGCAGCGTGTGTGGTATAATGGTAGCACCATTCGCCATGGGAGGATGGATAACTTCACTTGGCTTTACGATCTTGTCTGTGACCTGGGGCTTGATTACTGTAAAATCGGTCCTTGCCATCAGAGGAGGTGATTTAGAAAGTCATCAAAGATGGGTTTTTTACAGTTATGGGTTCACCTTTTCGGCCATCACCCAGCGAACGCTGCTTTTGATTCCCTTACTGACCAATGTGTCGTTCATGCCCATTTATCAATTATCTGCCTGGCTTCCCTGGATCTTGAACCTGATCATCGCCTCTTTACTTTTGAAACGAACAAATAGAACTTTGGAAATAGTCTAAAGATTAAGTTTTAAGGGATATTTTTATTTCTGCCCCAATTCCTTTCCTCCCAAATCTCTAGAGTGATTAATTCCGTATTTTCGCAGGTATTAATTTCCGTTATTCATTTTATATGCTTAGGCGAATGTTGAAATAGAATACAAGCAAATCTTTTGTAAAACAATATGAACCCACATCGAAGAACAAGAATTAAAATTTGCTGTATGTCTTCAATGGAGGAGGTACAGACAGCCATAAATGCTGGTGCAGATGCAGTTGGTTTTGTATGTGCAACCCCAACTTCCATTCGCACAATCGACAAACAGAAAGTTGCTCAAATTACGCGAGTTGTTCCGCCACCAATTGATACGTTCGTATTAACATCAGAAACCGAAGCATTGAAAATCGCNGAAAATGTTAAACTAACGGGTGCTTCTACAGTGCAAATCCTTTCNCATATTAGTTTGGAGGATTCTAAGTTATTGTCGGAACTGTTACCAAACACCAAGAGAGTGCAAGTTGTCCATGTTGAATCTGCAGAGTCTTTTGACCTGATTGAAAAATATTCAACATACGTTCATTCCTTCCTTCTGGACTCAGGTAAACCAAATCTAAAAACGCCGGAATTCGGAGGAACTGGTCGAACACATGATTGGACAATTAGTGCTGAATTTGTCAGAAGAAGTCCTATTCCTGTTTTTCTCGCCGGTGGGCTTAATAGTGAAAATGTTCTAAAGGCTATAAAATTAGTTCGACCTTATGGTGTTGACTTATGTTCAGGAGCACGAACTAATAACAGATTGGATATTCAAAAACTTGAAGCCTTCATTAATCAAGTTCAAAAAGCAGATGCAGATTTATTGAATGAAGCATTTAAATTAGATTAACTTAAAAGAGAAGAAGTGGTTTCTGGCTAGTTTCTTAAGTAATTCTCCACCCAGATTCCTATCCCCACGAATCAGATTTGACTATTGCCGTTTGCTTACTGCTTATTTAGTCAAGAGGCAGCCCCACAAACCAGTAGCAGAACATTTGCCAGAATTCGTACTGATAGAAATTCATCACCGAATATTGGTAAACCAATACGATGGCTAAGGCCACAGGAAAAGCAGTGAGTCGTTTGTTGTTNCGCCANTCCCAGATAATCAACCCGATCAAAAGCACATCCGCCAGNNCAAATCCAAAAAACGGAACAATTGGGCTACCGCCAATTTTTGGAGCATAAGGAATTAGAAACCGGAAGAATCTATAGATCAATCGGTCCGTAATCGGCGTGATGATTGCGAACATGGTGCTCACCATGAACCGGGCATGAAGCATCGGTTGTTTTCGGAAGTAAATAGCCAGTCCATATATGATCAGAAACGCAAAAATGGAATTGACACTAAGGGCGATGAAGTAGAAATGACCTGTCCCAAGCCTTTGAGCTCCATGAAAAAGGTGATTCACCAAATCAAAAGCTGTGAATGCCATGATCGGCACTAAGGCATATGACAGGTAGCCAATCCATCGGTGAATAGCGAATGCTTTGTTTTTGATCAGCAAAGCCTGACCAACCAACATGAAGCACCAGGTAATCATTGCCAAACCATGTCGGTGTAGATGGCTGTCCAATGGCGCAAGTATTCTTCCAAAATACTCCGGCCAAAAGGCCGTCAAGGCTGCAATGAGAAAAACAATAAAAGCGATGAAGACTTTGCGGTTGAGGAAGGCGTCTAGTTTCATAGGTTAAAAACGCAATCTCCTACTTCTGATACTCTGCCACAATTTCCTTGTTGGAAAGAATAAAACTCTTCTTCTCTCCACCAATTTTGAAATGGACAAGGTTCTTTTGATCATCAAAAACTTCTGTCATGATGCTATTGGTGAGTTTGATCGATTGCAATGATTCCACACCGGTAATCTCGATATAACACCAGATAACATCATCTTCCACTTCTGCACCTAAATAATCATAGCTAATTGTTTTTCCATTCACTGCTGTGACAAAGTTCTGTTCGAAATAGGTCTTCAGATATTGATGACTTATGAGCGAATCGTCCATCAGCACAAATTTCNCATCATTGTTGGCTTTGCGCAGCGCTTCTTCCAAATCATCAATAAAAATTCTTTCGGTGATTTGTACTGACTGAACTTCTTCATCAAAGCGCACTTCGGTGACGCTAACATGATATGGATGTAAAAGTAAAAACAGGAATAGAAGCATATCAGAGATAATCTTTAGCAATAATATGATGAAACGATTCTTTCAGCAAGATAAGTCAACATTCATGCCATGATAAAAGTTTTGGTGCAGGTGGAAGTCATACCATTGCTTGTAAAAGTGATTTTAAATTATTTTGTTTTATTTTGCTGTTAGATAAGTACTTACGTATCGTCCACCGCCATAACGGATGAAGTAGGGAAAAGCAGCAACCACCATATGTCAGACAATCAACCATCTAGATTCAAACTGGGTCAACCAGTCGTGTCTAAATCCAACAAAAGCATTGTGATGCTTGTGCGAGAAGTCATCACCATTCCAGAAGAAAAATATGTTTGCTTATTCGTTAGCAATAGCGGAAGCCTAATCAACACTACATTCGAAGTGACTGAATTGGAGTGCTTTCAGTGTTAGTTCGTATGCTTTTGAATCACTTCTAAACCGTCCATCAAAAATTGGAAGCGGAATTTCTGCTATGCTACTGTCTTTGAATAATTTCGCATAGCATATGACAGAATTTCAAACCTTTTATCAACTTGGGTTAGAACACATTTTGGACAAAAACGGATATGATCATATCATATTTGTGATTGCTTTATGTGCTCTCTTTCAGCCTGANGACTGGAAGAGAATTTTGGTGTTGGTCACAGCNTTTACGTTTGGCCACTCCATTACTCTAGCCTTGTCTACGTTGTCCATTATCAATGTTGATTCGGGATTGGTAGAGTTTCTAATTCCAATTACCATTTTTATCACAGCAATAACCAACCTATTTACCAGGTCCGGTGGAAATGGTGTNACCATTAGAAATTATGNCTTTGCTGGGTTTTTTGGATTGATCCACGGATTAGGGTTTTCCAATTACCTGAAAAGCCTCTTGGGAAAAGATGAGTCGATAGTAACTCAACTATTTGCGTTTAATGTAGGCCTGGAAGTAGGACAGATCATTATTGTAGCCATCTTTTTAGTTGCGGCCTTTCTGATAGTGGGAATTTTTGGAGCTAGCCACCGAGATTGGAAAATGATCATTTCTTCTGCTGTGGCAGGAATAGCTCTGATACTAATTATTGAGTCAAATTACTTGTAACTATAAATGTTAACCATGTTGAAACAACTATTTGTAATTCTAACCCTTTCCCTGGCGGTTTGCTGGAGTGCTTCGGCACAAGCAGATACCGAATGGAAACAAAAATTTGAGCAGTTGGGGCCGATGCTACCAACACCAAATACCTATCGTACAGCATCTGGAGCACCAGGTAAAGACTACTGGCAAATGCAGGCTGACTATAAAATGGCAGTTACTTTGGATGATTCCAAGCAGCATATCACNGGAAAGGAAACCATCACTTATTACAATAACTCTCCAGATCCATTAGATTATTTGTGGATTCAGCTGGATCAGAATATGAGAGCGGATGATTCCGATACACCATTGGCAAATGCCAGAGACTATGATGATACCTTGAATGTAAAAAGTTACTATAGTTTGGCTAACTCTCCGGGTTTTGATGGTGGCTTCAACATTCACTATGTAAAATCTGCTACAGGTAGTGATCTGAAATACAAGATCAACAAAACCATGATGCGAGTGGATCTCACAAAAACCCTACAACCAGGAGAGAAAGTATCATTTGATATTGAATGGGACTATTTCATCAACGACAGAATGTCTGACGGAGGGCGCTCTGGTTTGGAGTATTTCCCAGAGGAGGACAACTACCTGTATACCATCGCTCAGTTCTTCCCAAGAATGGCTGTTTATTCAGACAACGAAGGATGGCAGAACAAACAATTTTTAGGATCGGGTGAATTTGCCCTGACATTTGGATCTTATGAAGTAGCAATCACCGTTCCTTCAGATTTCATCGTAGGATCTACGGGGACTCTTCAAAACCCAAAAGAAGTATTGACCAAAGAACAGCAGAAGCGTTTTGATCTGGCAAAGAAAACCTTCGATAAGCCAGTGATGATTGTGACTGAGGAAGAGGCTATTGCCAACGAGAAAACGAAAGAATCTGGAACAAAAACCTGGGTATTCCAGGCAGACAGTATTCGTGACTTTGCATTCGCAGCATCTAGAAAATTCATTTGGGATGCAATGGCAGTAGACATCAATGGAAAAACNCCNTTGGCAATGTCTTATTANCCAAAAGAAGGCAACCCATTATGGGAAGAATACTCTACTAGAGTAGTAGCACAAACGTTGGTTACTTATTCTAAGTACACCATTGATTACCCTTACAGCAAGGCCATTTCGGTTCATACAGCATCAATTGGTATGGAGTATCCAATGATCTGTTTCAACTTCGGTAGACCAGATGAGGACGGAACCTATAGTGATCGTACCAAATTCGGAATGATCGGCGTAATCATCCACGAAGTAGGACACAACTTCTTCCCGATGATCATCAACTCTGATGAACGACAGTGGACGTGGATGGATGAGGGATTGAACACATTCGTGCAGTATTTGACTGAAAAAGATTTTGAAGTAACCTTCCAGGAAGATTTTCCATCAAGAAGAGGACCTGCTGATAAAATTGTTCCTTATATGAGTGGGGAGAGGGGTTTGTTCAGACCAATCATGACCAACTCAGAGCAGATTCTTCAGTTTGGAAACAATGCATACGCAAAACCAGCAACTGCACTGAATGTGCTAAGAGAAGTAGTAATGGGTCCTGAACTATTCGATTATGCGTTTAAGAAGTATGCTGAAAGATGGGCTTTCAAAAATCCAAGTCCTGCGGATTTCTTCAGAACAATGGAAGATGCATCGGCCGTAGATTTGGATTGGTTCTGGAAAGGTTGGTTCTACAGCACGGATGCGGTTGATGTAAACGTAGCCAATGTAGAATGGTATAGAATGGATGCAGAAGACAATCAGTTGGAAACCAAAATCAAAAACAGCAAGGACATTTCCAACAATACATCTCAGATCAACGAATCTCCAAAGCCACTTGGTTTCGAGACATCTACTTACAGAGAGTTTAAAAACAAACTCGATGAGGAGGCTTTGAAGGCAGAAATGTCCACAAAGAACTACTACAAAGTAACCTTTAAGAATGAAGGGGGTTTGGTGACACCATTGCTTTTGGAGTGGACGTATGACGATGGTTCCAAAGAGTTTGAAAAACTTCCTGCTGAGATCTGGAGAAAAAATGAGCAAGAAGTGACTAAGCTTTTTGTGAAAGATAAGAAGGTGGTGAGTTTGTCTTATGATCCGTTCAAAGAAACAGCGGATGTAAATGTTGAGGACAATACTTTCCCAAGAGTTAATGAACCTACCAGGTTTGAGAAATTCAAAGAAAANAAATAAATCATCTACTTTACAAGCCTGCGTCTCGCAGGCTTGTTTGTTTATTGCCTAACTTTAATACTATGAAAAAGCTATTTATCCCCACTTTAGCCATTATTACGGCTCTGGCTTCATGCAAGTCAAGTAGTAACAACTCGGATTTTGCCAGTGATGATTTTGGAGACACCAATGTAAAAACGGAAGTGGTTTATTATGACAACCCTCCAGCCGAAGGATTCAATGCGGAGGAATCTTCACCTTTTGCAGTGATTCTGGCTGATCAGGTCATGAACTCTATGGGTGGGAGAAAAGCCTGGGATGATACCAATGTGCTGTATTGGAATTTCTTCGGAGCACGCACCTTGCTTTGGGATAAAGAGAATAACCGGGTCCGTATTGATATGCCTAAGAACGAAATGGTCATGACACTTAACATGGATGACATGAGTGGGAAAGTATGGAAATCAGGCGAGGAGATGCAAAGCCCTGATTCATTGACTAAGTATTTGGATCGAGCAAAGAGAATTTGGATCAACGATTCCTATTGGTTGGTAATGCCTTTCAAATTAAAAGATTCTGGTGTGACACTCACGTATGTAGGAGAGGACACCACACAAACTGGAGTAAAAGCTGATTTGGTCCGATTAACATTTGAAGGTGTTGGAGTGACTCCACAGAATGCTTACAATGTCTGGATAGACTATGACAATAAATTGATCCAACAGTGGGCATACTTTAGTGACGCGACCAACGAAGAGCCAAACTTCGTGCTGCCGTGGACTGACTATGAGAAATATGGAGATATCATGTTGTCTGGTGAAAGAGGCGATAGAGACCTTACTGATATCAAAGTCTTGAAAAAAGCCCCGAAAGGAGCATTTGAATCTCCGGAGCCAATAAAGTTCTAACCGATTTTTTCTTCAATCGACTGACGATTTTCAGGGGTGGTCATCACTATGAGTTGGCTGCCCTTTTTTAATTCTCTATCCGCTATGGGAATGTAATCGTAAGCTCCATCTTCTCTCACGGCCAGAAGAAGTGTGTTTTGGTATTTGTCTAAACCAAGATCGGAAATACACTTTCCAGAATATTTTTCGCCTACTTTGATTTCCTCAATTCGCATACTCANGGAAGTATTTCGCGTCATATCATCGAGAAAAGAAGTAACCGATGGGTGCATCATTTCAGACATCATACGAATTCCACCAATATGGTTGGGAGAAATGATATTGTCAGCACCTGCTCGTTTGAGTTTGTTGGTTAGGTGAATGTCTTTAGATCGAGCCACAATTTTAATGGAGTTGCTCATTTGTCGAGCGGTGAGACAAATGACCAGATTGGTATTGTCTTCCCTGGTGCAAATGAAAATTCCCCTCGCTTTTTGAATACTCAATCTTTCCAGGAAATCCTCATCGGTACAATCCCCCGAGAGTTTTGGGATTTCCATCAACTCTTCAGGAAGATATTCGAAGCAGTCTGGATTAATATCTGCCAGGACCACCTCCCTTTTTGTGATAGCCAATTCATCGGCAATAGTTGTTCCAACTCTCCCTAGACCACATACGATGTAGTGGTCAGACATCTTACTTATCTTCTTTTCCATTTTTCTTCTGTAAAAACTGCGTCTAACATCACCCTCTATAAACAGTGCGGCCACATTTGATATGAAATAGGTAAATATCCCAACACCCGAGAAGGCCACAAAAACGGTGAACAGGCGACCCATCGGGGAACTGCTTAGGTCAATAACTTCATAAAAACCAATCGTGGTAAGCGTAAGGGTAGTCATGTAAAAAGCATTGAGCCATTGCCAATCGCCAAGGTAAGCGAACCCAATCGTCCCAATAAGGAGAATGCTGAAGAACATAATCCCTGCCAATTTGATTCTACCTAATACATCAATTAGCCACATATTGTCGTTATTATTAAGACCAAATTATGCATTAAGGCATAATTTACACAACGGCTCTGACAGAGAGTGCTTATCGACAGTGACTAAAAAGTATCAGTTGATGAAAGCTTAGCTTTGTCAGATCGAGCCGCCGCAGCGGTGAATATAAATTTAGAGCAAATTCGAAACTATGCTAAAATTATCCGTGCTGACTCTCATCATGATTCCATTTTCACTCAACGCACAATCGGCACTGAGTATTTTGGAAAAGCATTTTGAGTCCTATGGGCAGGAAGNGTGGAATCAGGTGAGAACGATTTCTGTAGATGGCAAATGGGTAGATGAAGACTATCATGCTTATGACATGAAGCTCACCTGGAAGCAACCAGATAAGGTGCGAGTAGAAGGTAAGTATCAGGGGAAGTCGTATGTGGAGGCCTATAATGGACTAATTGGCTGGGTTGTCGCTCCCTGGAAAGATCAATACGAGATCCAGCGAATGGATGATGCAGAAGAAATCGTCATTCGAAATGTTTTTACAGCGGGTAGTCCACTCTACGAACCACGGGAGCATCTCGAATTTACCGGATTGATGGACATGGAAGGTGTTCTATACAATACGTTTACCTTAAGTGAAGGTAGTTTTAAACGAGTGTTTTACCTGGATCGTGATTCACATCGTCTGTATTATGAATTGATCGAGAATCAATTTGGTAAGGAGAAAGTATCGGTGCTCAAGGTGATAGATAAATATAAAACATACGGACCCATGCTGGTACCTACATCAGTCATTTTTGAAGGATTGGACATGAATCGTGAATTCGTGTTTGATGAAATCTATCTGGGCACAGGTGCTAACGACTCGATTTTTGATTACCCAGAAGGTCAGTAAAACGACATCCTACTGATTTGGAAAAACCTTTCCTATGGTAAGAGGAGTTATAGGTACCAAACACTAACTCTTTTTGGTATGAAAGCATTTTGGAACAATCAACTCCTCGCAGACAGTAACGATACGATCGTAATTGAAGGCAATCATTATTTTCCGGCAGATTCTATAAACGAAGAATTTTTCGTGAAAAGCGACACCCACACCGTTTGTCCGTGGAAAGGAACGGCTAGCTACTATACGCTTCAGGTTGATGGGAGTGAAAATAAAGATGCCGCCTGGTATTATCCAGAGACAAAAGAGCTCGCCAAAAACATAGAAGGCTATGTCGCCTTTTGGAAAGGTGTTGAAGTGAAAGAATAATCTGGTGTCATTGCGGAATTTTTATTTCGATATTTTATCCTGAAATAAAAATATCCGCAANCNATTTGACCACCAGAAATAGATTANTTAGAACTCTTGATCGAGCCTCCACCAAACATGGTGAAGCCTTTGATATGGAGTTTATATTCTGAAGATGTTGAGCTTTTTTCTCTCTTATCATCAAATCCACCGAAAATAGAGGTCGTTCCGATTTGAACATCCCATTCTGGAGGAGCGATAATGTCACAACCGCCAAACATGGTGAACACTTGAATTGTGGCACCTTCTACAGGTTTAGCATCTCTCAAGTCAATGTTAGCACCTCCAAAAATGTTGGTTGATTTACCTCCTTCAAATGCCTGACTTGTAATTCGCTGATTGCTGCCTCCAAATATGTTGATGTCATCAAAGTAATTTTCAGAGAAACCATCCAATCCTTTTGATGCCTTGTTTCTAATAATGAAGGATAGACCCACAGCCACAATGATCAGTGGCCAGTAATCTTCGAAATTGACATAATAGTACCGATCCAGGGTGAAAAAGGCCCAAATGACCAGAAAAATAAAGGCTGGTTTTCTATTTCCAGAAAACAAGTTGATCACAGCGATCACTAAGAATATGTTAGCCCAGTGAAAAACATATCTCGGAAGACCAGGGATCAGGTGAAGATTGTCCAGTAACAATACCAGACCAACTAGTACAAGGATAATTCCAAGGAGAGTTCGACGTTTAGTTTCCATTAGATTGATTGTTTGAGTTTCGATGCAATAAAAAGAAGAGTAGAGTTGTTTTTAAAAAATAAGGGGATGAACTGTTGATAACTGTTACCGAAATGTTAATACGACAAAATGACCTGCAGGTTTTATGAACATAGTCAATCTGACATGGTTGTTACTTCGTATGTGTTTGGTACGGCATTTGTTATCGTACTATTAAATGAAAGGAGAATGCTATGAGAGCTGAAGACAGAATACTGATAAAGAACCTGGCTCAAACTGCGGAGATTGTGAATACAATCAATGGCGGGATGTCTCAGGCAAACATGATTCTTGAAAAAGGGGAGGATGAGTGGACCGTAGCTATTCGAGTGCCAGGTGTCAGCCCGGAACGCATGCGAGTAGAAGTTCGCAATGGTCAACTNTTCATTTTTCATGTGATGGCAGATGAAAATGCTGCCGAAGTGGAATTACCTTTTCTTCTTGCTGCAGTTGCTTTGGATAAGCGAGTGGATTTCGATGCCATCATTGCAGAGTATGAAGACAAAGAATTGTTCATAACCATGCCGCTGGATGAAGAGGCTAGTGGATACGAGCGCGAAATAGATATTTTTAAGAGATAGATTCTTTTAGGAATTTTAAAACCAACTTTTCTAAATCCTTCTTTTTGAGTTTCGAGACAATTTTCGATTTGTCTTCAGAGCCTGAAAGAAGGATTTTTTGTTCCTCTTCAGTGAAAAACTTCGCCAGGAACTCTGGCTGTTCATTAACAGGAAGTCCAAAAGTCTCAAGTTCACCAATGGCAGCCTCCAAAATGGCCTGACCTTTTTTCTTACAGGTTTCTACCGGCTTGTATCTGGCATTGGAGTCTCGGAGCGCCCAGGAGGAATAATCAATCTTTAGTTCATGGATTTGCTTGATTTTGCCATCGGTAGCTCCAAATACTCTGGTTAAGATGGCTTCGGTAGCACTTTTCCATGCCTCCAGATCAAATTCAGGATCCTTTAGTTGATCTATTTGCTTTTGGAGGAGTTTGATGACTTGCTTTTTCATGGCTTGGTATTAAATCACAAGGTAGCTATTCATACTATGATTAACGAGGACAATCTGCTGAAGTTAAATAAACATCATATTCACCACGGATTAACCGATCACCGTTATACCAAATCACTAATCAGCTAATCCTACTCCAATTCACAGTTCCTTTTCTTTGAGCATCTACTTGTCTGCGAATCACACTGTTTTCAGGGTTTTTGAGATCTGAATCGGCGTTGAGCACATTCGAAGCGACCGATCTGGCCAGTTTTAAGATCTCCGTGTCTTTCCCAAGATCAGAAATCATCAAATCCATCAATCCACTTTGCTGNGTTCCCATCAAATCTCCTGGGCCTCGAAGTTTTAAATCTACCTCGGCTATTTTGAATCCATCCGTGGTGTCTACCATGGTTTGAATCCTGGTTTTTGCTTCTGTGGTCAGTTTGTTTCCTGTCATTAGGATACAAAAAGACTGTTCAGCACCTCTACCTACACGTCCTCTAAGCTGATGAAGCTGCGACAAACCGAAACGCTCAGCATTTTCTATCACCATGATGGATGCATTGGGCACATTGACACCAACTTCGATAACCGTGGTGGCCACCATGATTTTGGTTTCACCTTTTACGAAACGTTGCATTTCCCATTCCTTGTCCTCAGCTTTCATCTTACCATGTACGATTGATAATTGAAAGTCTGGAAAACGCCGACTGATACTTTCATAACCATCCATCAGATCCTTGAGGTCCAAAGTGGAGGATTCTTCAATCAGTGGATAAACGATGTAGACTTGCCGTCCTTTTTCAATCTCCTTTTCTATAAACCCAAACATCTTTAGCCGATGACTATCTCGCATGTGATAGGTTTTGATGGGTTTTCGTCCCGCCGGCAGTTGATCAATTACAGAAATATCCAGATCCCCATAAAGAGTCATCGCCAAAGTTCTAGGAATAGGAGTTGCAGTCATGACCAACACGTGAGGGTAAGCATTATTGCCTTTTTTCCACAATCGGGCACGTTGTGCTACTCCGAAGCGATGCTGCTCATCTATGACGGCAAGACCTAAATTTTTGAACTTCACCTTATCCTCTAACAAAGCATGTGTTCCTACGACAATCGGAAGATCTCCACTTTGGAGCATCTGATCGATCACTTTGCGTTCAGATTTTTTGCTCGATCCAGTTAATCGGGCAATGTGAAGTCCGAGAAGGTCCGCATATTCTTTGAGTCCTTTGTAATGCTGCTCAGCCAGAATTTCTGTAGGAGCCATGAAGGCACATTGCGTTCCATTACTAATAGCTATCAGGATACTCAAGAAAGCAACCATGGTTTTTCCACTTCCCACATCTCCCTGCACTAGTCGATTCATTTGTTTGCCTGACCGGAAGTCCTGGTAAATCTCTTTCACCACGCGTTTTTGGGCATCGGTGAGCTCAAACGGCAAATGATCTTTATAATAAGTATTGAGCAGTTCGCTGTTGTCAAATCGAATTCCTGGGAAGGAGTTGATACGGGTGATTTTTAGTTTGAGGAGGCGAAGCTGAATGTAAAAAAGCTCTTCGAACTTGAGTCGGTACCTCGCCTTTTGCAACTCCTGGCTGGTTTTTGGAAAGTGGATCTGAACCAGAGCCGACTTCTTATCCATCAGATGGTACTGTTCCAAAATGTGAGGAGGTAGCGTCTCATGAATATGGTTCACCGCATCGATCAGCAGCATTTTCATCATTTTACTGATGGTCTTGCTATCGATGAACTTGCGTTTGAGCTTTTCAGAGGTATTGTAGACCGGCTGGAGGTAAGAGCCTTGTTTGGACTTTTCGGTCAGCAATTCTATTTCCGGATGTGCAATGTTGTATTTACTTCCAAACCGAGACGGTTTTCCAAAGACGATGTAAGGAATACCTGGCCGTATTTTTTCTAAAATCCATTTGATTCCCTGGAACCAAACCAAGTCGATAGTGCCTGTTTCATCAGCAAATAGGCCAACCAAACGCTTTTTGTTCCCTACACCAATGGTTTGGAACGAAATGAACTTGCCAATTATTTGAATGAATGGCTGATCTTCTCGAACCTGATTGACTTTGTAAAACTTGGTGCGATCTTCATAGCGAAACGGATAATGCTGGAGGAGGTCTCCATATTTGAAGATGTTCAACTCTTTATTGAGCAATTCGGCCCGCTGTGGACCGACCCCTTTCAGGAATTCAATACTTCGCTCAAAAAAAGATTGCATTTTGCTAAATTAAAACTTCGAAAGTTACTTCAGCATGATTATGGCTATATTTGTCATAAATGGACATAAATCATGAATGTAAGTTTAACTAAGAAACAAGAGGATTACATCAGCGAGCAAATTGCGAGTGGTGATTATCAGAACGCTAGTGAATTAGTCAGAGATGCTCTTCGCCTTCATGAATTATATAGAGATAAAGTAATTCAAGATTTAAAATCGGAAATTCAAAAAGGTTTAGAAAGTGGTTACAGTGATAGATCTATTCTGGATATTATAAATTCGGAAATTGACTAATCAATTAGAAGGATATAGGCTCTCTAGACTGGCAGATAATGATCTGATAGATATTATAACCTATACGAAACAGAAGTTCGGGTCTAACCAGACCAAGAAATATCTTTTAGAGATTAATAGTGTTGTAGAAAGTTTGATTAACAATCCATATTTAGGAAAAAGGAGGCTTGATATTTTACCTGATATTTATACTTTTCCTGTTGGAGCTCATCTGATTTTTTACAAACTGGATGACAAGCAATTACTAATAGTTAGGATTCTACATGAATCAAGAGACTATCAAAAGTATTTTTGATCCTGTATTACTCCCACTTTAATGTTTCCAGCATGTGCAGGGCATCCTCTTTTACATATCGGATTACTGGAGCTAGCGAGTCATTTTGAGTAGCTGTTTTGAAATATAGTGCTCCTCGTAAGAAGTGATTGCTACTATCGGATACGTGGAATTGCAATTGCGTTGGTACTTCACCTTCCAGTTCTGTGAAAGAGGCATAATCTCCGTTCGGTAATTCCAACACACGCTCTTCAATAGAATAAGCTTTTACATTGTGTTGAGATGTTAACTTATAGGAGTCTCCATAATACTCTTCCAACAATTGAGCTTTGTTCTTGATCGGCTTGTAAGTCAATTGTATGGTAGCATCCAGCTCGGGATAATACACATCTACCCAATAACGCTCCGCAATCCAGGAAGAATCCTTCAATATTTTGGCATGAGATGAATACTCAAATTGATAAGGAAAGGTGTCGGCTAAAGCTTGATATTCATGTGATGGTAAATCAATGCGGTTATATCCTTTTGGTTTAGGTAAATAATCATTTGATCTACATCCCACAACAGCGATAGCTGCTACAATCAATATCCAGTTTCTCATCAATCCACAAATTCTTTTACGGAGCCTATTTTTTCAGAGGCAATAAATACCCTAACGCGCTTGATTCTTTTTTGGTCTACGGCTACCACAGTAAATAGTATATGCTGGAAATTAATTTTTTCTCCTGCATGAGGGAGCTTGGTATTGAGCTCCAATAGAAGACCTCCCAAGGACTCACTGTCCCCTTTCACCGCCTCAAATATGGAAGCATCCTCGCCAGTAATTTTACAGAAGTCATTCAAAGAGGTTTTACCTTCAAAAATGTAGGTGTTAGGATCCAGCTTATTATAAGCTATTTCATTGTCTTCATCAAACTCATCATTGATTTCCCCAACGATCTCCTCGATTACATCTTCCAATGTTGTTAACCCAGATATTCCACCGTATTCATCCACCACAATCGCCATGTGCACTTGTTTCTCCTGGAAATCTTTGAACAAATCATCTATTTTCTTACTCTCAGGAACGAAGAAAGCGGGTCGCAACAATGCTTGCCACGTGAACTCTTCTGTTTTGTCTAAGTGAGGCAACAAGTCCTTGATGTAAAGAATCCCTTCAATTTTATCGATGGTCTCGGTATAGATTGGAATTCGCGAATAACCCGTTTTATTCACTTTGTCCATCAAATCATGAAAGTCTGTTTCAATATCAATCGCGGTAATGTCTATTCGGGACTTCATTACCTGTTTTACTGATAATGTGCTAAAGTTCACGATGCCTTTCAGCATGTCTTTTTCTTCTTCAGTAGCTTCTTTATCTGCAGCTATTTCCAACGCATGATTGATTTCATCTACAGATAAGTTGTATCCTTTTCGCTCGATGTTTTTCTCGATGACGTTGCTTAATGTCATCAGCATCCACGAGATCGGTCGCAAAATTTTATCTGCCAAAGAAAGCATCGGAGCAGTAAAACGTGCAAAGCTCATGCTGTTATGGTTAGCATAAACCTTAGGTACAATTTCTCCGAAGAAAATGATCAGAATAGTAATCCCGACTGTCAAAGCCACAATGACAATTCCTCCAGCATCCTTATTTCCCACCACTTTCCAGGTGGCATAGGTGGATATGGTGACAATGAAAATATTGACCAGGTTATTCAAGATGAGAATAGTGGCCAACAGACGCTTTGGGTCAAGAACCAAACGCGAAATGTGTTGCTCACTTTTAACTGTAGAATTCTTCACTTCTTGAATCTGATCATGACTAAGTGAAAAGAATGCCACCTCTGACCCTGACACGAGGCCAGATATTAGTAATAGAAATAGAATCCCCAAACCATTAACCAGATAGAAGGTAATGGGTAGCTGAGTAATTGCCAGTAAAATTATCGAGGGATAAGGATCGTCTAGTGCGGTCTCCAAATAGGTGTAGTTAAGTTAAACATCAAAAAGGCAGATCGTCTGTCACGTCTTCTTCCACTGGAGAATCCATTGCAGCGCCGCCACCTTGAGTACTATTGGATGTACTTGCCGGTTGTGCTTGAGGTTCCATTCCCATACCTCCGGAGTTTCCTCCTGTGGATCTGCTGCCTAGCATGGTCATGTTGTCACCAACCACTTCTGTGGTGTATCGTGTGATCCCGTCCTTTTCCCAGGAACGAGTTCTGAGTTTTCCTTCAATGTAAACCTGGTCACCTTTTTTTAGGAATTTCTCAGCGATTTCCGCCAGACCTCTCCACAAAACGATGTTGTGCCATTCAGTTTGCTCACGACGCTCGCCGGTGTTACGGTCTTTGTAAGACTCAGATGTAGCTATCGGGAAACTGGTCACTACTGCGCCATTTTCCAAATGTCTAACTTCAGGATCGCGTCCTAAATTTCCTACCAAGATTACTTTGTTAACTCCTGCCATGAACTAAAAATAAATTAAAATACTGCTCGTTGCAAATGGTTTACTATGACTTTTGGTCGTGGCAAAGTTAATACTTCTTCCCAGCTATAAATAGTTAATCCAAATTCTTTGGATAATTGCTCCAGATCGGACTGATTTTTAAGATGCAAATGGATGAAGTGAACCCACAACTTTCGGTGACTTAACAGATGCTTGACTGGCCCGACTATTTCTTGAATATCCCCTTTTTCCACCAGTGAAACCTGACCAAAAAGTGCCTCATCATCCAGTGCCTTGTCTGAGGTGATCGCTTGAAACTCGAAAAGGCCATTCCAGATGCTCTCGGTTCGGGCCTTCATTAAGGTGTGCCTCTCATGTTCATATACTATATAATAAATGAACTGTTCTTTTACCTTGACCTTCTTGCTTTTGATTGGCAGTGAACTCTGTTTGTTATGTGAATTGGCATAACAGGTGGCTTGAAAGACACATTCGGCACACTTGGGATTAGCCGGAGTACATATAGTAGCACCAAATTCCATAATTCCCTGATTGAAGTCACTTGGGTTATCCGCCGAGATTACGTCATTCAATACTTTTTCAAAATACTTTCGGTTTTTAGCATCGGCTATATCCTTTTTAATGCCGAAATACCTCGATACAAATCGGAAGACATTACCGTCTATCACTGGAACGGGCTCCTCGAAAGAAAAAGACGCAATAGCTGCGGCTGTGTATGGCCCGATTCCCTTGAGTTTGAGAATTTCATGATAGGAATCAGGAAACTTCCCTACTAGATCCTGAGAAATATGTTGTGCTGTAGCGTGCAGATTTCTTGCTCTGGAGTAATAGCCGAGCCCTTCCCATAGTTTGAGAACGTCTTGCTGATTGGCATTGGCCAGGTCGTGGACAGTGGGATAGTCCTCCATAAAACGATTATAATATGGAAGCCCCTGTTCAATTCGAGTTTGTTGAAGGATTATCTCCGAAAGCCAAATTTTATAAGGGTCTTTGGTGTTTCTCCAAGGCAAATCTCTCTTAGCACTTGAATACCAAGTAATTAGCGTAGTACTGAATGGATTATCGATAGTATTGAAGTATTTATCTTAAATATGAACATTAGTTTTTTATTTACCCTCACCAAAATTAAATTTGGGCGCCGGAAAAAGAAAGCGATCAATTTTTAATAAAAGAGAAAGAAGTGACTAAAGCGGACGTGATCAATGAGATATCCGATAAGACGGGTATCGACAAAGCAGATGTACAAGCAACAGTGGAGGCGTTTTTCACTACAGTGAAAAATGCGATGGCCGACGGGGATAACATCTACGTGAGGGGATTTGGAAGTTTTGTAAACAAGAAGAGAGCAAAGAAAATCGCTCGAAACATTTCTAAAAACACAGCCATCGTTATCGACGAGCACTATGTGCCAAGTTTCAAACCATCAAAGATTTTTACTGAGAAAATCAAAAACAGCGCGAAGCTTAAATAAGCTAGATAAATGAATCGCCAACAGATTATTCTGACTGTAGGGGCGTTATTGGTAGTCATCCTCCTATATCAATTACCAAGAGTAGTTGTAGAGAATGAAACCACTGTAGAGGTAGAGACACATGACTTTTCGATAAGTGATACAGATCAAGCAACCTTTACCGCTCTAAGACAGCAACTTAAAGAGTCGTCGGATACAAAAAAAAGTATTAACTTTGCGGACTCTTTAGCAAAACTCTCGCTGAAGTATCAGTTGATAGATAGTGCGGCATCTTATGCTCGCATGATTTTGACACTTGATGGTTCGCGAGAAGCGGTAGCGAAAGCCTCGATGATTTATTATCAGGCGTTTCAAGCAACTACTGATGCAGAACAATCTAAAGAGTTGGCTTTGGAAGCAAAAGCTGGTTTCGAAGCCTTGCTGGTAGAAGACCCGCAAAACAACTTTTTGAAAAACAAGTTGGCGATGACTTTAATGACTACCGACAACCCAATGTCTGGAGTCCAGATATTAAGAGAAGTCCTGGCAAGTGACCCGGAGAACCGAGAAGCAATTCTCAATCTTGGTTTACTAGCGATCAGGTCCAGACAGTTTGATCGGGCCGAAGAACGTTTCATCAACCTGCTAGAACTAGACTCTACAGATTATGAGGCACTTTTCTATTATGGAGTTTCTCTTTCAGAGGGTGGTAAGTCAGAAGAAGCCAAAGCTGTTTTCGAAAAACTGGTAAGTACATCGGATGCTGATCCTGCATTGAAGGCTACAGCATCAAGTTTGATAAAAGAATTAGAAA
>PBTY01000013.1 GCA_002729235.1 Rickettsiales bacterium | reverse complement strand
GCAGGAGTTGGTAGTACCTAAGTCTATACCGATTATTTTTCCCATTGTGTGTCTATTTATTTTTAAATTCTTTGAAATTTCTTGTCTTCGAATGTCTAATGATCAATGGTTGTGCCAATACACCAGATAGATGCCAATGTCAGTAGAATTGTGACAGATTGTCAGAAAACCATTCAAGCCACTTTACATAATGTCCGATTTGCTTAGTTGGAACAACGTTTATGACAGCATGATGACATTAATCAACATTTCACGAATCGTCGGTCATAGTTATGTTCAATAAATGTGACGTACTTCATAGTAGCTAAGCAGAAATTCTAAAATCAACAATCATGGAAAATGTTATTGAAAATTGGCTGAACCTATCCATCATATTTGGGTGGTTCTTTTTGGGATATTCAGCTTTGATTTTGATTGGTTACCATTATCAATTAAAAACACTGAAGCGACGCACCGAGCAATACAAATTTGCTTCTGAAAAAGAAATCAAGCATTACGAAAGAGCCGGCAACATGTTTGGTGTAGCCGTTGCCCTGGCATCCATCGGATTAATAGGTAAAGCTCTTGGAACCAGTATTGAACTCTATCAATATGCATTCGTGGTATTTGTGGCGGCCATTATAGGGATGGCGGTTGGATATGCTATCAAGGTATATCTGGATTATTACTATCCATTCATATTGGAAAAACGTCTCCACAATATTCGTTTCCGTCCGATGAAGTCTATAGGCGGACATGAAATGCAGTTATTGAATGAAAATGAAGAGGACATTCACCTGACATCAGAAATGATTGATGAAGAGAATGAGTTTAGTGCTGATTACGACGTATGGATTGACACCCTCACTGGGGAAAAGGTTATTGAGAAATACGATACACATTTCCATACGTTGATCTGTGAAGAGTGTAATTACCGCACACTCATGGACAAACATGAAGAAGTTATCACAGAACCAAGCCTCAAAGAGGATGGTCTTTTGAGGAAACATTATGAATGTTCCTACTGTGGTCACAAACAACATATTGATGTGGCGCTACCTTCAATGGAAAAAACACAAGAAATCAGAGAAGAATTAGAAGTAGAGCATAATCATTAGAAACAAAGAATTCATTCACCTGTAAGCTTAGAGGCCGGTTTTCACCGGCCTCTTCGTATGGACATGACATTTGTCATATTTTGAGATGATGGGCGTCATATATGTGGAGCTAAAAAATGTTGTACTTAGCATTATCATATTCATCAATCGATGACATAATGATAGATAGTTTCAAAGTGAGCATTTGAGCAAACGTCGACGGACGGCGCTCATCAACCAAAAGAAATAGCCCAGTCATTTTTTTATTGCTGGGCTTTTTCTTTGTTAAGGGTTCAACACTCTAATTGCTTTGAACTGTCTCCCCTCCTGACTAAAAATCAACTCATCTTGACCAACCGAAATCATAGCAGATGTTTCTCCATATGGGAACCCATCCAGGAATAGCTCATTGGAACCAACTGGAAATGCAATCAATTCTTTGCTGGAAAAGAAATCGCTAAATCCGTGTTCAAATACTCCTTGAACTTCGTCCTCAGCATTGAAATAGACAATGATATCCAATATTTCCTGCTCACCAGTAATCCGAATTAATCCTGTGCGTTCTCCCAGTTGGAATGGTACTACTTCCTTTATCTCACCCAGATCCTCAGTTACCTGACCAAATCCCCAGGAGAACAATCCGGTATAAATGGCTATTTTCATTTGACCATCACATACACTGCCCATTCCCCAAAACTTGTCTTTCTTGATTGCTGCCGCAACTGCACGCATAGCCTGATCTCGTTTGGTATTTCCTACGATTTCATGCTGATACACCTTTCTGGACGGTGCGTAATCCCCTTTTCCTGTAACAACATAAGAGGTATCCATTTTACTCAGAGTCAGTTGATAACCATCCTCAAATTGATAAGTCCCCGTGATACAATCATTCTGCTCAATTGAAGGTAGAATATCCACATTTTCAACATTCAATATGGACCAGATTTTGGTCTGCAACTCCTCTACATAGGCTGCGCTAGCACCAGTCAGAGTCATTGATTCGTAAGATTGGTTGGTAGTAATGGCTATGCTGATATTCTTCTCAGGATGAAACCCCAGATATGACACATAGCCAAAATTCATTCCATCGTGACTAATCACTCCCGAAACTTTGTTGATATCCCATCCATAGCCGTAATACTTGTCTCCTCCTCTTCTTCTATGTGGTTCTACGTACAATGAGCGTAATTCTCTGTTGAGAAACGAGTCTGACTGAATGATTGAAGTCCATTTGTTCAAATCCAATACAGTACTGTAAATACCACCAGCTCCTATGGCCCATGATTTATCAAATTCCACTCCTGTTTTCACCAAATCCGACCGATAGCCATAGAATGGTTTCGCATAATTGGTATCAGGTTTTCCAAAGCTTGTCTGGGTTAGTCCATATTGCTGGAATATCTGTTTGAGGTAATCACCATAAGACTTACCTGTAGTTTCTTCAATAATACATGCCAACAAAATGTATCCGGAATTACTGTATCGATACTCGTCTCCTGGATCAAACAACAATTTGCCTTCAGCGAAATGGGACACTAGCTTATTCAAGCTGATTGGCTGAGCTGTAGGCATAATGATTTCTAATCCCTGACCATACTGAAACAAGCTAGGCACCCCGCTGGTGTGAGTCAATAAATGGTGTATTGTCACTTCATCCCATCGATCACTGGCATAGTTTCCGAGATGTTGATTGATAGGATCTTGCAGATCCAACTTCCCTTCATGAACCAGGGAAAGTATGCCAGCGGCTGTAAATTGCTTGCTCACGGATCCAATATCGAAAGTGGTCTCTAGTTGGTTGGCATTTTTAACATCTGATTTTCCGGCACATCTTTCAAAATACACTTCTCCATCTTTAATCACTTGAACACATCCACTGAAGTGTTCGTAGGTAATTTCACGGGTCATTAAGGTATTTAAGTCCTGAGCACTAGCTCTCAATCCGAATAAAATAATTGTTAATAGGTAAATAGTTCTTCGCATCGTTTTTCAAGTTTTATATGGTTTAGATGCGGATTTTAGGGGTAGAAGTTGATGAGGTGTGACAAACAACCAGATATTTGATATCAACGACAATGTCTTAGCTTTGAAGGATTATTAGCTTTTCGTGTGAAAAAATCATTCTTTATTCAGCTGCTTATTTGGACAATAGGTTACCTCCTAATTTGTCTGCCCTCATTTGACCTTACTGTGGGAGTCTTTCATGGTGAAGGTGGCGGACTACTTATTGCAGGGTCATACGGAACAATTATCAATGCATTGCTTTTCTACGGAAATGCCAACAACTACCTAAAGCAATTTCAACAACATCACGATGCAGGAAAATATTTGCTTCATTTATTAGGTGCTTTCACTCTCTTGACTGCTCTCGAAAGTGCCTTAGATCTGCTGGTTTATCATTTACTGAATATTGGAAACATTACATCAGAAGTGACTGAAGAGATCGTTTGGAGTAATCTCCTTACGCATTCCATTTTCTTTATCGTTCCTTCCTTTTTATACCGATTTACTGTTGATTGGCTCAAGCCAAAAGAGCAAAACACAAAGCCTATCAACCAACGCCCTACGCTCCCAGTTAAGTCTGGCAGTACCATTCACCAGATTCCATTAGAAGAGCTTCGACTAATAGAAAGCGATGGCAATTATGTGCATTATCATCACTCCGGAGAGAAAATCATGGTGAGGAATTCTCTTTCAAAAGTATTGGAAAAATTACCAGAAGAGCAGTTTCTTAGATGCCACAAGTCTTTCATCGTTTCGAAGAAACATGTGACCAAACTGGATTATGATTTCATTTATTTAGGAAAAGAGACAATTCCTATTGGACGCGTCTATCGTAAAAATGTGAGTGAGGCATTTCAATCCTCTTGATCGCCTTCCTTTTTCTTTCTGATCTGGCGGACTACCAGGATTAACACAAACAGAATCAATATCGCAATAGGAGCATATTGATGGAATTCATCCAATACCTGAGGATTATCATCCGCATCGATAATGAAGTAAATGGCTGCTCCAAACAAGAGATATATTGCCGGTCGAATTGATTTATTCATAGCACTAAGTTAGCGCTATTTATTTCACCTCACTCTCTAGAGCTGATACCAGATGACTTATACCTGAGATGACTTGTAGCTCTGTTCTTCCTCCTTGCTCTGATGCCTCCTCGAGTGTTTCTTTCGCCTCCGCAAACCATTTGGATTTTGGTTTAGCACTTGTCTCCAGGTAATTAATCGTCTCCAATGCCAATTGAGCAATTTTGGAGGCATTCTGTGATAACTCCTCAATTTCTTGCAAAGCAGGGGAGTCAGAAACGATTAATCTCACCTCATCATGATTAGAAATCCATGAGTTCAATACAGGCCTCAGATCAGTACACCCAATTTTATCATTTAGATAACAATTCACCATTTTATTGAATTCACGGGCTCCTTTTGCATCTGCGGTAGCCGCATCTACCCATTTGGTGTAAGGTGAGAAAGTATTATACATGGTTCCTCCCGGATTTCTGGTATATCCTTTCATTGGCTCTACCAACTCCACTAATAAATGCAATGGGGCAGGATCATGACCAGCAGCCAGCTTGCGCAAAATTCGATTAGGACTAGAAATGTGCTTCAATCCAAAAGTTTCTAACCACAAGCTAAGATGTTCCATCCGTGCATACATATCATCCACATCATTGATCTGTTCAGGGGACCAAAATCGTTCCGCAATAGCCGCAGCTCTTGGCCAAAGACGACTATCCAACGTTTGAGGAATGACTAACTCACTCCACATGCAGATTTCACCACCAAGAATATTACTTCGCTGAAAATCAGTGAGATTTGCTGAGGAAGGAGCCGGGTCTACCAGATAACTGGATTCTGCAGAGAACATCAAATCGAGATAATATCCATTTGACAAAATGGTTTGATATCCTTTGGCCGCTGCCTCATACAATGATTGTTTCGGTGTTGCATCTTCCCATGCTCCTTTCCAGCTGTGAATAACCGCACTTTTCTCCAGATCGTCTATCATAATCTCTTCCCAGCCCATCATGCGCTTTTCGTAACGAGTTAAGATCTTTTGGAGACGCAAATTGAAATATCCCTGAAGTTCATGGTTGCTTGCAATACCTTTTTGCTTCATGAAATACTGGATATTCTCGTTTTCATTCCAATGCTTCCCTAAATTTTCGTCACCTCCAATGTGAAAGTATGGACTAGGAAAAATGGACACCAATTCACCAAAAAGCTTATCCAGGAAGAGGTAAACGGCATCATTAGTAGGATCTAATGTAGGATTGAAAATTCCAGCGAAGCGCTCCAGGAAATAAGTAGTGTCTTTACTCCCCAGGTCGGGATAAGCGGTCAAAATAGCTGTAGCGTGTCCAGGAACGTCTATTTCAGGTACTATCAAAATTCCTTTCTGATTCGCGTAATTGACAAGTTCCTTTAATTCATCCTGCGAATAGTAGTTACCATCCGTTCCTTTTGAATTTAACTCCGGAAATACCTTTGACTCAAACCGAAATCCCTGATCATCCGACAAGTGTAGATGGAGCACATTCATTTTCACAGCAGCCATGGCATCCATATTACGTTTCAATGTCCCGATCGGCATAAAGTGTCTGGATGGATCCAACATCATTCCCCTCCAGGCAAATCGGGGAGCATCCTCAATTTTCACATATGGCCAGAAATATCCCTTTTCATCGGCTTGGATGAGCTGCAACAATGTCATTAACCCACGAATAGCACCAATATCCGTATTCGAATTTAATCTTACCCCCTCCTGATCAATTTGAATGGTATAACTCTCATCTTCACCAATTTCAACCTGACCAACAGCTGATGACCGAACCTGAATAGTCGCTTTATCAAGCGATCCTGTCACTTTGCTCTGATTGATAAACAAACCTGTTTGTTCAACTAATTGCCTAAGAAAAAGCGTTCCCTCTGCTCGTAATCGATCACTATATTGGTCATTAAGAGAAACGGACATCTTTGAATCCAGATAGTATTTTCCATCCAACACCTCTAGTGCTTTAGGATAAGGCATCAAATTAAAGTGCGTCTGTGCTACGGAAATGGAGGCACACATGACAAGCATGATAGATACAAACAGCTGGCGGTAAATGTTTTTCTTATCAATCATATAAAAGGTGTTAATGAAGGGGAGAGCCTAAGCCCTCCCACAATCTATAGTGAGTATGAAGAGAGTGTCTTCCTAAAAATGATAGCGCTTGAAGCCTTCCATTGCTTCGTATTCTGCCATCCCCAGTAAATCATAGAGCTTGGCTGTTCCACGATTTCTATCTTCTGCTCGCTGCCAAAACTCGCGTTTATCGCTACCTGGGAATACCGCACTGTCCTTTTGAGATTGATGCTTGAAAATCGCTCTGCGCTTTCTCATCAATTCATCTGGACTAATTGGCACTGCCATTTCAATGTCTTCTACTGCCCACTCTTGCCATGCACCACGGTACAACCAAACCCAGCAGTCTTTCATGAAGTCTTCATTTTTGATCTGATCAACAGCCTGGAAGATGGCAGACAAACACACTCGGTGAGTACCGTGTGGATCTGACAAATCACCTGCGGCATAGATTTGATGGGGCTTAATCTGTCTAATCAAATCAGCTGTGATTTTAATATCTTCTGGGCCAAGTGGGTTTTTCTTTACCTGGCCAGTTTCGTAAAAAGGCATGTCCATAAAATGCACTTGCTCCATCGGAACTCCTACGTATCTAGCTCCTGCTTTTGCCTCACTTCTACGAATCAAACCTTTGATTTTCTGAACCTCGTAAGAGTCCTGGTCACCAGCTTTCTTGTTCTTAATCTGATCAACCACCAATTCATAAATGGATTGTCCCTCTTTAGGCTGATTGAATTCTTTGTTTAAATCGCCAAAGAAGTCAGCATACTGGATTACGTCATCATCAAACACCGCAATGTTTCCTGATGTCTGATATGCTACGTGTACTTCGTGACCTTGATCCACCAAACGAAGGAATGTTCCTCCCATAGAGATCACATCATCATCCGGGTGAGGACTGAAAATCAATACACGTTTTTTAGCTGGGTTTGCTCTCTCAGGTCGGTTCGTGTCATCCACATTTGGTTTACCTCCCGGCCATCCAGTAATGGTGTGTTGTAGCAAGTTGAAGACCTTCAAGTTGATATTATATGCAGGACCTTCTTTCAAAATCAGATCACTCATTCCATGATCCGAATACTCACGATCAGTCAATTTCAAAACTGGCTTTTCTAACTTTTGCGCCAACCAGATAACTGCTCTTTTGATCAATTCTGGTGTCCAGTTAATCGTACCGAGAATCCAAGGCGTTTTTTGTCTGGTTAACTCTGCAGCAGCCGCTTCATCTACTACAAATGTGGTGTTTGGATGTGTCTGAAGAAATGTTGCAGGAACCTGCTCTACCATTGGCCCTTCTATTGCTTTCTGACTGATCTTAGCTTTTCCTTCGCCCCATGCCATGATAATAATTCGGCGAGCAGCCATGATGGTACCAACACCCATAGTGATGGCTTTTCTTGGCACATTCTCTTCACCAAAGAAATCAGACGCAGCATCTATTCTGGTGATGTTATCCAGATTGACCATTCTGGTTTGGGAATGCACCGTAGATCCCGGCTCATTGAACCCTACATGACCTGTTCTACCAATACCTAGAAGTTGAAGATCCAAACCTCCGAGATCAGCAATTTTTTGCTCATACTCTGCACAGTAATTAGCCACTTCTTCTGGTGCTAGAGTACCGTCAGGAATGTGCACGTTCTCAGAAGGAATATCGATATGATCAAACAAGTTTTCGTTCATGAACTTGACGTAACTCTGCAGTTCGTCAGGATTCATTGGATAGTATTCGTCAAGGTTGAAGGTGCATACGTTATTGAATGATAGACCCTCTTCTTTGTGCAATCGAATAAGCTCTTTGTACACACCTTTAGGAGATGAACCTGTAGCTAATCCAAGCACACATTTTTCTCCCTTACCTGACTTTTCGCGAATCAAGTCCGCAATTTCTTTAGCAATCAGAGCTGACGCCTCCTCCGGCTGACTGAAAATAGCCGTATGAATCTTTTCCTTTTGGGTGAATGAGCTACGTTCCCATTCCTTTTGGTCAAATTGTTTAATCTTCATGTTTTCTATCATATCTCTGTCAAAGACGATTCATTCAATTTCTTACTGTATTCCCACACCAAAGCTGAAGCTCCTAATACCCCTGCATCATTATCTGGAATTGCAGAGGTGCGTATTGCTGGTTGGTTGGGATAGATTGAAAGCAAGCTTTTAGAAAAACTTGCTCGAGTTGGTTTTAAAAGGAGGTCTCCAGAATTGGATAATCCTCCCGAGAGAAAAATGGCTTCCGGATTCAACACAGCCACAAAATCGGCTAGTGCCTCTCCCAAAATTTTCCCTGTTTCTTGAAATACTTTCATAGCAAGGACATCTCCATCTTTTGCAGAATCTGCGACTAACTGTGCGCTGATCAGATGCTCAGGCACACCATATAATTCACTTGGATATTCTTTAGCCAGAATATATTCTTTGGCAGTTTCCACTACACCGGATGCAGAAACATATCGCTCCAGACATCCTTGCCTTCCACATTTACACGATCTACCGTTTCTTTCATAGATCACATGTCCCACCTCACCTGCTAACCCATTCGCACCAGTGACTAATTGATCAGAAGCATAAACTCCTCCTCCAACACCAGTACCAAGTGTTACTGCTAAAAAATCAGTCATTTGTGATGCATGACCATATCCTTTTTCCGCAATAGCGAACAAATTGGCATCGTTGGTCAAAAAGACTGGTAAATCAAAATGCGAAGACAATCTTTCGACAATTGGGAGTCTCTTCCAGGGCAGGTTAGACGCCCGCTCAATAATTCCCTCTTCTATATTGGCACCGGGTGAGCCAATTCCTATTCCTAGAATTTTTAGATCCTCTGAAAAAGCCAAGAATTCATGGACGGTACGAATCAGTTGATTTAAAAATAGTTCTCCTTCAGTATGAGTAGCTACTTCAATTCTTGACTGATGAATAACCTCACCAAGTTCGAGAACAAGTCCGACACGAACGTTAGTACCTCCGATATCTATCCCAATAGCTGCTTTCATCCTTTAGCCTCCATTTTTTCGTTGGCAATACCAAAATAGACCAGGTAAGCATAGCAAACCAAAGCCACACAGAATGACGCCTGTAATGACCAATAATCTGCAAGTACACCTTGAATCAGTGGAATAATTGCTCCTCCAACTACTCCCATGATCATTAGACCTGAGCCTTCACTAGTGTACTCCCCAAGTCCTTTGATCCCAAGAGGGAATATACATGGCCACATCACAGAGTTGAAAAGACCTACAGCAACAATAGTCCAAACAGCAAGGGAGCCAGATGAGAGGATCGAGATAGTCACCAGTAAAAAAGCAATTATTGAAACGACCGTAAGTGCTTTGGTGACTTTTACCCGATTAAGGAAAGCGACTCCTATAAACCTCCCAACCATAGCTCCACCCCAATACATTGATACATATTTGGCGGCAGATTGCTCACTCAGACCAGCAATATTTTCTAAAGACAAGTAGTTGATCATGAAGCTACCTACCGTAACTTCCGCACCTACATAAAGAAAGATCGCAACGACTCCAAGTCTTAAATTCTTAAATTTCCATGCCCCTTTCTTAGGAGCTGACTTACTTTCTATAGAGAGAATTGGCAACTGATAGAAATAAATGATTCCAGCCACAGTCAATACAAACATGGCAAGTACTATATAGGGAATCTGGACAGCTTCAGCACCTCTCTGCGCCTCACTGCTACTCAAAATAAAATGTGCACCGATTAATGGCCCAATTACGGTTGCCAAAGAATTAAATCCTCCTGCCAGATTGAGTCTGGCGGATGCCGTCTCTGCTGATCCAAGAGCCGCTAAATAGGGATTAGCTGAAACCTGGAGCAAAGTGATCCCTGACGCCATGATAAACAATGCCAACAAGAACAATGGATAGAACACCATGGATGCTGCTGGATAAAATAATAAGCATCCAAACATCACTACTATCAATCCAATAACAATGGAATTCTTATAGCCTTTTGCAGCAATCACTTTTGCCGCAGGCATGGCCATTAAAAAGTAGGCACTGAAAAAAGTGAATTGAATCAATATTGCCTCGACATAACCAAGTTGAAATACAGATTTCAAGTGTGGAATAAGTACATCGTTGAAAACCGTAATGATTCCGAAGATGAAAAACAAGGACACCATTAGTGCAACTGCACCATGATTGTTTTTAGTCCCTTGATAGGCCTCAGAAATAACTACTTCACCAGTTGCACCTTTTACTTCCATAATTGCAGATTGTTATATCTTCTCAAGGTCTAAATAACAGGTCGCAGAGGACTCCTTAAAATTTATTAGCGGTATGGATTGGATTCATCGCTAAACGACATTTCAAACGCTCTAAACCGCATTTTTGTCGTTTAGCGACGGAATTTTACCACTCGTTATAAAAAGCGAAAGCCCCCACTTGGGAGGCTGTTTCGCTCAACTTATAAACACAATGTATTTTTCTATCTTACTTAGCATCCCACCAAACTTTGGTCAGGAAGCTATTTGTACCTTGATGTTCAATTGCCAGTTCATAGTTAGTAGGGTTATTAGCAGCTTCATGTGCAGGGTAGAGCATTCTTCTTGGAATCACTCCACCTGTAGCACCAGTTGGATAATCAACAGGTGTTAGTACTGGAAATCCTGTTCTTCTCCAGTTGGACCACACCTCGTACCAATCTAAAAATGAAGCTACCCAATATTGCTCACCTATCATCTCTTCACCATTGGCTGTACTAAATGGATTAGCAGCCAAATAAGCATCAATATCAGCAGAAGGAATAGTGGCAATCGAATTGTACTGAGCAAGGAACTCCATGGCAGCCGTAACGCCAGCATTGTAATGCGCAGCAGCAGTACCACCTACATTATATCCTTTTAGGACCGCTTCAGCTAAAAGCAGCTCTACCTGGGCATAATTCAATACAAATGTTGGTCCAGATAAACTCAAAAACACATCCTCTCGGATAGTAGAATAATTGGTAATATCTCCAGGGAAATTAGTATCAGTAGACACATCATAATCTCCAGCATCTTGATCTAACCCATTTGGTAAACCCACTTGATTGGCTGGATCTGTATCTCCTGTAGACAATACTCTCGAAAACATCTGTAGTCTTGGATCATTGTTATCCTGAAGAAAATCAACAAAGGTCTTACTTAAAAACACCTCTCCAGTATTAGTCGCATTCCACTCACCAGAAAGAATATTGCTATTTCTATTGACAGTAGTTCTACCTCCATTTGCGTCATGCAATATGAAAGCATTGTCAGCATTGCTAGTGAATACTCCGCCAGCAACTGCTCTTTCCACCCAGGTCTTTGCTGCTGCATCATCAACCTCAGAGATACGCATTGCAAGGCGCAACATTAATGAATAAGCAAACTTCTGCCACTGAGCAATTGGTGCTGCGGCAGCACCGTAAATTAAATCTCCAGAGCCTGGAACATCTCCTGCTGGATCAAGCGCAGCAGCAGCTTCATCCAACTCATTCAGCATGTCCATATAAATGTCTTGCTGCGTGTCATATTTTGGCGTGTAAATGCCCTCATGATAAGCCAATCCCGCTTCTGAATAAGGTATATCACCATATAAATCGGTCAATCTATGGAAAATCATTACTCGATTAATTCTGGCAATCTGGTATAAGTTAGCGTACAAAGGATCATCTTTGATTAGCTCCATTAAGTCAACTATATACTTCACCTGGTCATTGTAAGCCACATCAAAAGATGCATTGGCCCAAGCATCATTTTGAACATACTTATCACCAGCATACCAACTAGCATTGGCCAATTGCTGTGTCATCATTGCTGCATAAATGATATTAACTCTCCAGGTGTCATAGCTAAAATCACTATTCCCGGAGTATTCTAATTGTGCTCTCGAAAGTGAATAAACAGGCACATAACTCTCGGTTGTTACCCGATTCTTATCTGTATTTATTTCTTCAAAGTCAGCTGTACATCCTGAGAATGCCAGTAAGACAGCCGTAAGAACGATATAGGATAAATTCTTCATGTCTTAATTTTTTAATTAGTTAGAACTTGGCATTTAGGTTGAGACCGAATGTCCTTGTAGTTGGCAGACCTAAGTATTCAAGTCCCTGGAATCCATTGCTGTTGTTGTAATTTGATTCTGGGTCAATATTTGGTGTGCTCTTACTGATGTAGAACAAGTTTCGTCCTACTACCGAAAGACTAAGGTTTCTTATCTTTCCAACGTTAGGGAATTGATAGGTCAGACTCAATGATCTGAATTTGATGAAATCGGCATCATAAACCTGTTCTTTGGATATACCAGAAATGGCTCCATAATAGTTCTGTGCACTTACTGTGGTATTAATAGTGCTACCTTCTTCGTTTACCCCTGATACCTGGATTCCTTCATCACGTCCCTTCAAAGTTTCCTTGTGAAGTCCATTGCCATAAGCGATGCTGTTGGTTCCAGAATAAATAACCGCACCATACTTGAAGTCAATCAAAAAGGAAAGCGTTACATTTTTAAAGCTAACATCATTACTCCAACCTCCAGTGATAGGATGTACTCCTGTGCCTTGAGCAGTTGGTGTTGCGGCAGCTTGAGGTAAACCTGCTGCGGTAAGAACTAAGTTACCATTATCATCTCTCATATAATCATAGGCCATAACCTGCGCAAATGGCTGACCAACAATATGCTGAACGAATGCTCTCCCAGTCCGTGACTCACCTGCAGGTAAAATCTCCTGGCCTTCCGCTAACTCTACCACTTCATTTCTATTGATGGTGTAGTTAAATGTGGAAGTCCATTTGAAGCTTTCAGTTAATACAGGAACTCCTCCTAATAAGAATTCAAATCCTTTATTCTCTATTTTACCAACATTAACTACTGCATTCTGGTATCCAGAACCTCTTGAAATTCCTACAGGAACAATGTCATTGAGCGTCTGCTTGTTGTAAATAGCAAAATCAGTGAATATTCTTCCTCCTACCAAATCAAACTCAGCTCCAAATTCCATCTCCGTAACTTGTAGTGGTTCGATATTCGCGTTTGGAACATTGTTATCCACATTACCGAGTGCATTTCCATTGATCGCTGCACCTAAGGTTCCATAGTAAAGGTTGGTAGCGAAAATGCTCGCATCTCCACCTACTCTAGCATACCCAGCTCTAATTTTACCTAGATCCATCCATGAGATGTTTAGGGTTTCTGAGAAAATGTAAGAAAGGTTTACTGAAGGGTAATTGTATGAGTTGTTAGCTGATGGAAGTGTACTCGACCAGTCATTTCTATCCGTTACATTCAGGTAAATCATATCTCTGAATCCAAACTCAACTGACCCGTACAAGGAATGAATTTCCTTCCGTGGCTCACTTACGCTAGCACCGTTTGTGGCTGCTGTTCCTGGATTATACAGAAATGGGAAGGCAAATCCACTTGCGTTTACATCAACAACCTTTTCGGTAAGACTAAGCATGTTTCCACCCAGAGTAACCCCAATTGAGAAGTCTGAATTTAGATCCTTATTGATGCCAATTAAGATATCCGAGTTGGTTTCATTATGGTTCAAAGTGCGTTGAACGTCTAATCCACCGGCAGGTCTGTAAGCAGTACCTGTAGGAGTAATTTGAGTCGCATTAAAGGCGTAAAAATCATTAGCAATTCTTGCACGAACATACATCCAGTCAGTTAGAGCATATTTTATACTAGCAACACTCATCACCCGATCTTTGGATGTCTCAGTTATAAATCTGTTAGCCGCAAAATATGGATTGGTGGTGAATGCATTTGGTCCAAAAGGAATTTCATTTTTTAATTCATCATATCCGGGGTCTAAGTAGTCTGCATCTACGTTTGGAGGAAGGAACATAATTCCAAAGTTTCCATTACCCGGAGCGTCGTTTACCTTTGTTCTGTTAGCCTTATCTTTTGTGTAGTTTACATTGGCACTAGCCGTCCATTTATCAGATAGTTTGTAGGAAGCATCCAAATTGAACGTATTTCTCTCATAATCAGAATTAGGATAAATGGAATTACTTCTAAGGTCACCCAGTGACAGACGGACGTTACCAGTTTCTCCACCACCAGAGATCGCCAGTGAATTGGTAAAAGTCACCCCTGTTTCATAAAACTTATCCAGATTGTCATCACTGACTGCTGAATAAGGATGCTGGTTTCCATCAAACAACGTAACCATGGAACCATCCAACCTGGCTCCCCATGAAGACAAGCCACTATTAAGCGCAGACTGCTGATCTACCGGAGCATTGCCCAAAAGACCCTGACCATATTGATTTTGGAAATCCCTGAAATCATTGATTCGATCAATAGCTACGTTGCTATTAAAATCAATTCCAAGTCCCTGGTTGTATTTTCCAGATTTGGTGGTAATCAAAATGACACCATTTCGACCTCTTTGTCCATATAATGCAGCCGCAGCTCCACCTTTAAGGATGGTGATATCTTCAATATCATCTGGATTGATAGCAGTAATAGCATCACCGTAATCAGATCCATCCCATTTGCCGGCATTTCCGAGGTTTTCATTTTGTATTTGAATTCCATTCACCACATAAAGTGGTTGGTTATTTCCTGAGAGTGATGAGTTTCCACGAATAGTCACACGCGACGACCCACCAGGTCCAGTTGTTGGTGCTGAACTATTAACCCCAGCTACTCTACCAACAAGGTTATTTGCCACACTGATTTCTCTTGCCTTGGTAAACTGATCACCATCCACTCTTGAAACGGAGTATCCCAGAGTCTTTGATTCCTTTTCGATACCAAGTGCTGTGACCACCACCTCACTCAGTTCGGTCAGGTCAGGCTCCATGGTTACATTAATTACAGTGCGATTACCAACAGTTTCTTCGACATTGGTATATCCAATAAATGAAAAAACCAGCACGGCGCCATCTTCTACGCTCAATTGATATTTTCCATCCAAATCAGTAGTGGCTCCTTTGGCAGTTCCTTTTATTAAAACTGTGGCACCAGGTACAGGCTCGCCAGTTTGAGCATCTTTCAGTGTCCCAGTCACAGTACTCTGCGCCAAGGCCACCATGCTCACAAGCATCATGATAAAAAAAGGTAGTATTTTCCTCATAAGAATAACATTAAGTTTATTGTGGTTAGGCGACTGGTTTCTAGCAGCCTCAGCATCTAATTAAGATAGTGTTAAGAATTCTTGAAAATTTATTCGCAGTACGACAGGGTTCTATCGCTGAATGACATACGATCCACTACGAACAGCAAAATGCCTATTAAACGTCAAAAAATAGCTGTTTAGATAAAATAAAAGGGATTTTGAAAAAATGAATCAAAAAATAGCTACTCTTATAATGAGAATAAAATCCCGCTGAGGTTAGATCAATTTGAATAAACTAAAAGAGCATAGAGAAACCATAGGACATATCCTTTTCTGGGTAGGTTATTTTTCCTTTAACAGTGTACGGTGGGGGCATTATTTCGGAGATTACGTCTACTCCATTAAATCCAACCTGGTTGAATTTCCCATTCATATCATACTATGTTACTTTAACCTGTACTGGCTGGTTCCTAAATTTCTTTCCAGAAAAAACTTTACCTACTATGTTCTGGCACTTTTCTTTTCGGTGCTATTCATGTCTCTTATAAGGATTGTACTAAACTACCTCCTGGTGACAACCAACATTTGGCCAGAATCTGCATTTGAAGAAACGAATCTGTTTGGCTTAAGCTATATCATCTCGGTATTTGTTGGTGAGTTGTATATTGTAGGAGTCACCGCGGCCATCAAATTGACGATAGATCGTGTACGAGAAAGAGATGCACAGCGGGAATTAGAAAAAAACAGTTTGGAAACAGAGCTCGCTTATCTGAAGACTCAAATACAACCGCACTTTTTCTTCAATACATTGAACAGTCTGTATGCTTTGACGCTTGAAAAATCAGAGATGGCTCCCAATACAATCTTGAAACTCTCCAACATGATGAGCTTCGTAATTTATCGTGCGAAAGCGGATGTGGTAAGCTTGATGGAGACCGTCACACACATGAAAAACTTCATCGAACTGGAAAAAATCAGATTTGGATCCAAACTGAATGTAGATTTTGAAATTAGTGGTGAATTGGATGGCAAAATCCCTCCACTGATTCTTTCTCCGTTTGTAGAAAACAGTATCAAGCATGGAGGTTTATCACCTGCGGACACTATTGACATCCAAATCAAACTACATGTAGAAGAAAAACACCTAATATTTGAAGTTGAGAACTGGTTGAAAGACTACAAAGACTCTGAAGAAAATGAACGTTTGAATGGAGAGGGAATTGGTCTCGAAAATACAATTAGACGATTAAAGCTTCTCTACAAAGACGATTATAAACTGGATATCAACCAGGAAAATCAGAAGTACAAAATACATTTGACCCTACCACTGAATGAGTAGCATATGCAAATAAAGTGTTTGATCATAGATGATGAGCCTCTTGCCATCAAAGTCATAGAAAAATATATCGATGAAGTGGATGAATTAGAGTGTGTGGGCAAATGTGAAAATGCCATGGATGCACTCAAAATGCTTCAGGAAAAACAAGTTGATCTTATCTTCCTTGATATCAATATGCCCAAGTTAACCGGGATGGAGCTCTTGCAAACCCTGAAAGATCCGCCATTAGTGGTGATTACTACAGCCTATCGCGAGTATGCCGTAGAGAGCTACGATTATGATGTAGTGGACTATTTGGTTAAGCCCATCGAATTTCCAAGATTCTTCCGAATGGTCCAAAAAGTGATGGATCGATTGAAAATACCTACTGCTCCTACGCCACAACCAACAGCAACAGGTGACGCCAAACTGGACCACTTGTTTTTAAAAGTGGATAAGAAAATGGTGAAGGTGTTCCTAAAAGACATATTATATGTGGAAAGCCTCAAGGATTATGTAATGGTTCATACCATCAACGAAGACCTGATCGTTCACCATAACTTGCAATCTTTTACAGAACTCCTTCCAGCATCTAGCTTTACCCGAATCCATCGTAGCTACACGGTTTCTTTGGAGAAAATCAAAGCTATTGACGGTAACCAGGTAGAAATAGGCGGCAAATACCTACCTATTGGAAGAAACTACCAATCTGAGGTTAAAAGCAAGATTCTCAATAGTTAGCAAAACAGATTCACTCTGAATTGTAGGAGAATCAATTAACTTTGCGCCCTGAATTGACAGGGAATGACACTAGAACAGGAAATACAGAAGAGACGTACGTTTGGCATCATCGCTCACCCGGATGCTGGTAAAACCACATTGACAGAGAAACTCCTCTTATTTGGAGGGGCTATTCAGACTGCTGGAGCGGTAAAATCGAACAAGATCGATGTAAGCACACGCTCTGACTGGATGGACATTGAAAAGCAAAGGGGTATTTCCGTGGCGACTTCCGTAATGGGATTTGACTACAAAAACCTCAAAATCAATATTCTGGATACTCCTGGTCACGAAGATTTTGCAGAAGATACCTATCGTACGCTTACGGCTGTCGACTCAGTGATCATGGTTATCGACTGTGTGAAAGGTGTGGAGCAACAGACCGAAAAGCTAATGGAAGTTTGTAGAATGAGAAATACACCTGTTCTGTGTTTCATTAACAAGCTTGACCGTGAGGGTAGAGATGCTTTTGACCTGTTGGATGAGATTGAGGAAAAACTCAACATCAAAGTTCGCCCGATGAGCTGGCCAATAGGCATGGGTAAATCTCTACGTGGTGTATACAACATGTATGAAAACAACCTCAACCTCTACGAGCCAAATAAAACGAAAAAAGTTACTGACGTAGTAGAGATCAAAGGAATAGACGATCCTAAACTGGATCAGCAGCTGCCGGAGTCTGCAGTTAAAACACTTCGTGAAGAAATTGAATTAGTCAATGGCGTTTATGATCCTCTGGATGTCAACGCCTATCTAAATGGCGAGATAGCACCTGTATTCTTCGGAAGTGCTGTGAATAATTTTGGTGTAAGAGAGTTGCTGGATTGCTTTATTGATATCGCTCCATCACCTAAGGCTCGTGAAACTGAGGAGCGTTTGATCGAACCAAATGAAAATAAGTTTAGTGGCTTCATCTTCAAGATCCACGCAAACATGGATCCAAAACACCGAAACAGAATTGCATTTGCAAGAATCTGTTCTGGAAAGTTTGAGAGGGGCAAGAATTATTACAATGTCAGACAAGACAAGCAGTTTCGATTCTCCAATGCAACAGCCTTCATGGCTCAGCAAAAAGAGACAGTAGACGAAGCATTCCCAGGTGATATTGTTGGTTTGTACGACACTGGAAACTTGAAAATCGGAGATACACTTAACGAAGGCGAAAAGGGTATTTACAAAGGAATCCCATCATTCTCCCCAGAGCTATTCAGAGAGGTAATCAATCTGGATGCAATGAAGTCCAAGCAGCTCGAAAAAGGACTCAATCAGCTTATGGATGAAGGAGTTGCTCAGCTTTTTACCTTCGAAATGGGATCTAGAAAAGTAGTTGGGACAGTGGGTGCGTTACAATTTGAAGTATTGCAATACCGATTACTAAACGAATACAATGCCAAGGCTCGTTTTGATGGAGTGAACATCTACAAAGCATGTTGGATCAGTGCAAATGACCCTGCCAAACTTGATGCTTTTGTGAAGGACAAATACCGTCACATCGCTAAAGACAAAGAAGGTAAACTGGTATTTATGGCCGAATCAAAGGCCTGGTTGCAGATGGTGCAGGACAACTTCCCTGACATCAACTTCCACTTTATCAGCGAGTTTTAAGGATTATCAAGAGATATAACCCATATCTCTCAAATCCTGAATGTCTTGAATGCTATAAAGGCTTTGATTTCGCATCAAATAAAGCTTATCTGACACTTCCAGAATGGATTTGTATTGATGGTCGGTGAGTAAAACACCCTTGACTTTAGAAATTTCCTTGATAATGAGGATCAACTTTTCTTTCAGTGCAGGCGCGATATAGGAGAATGGCTCATCGAGCAAAATGAAAGACGAGGGTGAATACAAAACGATTAACGTTTCAATGAATTTGGATATCCCTCCGGACATTTGATCAAATCGGAATTGATAATATTGAGAGAACTCCTCATGCTGCAATAATAGCTGCTCATCAACCTGATACAATGCTGCAGCATATTTGGCAGTAAGAAATCCCGGAAACAAACCCTCTTGAGGAACAAATCGGATCTGGCCTGACATAAATGGTTGATGCAAATAAACTCCATCCACTCTCACCGATTGATTGGCTCCTCTAAGGCTTCCAAAAACAACTTTGAGTAAGGTAGACTTTCCACATCCATTGCGACCGAGGAAACCTACAACCTCACCTTGCTGCACTTTTAAATAGACATTGCTAAGAATGGGTCGGTTTCCATAAGAAAAGTTTACACTGTCAATTTCAAGTAAGGCCATAGATCAATAGAAAAAATAGCAAGGTGATGAATCCATCTATTAGGAGGACGTAACTAATCAATTTCGAATTAGACAGTCCAAGATTGTAATAAAAGTACAGGCGGTGCCTTCGTGATTGGTAATACCAAATTCCTAACAAAACATAGCCTGCCACTTTGATCCAAAATAAAAAGGGATAACTGTAGGCTCCGAAGAACCATAAATAATATCCACCTGCCAGAGTAAAAATGAAATTGTAAACAATAAAATCTCTGAACAGTATTGTAAGTACTTTTGCTTTATTCAAAATTTAGTCGTGAAAGATCCGCAAGTTATATACGAAGACAATCACCTTTTATTATTGAACAAGCCATCAGGATGGTTGGTCCAGGGTGATAAAACTGGTGACAAAACCCTCACTGATTGGGGTAGAGCCTATATCAAAAGGAAGTACAACAAACCTGGAGATGTCTTTTTACATCCTACGCATCGACTGGACCGTCCAGTAAGCGGAATTACCGTTTTTGCACGAACCAGCAAAGCTCTGGAGCGTATGAACAAACTTTTTAGAGAGGATAAAGTCCAAAAAACCTACCTGGCAGTTGTAGGAAATAAGCCTCCTGCTCAGTCTGGCAAATTGGTTCATTGGCTCTATAAAGACACCAAGAAAAACATGGTGAAGGCTTACAACAAGCCTATGGGCAGTGCCAAAGAAGCTGAGCTGGAATATGATTTATTAGGTAATGATGATGGCCATTCACTGCTCAAGGTAATGCCTAAGACCGGACGTCCACATCAAATTCGCGTGCAGCTTGCTTCTATGAAAACACGGATCAAAGGAGATCTAAAGTATGGGTATCCCGAAGCAAATCCAGACAAAAGCATTCATTTACATGCCTTTCAGATTAGTTTTGTACATCCTGTGCAGAAGGAACTCGTTACGTATACTTGTACTCCTAAATGGCACGAATTCAAACATCAAATTGATGGGCTGGGTAGATAAATTAAAAGACAGATGGGATCTTAAGAGTGGATGGCAGGTACTTATTGTACTTGTTGTATTTGCATGCACTGGGTTCACCGTTCTTTATCTAAAAAAACCGATAGTAGCTTTTTTTACTTCCGATGGAGAGTCCAATATTTGGTTTACAATTATCTATTACCTGCTCATCTTGCCAATCTACAATGTGATACTACTATTTTATGGATTCATTTTTGGTCAGTTTCAATTTTTCTGGCAATTCGAAAAAAGAATGTGGAATAGGATGAGTGGCAGAAAATGATATGCTGAATAGACAAGAAGCTATCCAACTAATGAACCAACTCGGTCAGGAAAGGGAACCCTTTTTCTTTTTTACTGACTTTTTGGGAAGCAAAGCTTTTGTTTCAACAATCAAGGATTTAGATGATCGGGTTGCATACCAATTCGGATCAACCACTGTTGAGAATGTAATTGAGCCATTCGAATTTGAGAAAAAACCCATTGCATTTGATCAGTTTGTTCCACCGTTTCAATACGTGATTGATCAAATCAATTTTGGGAATTCGTACCTGGTGAATCTGACATTCGAAACCCCAATTGAAACGAACCTTAGCTTACAACAGGTATTCGACATCAGTCGTGCTAAGTACAAGGTTCTATTTGAGGATCAATTTGTACTCTTCTCACCAGAGACTTTCGTGCTAATCAAGGAAAACAAAATCTATTCCTATCCAATGAAGGGCACCATCGATGCGAAGATTCCCAATGCGGAAAGCGTCATTCTAAACGATGTAAAGGAAACAGCCGAACATGTTACGATTGTAGACCTCATCCGAAATGATTTGAGCCAGGTTGCTCAAGGAGTTCATGTGCCGAAATTTAGATTTATTACAGAAATCAAGACTCATGAAAAGTCCCTGCTACAGGTAAGCTCTGAAATATGTGGTGATTTGGACCCTGATTGGAAGGATCAAATAGGCGAAATTCTTTTCAAACTATTACCCGCTGGCAGTATTTCTGGAGCACCTAAAAAAGAAACAGTGAGAATCATCCAACAAGCGGAATCTTACGATCGCAATTTCTATACTGGTGTTTGTGGAGTGTTTGATGGTGAGAGCCTGGACTCTGGAGTGATGATTCGATTCATAGAGAATCTAGGAAATCAACTGATCTATAAAAGTGGTGGTGGTATTACTTCATTCAGCAAAGCCGAGAGTGAATATCAGGAGATTATTGACAAGGTGTATGTTCCGGTTTAAAGAACGGCCGACCATTTGCATGGCCAGCCATTTCACACCATGAAACTATGTAAACACTTTATCTAATTTTTAATTTCAAATTGAATAGCTCGGCAAAGTCCCGAACTGTTTCTATCATTTCTGGCTCAGCTCCAAGAACACTCCAGTTGATTCTTACTTGTGTTCCCAATTCCTGCTCCTTGCCTATGAATCGAAACAAATCGAATAAAACTTTCAAGGTAGAAGGCCCAAACTTGCTCAATTGAAGGTTTAATTCTCCACTACCCTTGATTCTGAGACCATATTTAAAGTCTCCCAACACCTGACTATAGAAAAGACTCATATTTTTCCTGGTTGAGGTACCTTTAATTGTCAGGCAGTTTGCTCTTTTGTCATACTTCACGAAGGGAGTGGTTGTTGTTGGCTCGATGATGTCCTCTGCAACTATGGAGTAGATTGCAGGATTTAGTTTATAATTGATTGCGCTTATCATTGTCTTGTCTTTTTATAGGTTCAACCAATTATTTAGAAGCTAATAAACCACCTTTACTGCCTGCATTCAAACGAATAGTAATCGTTCCTTGTACAGTCGGACGCATTGCTCGTACTCCTAATCCGGCACCAATTTTAATCTGTTGAATAGGCGCAATACTCGTTAATATACTAGGTGTGATCACGAAGTTTTCTCCATTGCTCACTCCTGTTCTTACATTAAAGCCTAAGTCAACGAAGTAGCCTGATACTACCGGGTAAGTGAAGTATGCTCCGTAAAACTCTTTTTCGTAATTCCATGGTGTGGCTCCTTCTGGTGCAGTTCCCTCTACAGCCTTCTGAAAGAAGCCTCCAACCTCAATTCCTGCTTTGCTATTAAAACCCACTGAAGTACCTACCTTAGGTCCTACTTCTGTTTGCTCAACATAACTGTTAAGTGATAAATCCTGACTGAATGCTACAGTGGTCAATACTACTAGTGCAAATGTTGTGAATATAGTTTTCATGGTTTCTTTTGTTTTAGTTACAAGACAAAATTGCCACGACAACCATCCGAAAACGAGAGAGAATCACTGAATTGGATAATCACGTGAGAGTCCCAAAAAGGCTGCGGGGAACAACCAAGGGCTTCACTTAGAAATCTAGTTAGGTACTTTACCTACAAGCAGGAGATACGCGTTGTGAATAACACAATCAACCTATCTTGAAGCTTATTCCTTCCAAAAATTGCGGTGTATCTTAAAGAGTTGAGATCTCTTCCTTTTGGAAAATAGGTTCTTAACAAGCCCATGATACACTTCTATGGAATCCCCTGATAGCGCTATTACCACTATTAATAAGGTAAGCTCTACCTTATAGTTATAATTTTCAAAATAATATAAGGACATAATGGAGATTGATGCCACCAGAATCAATTGTACAACTTTGGTAATTCCATCGTACCAATTGGGTAGGGCTCCATAAATCCACTTGAAACAAAATACGATGATTAGGCAGCCGAGGATTCCAATCATAGTACCATATGAGCCTGGCATATATTCGATGTAATCTTCTTCCAGAATCATGGATACCGTATTGGCATGAATGACTCCTCCAAACATATCCGGCTCCGATTTGCCTACATAGTTCTTATTTAAAGGGGTGAAATAAAGATCTTGCCGGGTGTTTTTATCACCTAAGTATCTACCCAAAAAACACATGATCACCACCTTGTCTTTGAGCAAATCCTCTGTAAAGCTCTCATTGAATACTTCATGAATATCCAATGCGAAGTACCGAGTCCCAAAAGAAGACATACCATAATCCATTACATTTCCTTTGTAATTAATGGTCTCAATCAAATTTCCACGGTCTAGAAACACCTGTGTGGCTTCAGGGTCCTTATACTGCGCCAATTTTACGGCAAAAGCCAATTGCTCCTCTTCTATACCTTTCACCCTGGCTCTTAGCACCAGTTCCCGACAAAACTTAACATCGTCTTGATTCTCTGCATCTGTCAATAAATTCACAAAACCGAAATCCGCGTTTCTGGCCAAATTTTCAGTGGGAATTACCAGGGTATCAAAACCGTAATCTTTGCTATCGTCCAAAACCGGCAATCTCAGTTCACTTCCAATGACCACATTGTCATACATAGCCAGAGTTTGCTCAAAGACACTATCCTCAGCATATGGCTTGGGGGCTGCAAAAGTTACGTCCACTCCTATAACAACCGGATCATACTTTTCCAAAATTTGGATCATGTACCCTATTTCCTCTCTATTGGCATTGGAGATATTCACAACAACAATATCTTCACTTGCTAGTGGAGCTTCTCTTAATTGAGACATGACCACATCGCTCAACTCAAAGTCAGAGAACATTTCCCCAATAGGGTCCAACACATCAAAAATTCTAAAATAGGTGACACTGGAAAAAAGTCCCATGATCCCAAAAATGAATAAGGAGCAAAGAATAGTGTCAAGAAGAAATCTTCTCATATAGGCGGATTAGTTAACTTCAGGTTCAAGAAATGAGTATCAATCCGAAATTTATAGAATCCATTTGTTATCAACGAGGTGATTATCAATTAATTGAATACCACCAAAAGCGAATCAATCGAACCTTCCATCGATTTTTTCCGAATGAAACTCCTATAAATCTAATAGATGTGCTGCCTGAACTCAAAGTGGAGGAACGATATAAAGTTCGCATGATCTACTCCAGTGACGTGATTGATATCGAATATGAACAGTACATGATTAGACCAATCAATTCACTCAAATTAGTGACTGATGATCGGATAGATTATTCTTTCAAATATGAAAACAGAGAATCATTGACCAGCCTTTTCACTCAGCGTGAAGGGTGTGATGATATCATGATCATCAAAGAAGGTCAGGTGACCGATAGCTACTATGCCAACCTGGCCTTTTATGATGGGTCTAAATGGGTCACTCCAACGACTCATTTGCTCGCTGGAGTAAAAAGACAATCTTTACTTGATAAAGAAGAACTAACTGAGATTCCAATTTCTATTCAGGACCTGCAAAAGTTTCACTATATAAGTCCAATCAATGCCATGCTGGATCTGGCAGAGATCAAAATTCCTATTGCTAATATTGTGCTCTAGTCAATACGGTCTCTATTCCTATCTTGAACAAGCTCTCAAAATCTTTAGCAACCTCAAGAATACTGGTGTCGAATGGACTAACAAACCATTTGACTTTAACCTTTGACCTTTCAGAGACATTTCTTCTCAAATAACTAAACATTTCAAATAGCATTTTCACGTTCGTCAAGCTAAGATCAGAGAAGAAAATTCCAACAATTAACCCTTTACCTTTTGCCAGGTGAAGTGACAACTGACTCTTAATTGGAAAGTAGAAATCGTGTAAATCCTTTTGACTCAACGTCCCTTTCAATATTAATGTCTCATTTCCTGAGTCAAATTTAATTGAGACAGAAGATGAACTAGTACTGACAGAATGACTATCAAAAGGTTTGGTCACTCGAAAATTCGAATGAATGCTGTGGTTGGGATTCATGGTAAGAATAATTATAGTTTCAATTAGTGAGCATCTACATGCTTAAAGCTTTACTAAATTATTTCATACACCTCCTAATTATAAGAGAGAAATACTGATCTTGAAAGATTACGTGAATTACTGAAGAGGTACGCATTTCCCTTAAAACAAAAAAGGAGTGCTATTTCTAGCACCCCTTGATCGTTTCAAACCTAACCTAACAACTAAACTCAAATCTTCTACTTCATGATGATCTTAGCATCCAGATCGTACAGATCTGAAAAATTCAAACCTGTATCGATCATGTCTGCATTAGTGGCATCTACTCTCCAAATCACTTCCACATTGCCACCTGTTAATTTCTTTAATCCGAGGTATTTAAATAGGTCAAAAAGCACCCCGGTTGTTTTTGTATTGATATCTGATAATTGAATATCTACTGTAACTGTCTTACTAGCAACTGTATCTTGCTTGAGCATGGTGATCACCGGCTTATACAAATCAGCAACGTTCTCTCCTGTAGACTTACCATTCAAAACCAATTTCTTTTGAGCTCTATTGTATCTGATAAAAGGGGTGGATCCAGTTGACTCCAATATAAAATCTTTGGATTGTGAAGCAAATCCACTCATCGTATTGGTATAAGCTCCAAGGTAAGTCGGTGTTACAGAAGTTGTAATCATTGTCTTTAGTCGTTTAGTTGGTTTCTTACTGCTTGTCATAATTCATTAACAACAATACAAAGTTGCCATGGATGCCAAACCTATGTAAGAGGGGAACCCCTAATCGTACATTTTACGCGTTTCACTTAGTAGGCACTTAGAACTCATTAAACTGTTAAAACCGTACAAAACTGTTCACAATCGAGCACATACAACTCACTATTAAAAGCGTAACAATCTATATATCTGTTACTTACAAATAATGGCAGTAAATTTGGCGTGTAGTATGTCAAACCGAAAGACTATGATTTCAACTCTCTTCACCACGGCTATCAGATCTATCAAAAGGCAAAAATTCTTTGCTTTCATTCATGTCATTGGATTATCTCTTGGCTTGATGGTATGCATTATGATTGCCTTATACACCTCCAATGAGATGAGTTATGATCAGTTTCATTCGAATGCCGATCGTATTTACCGTATCAATGAAACATTTATCTGGGGCGATGACGATGCCTTATTTGGATCAACTGGGCCAGCAGTGATGCATGCATTGAAAGAAGAGATACCGGAATTTGAAAAATTGACTCGTGTACACCCAGTAGGCCCCATGGTCGTCAGCAAGCCCTCCAGTAATCAACAAATTATATTTGAGGAAGAGGGGGTCCTTGCCGTAGATGAAACATTTCTTGAAATCTTCACCTTTCCCTTATCACAAGGTGATGAAAACACAGCACTTTCATTGCCCAACTCCATCATCCTCACCGAAGAGATGGCGTCAAAGTATTTCCAAAAAGAGGACCCGCTGGGTAAATACCTGGAAGTAGGTGAAGGGTCTGAGAAGAAGTCTTATAAAATCACTGGGGTAGCTGAGAACGTCCCTACCAACTCTCACATAGAATTCGACTTCCTGATCTCAATGACATCACTACCACAGGTAGCTAACCGTAGAGATTCCTGGATGTGGACCATGTTTGTCACCTTTGGAATGCTACGTGAGGATGCTAATCCACAAGCAGTTGCTGATAAGGTAGCGGCGGTACCTGGTAAGTATCTTGAAGCGTTCTTACAAAAATATCGGGGAGTGAGCTACAAGGAGTTTATTGAATCTGGTGAAGAATGGGATCTATACATCCAACCTTTATTAGATATTCACCTACGGTCCACCAATGTCTATTCCAGACTGAATCAAATAGGAAATATTCAAAACATCTATATACTCTGGGGTATTGGAGGACTAATTCTCATTTTATCATTAATCAACTTCGTTAACCTATCTACTGCTAAATCATCCAGCCGAGCAAAAGAAGTGGGTATTCGAAAAGTGATCGGTTCGGGAAGGTCCAACCTCATCTACCAGTTTCTCTCGGAATCACTGATTTATGTGATCGCTTCCGTTTTGATTGGATTTTTCCTGACAGAATTGCTCCTGCCAGCTTTTAATACCATTGCCGAAACGGAGCTCGATACCCGAACATTAATCAATCCAGTTGCTATTGCCATTATCCTGTTGAGCACCATTGTTATTGGGGTACTTGGCGGAACATATCCGGCCTTCTATTTGTCCTCATTCCAACCAGCAAAAGTTTTAAAAGGCAAATTGTCTCTTGGAGTTAAAGATGGTAAAATTAGAAATGTACTGGTGACGGCTCAATTTGCAATCAGCATCACAATGATTGCCTGTACACTGATTGTTAAGGATCAGGTAAGTTACTGGATCAATTATGACCTTGGATTCGACAAAGAGAATAAAGTAATCATAGAGCACTTAAACCGGCTGGGTAATCAATCACAAATGGAAACCTACCGAAATGAATTGCTATCCAACCCGAAAGTGGAACATGTGAGCATCGTATCGGACACCCCTCCCATGATTTACGACTTTGACAATTTTGAACGAAGAGGCTCCAAAAATTACAACCTGTCCGTCAACTATCTTACAGCAGATGAATCCTTCATTCCGAGTTTTGACATCCAGGTATTAGAAGGTCGTGGATTGGAAAAAGGATTTTTTGACTCCACCAATATTGTTGTCAACGAGTATTTTGTTCAAGCATTTGGCTTTGAAAGCAATCAGCATGCTATTGGACAAGACATTCAATACCACACAGTTAACTTCAAGATAGTAGGAGTAGTCAATGACTTCAATACTTCTCTTTCCGAAGTGAAATACCCTGTGGCGATTATGGACCACAATTCACCAATATTCAGAAACCCACAAACGAAATTGGTGATAGACATGCATGAATCCATGTCAAGTGATGAGATTCAAGGTTTGCTGAAGTCTGCTGAAGTGAAATGGCAAGATTTCACGGCTAGAAGTCCATTCACATATACATTTGTTGATCAGGAATACGCTGAGATTTTCACCCAAACGATCAAGTTTGGCAAACTCCTTACTGGATTTTCCATGCTGGCAGTAGTCATTGCTTGTCTGGGTCTATTCGGACTTGTTGCCTATGTCATTGAGAAACGAATCAAAGAAATTGGCGTGCGAAAAATTCTAGGTGCTACTGCTACCAATATTTGGATGATGCTTTCCGGAGAATTTGGTAAACTCATGTTGATAGGCTTCATTATTGCAGCACCACTGAGTTGGTACATGATGAACCAATGGATCCAAAATTATGAACTGAGAACCTCCATTTCATTTATAACTATTGGATTATCTGGCATCATTATGATTGTAGTAGCTATTCTTACCACTAGTTTCCAGACGTTGAAAGCATCTAAAGTAAATCCCGTAGATCAGCTAAAAGAGGAATAAAAAAAGGGACCTTATAAGTCCCTTTTTTCTTATATCAAGGAATTAAAAATCTTATTCCGAAATAATCTTTTCTGCCAGAACAGTCACTTTGTTATTAAGAACCTCAACTACTCCACCACTCACATGAATGTGAGTAGAGGTTGCCTTTTTTTCCTTAATTCTTATATAAGTGATGTCTCCATCTCCCAAAGTTGAGATCATGGCAGCGTGGTTTTCCAAAACCTGGAATGATCCATCGCTTCCAGGAAAAGAGGCATTAGCTACTTCACCTTCGAATACTTTCTCATCAGGAGTTACTATTTCTAAAAACATATCTAAGTTGTTTAGAGCTTAAGGACCAAGGCTTAAACCTCAGCCATTAATTTTTCACCTTTAGCTACTGCATCTTCGATGGTACCTACCAGGTTAAATGCAGCTTCTGGCAAGTGATCGAATTTACCATCCATGATTTCGTTGAATCCTTTGATGGTATCTTTGATGTCTACCAATACACCTTGAAGACCAGTGAACTGCTCTGCTACGTGGAATGGTTGAGACAAGAATCTCTGTACCCTTCTAGCTCTGTGTACTACTTGCTTATCTTCATCAGAAAGCTCGTCCATACCCAAGATAGCAATGATATCCTGAAGTTCTTTGTATCTCTGAAGAAGCTCCTTCACACGCTGTGCACAGTCATAGTGCTCATCACCAAGGATCTCAGCAGAAAGAATTCTTGAAGTAGAATCCAAAGGATCCACCGCTGGATAGATACCAAGCTCAGCAATCTTTCTTGAAAGTACAGTAGTAGCATCCAAGTGAGAGAAAGTAGTCGCTGGAGCAGGGTCAGTCAAGTCATCCGCAGGTACATAAACCGCCTGTACTGAAGTAATGGAACCATGCTTAGTAGAAGTAATACGCTCCTGCATTGCACCCATCTCAGTTGCTAGAGTAGGTTGGTAACCTACTGCTGAAGGCATACGCCCAAGAAGTGCAGACACCTCAGAACCAGCCTGTGTGAATCGGAAGATGTTATCTACGAAGAAAAGGATATCTCTACCTTGTCCTTCACCATCTCCATCACGGAAATATTCTGCAATGGTCAAACCAGAAAGAGCTACACGAGCACGTGCTCCTGGAGGCTCATTCATCTGTCCGAATACGAAGGTTGCTTTAGATTCCTTAAGATCTTCAGTTTTCACTTTAGAAAGATCCCATCCACCTTCTTCCATTGAATGTTTAAAGTCTTCACCGTAGTTAACGATACCAGCTTCGATCATCTCACGAAGAAGGTCGTTACCCTCACGAGTACGCTCACCTACACCGGCAAATACAGAAAGACCAGAGTAAGCTTTTGCAATGTTGTTGATCAACTCCTGGATCAATACGGTTTTACCTACACCAGCTCCACCAAACAATCCAATCTTACCACCTTTTGCATATGGCTCGATCAAGTCGATAACTTTAATTCCGGTGTAAAGAACCTCCGTTGAAGTAGATAGGTCTTCAAACTTAGGTGCTTGTCTGTGAATTGGTAAACCTTTAGTAGTGGCAGGTTGTGGAATACCATCAATAGCCTGTCCTACCACGTTGAATAGACGACCTTTTACGTCATCTCCAATCGGCATTTGAATTGGGCTACCCAAGTCCTCTACTTCCATTCCTCGCATCATACCGTCAGTTGCATCCATCGCGATGGTTCTAACAGTATCTTCTCCTAAGTGCTGCTGTACCTCTAGAACTACTGTGGTACCGTCTTTCTTAGTGATTTTCAATGCATCCAGAATATTTGGCAGCTTAGAGCCTTCAGCTTCAAAGCTTACGTCAACAACTGGACCGATAACTTGGGTAATTTTACCTGTATTAGCCATTATTAATTGATTTAAATCAGCGTATCTCGAATCGAGTGCGAAATTAACCTAAAATTGATTAACTGAAAAAAATGAAGTTGAAAACTCTCTATGTTTTCAACAATATTCTGAAAGTAGTTCCCTTATCCACCTCTGAGGACTTCACAAAGATCTTTCCACCATGGTAATTCTCTACTATTCTTTTGGTTAGCGTCAAGCCCAAACCCCAACCTCTCTTCTTAGTAGTGAAGCCTGGCTCAAACACTTGTTTGATTCTGTTTTTGGAGATTCCCTTGCCTGTATCACTAATATCAATAGAAACCATCCCTTCGCTTACCTTCATGATTTTGATATTAATCCTACCAACTCCCCCCATAGCATCCACAGCATTTTTGATGATGTTCTCAATCACCCAGGCAAACAGTGATTTATTTAACGCTCCTAAGATGTCATCGGTAGGAAAAGTCTCCATCTCTATGGATACCTTTCTTGAAATCCGCTTTTGCAAGTATTTCACCACTTCGGATATCACCTCAGGCACATTCTCTTCTCTGAGCTGAGGGACACTGCCAATGTTGGAGAATCTTTCGGTAATCATTTCCAAACGATCCACATCCTTCTCCAACTCCATAAACACATCTCGATGATCCGGAAATTGCTCTTTGAAATACTCCGTCCAGGCCAGTAAGGAGGATAAAGGGGTTCCTAACTGATGAGCCGTCTCCTTGGCCATCCCTACCCACACTCGATTTTGCTCTGCTGTACGCGAATAGTTAAACACTGCAAAAACAATCAATCCGAATATAGCGATCACCGAAAGCTGGATATAGGGATAAAACTTCAGGCGATTGAGTAATTCAGAGTTTTTGTAATAAATCGTCTTGTATCCATAGATCTGTCCTTGTTCAGCAAGTGTTACCAGAAGTGGTTCGTGCTGTTTGCGCATAACCTGAATCTCTTCCAGTAAAAACTGTTTACGTTTTTCAGGATCACTGATTCCATCTGCCTTGGAAATATTCTTATAGAAATCTGGTTCTCCATATTCATTCGCCACTATCACTGGAATGGTGTTGTTGGCGTCAACGATTTCCTCCAAAATAAAAACGGCATTAGGGAGATCCCCTTCGTTGGAAAGATATTCCAAAGTCTTGGCATAAAGGGATATTTGCTTACTCTCACGTTCTCTAATTCGCTGGACCAACTGACTGGTGTACACAATAGAGCTTGCACTAATGACTACCGAAATGGCCAATACAATCCACTTAAAACTCTTGCGTTCTGAGTAAAGGTTAAATGTTGGGTCTTCTTTAAAGTTGGCCAAAATTCAAATCATTAGAATCAATCAAAAGTAATAGAACATTGGGAGTTACCAAGATGACTGACCCTACAATAAATAGACGAACTGAATAAAATGAGAAAGGCTGACCCAATTCAGATCAGCCTTTCTATAAAAAATCATTATTTCATTAATTCTTCGTCATTATCCACTTACCAAGTGTTTTGTAATTTACTTTGGTACCGTGCATTAAGATTCCAATTCTGTAGATTCTACTTGCCAGCCAGATAGTAAATAAGAATCCACCGACCATCAAAACCATGGATAGTGCAAGTTCCCAAACAGGAACACCAAACGGCACACGCATCATCATAATCACTGGTGAGGTGAATGGAACCATGGATAACCAAAATGCTAGAGAGCCATTTGGATCGTTAAGTACAGCACTCAACATGACAATGGCAAAAATTAATGGTATGGTGACTGGAAACATGAACTGCTGGGCATCCGCATCACTATCAACAGCAGAACCAATAGCAGCAAACAATGCTCCATATAAAAGGTATCCAGCTAAAAAGTAAAAAAGGAATGATACAACAACCATAGGCAAATTGATGGACTCAACTGCTCCCGTTAATTTTTCTATGATATCTGGATCGTTCTGTGGTAAATCTTGCTGAGGAATTTCCATGGCCTCCATTTGATTCTTTTGTTGCTGGTCTAGCTGAGCCTTGGTATCCATAAATGCAGCTCCAGCAACCGTACTGATCGTGATAGTCAAAATAATCCAAAGAACGAATTGCGTTAAGCCTACACTAGCAATACCGATCACTTTCCCCATCATCAGCTGGAATGGCTTGACAGAGGCAATCACTACTTCGATGATTCTACTGGTTTTTTCTTCAACCACACCACGCATACACATGGCCCCGTAGACGAATATGAACATGTATATCAAAAAGGCAGCCACATATCCAACGGCAGTTGCTCCAATAGAACTGCTTTCTTTTTCACCACCGGACTCAGTCAGATTGATGGTGTTGATATCCACATCTGCTTTCAAGCTTTCGAGAACCGCTTTATCCAGACCAGATCGTCTCAATTTGATGTTCTCAATTTCTCCTTCAATCTTATTACTTAGCCCGGATACCATGCCAATACTAGGATTATTAGGAGCATAATACATCACTCCCTGAGGATCATCAACATCCAATTTCGGAATGTAAAGAAGTCCATCATACTCTCCCGTTAAAACTTTTGCTTTGGCATCATCCAACGGACTATCAGAATAATCAAATTTGTCTTTATCCGAGTCAACAAATATCTCAGCGAACATTCCACTTTCATCCACTACCTGGATATTCTTGGTATCACTTCCCTTAGAAGCTGTCCAACCCACGATAAATATAAAACCACCAAACAATATCGGAGCCAACAAAGTCATAATGATGAACGACTTTTTACGAACTCTTGAAAGGTATTCTCTCGCGATTATTAGTCCTATGTTATTCATGGCTACCTCCTTGTACTTTGCTGATGAAAATTTCGTTTATGGTTGGTACTTTCTCTATGAAGGAATGAATCTCCACATGATTGATGAGTTCCTTCACTAAATTATTAGGTCCTCCTGCGGTTCTATCTTTAATAATTGACTCTGTAAGACCAATTTCAGTTTTAGCTGAGCTGAGTAATTCAAAATGCTCACCGCCAACCAAATTACCTTCATGCGTCACTATAAACGTACCGTCTTTGTGGTCATTCTTGATATCTAGCTTTTTACCGTCTAGTATCTTTTGAGACTTATTGATCAATGCAATATGATCACACAATTCCTCAACCGATTCCATTCTGTGAGTAGAGAAAATAACCGTGGCGCCATCTTCTCTCAATTTGAAAATCTCATCCTTGATCAGGTTGGCATTTACCGGGTCAAATCCAGAGAATGGCTCATCTAAAATGATAAGGTCCGGCTCATGAAGCACTGTGGCTATAAACTGTACTTTTTGGGCCATCCCTTTGGACAAATCCTCAATCGCCTTTCCATGCCACTCAGTGAGATCAAGTCTTCTAAGCCAGGATTTAATTCTGCTAACTGATTCCGATCTGCTTAGTCCTTTCAAACGTGCCAGGTATAGCAATTGCTCACCCACCTTCATCTTTTTGTAAAGTCCACGCTCTTCTGGCAAATAGCCAATTCTTCTCACCAATTCTGGTGTGATCTTTTCCCCTTTTAAAAATGCTTCACCACTATCTTGTTCAATAATGCGAGTAATGATTCGAATCAATGTGGTTTTACCCGCTCCATTAGGTCCCAGTAGACCAAAAATACTCCCCTTTGGGATGGTCATACTGACATTGTTCAAAGCCTGGTGATTGCTGTAGGATTTACTAATGTTGTCAATACGTAGTAGTTCCAAGTGTTTGAAATTTTAGTTACGGTAGATTAGTCTGATATCTCCTGAATTTATTACACTTGATGTTTAAAAATCTTTTTCAAGGGCTACTAGAAGTTATCAGATAGTGAAATTACGGTTGTTTTTATACACCTCCTATGCACTGATCATTTTTTTGATCATCTCATCAGTGATCGTTCCATCACTAGCCATTCTGGCGACTAACAGAAAATGGCATAAAACTGCACTTAAGCTGCACTTAATATGGGCTAAATCATTCTTCAGTATCGTAATGCCTGTCGAGGTTATTGGAAAAGAAAAACTAAAAAGTCACGATCAATATATTTTTTGTGCCAATCACTTCTCCTACCTGGATATTCCGGCATTCTACCTGATTTATCACGCCAAATTCATTGGCAAAAGTTCACTTAAGAAGATTCCACTTTTTGGTTATTTCTTTCGCAAAATTCATATTCCAGTTACAAGAGAAAGTGCCAAAAGCCGCGGAATGAGCTTACAACAAACCAAAAAGGCTGTTGAAGAGGGTTATAGTGTGTCTTTTTTCCCTGAGGGTGGAATAGTAGTGGGAGGCGACAAACTCCCATATATGAATCCATTTAAAGACGGTGCATTTAAAGTCGCTGTAGAGCAAAATGTACCAATTGTTCCAGTGACTATGCCTTATAACTTCCTGATTCTACCCGATGAGTCTCCCGTTAGATTGCATCCACACAAGTGTAAACTCATAATCCACGACCCTATTTTTCCAGATGATTCTGGTGAAGAGCAAATTCCAAAGCTTAAGGAGCAGGTTTTCAATACCATACAAGAAGAACTTCTGAGGCATCATCCTGAAAAAATCAATTCTCTTGGTTAATATTGTTGATCAGAATTCTGGTACATGAAAATAGATAAGGAAACGTTACATAAAATTGCTCACCTGGCTCGTCTGGAGTTAGATCCGGCCAAAGAAGAAACGTACATCAAGGATTTAGAAGAGGTACTTACCTGGGTGGAGAAGCTGAACGAGCTGGACACTGATGGTGTAGAACCACTTACCAACATGTCGTTTGAAGTAAATGCGTTCCGAAATGACGAGGTTTCGAATACCATTGAGCATGATCGTGCGTTAAAGAATGCACCAGACAAGGACGAAGATTACTTCAAAGTGCCTAAAGTGCTGGAGTAAGCAGCAACCTACATGAAAGAACAAATCAGCCGTTTCATTATTGCGCTCTTTATTGGCGCTACCATTCTTCTTTTATATCGATACCATCGTGGATATAATGATAGCATTAGCTACAATGTAACAACCACGGCAGAAACCACTGAATTTGCCGCCTATCCATTTACAAAAGGTCCATTTCAGTTTAGTTTCACTGGCGATATTTATTCTCTGGCTGAAGTATTTTCTGCGGGGCAGATCCAAAGAGACATTAATGCCGAGACCGGATTTCTGATTTTAATATTGATCGGAATTAGCTTGATCTTGACAGTGGTTACCAAATTGCCACGCTACTTATTCATCGGGATAATGGCCTTATTTATTCTATTCATCATTACCTGGAACCTGGGAGATGTTGGGATATTTGGAATGGACCCTGAATCATCACTTTCGATGGTCATCATCATGATGGCCATCATTTTACCGTCATACATATACCACGCTTTTTATCCTGAAGTCAATACACTTATCCGTTTTGGAACTTTTACCGCAGTCCTTGCGGCTATTGTACTATTTTCTGGGGTATCACAGCAGGTATTGATTGATCAATTCACCATTGGTAGCCACTTTGGACTGGTCATCATCGGTGTATTTTTTCTGTTTTTGATCTCAGAGGAAAATGTATTCGCCATCCTTTATCTTATTACCAAGTCCAAAGGAGGCAAAAACAACCATGTTCATTTCATTGTCTTCAGCCTGGTATACCTGGGAATCGTTGGACTTTATTATGGTAAAAAATCAGGAGCAATTGAAACTGAGGTTGCCTTTTTTGATCCATTCATTCTGCTCGCCATCAGCGGATTAGTCGCATTGTGGAGTTATGGCCATAAACAAGACATTTATCAGAAGCTGCTTTCTTCGGAGGACATGCGCAGTTTATTGGCGGCTTTAGGCATCGTCACACTAGGTTTCTTATCCTTATCCATGTACCGGGGAAATGATTCCGATTACGAGGCATTCCACTACCTTATTGTCTACACGCACCTGGCCTTTGGGGTATTCTTCCTTGTATATGTACTTATCAATTTATTTACTCCACTGGTAGAAGGTTTGGAAGTTTATAAAATCGTTTATAAGTCTCAGAACTTTCCTTATGCAAGTGCTCGGCTTGCAGGAATGGTGGCGATAGCGGCATTTTTCTACTACTCCAATAAAGAACCGTACTTTCTTCTAAGAGCAGCACAATACAATTATTTGGGAGCTCAAGCAGAAGCTAACGGAGAAGAATTATTGGCTCTTGGTTATTACAGACAAGGCACCGTATTTGGACATGACAATCACTTTTCCAATTACAAACTCGCTTACAAAGAACTTCAAAAAGGAGACATCAATGAAGCCAATTTCAGATTCGGAAGAGCAGCCATTCGTTACCCATCACCACAAGCATATTTGAATAAATCCAGTACGTACGCGATGATGTCTGAGGCAACCCCTTCGTTGGTTACCTTAAAAGAGGGACTATTGGATTTTCCATCTAATCCCCAGCTACAAAACAATTTAGGGTTGACCTACGCGGATCAGGGTAAGATTGAGGAAGCAGTTGACCTATTGAGTGAATCCAATCTCAAAGGTGAATGGACCAATGCCAACCTGGTGAACCTTTGGAAGATTAAACAGAACTCCGAAGGAGCAGGCCCTGACTACAATAATGGAAACCTGGCAGTAAAGGCTAATGTCCTCCACAACCTATTGCTGTCAGGACAAATGGCAAAGATTCCTTTCGATACTGCCTTTTTATATCCTTCTTATCAATTGCATCGATTGGCATTCCTCATCAATGCAAGTTGGTATTTTCAAGATCCTGCAATTCCACGAGAAATTGAAATGGCACTGGGAAGTGCTGTTACCGAAGATGTCTACTGGAATGCAAAGCGTTCCGCAGCTCTCTCATTATATGGCCTGGGAAACATTAATTCTTCTTTGAGAACTATTGATCAACTCATTCCTGATTCTTCTGGAGAATTGAAAGCTCGCTTATTTAATCAAATGGGACTAATTGCATTGTCTCAGCATAGTATTGATGAGGCCTTGAGGTTTTTTGAATCAGCGATTGCAGAAGGAAGCAAAGCAGCCCTCTTAAATAAACAAGCCTGTTTACTAGAGAAAGGTGCATTTGAAGATGCCAAAAACTGGGCTAGCTATTTGGTGTCAATCGACTCGGGTTATATGGGATTGCAAAATGACCTAAAAACAATCGAAAGAAAAGAAGGCTTATCGGAAGACCTGCAGAAAATGGCTTTATACTACCACTATGAGGATTATTCCAATGTTGAAATGAGTATCATTCTAAATGATGCTCCACCATCTTTCATTCAAAGCATGTGGACCAAACTGGCTAAAACAGTTCTTATGAATAATGATATGGAAGCTTATTTGGAATACAAAGGTGTCTTTTATGACCTGCTTGAAGAGGAGAGTTTTGTAGAACCTGAATTGGTATTGACTCTTCTGAATGGAAAAAAAATTCCTGAAACCAATCATCCAGTGAGTCAAGTCATTTACTCTGAGGACAGTACTCAATTAGTACAGCTCAAGGAGTTAATGAATCAAAATGCCTACAATGAGCCTTTAATCCTGGGTATTGTGAATTATCTAGAAGACAAAAATCTTCATTTGGGTTATGAGATTCTTGTGGAAGCAATCGACATCAATAAAAGTAATTTGGACATCCGCAAAAAATTCGTCATTGTAGCATTGAAATCTGGACTGACTAATTATGCTGACGAGATGCTTGCAGAATTAAAAGGTAAATTATCCTCCTCCGAATACCAGAATCTGAATATTCAGGCAAACGAGCTTAAAGAAACCCTAGCAAAAGATCAGTGGTAGGTTCTTTACTCAAACAACATATCTAGCGCATTTTTCAAAGAGGCATTTTTAGAGGATTTTTTCCAAACTGCTGATAATTGAGTCCTTTGTGGGATTTGTTCCATGGCAAATGATTTGATTCTTAGATCATATCCATCCACCAGTGATGTTGGCACTATCGCGATACCCAGACCATTTTCCACTAATTTGAAAATAGTGAACGCATGCACTGACTTGTGAGAAACATTGGGTTCAAAACCCTGATCCCTACAAATACTGATTACTTTCTCATAATACTCTGAACTGTACTCGCTAGAAAATAGGATGAACTTTTCATCTTTCAACTGGCCAATATTTTCAAATTCTTCCTCCACCATAGCATGATCCTCTGGAAGCACCACTGAAAATGAATCTTCGTGCACTTTTTTCGATTCCAAACCTGCAGGTATTGATGTAACCCTCACAAAGCCCAATTCCAATTGATCATCTTGAATCATATTGATTTGAGTACGGTTAGGCAACTCATCCAGAGAAGTATGGATATCGGGATACCTTAAATTAATTTTTGAAATTAATTGTGGCAGTACATGATGAATGGCCGAACCAACAAATCCGATTCGTATTTCTCCTGAATCACCTTGATGAATGAGTGCTGTCTGTTTTTTAGCCTGTTCCAGATCATTCGTTATTCGATCCACCTCTCCTTTAAAATATTCACCAGCTGCAGTGAGCTTAACCGATCTTTTGGTTCTGTCGAACAATCGACTACTTAGAATCTCCTCAAGCTGCTTGATCTGACGACTCAGTCCAGGTTGAGCGATAAAGAGCTTTTCAGATGCCTTTCTAAAGTTCAATTCCTCAGCTAATACTTGAAAATATTTAAGATGTCTCAGCTCAATTTGATAACTCATAGTTATTAATTAATGACTAATATGGTATTTCTAGATATTAAAGCTAACTCGTAAATTTGAAAAACAGACTATTTCCCTATTAGCATATGGCAAACACCTTCGAATACGGCTCACAAAAACTTACCGCAGGATTGGCAATAAGCATTGCCCGTGGAGCAATGAAAGGAATAATCACTCCGGAAGTAAAGGAAAAAGTAATCAGCAGCTATAACGATGTTGCTCAGATAGCATCTGGTGAACGTGCAGTTTATGGAATAAATACAGGTTTTGGCCCTCTTTGCACGACAAGAGTATCTAACCAGGATTTAATCCAACTGCAAACGAATATTTTGATGAGTCATGCCGTGGGTGTTGGTAAACTTCTCACTGATGAGCAAGTCCGATTGATGATAGTTCTGAAATTACAAGCATTATCAAAAGGCTTTTCGGGTATTGCCCTTCCTACACTAGAACGAATGATCTGGATGCTTGAAGAAGGTATAACTCCAGTTGTTCCTGCCCAAGGCTCTGTGGGTGCATCGGGTGATCTGGCGCCACTTTCTCATGTATTCCTGCCATTAATAGGTTTAGGAGAAGTCCGTTATCGAAATGAAATACGATCAGCTGGTGACGTCTTATCTCAACTTGGTGTTGAGCCAATACAATTATCACCTAAAGAAGGCTTGGCATTGATCAATGGCACTCAGTTCATTGCAGCTCATGCAGTCCAAATGGTAGAAAGGCTTCACAACGCACTTACCTGTGCCGATATTACCGGAGCTATGATGATCGAAGGATTAAAAGGTTCCGTCAAACCATTCAGCCAGGAGTTACACGACATCAGGCCATATCCAGGCAATCAATATGTTGCAGAACGCATTAGAGCTCTACTTGATGGGTCGGAGGTGGTCCATTCACACATAGGTTGTGCTCGAGTACAAGACCCCTATAGTTTGAGATGCATGCCTCAGGTTCATGGTGCAAGCCGAACAAGTTGGAAGCACCTGAAAGAAATGCTCGAAATCGAGTTGAACTCTGTGACAGACAATCCAATAGTCCTTGACCGAGAACGAACAATTAGTGGTGGAAACTTCCATGGTCAGCCAATGGCATTACCAATTGACTATGCTTGTCTTTGTGCAGCTGAGATTGGAAACATCTCAGATAGAAGAATTTACTTGTCTCTGGAAGGAGACACACCCGGTGTACCAAAGTTGTTAATGAAGGAAACGGGTACCAACTCAGGCTTCATGATTGTGCAATACACCACTGCTGCTTTAGCTAGCGAGAATAAAGGGCTATGCTTCCCATCTAGTGCTGACAGCATACCTACATCTCTTGGCCAGGAAGATCATGTGAGTATGGGATCTATCGGAGCAAGAAAAGCACTAAGGGTAATTAGCAACACCGAACAAATACTAGGTATCGAATTGATGTGTGCTGCTCAGGCTATGGACTATCACCGACCTTTAAAATCCAGTGCCAAAATGGAAGAACTTCATGCCCTGGTTCGTGAGCGGGTGCCACACATCGAAAAGGATCAAATAATGACTGGCTTCATGGATGCAACCAAAGATCTTGTCAATTCTGGTCGGTTAACAGATACAATCTCAGATATGGCAAAGTCCAGTAGCTATTACCAGGATTTCGACCAGTACTAAAAAAATTAACACTCATTGATTGAAATAAAACCATTCAAAAAATGAATTTCAAAGAATTAATCACTCAAGGCATACCCTCTGAATTACCTCAACCAAAAAAGCCTAATCCAGATGTCAGCCATGCTCCTAAAAGAAAAGACATCCTCTCTAACGATGAGAAATTATTGGCTTTGAGAAATGCACTTCGCTACTTCCCAGCGGAATGGCATTCCGTATTGGCCTCGGAGTTTTTAGAAGAATTAAATGCCTTTGGACGCATTTATATGTATCGGTTTATGCCGGAATATGACATGTATGCTAGATCTATTTCTGATTACCCGGCAAAATGTCAGGCAGCGGCAGCAATCATGCTGATGATTCAAAACAACCTGGACCCAAGAGTGGCTCAGCACCCAGAAGAACTGATCACATATGGTGGTAATGGTGCTGTTTTCCAGAATTGGGCTCAGTATCTGTTGACCATGAAATACTTGTCGGAGATGGATGAAAATCAGTCCTTGCACATGTATTCTGGCCATCCAATGGGTCTCTTCCCATCCTCTCCAGTTGCACCAAGAGTTGTAATCACAAACGGCATGATGATCCCAAACTATTCCAAACCCGACGATTGGGAAAAATTCAATGCACTAGGTGTGACTCAGTATGGTCAAATGACGGCTGGTTCTTACATGTATATTGGACCCCAGGGAATCGTTCATGGCACCACCATCACTTTGATGAACGCTTTCCGTAAAAAACTAGGCAACAGTGCTTCTCCATCTGGCCATATTTTCCTGACAGCTGGTCTTGGAGGAATGAGTGGCGCACAACCTAAATCCGGAAATATTGTAGGATGTATCACCGTGTGTGCAGAAGTAAATCCATTAGCAGCTCACAAACGACATGAACAAGGTTGGGTAGATGTGTTGGTGGAAACCCTGGGTGATTTAGTAACAACAGTAAAAGAGGCGCAATCCAATAAGAAAGTGGTTTCCATAGCGTATGTAGGAAACGTGGTGGATGTGTGGGAGAAGTTCCTGGAAGAAAATATCCAAATTACTGTGGGCTCGGACCAGACTTCACTTCACAATCCATGGTCTGGAGGATACTATCCCGCAGGGATCTCCTTTGATGAGGCAAAGGAAATGATGGCCAACAACCCTGATGGATTTAAATCTGAAGTACAACAATCATTGAGAAGACATGTGGCAGCGGTCAACGCTCACCATGAACAAGGAACTTACTTTTTTGATTATGGTAATGCATTCTTATTAGAATCATCACGGGCTGGAGCCGAGATTATGGCTGAGAATGAGATAGATTTTAGATATCCTTCCTATGTTCAGGATATTCTAGGACCGATGTGCTTTGACCTTGGATTTGGTCCGTTTAGATGGGTATGTACTTCCGGCAAGCCTGAAGATCTCAGAACAACAGACCAATTAGCAGCTTCAGTCCTCAAAGAAATTGCAGCTGAAGCACCAGTCCAAATCCAGCAACAAATGGCTGATAACATTCATTGGATTGAGGAAGCAGAGTCCAATCAATTAGTAGTTGGGTCTCAAGCAAGGATTCTATATTCAGATGCAGAAGGGAGAATGAAATTAGCTCTTGCTTTCAATAAAGCTATTAGAGATGGTGTCATTTCAGCACCTGTTGTACTCGGTCGTGACCATCACGATGTAAGTGGTACAGATTCTCCATATCGAGAAACCTCAAATATTTATGATGGCTCACAATTCACTGCAGACATGGCCATCCACAATGTAATCGGAGATGGATTCCGGGGAGCCACCTGGGTAAGCATCCATAATGGAGGCGGTGTAGGCTGGGGAGAAGTAATTAATGGTGGATTCGGTATGCTTCTGGATGGATCGGAAGCGGCTGATGAGAATATTAAAAACATGCTATTCTTTGATGTAAACAATGGAATAGCCAGAAGGAGTTGGGCAAGAAATGAAGAAGCTTTATTTGCAATCAAAAGAGAAATGGAGCGCACTCCAGGGCTTCAAGTAACCTTGCCGAACCTGGTCGATGATGAAATTTTTATTAACCTAAAAAAGTAACTTCTAACTTTCAGAATTAACATTCAACTATGGATATCTATAATATCATAGAACCAACATCAACTCAAGTACCAATCATCATTAGTTCGCCACATTCAGGCACTTACTTCCCACCCGAGGTGAGAGCTGGAATGAAGCCCGAAGTGATTGATAATCCAGACGATGCAGACTGGTTCATTGATCGGTTGTATGATTTTGCGCCATCGATGGGTATCCAGATGATTACAGCTAATTATTGCCGGTGGGTAATCGACCTAAATAGAGACCCTGACAGTAAACCTCTTTACAATGATGGAAGAGTCATTACCGGTATTGTTCCACATACGAACTTCAATGGTGAATCATTGTATGACGGACCAACTCCGGACGAACAGGAAATATCAAGAAGAGTTGAAGCATATTACCGTCCGTACTATCAGAAAGTCCAGCAATTACTGGAGGACATCAAAGCCCAATTTGGTTACGCCCTTTTATTTGATGCTCATTCCATCAGAAAAGTAGTGCCAGGAATTCGGCAAGAACCTTTTCCAGATTTGATTTTGGGAGATAATGATGAGCAATCCGCCAGCAAGGAAATTATTCGATCTGCTTTCAACTCATTAGGTATTGGGAAATACAACTTCCAACACAATCACCCTTTCAAGGGAGGCCACATCACGAGATACTTTGGTATGCCCGAGAAAAATATTCATGCGCTTCAACTAGAAATGGCCAAAACCAACTACATGGATGACTCAGAAACCAAATATGATGAAGCAAGAGCTGAAGAAATTCGAGGAATTCTAAAAAATATGTTCTCCGAACTGATTAAAATCCTCTAAGATGAAAAAGTATCGTTTCAAAGGGTTGCTTACAAATGATGGATGGTTAGAAGACGTTCTGGTGACCACTGATCAATCTGGAGTCATTCAAACCATTGAGGAAAATTCAAAAGACCCTTCTTCAGAATTTGTCAATGGATTCGCATTGCCTGGATTTCAAAATGCTCACTCACATGCCTTCCAATATGCCATGGCAGGAATGGCGGAACTCCACTCTATGACAGGTCAACGAGACGACTTCTGGAGTTGGCGGAAAAACATGTATGAACTGGCGCTAAAGATTTCACCAGAACAACTAGAAGATGTTGCCAGCATGCTGTATGCCGAAATGGTACGACATGGGTATACCTCTGTGGCAGAATTCCACTATTTGCATCATGATCGGAATGGTAAACATCATTCGAACCTTGCAGAAATGGGTGAGCGACTAATCTTAGCTGCAAAAACTGCCGGAATTAAGATCACCTTAGTTCCAATGTATTACCAGCAAGGGGGATTTAATCAACCTGCCGAAGTTCAGCAAAGAAGGTTCATTTCTACAACTAATGAAGAATACTACAGATTGTTGGAGGCTTCTAAATCGATAGTATCTAAACATGAGCATGCACAACTTGGAATGGGTATTCATTCTTTGAGAGCAGTAAAACTCGAAGATGTTCAGACAATATGTGCTGATATTAGTGAGTCCATTCCATTTCACATTCATATTGCGGAGCAGCTCAAAGAAGTTGATTCCTGTATTGTCCAAACCAAACAACGACCAGTAGAATGGCTAATCAACAACACCAACGTAACCTCTAATTTTCACCTAGTTCATGCGACGCATTTAAGTGACTCAGAAGTTGTCGGGATTGCACGATCAGGCGCGCGAGTCGTTTTATGCCCAACTACAGAAGGTAATTTAGGAGATGGACGATTCAGACTAGCAGAATTCCAACAAGCCGAAGGACAATGGAGCATTGGTACCGATAGTCACGTTAGCCTAAACCCATTAGAAGAGCTAAGAACTCTTGATTATGGTCAGCGAATTTATTCGCACAATAGGGACACCTTTTGCACTACTACCTCCGGAGATAGTGGACTCAATGCAATACAAATGGTCTGGAAAAATGGACAAAATGCTATGGGAAATACTCCTAACATGTTCTTTGCTCCAGGTCAACCATTAGATGCGGTCGTTTATGATGCTCATGCTCCTTTGTTATCAAGTGGCAAATTGACACATCTAACGAATAAGATAACCTATAGTAGTGATCAAACACAAACTTTAGGAACGATTATTAATGGAGAATGGGTGGTCAGAAACAATCAACACATCAGTGCAGAAACAATCAAGCCCCAGTTTTCTCAATCGATGAAAGAATTGTGGGGTAATTGCTGTCGATTAACGAACCAGTAGTTTCTTACTTTGAACATTCGTGCCCTGCTTCATGGTGACTATATAAATACCCGATTGGGGAACTGTGATCACCGAAGTTTCTTTGACATGATCTAACTGTTTGATAATACGTCCTTGAATATCGGTAACCAGAATTTCACCTGGCAATCCTTGAACAATTATTTGATTCTGATTCTGTGAATAGACAATCAAATTATGCTGATCTCGGGTTTCAAGAGGGCTGTTGACATCAATGTAAACCTCCTCCTCATAATTCAGAATTTGAGCGTCCCACTCATCGGTAATTATAGCCTTAACCAAATAATAACCATTGACTGAAATGCTCTCCAGCGCAGTTGATCCAACAATCCCAAGTTCAGCAAAAGCCATTTCCTTCTGGAGGGCTACGTCGTTTTCTATGAAGATGGTTAACTTAAGATTGGCCTCATCATCAAAAGAATTAAATTCATAGACTAATGATTGATCCTCTGAATTCCAAAACAAATTAATAGCACAGACACCATTAATGGCTTTGATATCAGTCATATTCGTAGTGGCCATATAGGTTTCCGTCCATGATTTGGTCTCATCTGATACCAGGTAAGCATCAGCGAAAAACTCTCTGGAAGTCCCAGCCCATAACTCGATATAGTTATCTGCTCCTCCATTGCTGAAGTCCAACAGATTATTGCCCACATTGCCCTGACCCCAGGTCCAGAGTTTCAAGCCAGGGGTAGCAGAATTATCCGCAATGCGGAATATCCCCTCTAGATTCTCCTGGTTGATCACACCCCAGTAATTGTCTTGAATCTCATTGGCATAAGCGATACCCATATCAGACCATTCTCCGAGCTCGTCAATATCAGCAAAGTCATACACGCTTCCATATCCACCAATCCAGGCGCTTGGGCTCCATCCTGCAAAATACTCATCAACTGGAGCTACTATTTTAGATGCCAATGGACTTCCTGTATCACCAATCTTTGAACCCGGAGTTAAGGTAGTGCAAGTCCAATATTCATAATTTTGAGTGGAAGAATGATTATTTATCAGAGTAACATCAAAATCCCAGGTTGAGCGATTGGCAAATACTGAAATATCTACCTGACAAGTAATATCAGTCATCCCATTATTGAATTTACCTGGCTTAGCTGCGTAATCAATCGTGTCTTTTAGAGACATACGCAATGTCACTAACTCCGAGTCATTGGTTACAATTTCATATTTCCAGGGAAGTAACCATGCCTTGCCATGCTCTGGCTCAGTAAAAGTTGGGAATATTCCACCATAGACCATTAGCCAATCATAATAGAAATTGCCATCATTCATTCCATAAGGGGAACCACATTCTGATTGGTATAAATATTCGTGCCCCGTTGGTTTGTAAACAAAGGAAATCACTCGTCCACCATATTCTGGCACTACCACCAACTTGATTAAGTTATTTTCAATAACCTTAGCTTGAAAACTTACGGTTGATATTTCATCATCGTTAGTGGTGTAAGCCATCACGGAGCGGTCATCATTCAGTGTGAAGTCATGATGCTTCCAGATTAGTGTGGTATCTCTGAGTACCACTTGACTATATGAATAAAACGATGTGAATAACAATAAAGACGTGATAATGCGAATCATTAATGAGTTTGTTCATGTAAAAAATCCGCTCAAGATATGATAACATGTACCGTATTACCGCTGATTGCACCACAACAACACTACATCATAGCGCCATAAAGAACACTACAATACTACATCAAGGTAGAAAACAAAAAACCCTGACAAGCCATGCTTTGTCAGGGTTCCTTTATAAGAATAAGATTATTTCTTAGTTGCTCAGTTTGAAGATGATCGGAAGCACCATTCGTACTTTTACCGCTCTACCTCTTTGCTTACCAGGCTTGAATTTTGGAGCAGTACGAAGCACTCTTTCAGCCTCTTCATCACATCCAGCACCAATACCTTTTACAGCAGTTACTTCAGTTACAGAACCATCCTTGTCCACAACGAACTGAACGTACACTCTACCTTCAATACCCATTCTTCTTGCTTGAGAAGGGTAGTCCATGTTGTCACCAACGAACTTGTAGAATGCTGCCATACCTCCTGGGAACTCAGGTTGGTCTTCAACAATTGTAAATACTTCTTCAACTTCCTCTTCTTCAGGAGCTTCTTCGAATACGATATCCTCGATTACAGTTTCTTCAGTAACCTCAACATCTAATTCAACCTCAATCTCCTCCTCGATTTCTTCTTCATCTGGAACCTCTATGATTTCAGGAAGCTGAATTTTTGGTGGTGGGGGAGGTGGTTGCTCCGTAGGAGGAATCTCCATAATATCTTCAAAGTCATCTTGCACCTGACCTAGATCCAGAATACCTGACTCATCATAGGTTCTCCACTCAAATGCAACGATAACCGATAGTAAACTCACACAAAGCCCGATGTTCATCAACATCCCTGACTTCCGCGTAAGGTCTACTTTAGGGTTTTTCTTTGGTTCCATATAATTGTTTTTTGACCTTTACTACAAGAGTGATCTCAAATATATATCTATTAGAACTCTTTTCCCATACGGAATAGTTCCTTTTTGATAAAAATTGCAAATAAAACACCAACTGTACTACCAACCATATCGGCCAATCCATCTAACCATTCTGCGTCGCGATGTGGTATAAAGTACTGCACTATTTCGGTACTAATCGCAAATAAGAACGAAACAACGATTGCCCAAAGTATTTTTCGGTTGAAATATTGTGCTACTCCAAAGTAAAACAGAAAGCTCCACCCACCAAACAACCCGAAATGAGCCACTTTATCTGCATGTTCGAATTGAAAAAAGGACTTCCCGGGAGTATGTTTTGTAAACAACAAGAAAAACATCTCCAATGTCCAAATGACAAGTAATGCTACGCTTATCCTACGGATTAATTTACTGCCCAATTAACTCCTTATATGCATCAGCAGATAATAAGTCACCCTGATCCGAGATTTTTACTTTGATCATCCAGCCCTGTCCATATGGGTCTGAATTCACTAATTCCGGACTCCCTTCCAACTCTGAGTTGAACTCTAGCACTTCACCTGCGATAGGCATGAATAAATCTGAAACCGTCTTAACTGCTTCTACAGTACCAAAAACTGCTCCTTGCTCTAATTCTTCACCTTCAGTTTCAACTTCTACATAAACTATATCACCTAGCTCGCCTTGAGCAAAGTCAGTAATACCAATGTAGGCTTCATCACCCTCGATTCGTACCCACTCGTGATCTTCAGTGTAAAGTAAGTTTTCAGGAATATTCATATTGTAATTGTTTATCTGATCATTAGACCAATGTATTTCACATTGAGCTGCCAAAAATACTGAAAAGTATGAGGATGAAAACTATTGAGCCAAGCTAAATCTTAGCTGAGTTCCAAACGAGGTGGTGGCAGTCTTGAATCCATTTACCTTTGGCTCATTTACGTTGCGGTCAAAGTACATCGTTAGGTCCAAACTCTTATTCAACTTATACGTCATTGATGGCCGTATTTGGAAACTATTGCTACCGGTTGTAGTTTGGTCATCGGCGGAGACTCGCCTCTGAATGGTCTCTGCATCTCTAACAGTCATACTTATTCTCATGGTGAGGGCATTTTCAAATGAGACCGTTCGCCCTTTGATTTTTATTGGGAGTTTGAACTTATCCTTCGTCATCGAAAAGTCTAGCGTTAGGTCATTGCTTGTGGTCTCCGTCACTTGTGCATTAGACATGTTGAGAGCTAAGGCTCGACTCTGCTTATACTCCGCTCTTGTAGTAATGTTATTCTTAGTTCTTACATTGATTCCGATCAAAGGAGCAAATTGCTCAGCTATCGAAACCTGCGAAATCACGTAAACAGGAACCAACTTGTTAGAGTCATCAGGAACAAACCCGCGAGGATAATCCAAAATGCTGTTACCCAATGTCACATCAAATGCATTGTTCGGATCATTGGCATATTCTGAAATATTAAAACTATAATCATTTACACTGTATGCCGATCGATAGCCATGTGAAAGCGTTACTGCAGAAAACACTTCAGCAAGGGCCGGTATTTTGGTCAGACCATTATAATCAATTCGCCATCCCGGCAATGGTATTCGTGGAAACGGGTTAAGGGAAACATCGAGCGCTGATTCACCGGTATAAGCGGCAATGAAAGCTGGAATTAAGACATCTTGAGATAACGTATCATAATAGCCGTCTCCAGTAATGGTAGAATTCTGTCTATTCTGAACTAGACCAATATTCCGAACAAAGGAATTAAATGCCTCAGATTCATTCCCATTAATTGGTTTTTCAAATGCCGTTTTAATGGTTATGAAACTTGCACTGTAGCTACCATTTCTCGAAGGAGTTAATGACTTGTAACCAGACCGACCACCTGTTGTATCATATCTGAATATCTCCTGGAAAGAAGAATTAATGGTTCGTTGTGCATCGAGCGTGACTTTAAAATCAGAAGTTGGTTCAAGAGCAGCTTTTATAGTCACGTCATTTGAAGACGTCTGAACAAATGGAGTTGTCAAGTCTAAACTTCGGGTAATCCACCCATTTGCCGCCGCTCTATTTCTAATGGTGGCATCCTGATCACCAAGTAAAAACTTCCATCCAGGGGCATTCCAGCTACTATCCATACCCAAAAGGAAAGGCTGCTGCATAAACCCGGCAAGTGAAGTAGTCTCTCGGATATTGTATGTGACATTGATGCTCCTTAGCGACATCATCAAACGCAAGAAGGTCTTTGCCAGATTAGGACCTTGCGGCACATCATCATCACTCTTGGTTCTTTTCCTTTGAGGCTGATTCACTTCTTTCAGAAAAGACACCTTATTGTAGAGTTTCACCATATCCAGTTTCCCCACCACACCTCGGTCTCTTTTGTTCTGAATGGTGTGTCCAAAGAAATAACCCTGATCATCTAACTGACCAAGTGATCCGGCGGTCCACACGTATCCTGCCGAATATCTCAAATCTCCACTTATCCAGTCAGTCAACGGTAGCTTGTCAAATGGCAGCTTGTAGGTGGCAGAGATATCCTGATTAAAATTCTTCATCCTACCCAGATTCTTGATCTGGCCCCAGATATATTGCATTTCTTCACGTGAATCCAAATCACCTTCAATGGGATTGTCAGCTGTTGGACCATTCTCATTCTCTATTTCATCTATTACTGCATTTGCCCTGGCTGAATAATCGAGACTCAAGCTCTTGAATATGTTCCACCTGAAAGCATAATTTCTTGTGAAGGTGAATAAACGTTCATAAAACTCATTGCCATATTGAGGGTTGAGATCATTGTCATAGTAACGAGTCATCCTAAAATTCCTTGCAAGATCTGCCCGGAAGGATAAACTACTAGGAGATAGTGACAGGTTCATATCCTTAATCAACTTCAGATAGGGACTCGAAAATGCCTCGGATTTAGCAAATGGTTCAAGGATAATCTGATTAGGAGAATAATTGTATGACATCCCGCCAGTTACTTGTTTCTGGAGAGCCGTTTCGGTACTGACATTGCTTCGGACGGTTTCCGAGTGTGAGTAGGAAAAAGACAGATTCTCCACATCAAAGAAGTGAGCATTGGCTTCTTTATTGATCTTCTCTTTACGAACATTGGTGAAATTAATACTTCGCCTTTCCACCCTGTTCTCTACAATTTTACGATATTCATCTCGCTCTTGCTGAGTGGCAAATCCATCCAATGAGGCTTCTAGCGGAACATCTGGATCAAGTGGATCATAGTGTGGAATTTCTCTGGTATTCTCCATGCTGACCATCATTGGCACTTTCAATCCAGTTTTTTCTGGCAGTAAGAATTTATCAACGTTGACATTGGCCGTCAAATCATATGATCTGGTCTCCCACTGCTCTCTTTCCTGAAGGTTTTCATTGATATCACCAAAACCAAAAGAAGTATACTGACCAGTAGCGGATACCCTGGCCACATCAGCAAGCTGTGCAACTACAGAGCCATTTGCAGCCCACCCTTTGTGTTTATCAAAATCTGTAACTCTCAGCTCATTCGCCCAAAGACAGACCGATTTTGGTGCGCCATCATCAGACGACGGGTTTCGTACACCAATCATCAATGTTTGCAAACTGCTCATATCTGGATTTCCCTTGACAATTAATTTATACCTGCCATTTTCAGAAGTCCCTGAGTATCGTGACAACTGATTTACTCCAGACCTGTTTCTTAAAGCTTTGAGCGCAAGTAATTCATTGAGTGCAATATCAATTTCGTTTTGCTCTGGCCAAATGGATGCTGCCGTAAACTCACCCTCCTGAGTTATTTTAAGAGGTACTTCAATCTCGTAGTAATTGTCTACTTCATCAGTACCTATTCTTAGAAATCCAGAAACCTCATCATCCGCTACATTGTCATCCCCGTTTGCATGTGCATGAAAAAACATCTTTAAACGACCGTAGTTCACCAGATTTACAGTGTAAGGCTTGTAAACAGCGCGAGCATCTTTGTCTGCTAAATCCTCCACACAGACCTGGAGGGATTGTTCATTTAATTGTCTATTAATAATTGTAGTATTGTCACGATCTCTGTTGATGCCAGGAGGCACCACGTAAGGTATTTTACCTGATTCTCCACTATTCTCCTCGATATTAACTACCGAAACAGAGAAATCTGATGAAGAAGTCTCAGGCACCTCATTCAATCCTTCCTCCTTAAGAGCGTCCGTATATTTTCTCCATTGCGACCCAACCAACTGCAGTTGGCTCATACGCAAAACCACAGGTTCTTTCCACCCGGTCAAATACATTCTGATCGAGCGAACAGTACTTCCAAAATCAACACCTCCATTATAAGGTGTTCCCGCTGTTCGAATAGGAATTCTAACCAAATACCAATAAGGTGCGTCTTCTTGATTTCTTATCTTATCAATAATGAAGTTATTCCCAACCTCCAATCCTCCAGGCCTAAGGTTGATCTTGTATTCATTATAACTTTCACTAGTAACGAAATTACCGTCAGTATTGGAGTCTTCATTATCTGGAAGTATGGTATAAGACTGAACATTTGTTCCGCTTTGTGTTGGACTGTTTCCATCCAAACCATTAAAATTTTTGTAACGCTCTAAGATTTTGGCGTCATTGGCATCATAATCGGTATCCAAAAAATATTTGAAATTATCTGCAGAGGGGTCCTCACGCAAAGAAGGAATTTGGCTCATAGGCAACTGACTGGCAAAGAAATCCTCCTCTTCATCATTACGAAGACCATCAAATCCAATGTCTTGATTTTCGCGGCCTGTTTGCTGGAAATTGTTAGCTAAATAGGACTCACTAGGCCTATATCCCCATTCTGTTTGAATTTTCTTCGACAAATCTCCATCTTCTGGAAAACCACTTTCAAATGTTCTGTCTCCATCATTATTAAAGTCTTCTGAAACATCTCCGATGTTAAAAACCAATTGACCCCCTGTGGTGTTATTCGCTTCAAATAACCCATCATGCACCACCCCATTGGCTCCTGAGATAAACGGATCAAGCATCCAAAACTCAAGGTATTCGATATTATTAGCATTAAAATTCTGTTCAGTGGAAATATTCCTATAAATCGCACCATAGTTTTTCTCAGGTTCGCTGAGCACAGGCACTACCTCTCCACTCGCTGTAGTTTCAGGTGTTAAGTTAGGATTGTAGTTGTATTGTCCTCTTTCACTCGGATAATAAGCAATGTCAAAAATAGTTTCTGGAACAATGTAAACGTTTCGGGCTCTTTCTGGATAAATTTCTTGTGCCAAAACTGGTCGTACGTAGTGATTGGCCAAATCATCATCTGTAATATTGGTTGGGCGTCTTTGACCAGATTGGTAGAAAACTGATGGATCTATTGAATACCAGGCAATCTTCGCTTTACGGTAATTAAAACCTAAGGCACCCTCTGTATTACTCAGGTCAAATAGATTATCTTCTGTCTCAGGAGTAGTTCCTAGTTTCCAGCCTATTGCCCCACTCAGGTTTACAGGTATTGCCGCACTTTCAAAATCATCAATGTATGAAGTTCCTTCTCCATCAACCAAATTGGATGTCCCCGGAATTAGCTGAGCATATTCTCCACTGAAAGTGATGGTTGAAGGAGCTTTAGTATTAACCAGAGGTAGAAAGTCCATCGCCTTGGTCAAGAAAGGCACTTCATTCTGATAGGACAGGTCAAAGCCATATTTGGTATTCTTGGTCGGCTCATCACCAATGGTAAACCTGCTTCTACCACCTGGGCGTTCATTAAGATGCAATAAGGTAGCCCCAATATTGAAATTATCGCTGACAACATAATCTAACCTCGTCCCATAAAACCACTTGGTTTGGAAGTTGAACAAGTCATCCTGCTCATAGGTAATTTTGATGTCTTTACCAGAATTCAACCACTCTTCCTTGATGATGGTCAGGGTACCCAGGTTGTAGTCCACCCGATAATCCAACCCTTCCGTGAGAAGTGTCCCACCTGCCGTCACCACAACTGAGTTTTCTACTAAGCTGATCGCATTCAACGAATAGGTCTGGGAAGATGAACTTCCACCACCAGAGGCACCTTTATAGTCCCCGATTAGATAAAACTTATTCAGTCTATTCAGCAGCCGAGCATCAACCTGAGTTTCAGTGTACAGTTCATCATACACGTATTTTTGCACCAACCCAGATTCTGAATCATTAAAATAACTCTCCAAAGTTGAACCAAATGGCTCTAGCACCGGAAAAATGACATTTCCACGGTTGGCATCAATTGTTACACCATCAATAAAATCAAAATTTCCGTCCTTGGAATTGTCATTGTTCTGGTTTAATTGATCTAAACCTAGTAACTCAATCAAAGGTACATTCCGAGTTCTTTCACCTTCATGTAAGGAAGGGTTATCTATACCCGAAGCATCATCACGGTATTGAATTCTCAACTGAAAGCCCTCCTGACTAACAGACCGGCCATTCGATATTGGATAAATATTTTTCAACATCAAGTCCCATGTTGGCACCTCCACATTGATCTTACTTGGCTTAAGCATCTTCATGACAATGACCTCATTATCTTTGACCCCAGCATAATCGGAAGTAAGCTCTCCTACTTTATATACTCTACCATTGTAGGTGTATTCATAGGCTACGGAAAGGACTGCATTACTATTGAGCGGCTGCAATAGTGTGATATACCCCAGCTGCTCATTCAATTTAAACTCTGAATTTTCAAGCTTCCTGGCAGGACTTATTCTTTCAAAATCAACAGTATTCTCAAAACCAAACTGGTCAGTTAGCGTGTTTGAGATTTGACTGCTATTTCGGAACCCACTTGTTCCAAATACATCGGCATACAAATCGTTAGCAAGGTTACTGGAAGGGAATCCTGCCTGTTGACCAGATGCTGACTGATTTTGTAAAGGTCTGTAGATATGATCCGGATCTCCCTCTCCCAGGTCCATCAATGCTAAGACTTCTCTGGTCGATTTGGTGTCATTAGACTGGTTCGAGACATAGACCTCTATTCTGGTAACTCTAATCCCTGATTGAATCAGCGGAAGATTTCTATGCCAATATTCATAGTTGTCACGGAAGAAGTGGCCAAGGAAGAAGTGGCGGTTGTCATCATATTCAGAGGCCCGCACAGAAAATCCCGGGGCCTGACCAGAACCAGAGTTTGAGGTGGATCCGCTTAATGTCTGACCTGTTGCGATGGTAATCGATTCATTTGTACTCTGCTGACGTGATACTACACCGGTCACAAACAACTTTCCAAACTGCAATTGGGTTTTCACCCCAAAAAGAGAGTTTGCATCAGTAATTAATCTGTTATTTAATGGTAAACTAACATTACCTATTTCTATTTTCTTTACAATATCCTCGTCATACCCGGTATACTCCACCTTCATATTATTCTGAAAGTCAAAGGTGTTGTTGTTATCAAAATTGGCAGTTACCTGAAGTTTCTCACCGATCTTACCTACCAGATTCAAAGAAATCTGTTGATTAAAATTGAATCCTCCGTTTCGCTGTTGCCTCCGAGAAATTGATGGATTATCCACGCGTTGAAATCTCCCGCCAAAATCCAGGTTGACATATCCATTTGGCTGAATGTCCACATAACTTCCTCCGAACAATCGATCGAAAACAGGACTGATGTATAACCTTGGAATCAAACTTCTACCACTGACGGCACTTTCACCATCCAAACCAGCAGACTTCTGCTTGAAATACTCCTTTTGAATTTGTTGATCGTTGTAGCGGTCATACTCTTCAAAACTCATGGTGGTGACTGGTCGGAAATTAACATCTCCTATTCGTTCATAAACGGAGTAATTGATAGAAGAATCATACTCTACTTCTAAATCAATAGAAGAGGGATCCGCGAGCTGCAGAGGAGTCGGACTCATTCGGTTTGAGAAAGGATCCCCAAACCTATAAGAAGGTTCATACGTAGACTTCTTACTAGGCTCGTACGGAGGAATCGTGTCCTTCTTTACAGTATCTTGTTGTACTTGAGTTTGCTGAAACAATAGGGTAGACGCAACCAGACGTTTTTTTGCTTCTAGTTCTGCAGAACAGAAACACAAAAACACCACACTCACAAACAGCTGTATGTACGTCTTCCTCTCCAATCAAAAATACGTTAGGCCCGCTTAAGTGCTAACTTAATCAACTCCTCAAGCTTCATTTGCTGTCCGTGTTGTTTCAAAATGGTATCGATACTTTTCTCGGCAGCAGGTTTGGCAATTCCCAAAGTAGTCAAGGCCGATAACGCCTCGTTTCGCAAAGTATTGTTACTTGAAGGTAGAATTTCACCAGCTTTCTCCAGAAGACCTTCTTTCTTCATCTTATCCTTCAGTTCCAAAACAATACGCTGAGCACCTTTCAATCCGATTCCCTTTACGCCTTGTATGGTTTTAACATCCTCACTTAGTATTGCTTGTTGAAGTTCTTCAGGAGAAAGAGAAGATAATATCATGAGACCAGTACTCGGTCCAACACCAGAAATACTAATCAAATCTAAAAACCTACGCTTCTCAGATTGCTCTGAGAACCCATATAGAGTATGTGCATCCTCCTTAATATGGAGGTGCGTATAGATTTTAGTCGATTCTAAATTTTTAATTGCGGCATAAGTTATGAGACTAATTTTGGCCTCATAACCAACTCCGTTGATGTCAACAACCACATAGGTAGGGTCTTTTACAACCAACTTACCCTCTAAATAATTGATCATGCTTTTTGATTCTTTTCTCGCTTTTCATTGAGCTGCGCATCTACTACTGAGATGGCTACCATGTTGAATATATCGCGTACCGTACTACCCACCTGAAGCACATGAACAGACTTGTTCATACCCATTAAGATAGGGCCAATAGCCTCGGCTCCGCCTAATTCCATCAACAACTTATAGGCAATATTCCCTGAATCCAAATCTGGGAAAATCAATGTGTTTGCTGGATTCTTAGCCAATTCACTGAATGGGTAATTTTCTTGGAGCAACTCCTTATTCAAAGCAGTATTCGCCTGAATATCACCATCAATTACCAAATCAGGCCATTTCTCTTTGGCAAGCTTCACTGCTTTGGCTGTTTTTTCTGGTACTTCACCTGTGGCTGACCCAAAGTTTGAATAGGACAACACTGCAATTCTCGGCTCAGTATCAAAAAACTTCACCACTCTGGATGTAAGACCTATGATATCGACTAGTTGCTCAGCGTTAGGGTTCAAGTTGACTGTGGTGTCCGAGAAGAAAAAGTTCCCTTTAGAATTGCTGATAATGTACATCCCTGCAACTCGATTCACACCTGGCTCTACACCAATGATCTGAAGTGCTGGAAGAATCGTCTTAGGGTAGTCATTAGACAAACCGGAAATGAATGCGTCCGCTTCACCCTTCTCCACCATCATACACCCGAAGTAATTTCTACTTCTAGTCATGGATTTGCGGGCCATTTTCATGGTAACGCCTTTACGTTGCCTCTTCACAAAAAAGGCTTCTGCAAATTCCTCAACTTTCTCTGGTTCATTGTATGGATCGATGATTTTACAATCCTTCAAGCCATCAAATTCATTGACCTCAATCAACTTACTGATTCGCTCCACATTACCCAATAGAATTGGTGTGGCCACACCTTCATCTACCGCCATTTGTGCAGCTTTCAAGATGTTCAAGTCGTCAGACTCGGCAAAAACAACTCGCTTAGGATTTCTTCGTGCTCTTGTAATGATTCGCGAGATCAAGCGCTGATCTATACCGATTCGCTCCTGGAGCTCCAACTCATATTTTGCCCAATCCTTGATTTCAATTCTTGCGACACCAGTATCAATTGCCGCTTTGGCAACTGCAGGAGAAATCGCGGTAATCAATCGAGGGTCCAAAGGTTTTGGAATCAGATACTCCGGTCCAAACTTGATATTATTCTGACCATAGGCCTTCAACACCATCTCTGGAACTGTTTCTTTGGCCAGTTCAGCTATAGCCTTAACTGCGGCAAGCTTCATTTCCTCATTGATGGCCGTAGCTCTTACATCTAGTGCTCCTCTAAATATGTATGGGAACCCAAGAACATTGTTTACTTGATTAGGATGATCCGACCTACCCGTTGCCATGATGATGTCATCACGAGTTTTCATGGCAAGGTCATAGGCTATCTCTGGATCTGGATTAGATAAGGCAAATACAATTGGATCCTTCGCCATTCTCTTCAAAGTTGCTGGCTTAAGGATATTTCCAATGGATAATCCTAAGAATACATCGGCATCAACCAATGCATCTTCCAGGCTATCCAGATCTTCACGATGGGTAGCGTATCTGGCTTTGGTCTCATCCAGATTGGTTCTGGATTGCTTCACCACACCCTTACTATCTGTCATCACCACATTTTTAGGGTCTGCACCCAATGACACATAAAGATCAGTACAAGCTATTGCCGCAGCTCCAGCCCCACTTACTACGATAGTGATGTCCTCTATCCTTTTACCATTGATTTCAAGAGCATTGATTAATGCCGCAGATGAAATGATAGCAGTACCATGCTGGTCATCGTGCATTACCGGAATCTTCATTTTATCCCGCAACTCACGCTCGATCTTAAAACTCTCCGGCGCCTTGATATCCTCGAGGTTGATCCCTCCAAACGTTGGCTCAAGACTTTTGACTATTTCAATAAATTTATCAGGATCAGTCTCGTTGATCTCAATATCAAAAACATCGATTCCTGCAAATTTCTTAAAAAGTACTCCTTTACCTTCCATTACAGGCTTTGAGGCTTCTGGACCAATATTTCCAAGTCCCAACACGGCAGTTCCATTGGAAATCACACCTACCAGATTCCCTTTGGCAGTATATCTATAGACCTTTTCGGTATCCTCCGCAATTTCTTTACATGGCTCGGCTACTCCAGGTGAGTAAGCGAGAGCAAGATCGTGTTGGCTACTTAGTGGTTTGGTCGGGGTAACTTCAATCTTCCCTGCAGGCTTTACTTCATGGAAGTCTAAGGCCTCTTTTTTTCTAATTTTAGCCATTCTAGGTTAGGTTAGTATATGGTTTGGGTTGTCTCAGTTGGCCACTACGGGCTTCTTCAACTCAAAAGTAGAAAGTATTGCCTCTACTTCGCGTATTAAATGCTTCTTTTTGGTTGGTGGAGAGTAAACATAACCCTCTATGTAATAAATCTTTTGGGTCTTTTCATCCACAAAGGTGTAACTCACATAAGGACCTCCACCAGAGCTATCACTTATTTTCCATAGTCCTCTGGACTCTACTGCAAACATGTCTTTGAAGGTCACTCGCTGAGTAAGTACAGGCACCTCAGGCTGTCGTTTAATGAAAATCTCTGGCTTTTCAGAATCTCTTAAATACGTGGATGTGATCTCATCTCTGAACTCATCTACTTTATTAAAAACTCCTCGATCTGTGTAGTCTCCTTCATATACGAATACATTCCACTCGGATTGTGAATCTAGTTTTCTAAGCCATATGAAATTCGGAAGGTTCTTAGCTAGATCATATCCAAAAGGCACCTGAATAGAATATGGGTGATTTTCTTCAATAGCAGCGATTGTTTCCTTTTTCGGTTTTGCAAGGATCTCATCTCGGGTGCGTTCTCTCACCGCACTCGCAAACAAACTCTTCAATGCAGCTCTGTTATCTCCAATTCGCCTTTCTAGAGTCTCCGCATCTTGTCCAAATAAATACAACACGATTTGTCCTTTGGCAAACTCATCTCTTCTCACGGTATAGAATATAGAACTGTCCTGTTGAATCTTTTTCAAAGAATTGTCAGTGAAGTACTCACGTACCGCTCTACTTTCGGCAGTCTTAGAGTCCAGAGTCATCACAAAAATCATGTTTTTTGCATGTCTGAAAACATCATTCAATTTTCGAGGATTCACTTTATTGACTGAAAACTCGTACTCATCCTGCGGCAAAAGCATCATGTACTGCTGATACGTTTTGCGTAATTCATCACCAATGCCGGCTTTCCATTGTGCAGAGTCAATGACTAAAATGATTTCGTCATTCTCACCTCTGGCAATAGGCATGAAGTCCTTTTTTAGCTTTTCTCCTGCATCGGTATTACAACCTGCCAGAGCCAGAGCTATAATGATAAGTACTGGAAATATGGTTTTCATAGTAATTCGGGTTATTGATCTATTGTAAAGGTTAACAATGATGCTATTATAACCAACGAATTTACTTGGAAGATATGATAAGTTGCTGTCCTGGTTGGATAGTATTTCCCTTCAAATTGTTCATTGTCTTCAATTTCTCAATGGAAACATCTGCTTTTTTGGCAATCTCCCAAAGCGTATCTCCAGGCTGAACATAATGAACTTTTTGTCCTGGTTGTGGTACCACCGTATTTACATCTCTTGCAGATGTGGTGGTATACAAATCTTTAGTGGAGCTATTGTATGTTGGCATCACCCAGATATTCAGATTTTGCCCCACACGTATCATGTTACTAGATAGATTATTCCACGATTTGATATCAGAAACCCGAACATGATATTTCTGTGCTATAGTACCCAATACATCCCCACTTCTCACACGATAAATTTGCCGGATACGGCCGTAGGTACTTCCCGGTGTATTTCGAGCGAGGTAATCCAAATGTTCTTTGCCCACTTTACCTGCTGTATCGTATAGAATACTGCGATTCTCAGAAATGTAAGGTTTCAAATCAGAAGGAATTTTCAATGCAAAGTTTTTTGTTCCCTCTGGAATAGCTCCCCTTTTGATGTTGGGGTTAAGGTCCAAAAGATCATCCAAACATACATTCAATTGATTAGCGAATGTCTCCAAATGGAAATACTGACTCACCATCACTGTATCGTATTGAGGCAATAACTTGGTGCTCTCAGGGAACAAATTATGCTCAGCAGAGAAGTTCATGGTATACAACACGGCCACATACTGAGGCACGTAAGACCTGGTCTCTCTTGGTAAGTAATTGTAGATTTCCCAAAATTCCTTTTTGTATCCACTACGTCTGATAGCCTTCCGAACATTCCCCGGACCACAGTTGTAGGCCGCTAATGCAAGCTCCCAGTCATCAAACATGCTGTAAAGATCTCTGAGATGTCTGGCAGCGGCATCGCTGGAGGCATAAGGATCCATGCGATCATCCAGATACCAGTCGTTTTGTAATCCATACATTCTTCCTGTCGAAGAAACGAACTGCCACAAACCGACTGCATTCGCTCTCGAAATGGCATTCGGTCGCAAACCAGACTCAACAATGGATAAATATTTTAATTCTTCGGGCAATCCATAGCGCTCAAGCGCTTCTTCAAAAATTGGGAAAAACAGATCCACCTTACTCAAAACATCTCGGGTGTATGGCCTGTCTCTGATGGTGAAATAATCTACAAACCCTTTCACCCTATCGTTGAAATGCAAAGGCACTTCATTTTCAATACAGCCCAAACGATCTTCTATCTCCTCGTAGGTAGCATCTGGTATGTAGTCGTACTTGAAATAATTCTGACCAACTACTCCAAAACTTAGACATGTAAGCAATCCTACGAAAATTCGTCTCATGGAAGTCATAACGAGTCTATTAGAGATTAATTATCTGAAAGATACTTCGAAAATGCCAATAATTTATCTTCAGAAAATGCCTTAGAAATGGCTTGAATGCCAATAGACATACCATCTGAATCCCTTCCAATTGGGACAGAAACAGCTGGAACACCGGCGACAGATGCTTGGACCGTAAACAAATCCGCCAGGTACATTTCCATAGAGTCTGTCTTAGAACCCAATTCGAACGCTGTGGTAGGAGCAGTAGGTAATACGACAAAATCATACTGTTCCAATAAAGCATTAAGCTGATCCTGAATCATCCGTCGAACCTTTTGTGCCTTCAGGTAATAAGCATCATGGTAACTGGAAGACAATACTGCCGTACCAATCAAAATTCTTTTAGCCACTTCGGGCCCAAAACCTTCTGAGCGACTCTTTTTGAACATTTCTTCCAGATTTTTCGGATTTTTGGTACGGTATCCGTATCTCACTCCATCATATCTGGAAAGGTTCGAACTAGCTTCTGCAGTTGTCAAAATGTAGTAAGTAGGCAACGCATACTCCATCAAAGGAAATGAGACCTGCTCCACTTCATGACCTGCCGATTTCAATTCCTCTATTTTGGATAAGAATGAAGCTTTAACTTCACCATTTAGGGCATCATTATCAACAGTTTCCTGAATGTAGGCTATTTTCTTGGCTCCACCCTGGGAGAGAAGTTTTGAATACTCTAAAACTGGCTCTCTTGATACCGTGCTATCATACTCATCTTCTCCTGACATAACTTCGAGCACAAGGGCTGCATCTTCTGCATTGTGGGCAAACACGCCGATTACATCAAATGTACTGGCATATGCAGCTAAACCATGTCTTGAAACTCGTGAGTATGTCGGCTTTAAGCCTAGAACTCCACAAAATGAAGCAGGCTGTCTTACTGAACCTCCAGTATCAGTACCCAAGGAAACCGTACACATATCTGATTGCACTGATACTGCCGAACCTCCAGACGACCCACCTGGTACTCTATTTTCTCCGTCAGCATTGATTACAGGATCAAAGGCTGAGTTCTCACTGGAAGAACCCATGGCAAACTCATCACAATTGTTGCGACCAATAATGATGGCGTCTTCATCTAACAGACGTTGCACAGCCGTAGCTGTAAATTGTGATTCAAAACCATCCAGGATTTTACTACCGCATTGCAGCGGATGATCTTTATAACAAAGTACATCCTTGATAGAGATTACCATTCCAGCCAGTCTACCAGCAGTACCTTCTTTGATTTTTTGATCAACAATATCTGCTTGAGATAGAGCTTCTTCATCATAGACTGAAAGCAATGCATTCAACCCTGGATTCCTTTCCTGAATATTGGACAGGTAATGAGTTACCACGTCTCTACAAGAAAGAGTTCCATTTTCTAGCCCTGTCTGGATTGTAGAGAATGAAGAGTTTGCTTGCAAGTGTTATTTCTTTTTCGCGTCGCCGGTATCGGTCGCAGCTTCGTCTATTTCATTTTTAATTTCTTTGGTAGCATCCTTAAACTCACGGATACCCTTACCCATACCTCTTGCAATTTCTGGGATTTTCTTAGCTCCAAAGAATATGATAACAAACAAGATAATGACAATCAGTTCCCAACCTCCTGGCATTCCAAATGCTAACACCGTATTCATATCATTCATATTAATTTGATTCAAAGATAGCTATAAAAGGTTCCTACCAAAAAATCATTTCGGAGAAAGCCATTTTTCTGGATCAAGCTTGGCAAAATTTTTCCAAACCTCAAAATGAACTTCTGTTACTCCGCTATTATCAGTATAAACCGTTCCAATTAAATCATCTTTCCCGACAATACTCCCCTTTTTTACATGAACCTCCTTCAGACGTGCATAAAGGGTAAAATATTCTCCATGTTGCACCATTACTACGTTATTCATACCTGGTGCAAAAGCCACCGTAATGACCTTCCCCTGATGCACACTCTTCACAGGAGAATCTTTCTCTGTCTGAATCTCAACTCCACGGTTATCAACTGTAATGCCCTTTAAAACCGGATGGGGTTGTTTCCCAAACTTGGAAGAAACAAATCCTGATGTCACTGGCCAGGAAAGCTTGTTTTTCATTTGCTCGAATGTAGCAGACATCTCCTCTTCATCGGCTAACGCCTTTGAAGACAATGTTTTGGATCGCTCCAACTCCTTGCGTACAATCTCCGCTATGAGCTTATCTAAACGATCAAGTGCCTGCTTTCGTTCAGCTAATTCCTTCTTTAATTCTTTCTCTTTTTTGGTGAGCTCCTGGACGATACTACTTTGTTTGGATTTCAATCGAATAAGCTTTCTATTTTCAGCCAGTTGCTGATCCAATAAGGTCTGCTGTTCTGCCCTTTTGATTTGAACTTCATTGCGTTGTCCATCCAATTCCCTTGAAACCTCCTCGATTTGCTGAGCCTGTATCTTACGCGCATCTGAGTATTGTTCCAGGTATTTTAATCTCATAAAAAGTTGATTAAACGTACTGGCTGAGAAAAGAAATGTTAATTGAGAATATCCATGATTGGCCTTGTAGCTACTATAAATCATAGCTGCATACTCAGCTTTCAATTTCTTTAAATCATTCTGTAATGCCGAAACTATGATATTAAGATCTGTTATCTCTCCATCGAGTAATCCGATTTCTTGGTTGAGTGAGTTGATCAATCCCTCACGTGCAGATATCTGCTGATTGATCGCTCTCAATTGACCGATTGTCGCTTTTTTCTCAGATTCAGTGTCATTAAGAATCTTCTCAGCTTCTGCGATTTTGCTGAGATTCTCACGTTTTTCCTTTTCTAATTGAGATTTGGTTTTTTGAGCGGAGACAACAGTCCCTGATACTATGAGTATGCACCAAAATAAAACTCTAAGCAGCTTATTTACGCTCATATTTCTGTGGAACATTGAATGGGAATCTCAATGGCTTTTCTTCAATATTAGCCTGTTTGTATTCCAAGTCGATGGTTGTTTTCTTTTTTCCTTCCTTTTGATATTCGAGGGCAGCCTTAATCAAAAATGGAAATACCTCCTCGTTGACCAATTGGAAATCTCCGTAAGTTACAGAAACGGTATTGTTTGTTAAAGTGTCTTTCACATTCAGTTTTTCCAACTTCATGGTTTTAGCTCCAATGAAGTTGTCAAACTGAAATCCACTGTGAATTTGGCTATAAGTGTACATATCTCCAGACTTCACTACTCGCTCCCGCACATATGGATAAATAAGGTTTCCAATAACAACGGATTCTACCAGTGAATAATTGAGATCAAAATCTAGTTTTTCACTTATCTCAGGGAAAGAAAAATCCATGAATGTCTTTTCGTGCTTATTGAGTATGAGGACAGAGTCAGTAGTAATCAATACTCTGGCAGCTTCATACCCAAGTCCGGGCGACAATGATACCCAGATAACACTGTCTTTTTGAATTCTGATATTAGCAGTACCTGAAATGCTTTGCTTTTCCGAATCGAAATCCACTTTAACCTTTGCAGATAGATATTCAAACTGCACATCATCAACTACCAGTCGATTGCCAACACGATCAAAGATGTCCGAAAATTTCTTATTACAGCTACTGAGTACCAGCAGCATCAATACCGCAACTATGAATTGCTTATTCCAATAATTTCTTAAGCTCAATTTTCTGATTAATAAGTTCAGATGCATCATTCAATAAACTTGCTCTCTTCCACTGCTCAACTGCCTCTTCAACTTTGCCGAGCTTATACAACACATCACCATAATGTTCAATGACCGTGCCATCATCCTGCAAATTTGCTGCTTTTCTTAAATATACAAGGGCTTCTTCGTATTTCTCTAAAGTATACAACACCCATCCATGGGTATCCAGATAGGTAGGATTGTCAGGATGTAGCTCTACCAGCTTGGAAGACATGGCTAGTGCTTTATCCATTTTTTCACTGCGTAAACTTAGGAAATAGCTATAATTATTCAGAACATGATCATTAGTTGGATCCGCCTCCAAGGCATCTTCATATGCTGCATACGATTTATCATATTGCTTCATACTATTGTAAGCATCTCCAATCTGACCATACATGATGGTCTTGAGTTGATTGTTTGTGGCGTACCTTTTTCCCTGCTCCAATACCTGAACAGCCTTCTTATTTTGCTTCTTAATCAAATAACCTGTTCCGCAGAAATAATACAAGGGTGCCTGATTAGGAAAATACTCTAATGCCCTTTCTGCATGAATAATGACGCTATCATACTGATTTAAATTGGCTTCAATTCTAAGAATGTTCTGCCAGGTATTATAGTTAGCAGGACTTATTTCAACAGCCCTCAAGTAATAATACCTCGCCCTTTCCTGATTCTCTAATTGAAACATAACATCACCCGTGTACGCCTGCACCTCATAGGTATCTGGGTACTGTGATGCAAGAGACTCTGCTAATTGCATAACCTTTTCAAAATCTTCGGTTGATAATGCGTTTTGTAAAAGGCTATTGAGAATCTGAAGTTTAGAAGGTGAGTCGATCTCTGGTGACTTAATGGTGCTTTCGGCTAGTTCAAGGGCCTTCCCAACATTCCCCTCAGTGAGCATGATCTGACTCATTAGTAAATCTCGCTGTTGGTTATTCTTCAGTTTTTCCAATCGCTCTTTTGCTTCGTCAATCATATTGTGAGCAATAAGGAACTGAGCCAACTCTACTGTGTAGCTATCTTCTCCCGGGTGATCTGCAATGAGTTTGTCCCACTCTTTCATCAATCCTTCGTAATCCTTGTTTTTGAGATAAATCTTCTGCTTCTCACGAAGTACTATTTCGTTCGCACCAAATACTTCTTCAGCTCTACTGTAAGTCTCAAGTGCTTTTTCATCCTCACCTTGAAACTGATAAAGGATGGCTAAGTCGAATAAGTACTCTTCCGTACCATCAATAGTATCTATCATCTTTTGATAGATGATAGTAGCTTCCTTATAGTTTGACAAAGATTTATGGATCTCAGCCGCAAGCAAGAGATAATATTTATTGGAATCGTCTAATTCCAATGCCTTTGTAGCATACAACAAGGCTCTGGAATTATCTCCATTTTTTGTCAGTATTTCAGCAATCTTGAAATTGACCACTGCATCATTGGGAGTTATTTCAAGGGCTCCTTTGAAAAGCTCCAAAGCCTTAAAATAATTCTCGAGTATCAATTCGCGTTCTGCATCTATTATGATGGTTTCGGCCTTCAACTTTTCCCCTGGCGACAATTCGGTCACATCAATAGGGGTAAAGTCCGAGTTGGCTTTTTTCTTTTGAGAAAAAGTCCCCAAACTCAATAAAACCAATCCACTAATAATAAATGCTCTCATATAATTACTTCTTCCATTCACTATAATCACCCAAACTCACATCCGTTGGGTTTGCCTCCATCTTAACGTGATTACCGATCATGGAGTTAGTTAAATTAACTCCTTTTAGCTTAGTATCGTTCTGAATTAAAGAGTCTTTAATCCTACTATCCTCAACTTCACAACCTTTTCCCAAAGAAACGTGAGGCCCAATTACGGAATCTTTAATTATTGCACCTTCTCCGATGAAGACTGGAGGGATGATTGTAGCATTGTCGATCTGAACTGATTCATGAATCAGGTTTTCCCCAATAAATCCAAGATATCGACTATTCGACTCAACGGTAACATTCTTGTTTCCACAATCCAGCCATTCATTGACCGTACCTGCAGTGAATTTTACTCCTTCTTGTTTCAGGTTTTCAAGAGCGGTTGTTAATTGATACTCCCCACTTGCCATGATATTATGATCAATGATATGATCAAGCTGGGTTCTCAACTTCTCTCCTTCTTTGAAATAATAAATACCAATAATAGCCAAGTCGGAAACAGGGGTCTGTGGTTTCTCAACAAACTCAGTAATGATTCCTTTATCATCCAAATTCACCACTCCATAAGCACTTGGATTATCTACTTTCTTCACCCAAATAATCCCATCATCTGAAGTATTCAGTTTAAAATCAGCTTTGAATAATGTATCAGAGAAAGCTACAGTGACTTTTCCTTTTAAAACTTCTCTTGCACAATGAACTGCATGAGCAGTACCCAAGGCCTCCTCTTGAAAAAAGATTCTTGCTTTTGCTCCTACAGACTCAGCAATCTGATGCAAACTTTTTTCTACTTCCTCTCCAAAATCACCTATCACAAAACCGATTTCCTCGATTTTCTCGGAAGTTACTTCAGCGATATCTTCTACCAATCGCTGAACAATTGGCTTTCCTGCAATCGGTATTAGGGGTTTGGGTACAGTAAGTGTGTGAGGTCTCAGCCGTTTACCCATACCTGCCATAGGAATGACTAGATTCATATGATTATTTGATTTTGAAAGTACCTCGACGATAGTCCAACAACCACACCAAAATTAGAAATGTGATTAGCAAACAGGAGGCAAAGATGTATTTAAACGTTTGATTGAAGTCGTAAATGTAAAGAGCCAATATGGAAAGGCCACCAAAGATCATGTAAAAAAGGCCTTTTACCGTGAGATATGGAATGTGATAGTGCTTTTGCCCTAGCACAAAGCTCACGATAACCATAGCCAGATAACTCAACACAGTGGCATAAGCGCTACCCATATAGCCAAATACTGGAATCATGACCACATTGGCAACAACTGTAATGCTAGCCCCCATAATGGAAATCCATGCTCCATATTTTGTCTGATCTGTTAGTTTGTACCAGATGGATAAGTTGAAATAAATCCCCAACAACAATCCACCAAAAAGCAACCATGGTACAATATCAAGCCCCATCAAGTATTCAGGGTTTTGTAGAAAGATAGGCGCAATGACTGGCAAGAAAAGTGAAATACCCATCCAGGCAAGCACACCAAAAATGATGAACGCATGCATCACTACTGCAAAAAGCTGTGGTGAGTTCTTATCTGATGATTTCGAAAAGAAAAATGGTTCAAAAGCATATCGAAAGGCCTGAACTGCCAAGGTCATAAAAACCGATAACTTATAACAGGCACCAAATACGCCCAAAATATGGAGATTAGAATAGCCCTCATAAAAATCCGTCGGTAATAAATATTTCAGCAATGCTCTGGAAAGCATCTCATTGGTCACGCCAGCAAAGCCCAAAATCATTAGTGGCCAGGCATATTTGAGCATTTTCTTCCACTCCTCTCCAAGCTTTGGACGAATTAGAAAAGTATCCTTTCCAAGAGGAATGAGATACATTGCATTAGCTACCAGGTTAGACAAGAACACATAACCAACTCCCATATTGGGATTATAGATCGAAGATATCAAGGAATCAGGATGGCTTTCTAACCACCAGGGGCAGAGCAATAAAAAGAAACAGTTCAGCCCGATATTGACGAGTATGTTGCTCAGTTTGAGCGATGCAAAAAAGAAGGCTTTCCCTTTAAGTCTTAATCGTGCAAAAGGAACCGCAACAATGGCGTCAATAGCCAATATGATTGCTAACCAAATGACATATTTTTCTTTACCCGGGTAATTCAGTGCTTCTACAATCCAGGTGGACGAAAACATGATGACACAGCTAAACAGCAAAGAAGTAATCAGCAAGGAAGTCTGTGCTATTTGAAAATAGTCGACGCCTTCATTGGATTTGCTGGCATAACGAAAATAGGTGGTTTCGAAACCGTAGGTATATAGGATATTGAGAAAAGCCACGAATACATACAGCTCTGTGACGATTCCATATTCAGCAGGAACGAATACACTAGTGTACAACGGCACCAGAGCATAATTGAGAATTCTCCCTAAAACGCTACTCGCTCCGTAGATTACCGTCTGGCTAGCAAGCTGCCGAAGTTGGCTCACTTATTCTCCTTTAAACTCAGGGGTTCTTTTTTCCATGAATGCAGCAGCTCCTTCTTTGAAGTCATCTGTGCCGCAACATGTCGCAAATGCATTGGCTTCTGTTTGGTAGCCATTTTCATCATGATTAAATACTGCATTCACACAGTCTACTACAAGCCCAATTGCGATTGGAGCCTTAGCGGTAATCTTACCTAAAATCTCTTTGGCTTTTTCGATCGCTGCAGCTTTATCAGCTTCCACATAGTTGACTAATCCATAATTTAAGGCTGTACCAGAATCCATCATATCTCCTGTCATCAGGAATTCAAAGGCTCTTCCTTTACCAATCAATTGAGTCAATCTTTGAGTTCCACCGTAACCAGGGATGATTCCAAGATTCACTTCCGGCTGACCAAAACGCGCATTGGCACTTGCCACTCTGATGTGACATCCCATTGCGAGCTCACAACCTCCTCCTAATGCAAAACCATTCACAACAGCAACTACTGGAGTATGACAGTTTTCAATTAACTGAAATACTTCTTGACCTGCCTCTGCAAACTTCCTGGCATTCATTTCATTCAACTCAGAGAATTGTGAAATATCTGCTCCAGCCACAAAGGCCTTCTCACCTGCTCCGGTTATAATCACCCCTTTGATGTCTTTGTCATCATAAATCGACTGGAAGACTTCTTTTAATTCAGTAAGGGTTTCAGTATTCAGCGCATTGAGTTTTGACTCTCTGTTGATGGTAATGGTAAGAATACTACCTTCAGTAGATAGAGAGAGATTCTGCAAGTCAGCCATAAGGTTGGATTTCAAATGAACTTGAAAGAAAAATCAAATTTAAGATTAATTCAAATATTTTCAGAGATAAGGCCCAATGACTATCGTCATTTGATAACAAATTTGCCATTAAGCCTATTTCGTTACATTTTATTTGGCGGACTCAAGTAAGGGCTCCAAATTGTCCAACATGGTATTCACCATTTTTTGAAGGTCAAAATCCGGTTTCCACTGCCAATCATTTCTTGCTTCAGTGTCATCCATACTGTTTGGCCAGCTATCCGCAATCTGCTGTCTAAAATCCGGTGAATATTGGATTTTGAAATCTGGATATCTCTTGATTATTTCATCATAGATCATTGCTGGAGAGAAGCTAATAGCAGAAACATTGTAGCTAGATCGCACCTTGATCTGATCAGCATCCGCTTGCATAATATCGATCGTCGCTTTTACAGCATCATCCATATACATCATTGGCAGCAGCGAATCCTGCTTCAAAAAGCAATCATAGTTACCATCCTGAATAGCTTTCCAGAATATATCTACCGCATAATCCGTAGTTCCTCCTCCTGGTTGTGCCTTGTATCCTATCAAGCCAGGGTAACGAATCGATCGCACATCCACACCATGCTTTTGATGATACCATTCACACCATCTTTCACCAGCCAATTTACTAATTCCATAAACCGTATTCGGATCCATCACCGTGTTCTGAGGAGTCTTGGTTTTTGGTGTGCCGGGACCGAAAACTGCAATAGAGGAGGGCCAATATATTTTCGAAACACCATTCTTTCCTGCTTCTAAAACATTCAGCAAACTTGTCATATTCAGATCCCAGGCAAACTTGGGGTTTTGCTCGCCTTTAGCAGAGAGAATTGCAGCTAAATGATAGATTTCGGTTATTTCATTCTTTGCGATTACAGCATCAAGAGCTTCCTTGTTCATCACATCAAGTGACTCAAAAGGACCATCTTTGATGAGATGTGCAGGTTCTCGCAAGTCCGATGCAACTACGTTGTCCGTACCAAACAGTTCACGCAACTTTAAGGTTAATTCAGTACCGAGCTGACCGCAAGCACCTATGACTAATATTTTATCCATGGGGTAATGTCGTTTGTGGCTGCAAAAGTAGTAATTTGATCTTTCTCACAACTTATAATCTTCATTCCTTATAACTTTGTTTGAATGAATTTAAGAAGCTACCTGATAACCAAGAAAATAGATCCGGATCTGATGAAAAAAGCAGAACCGGAGAGGTATAAAGAGTTCAATTTGCTCTTTTCACAAATACATCCGGATAGCTTCTCCGCTCAAAAGCTTTTTCTGATAAATAAGCTTCGTAGAAAGTACAAATTGGAAAAGGAGGCAGAAGAAAAAACCATTGCCAAACCAAAAAGTATTAAACCTAAGATCGTTCCAAAAATCAAAAAATAAACAACATGTATAAATCCTTAAAGTCTAAACTAGAGAAGGAAATAGCTGAAATTAAAGAAGCTGGTCTTTATAAGGAAGAGCGCATCATTGCATCACCTCAGGATGCTGTCATCAAACTCAGTGATGGTAAAGAAGTAATTAATTTTTGTGCAAACAATTACCTGGGCCTCTCATCTCACCCTAGAGTAATTGAAGCAGCAAAAGCATCCATTGATTCTCATGGTTTTGGCATGTCATCCGTTCGTTTTATCTGCGGAACGCAAGACATCCACAAAGAGCTAGAAAAAAAGATTTCTGAGTTTTTGGGGACAGAGGATACCATCCTCTACGCTGCGGCATTTGATGCGAATGGTGGAGTGTTCGAACCACTACTAGGACCGGAAGACGCGATCATTTCGGATGCACTAAACCATGCGTCGATCATTGATGGAGTGAGACTTTGTAAGGCTCAGAGATATCGCTACAATCACAATGACATGGATGACCTGGAAGCGAAGCTAAAAGAGGCATCTGGCGCTAAAGTCAAAGCTATTGTGACTGATGGAGTGTTTTCTATGGATGGCACGATTGCGCAACTAGATAAGATTTGTGACTTAGCAGATAAATATGACGCAATCGTCATGACGGATGAGTGTCACTCTACTGGTTTCATGGGTAAAACTGGTCGAGGTGTACACGAATACAGAAATTGCATGGATCGTGTTGACATCATCACCGGAACATTAGGAAAAGCGCTTGGTGGTGCTTCTGGAGGATTCACTTCTGGTAAAAAGGAAATCATCGAGATCCTTAGACAAAGATCAAGACCTTATTTGTTCTCTAACACATTGGCTCCATCCATTACAGGTGCGTCAATAGCTGTAATTGATATGCTATCAGAAACGACTGAGCTTAGAGACAAACTAGAGAGCAATACGAAATACTTCCGTGAGCAGATGACTACTGCAGGATTTGACATTAAACCGGGGGATCATGCCATTGTACCAATCATGCTATATGATGCAGTACTCTCTCAACAGATGGCAGCCAAGTTGTTAGAAAAAGGGATTTACGTGATTGGTTTCTACTTCCCTGTAGTTCCAAAAGGTCAGGCAAGAATCAGAGTACAAATGTCTGCTGTACATGATAGAGAACACCTGGATAAAGCAGTTACGGCATTTACAGAAGTAGGAAAGGAGCTTGGAGTGATTAAGTAACTCAGGCCGATTCTTTTTCTTTCTTCACATCAGAATTTTTAGGCTCCTCCTTTTTGGTGGAGCCTTCTTCTTTGGCTTTCTTTAAAATACTATCGGTCCCTGAAACTTCCTTAGTCTCTTCGTACAAGTATTCGTTAATTGCCTTTCTAAGTTCCTGAGTAGAAAGATTGTGCGTGATTTCACCATTTCTCATAGTGGACAGCTGACCTGTTTCTTCAGAAACCACAATGACCAATGAGTCAGTATTCTCAGACATACCCAAAGCTGCTCTATGGCGAAGACCAAACTGAGCTGGCATGTCTCGCTCTGTTACGGGTAAAATACATCTGGCAGCAACAATCTTATTATCATAGATAATTACAGCACCATCATGCAATGGACTGTATTTATTAAAGATTGCCATCAGTAATCTTTTGGAAACAACCGCATCAATTCTATCCCCGGACTCAGCGAAAAATTTCAACTCTGAGTTCTTTGACAATACGATCAATGCTCCTGTATTGGTGCCACCCAGTGTTTTTGCCGCTTCGATTAGAGGGGTAACATCTGCTTTTTTATAGCCGATTCGACTGGTCCAAATCGATTTAAAATTCTCCAGAATATTACCTTCGTTGAAAATAGGTGCCCTCCCTAGAAGTAATAAGAATTTTCGGATCTCTGGCTGGAACAATATGATAGCCGCAATAACTCCAACACCCATAAATTGGCCCAGAATGTTACTAAGGAGTTCCATTTGAACCGCATTGACCACCAGGTAAATCAGGTAAAGGATGAGGAAGCCAAGAAATACCTTGATCGCTACACTACCTTTCATCAGCTTGTAGACCTGATACAACAACACGGCCACAAAGAGGATGTCGATGATATCCACCCACCCTACTTCTAGAAATCCGATGTTGAACCCTAAGATCAAGCTGTTAATTGGTTTATAAGTTTGACGGCCTCCACTGCTTCACTTACGTCGTGTACACGCAGTATGGATGCACCTTTGAGCAAAGCTAGTGTATTTAAAACAGTTGTACCATTCAAAGCAGCCTCAGGTTCAATATTTAATACTTTATAAATCATCGATTTTCGCGATACTCCAATCAAAAGAGGTAAACCCAACTGCTTTAAGTAGTCAACATTATTTAACAAGTAATAATTCTGTTCAATTGTTTTTGCAAACCCAAAACCAGGATCTACAATAATATCCTTTATCCCTGCTTCTTTACACTTAGCGATTCTTTCTGAAAAATATTGCATCACTTCTTTGAGAAGATCGTCGTAATTGGTCAACTCTTTCATCGTTTGAGGTGTCCCTCGCATGTGCATGGCGATGTAAGGAACCTTCAGTTTACCCACTGTTTCTAGCATATGTTCATCCAGCAAACCTGCAGAAATATCATTGACAATCCGGGCACCACTCCCAATTGCAACTTCTGCAACATCAGCTCGAAACGTATCAATGGAAATAGGAATACCTGGAAAACGTTTGGAAATGGCTTCAATAGGATCACAAACCCGTTTAATCTCTTCATCCACAGAAATATCAGCAGCTCCAGGTCGAGTAGAATATCCACCAATATCTAGTATATGAGCGCCTTCTGAAATCATCTTTTCTGCTTGATGCAGCGCATCAGCGACGCTCTCCTTCTGACTTCCCGAATAAAAAGAGTCTGGAGTGACATTAATGATTCCCATGACTTTGGGAGTGGAAAGGTCCATAAGAGTACCTTCAATGTTTATCGTTGTATGAGCAATCAATGTATTAGATTTGTCTATCTAGTTTCACTTAGTACAATATAACCATTTCTGAAAGTTGAAAGATCAGACGATTGAGCAATACCGCGAAGTTATCGCTTCGTGCAAAGAAATATTCGCAAAAAAGACCAAGGATTACGGAACCGCTTGGAGGATACTCAGACTTCCATCAATTACCGATCAGATCTTTATCAAAGCGCAGCGAATCCGATCTATTCAAGAAAAAGGTTCAATGAAAGTGCAGGAGGACATTTCCTCAGAATTTATTGGGATCATCAATTACTGTATCATGGCTTTGATCCAGCTAGAACTCACTGAAAAGGACCCTATGGAGATTTCATACGAAATCTTGGAACCAAAATATGATAAAGCTGCTTCTGATACCTTGGAACTGCTTAAAAACAAGAATCATGATTACGGTGAAGCGTGGAGAGAAATGCGAGTTAGTTCCATTACAGACATCATCCTGATGAAACTACTCAGAGTGAAACAAATCGAAGACAACGCAGGTAAAACCATTATATCTGAGGGAATTGATGCCAACTATCAGGATATGATCAATTACTCAGTATTTTGCATGATCAAATTGAAAGAAGGAAAAGCATGAAAATCATCAGAGAAGTAGCTCGTTATTTTGTAGGAGCTCTATTCATTTTTTCAGGACTTATTAAGATTAATGATCCAATTGGGACAGCTATCAAGCTGGAAGAGTACTTTGATGTCTTCGCTTATGACATTGCTCCATTTTTCGAGTGGTTCGTTCCAGCGGCATTATTCCTCTCCATTTTACTTAGTGTACTGGAAGTGGTGCTGGGAATAGCACTCATTATAGGATTCAAAATGCCTCGCACGAGCTGGGCGCTGCTTCTAATGATTGTGTTTTTTACATTCCTAACCTTCTATTCCGCTTATTTCAATAAAGTAACAGATTGTGGTTGTTTCGGTGATGCGATCAAATTGACACCCTGGCAGTCTTTTTACAAAGACATCATTCTTCTAGTACTAATCATGGTGATTTTCATTAGTCGCAACCAATACACTTCCTGGTTCTCTGAGAGGTTTGGATATTTCAAGGTAATTGGTTCAACAATCGTCTTGACACTTGTAGCAAACTATGCAGTGAGACATCTTCCATTCATTGATTTCAGAGCCTACGCCATTGGCAATCACTTACCAACCCTGATGGAACCATCAGAAGAGTTAGTTTATGAATACGTAATGACAAAAGATGGAGAAGAATTCACCTTTGATAGCTATCCTTCAGATAAGAGTTATGAATTCAAGGCAATGAATCTAGTAAATCCAGAAGCTCAACCAAAGATCACTGATTTGAGCGTTTGGAATGATGAAGGGGACTTTACGGATGAATTGTTAACTGGAAATAAACTCATTTTTATCATCTATAGTGCAGACAAAGCGTCCACAGCTCATATAGAGGAAATAAAGCAACTGGCTGCTCAAGTTAAAACAGCTGAAGCATGGGTTTTAACTGCCTCAGGTTATGAAGAATTTGAGAAATTTCGTCATGAAGTGCAGTTAGCCGTTCCTTACTTCTATGCTGATGCGACTGTTCTCAAAACAATGATTCGTTCCAACCCAGGTATCATGCTATTATCAAATGGTACAGTGATTGGCAAATGGCATCACAACGATACACCTGAACTTTCCGATATCAACAGATTAGTACCTTGAAATCAGGAATAATCTATTTGGTAGGAATGCCGGGTTGTGGGAAATCCTATTTTGGCAAAAAACTCTCCTCTGAACTTGATTGTGCGCTAGTTGATCTTGATAAAGTAATCGAAGAGAAAGAGGGCATGGAAATCTCGGAGATTTTCTCATCTAAAGGTGAAGACTATTTCAGAAAAGTGGAGAATGAAGTTTTAAAAGAAACTACTGAGGAATGTGGCTTTCAAATCATATCAACTGGTGGAGGCACTCCATGTTTTCATAATGGAATTGATTACATGAACCAACATGGCATCACTGTTTTTCTGGAAACAGATCGTGAGCTACTCATTGAGCGAATAGCGCGAAAAAGCCACCGACCCTTAATGCAAGGTGACACTGAGGCACGTGTCGATGAATTGCTGAAAGCGAGGCTCCCTATTTATAAAAAGGCCCAAATCTCCATAGCGCATAGAGAAGTGGACCTTTTACTTAATGATATTAAATCCCTTAGAAGTTAAACCCTACAGTTGCTGATACAGTAACTGTGGATTTATCAAACTCTGCAGTAGGTTGATTTTCGGAAATGTAATATGGACTATATAGTTCCTGACTTTTGCTATTGATAATAGCCAGATCTATGAAGAAGTCTTGAGTTCTAAAGCCTGCCCCTCCGGTAATATTTCTGCTACTTCTGTCAATGCCATTATCACCAGTATAAGGATCACCAAAGTAGGCATAACCAGCTCTGAATCTAAAATTATCCAACCGGAATTCTGCTCCACCTCTATAATTAAAGGTGGATCCATAAACACCTTGGATTGACTGATTATCAGCTATTACGCTAAATTCAGAAGATTTTAATTGACTTTTTGAATAATCCAACATATCAAACTCCGCCGATACAAATCCAAGCTTTCCAAGGAAGAAAGAACCACCAGCAGTAAGCTTGGCTGGAGTTCTTAAGTTATACCGGCCCACGTATAAGTCACTAGTAAAGTCTCTGTAACTTAATATGTCACCATTATCTAGCTCAACAATATTCCATAATGTATTATGAGTGAACTCGCTCTCTTCATCCATGGAATAGAATGTTGGAGTCTTATATGTCACACCTAATGTCAATGTATTAATTGGACGAACAATTACACCTAAAGCTCCATTAACACCACTACCATTAATAGTCAACTCATCTGTGATGGTGGTATAATCAATCCAGTCATCTACTGTTGGTGTACCATTGTCATCATATATATATTGTTCCTCGGTATAGACTCTTTTACTGTAATAGTTTAAAGTAACGAATCCCAAACTTGCTCCAAAGTATACCTTGTCATCATAGTTACCTCCCCAGGCAAAGTTCAAATCATACTGACCGCCACTACGGGTAATTGTCTCAGATTGCTGCGGAAATCCCAACACCAATGATCCATAGCCCACCAAATTATCGTTATCATCATAAATTGGATCAATCAAATAATTCTCGTAAGCCGAATAGGTAAACCCTCCAAGATTATCTACAGGTGTAGTCCCTGCCTCTTCAATGAATGAATCAATAATGGAATTATTATCATTTCTTCCTGTGTAGGTAATCTCATCATTGAAGTCATTGGTTCTTCCAAGCNTGATCGCGAAAGTTCCTCCTTTAAACTTCTCACTCGTGTAATCCCCTTTATTGGTATTGAACGCAGCTCCAAGATTGGCAAAATTGAAATTATTGCGATAAGTACCCAATGTTCCCCCCAGATAGGTAGCCTTAGTGTTATGTGTATTCAAACTCGGAGTAAATGAAAATACACTTCTATTAAGCATACCCAGACCTGCCGGGTTGGACCCTGCAGAACTCATGTCTGCCCCAAGGGATATCTGTGTACCTCCTAATGCCTGCATTCGAGCAGTACTTCCATAGGTATAATTGGACTGACCGAATAGGAAGGCATCNTTGTAATAGCCAATAGACCCATCTGCCACCTGCGCTATGCTCAAAAATGGGCATAGTAATCCTGCGAAAAATATATAAACAGCCTTTTTCATGACGAATTCTAAGTTTTTATTTAATAGACTCTGACTAAAACTAGATATCTAAAAAATTAGCCACCTCTACCTGATCTTGATGAGCTTCCGCCACCGCTTCTTGAACTAGAAGAAGAGGAACTTCTTGATCCACCACTAGAAGATCTAGAGGAAGAAGAGGAACTTCTCGATGGTGTATAGCTTCTGGAGCTTGAACTAGAGCTTCTTGAAGGAGTATAACTTCTTGAAGAAGAGCTAGAAGAACTTCTACTGGTTCCTGAAGAATAAGATCTATTGGAAGACCCTGAATAGCTACTACTTCTCGAAGTACTCGTATTGTATCTTCTGCTGGAAGAAGTGGATACTCCTGATGAAGACCTGGAAGTATTATTAGAAGATGACCCAGATCTATTTCCGTAAGTTGAACTAGCAGTTCTGCTAGAGGATGATCTAGACGAATAATTATTAGCAGAAGATCTTGATGAATTGGAAGCAGTGGATGTTACACGACCTCCAGAACTACTTCTTGATCTACTGTAATATTCATTCTGAGTTCTGGAGAAATCTCTGGAGTCAACATTATTTCTCGCGCTAGTTGTAGAATTAATTCTACTAGAACTACTTCTTGATCCTTGTGCAACAGTTCCTCCACGTACAGATCTACTTCCCACTACCACATTTCTTCTTGGAGAATCGTTGACATATCCAGAATTGCTTCCGTAATAGTATCCAGAATAAAATCCATTGGTATAAGCATAGTTGTATCTGTTCCATCTATTCCAACCATAACTGTACGGAGTGTTCCAGCCCCAGTATGGATCATAATAACCAAACCCAGAAGCGTATCCAATATTCCAATATGGATCGTAGTAAGGATTAAAAGCCCATGAATTTCTCCAACCAAAGCCTACAGAAATTCTCCACCCTGTATTCCAACCGTACCATGGGTCATACCACATAGAGTTACCCGCATACCACGGATCATTATACCATGAATTTCTGAAGGGGTTGTTAGAATAGTAATTATTAATTACTGTGGTGCCTTGAGCCTGCTGATTATAATTATCATACTCCTCATAAGCACGGTCCTCGTCAAAATAGGAGATATTTGACATAGAAGGCTCTGAATATGTTGCATTCGGATTCTCATCATTTGCATTCTCATCAGCATATTCACTATCGGACTGATATCTAGCAATATACTCAGGGTTCACCTGATGTGTTGAATAATTATCAGAGTAAGTATTGTTGGTGTAAGATTCGTAAGTGGAAGTACTTTTATTTTGGGCTTCCTCTAACTTCTCCACTTTCTTACGATCCTTCGATGTAAAATAAAGGTCGTCATACTCCTGTGCGAAGGAGGGNATTACCATCATAACCAATGCAAAAAGCATTGTTAATTGTCCGAGTTTCTTTAAAGCTTCCATAATTCCTACGTTATATCATTAATACAATGAATAGGCGCTCTTAGTTTCCGCTTTGGACGGCTATATTTGTGAGCTCATATTCAATATATTAACAAGCAATTACTATACCAAAAACATAAATCTAACATGAGTAAAGCAATTCCAAGCAGAAATGAAGATTATTCTTTGTGGTACAACGAGCTGGTAAAGAAGGCGGGATTAGCTGAAAATTCGCCCGTAAGGGGCTGTATGGTAATAAAACCGTATGGTTTTGCCATCTGGGAAAAGATGCAACAGACTTTAGACAAAATGTTTAAAGACACTGGCCATTCCAATGCATACTTTCCATTATTCATTCCAAAATCTTTTTTAAGTAAAGAAGCAGACCATGTAGAAGGTTTTGCCAAAGAGTGTGCCGTAGTTACTCATTACAGATTAAAAAAATGATGAAGAAAAAGGTGGCGTAGTAGTTGATCCGGATGCAAAACTAGAAGAAGAATTGATCGTGAGACCTACTTCTGAGACTGTAATCTGGGATTCTTATAAAAACTGGATTCAATCCTATAGAGATCTTCCTCTTCTAATCAACCAATGGGCCAACGTAGTACGTTGGGAAATGAGAACCCGTTTATTCTTACGTACGGCAGAATTTCTATGGCAAGAGGGTCATACCGCTCACGCCACCAAGGAAGAGGCTATTGCAGAGACCGAGCAAATGTTGGATGTATATGCAACATTTGCCGAGGAATTTATGGCAGTACCGGTAACTAAAGGAGTAAAGACACCTAATGAGCGATTTGCTGGTGCAGTTGAAACTTACTGTATCGAAGCAATGATGCAAGATGGGAAAGCACTTCAAGCGGGAACCTCACACTTCTTGGGTCAAAACTTTGCAAAAGCTTTTGATGTGAAATTTGCCACTAAAGAGGGTAAGGATGAATTCGTTTGGGGTACATCCTGGGGAGTATCTACTCGTCTTATGGGAGCTTTAATCATGGCTCACTCCGATGATGACGGACTGGTATTGCCTCCAAAATTGGCGCCTATTCAGGTGGTTATTGTGCCTATCTATAGAAAAGACGAAGAGCTAGCTGCAATCTCAGAAGTTGCTGAGAACTTCAAGCAAGAACTTCAAGCAAGAAATGTATCTGTCAAGTTTGATAATAGAGACACGCATAAGCCAGGATGGAAATTTGCTGAGTATGAATTGAAGGGCGTACCTGTTCGAATAGCGATTGGACCTAAAGATCTGGAAAAAGGTACGGTAGAGATTGCTAGAAGAGATACGAAAGAAAAACAATTCGTTGCTCAGGATGAGACTGTAGATTTTGTAACTAACCTTTTGGAAGAGATTCAAAATAATATCTATAGCAAAGCTGCCACGTTCAAAGAGGAAAATACTCGAAGTGTAGAAACCTATGAAGAGTTTAAAGAAGTGCTTGAAAAAGATGGAGGCTTCATTTACGCTCATTGGGACGGCACATCCGAGACCGAAGAAAAAATAAAAGAGGAAACTAAAGCCACAATTCGTTGTATTCCGTTAAATTCAACAATGGAGGAAGGTACGTGCATGTATTCTGGCAAACCGTCAAAAGGCAAGGTACTTTTCGCAAAAGCATATTGATTAATGGAATGGGTTAGTGTACTTCTACTTGTTACTTTAGGAATCGTTCTTATCGTTCTTGAAATTATTTTCGTTCCAGGAACAACGATCGTAGGTATCCTTGGATTCGCCACTGGTGGATTCGGGATATACCTGGGATATGATTACTTCGGAGCAACTACCGGCACCATCATTATGGTATTTTCTGTACTCCTCGGGTTTGGAGCAATTTTTTATAGCTTCAAGTCCAAAGCATGGGAACGGTTCTCACTCAAAGATGAACACCGTAGTAAGTATAACGATGGAATCAAGTTCGATTTACAGATTGCCCAAAGAGGTAAGACGATTTCTTCTTTGAAACCTTTTGGTAAGGCTATCTTTAATGATCAGATCGTAGAAGTAAAGTCAGATGGGGCTTACATCAACGAAAACCAAACCATTGAAATCAAAAAAATTGAACCGAATAAAATTATTGTAGAACCTATTTAACCTAACACACTATGGGAAGCAGTATAATGCTCGTTGTAGTAATTATTGGAGGGATCATCCTCTTTTTCACTTTTCTCTATTTCGTACCGGTCAATCTATGGATCACAGCGATATTTTCTGGAGTAAAAGTAGGCTTGTTGGAATTGGTATTCATGAGAATTCGTAAAGTACCACCATCAGTTATTGTAAACTCGTTAATTACAGCTACAAAAGCTGGGTTAACCATACCCGAATCAGAGGGAACACCTCCAAGACCGTTAAAAACTCAAGAATTGGAAACACACTACCTGGCAGGAGGTAATGTGCCCCAAGTTATTAAGGCGTTGATTTCGGCTGATAAGGCAAATATCAATCTTACCTTCAAACAAGCCACGGCAATTGACCTTGCGGGTAGAGATGTATTTGAGGCAGTCCAGATTTCTGTAAACCCTAAGGTAATCAACACCCCATCTGTAGCGGCAGTTGCTGCTGACGGTATCCAGTTAGTTGCAAAGGCCAGAGTAACTGTGCGTGCCAATATCCAACAGTTGGTTGGTGGTGCTGGAGAAGATACTATTCTTGCTAGGGTAGGTGAAGGTATTGTAACTTCTATTGGTTCAGCATCTAGCCATAAGGATGTATTAGAAAACCCTGATAAAATCTCCAAGCTGGTTCTTCAGAGAGGTTTGGATGCTGGTACTGCATTCGAAATTCTTTCGATTGATATCGCCGATGTGGATGT
>PBTY01000012.1 GCA_002729235.1 Rickettsiales bacterium | reverse complement strand
ATATAAAACCAAAAATAGCACCGAGGAAATCCCCGATGCTATCTAATTTATTTATCCTTGTATAAACTGTATCGTTTATTCAGGACTAGTCACTATTTATGTTTTCGAACCAACGACCTGGTCGTTGCCCTTGGCGGGCCCGTTCTAATCCGACGCGGACAGCTAGTCTGAGGGTTCTTAAATCACTTAAAACCCGACTATTTATGTCAGGTTTTTTTGTTTCATGTCTTTTCTAGTATTCAATAACTGCAAGCAGACTATTCTTTCGAAATCGGAACGAGGTGTAGATTAACGAGGGCACGTGCGGCATGCTTGTGGGTATGAGTAATCCGACGCGGACGGTTAGTCTGGGGGCTCAATTTCAAAACCTTTCCCTGAAGTTCGTTTTTCATTTGTTGCCCACGGCCTTAACTTATCTTCTAATTTCCTAATGTCGGTATTATACAATTTATTGGCGGAAAAGTGATAGTTGACGTTGTGAGCAGTGTCTACTTTTGTCTCATATATAGATGACGGTGAATTCTATATGTTACGGTTAAACAATGAGCGGTGACCAGCTACAGTCCTGTGTCACCGTTTATTTTACCCGAATAATTCAATAGAATATTTATTGATACTAATTCAAATATTCTATTGAACAATGACGAAATAATTCTTGAAAAGAGAATTATTTGTCAGGGTTACCGCTGCGGCGGACCGTCCTGACATTCGCCGATTGGCGAATCGTCAGCCCGAAGGGCAAATTATGCTTGCGAGCATAATTTGGGTTAAAAAGACATACACTTCAATTCGATTAATACTGTTTGTAGGCAAGGTCTTAATTTATATTAAGACCTTATTTTTTGCCTTTACAAATGAATAGCCTGATCAGACTATCAGATTATACCGGGATATGGTAAGTGTGACTTGAGTACCAGTATCCGTATTAATCTCCATTTCTGCTTTCAGTTGACGACACAAAGATTTGATCAACTTCCACCCAAAGCTGGTATCACCGGTCTTAGAACTGTCCATTCCTTTTCCATTGTCACTTACCAAAACTTTCAGGTGTTCTTTCTCCTGACTCAATTCAATATTGAGCAGACCATCTTTAGACTTATCAAAAGCATACTTAAGGCTATTGGTGATCAATTCATTCACGATAAGTCCAAGTGGTACGAGTGTGTCTACATCCAATTTTATTTGGTTAGCATTGATTTGATAGGCAATTTCCGAATTGTTTTTCCCGAAAGAAATCAGTAATTCGGAAAGTAAATTTTCCAGGTAGCTTTGAACTTCGATCCCTTTCAAATCATTGTCCTGATATAATTTCTGATGTATCAAAGCCATGGATTTAACGCGCAACTGACCTTCTTTTATAGCTTCAGCAGCAACATCAGTCAGGTCATTGGCCTGGAGGTTCAAAAGACTGGAAACTACCTGCAAATTGTTCTTCACTCTGTGGTGAATTTCTTTTAACAGGGTTTCCTTTTCACCGAGAGCGGTTTCCAGTTGTTGGCTGCGAGTATTCAAAAGAAGGTTGGTACGTTTTCTTAACATGGATTGCCTTGTAATCACCAGACCTCCTAAAATTAAGATCACTGCGACCACAATAAACCCGTTTCGCTGCTTTTGAAATAGACTAGCTTCTAATTCTTGTTTCTCCTTTTCAAAGGCCAATGTTTGAATTTTGGAATCTCTTTTTTCCAATTCATAACTCCTGGACAGCATGTACAACTTATTGTTCACCGATTCATTGGTGTAATTCTCTTTCATGGTGTCATAGGTGAAATAGTGTTCATAAGCCTGTTGGAAATCTCCTTTAACACGATAGTATTCACTTTTGATCCAATAGAGTTTATACAGATCTATTTTGGTGGCCGACCGGCTCTGTACTTGCTCATACAAATCGATATAGGACTTAGCCAGCTCTGCAGAACCGGATAGAACCTCAGCACCCGCCCGGTTAAGGTAAAATGTCAATGAATCAGAACGCTTGGCATATTTGCTCAAAAAAGTGGTGGCTATCGTATCCAAACAAATCTTAACTAGTTTTGGATCGAATTCTGAGAATTCTGGTTCAAGATAGAGGTGGCTGTAGTTTAGAAGTTGTGAGTAATACTTTCCTGTTCCTGGGGGAGTTAATGCCAAACCGTTTTCCAGGGCCCATTTGGCACTGTCGTATTTTTTGAGAAGTGCATAAGGACCATACAGGTTGTGATAAGCGTTAGCACTATCGAGTCTACTTTCAGATTCTTTTAAACATTTCATCCGATAGGCAATGGCGTCGGCGTATCGCTGCATTCGTATCATTAAATAACCCATCAGATTGTGTGTGGTACGCAATCCCTGTGTGGATTCTAACTCTTCATAAATGGCTTCGGCTTCTTTAAGTTTGCTCAGGGCTATGAGTAAACTATCCTGTTGAATCAAAATATTAGCGAGTTCCTCATTCACGTGCGACATCCTCGCCTGATTTCCATCATTTTTGGCATAATTATACGCTTTAGTAAACCATACTTTGGCAGAATCGAATTGGCCCATGGTGCCAAATGCACGAGCTTTTAAAAATGATCCAGCGTATAGGAATTTTGGTTCCCCAATCTTGATGGTGTGTTCTACCACCTGATTGGTGTATTTAATCATGGAGTCATAAGGACCATAATTGTAGTGGGAGATAATTCGTTGATAATAAAAATATTTTCGGGTAGCATCCAGAGTATCTAAGGTGATTAGTCCTTTGAGGGAATCAATGTATACCTCGGTATATTGACCAGATACTGTTCCTAATTGATAAATCAGGAGGATGAGAAGTAATAGCTTTTTCATTGCGGAACTTGTTTGAATAAGGTTAGGTATTCGTACCGAATGAAATAAGCGAAAAAAATGCTATTTCCCTAGTAAAATGTTGTCGATAGAATCTCTATCGACAACATTTGATCAGTGTTACAGACATGCCTGAAACGAGTCTGTTATACTTTTAAGAGTGCCCTCCAATCACAATACGCATCATTTTTAGATTCAATACAATGAATCGATACAGTTGCCAGGGAACAAATTTCCGAAAGAACCGGGTTGCTCTGCCGGGTACGGTTGCGAAGCTTACCTCTGAGTATGGGACGAATTTGTCAGCTTTCATGTCATTCTGGGATTAACCACCAAAACGGTTTTGCTTTGGCTTTGTATAAAAATAGATAGTGTAATAGTAATTTGATCCAGTGGCCAGCTAGTCCGGCTTCACCAACGGTGTAGTTGAGATCTCGGCCCCATCGTGGATACTTTTTCCAGTCTTGCACAATAGGGAAGACAGTCATCGTTGCAGCCATTCCTTTGCTCATGCCATAACCTGCAGAAACCACGCATGCTGCACCCATCTTGGCCATGGAAGCCTTGTGTTTGTGCTCTGCAGAATTGGTCTTGATTCGCTCCACGATGTTCAGGGCAACGACTTTTCCAATGACTCCAGAAGGCATCCCCGTGCGAGGAGGAGTAGGGGAAATAGGTGTCCCATTCTTGCTTTTCATCGGTTTAGAAATGGCATGTGGAGGAGCAAAGGCTATTCCAGCAGCATACAGGTTGTCATAAGTAGGGTTTTGGTAAATGGAAGGCCAGTCCTCGGCAGTCCATTCCTCGTAGGGTTTAGCTTGATAATCCGCATCTACTTTCATAAAGCCATTTGGAGCGAAAATTTTGTCAGTGATGTCCTGATCATGTTGATCATAGCTTTTCAATCCCACACCAGAGAACGAAGGGATGAGCATAGAGAAATCGAAATGCATCTCATGATGTTCACCATCCAGGGTTTCATAGAATATCTTGTCTGAAGTGATTTTCTGAACACCAGCGCGTTTGATCCAACGGATGCCGTACTCTGCCAGGATGGATTCCGTAAATACCGTGGTGGAGGTGATGTATCCATTACGTTTCACATAGGCTCCACCCATACCGAAATCACCCACTTCATATTCATTGGTTAGCCAAATGAGTTCTGCCTGATCTTCCAGTTTCCTTTTCTTGATCTCAAAAGCGATGTTAAGCACATATTCAAATGCCGCTCCCTGACAGGTAGCCAGGGAATGCCCCGTGCCAATGACAATGGTTTGCATCTCACCGTTCTCCATCTTTTGCATCACTTGCTGGAGGTTGGTCCAGGTGTGCTCTGCATGGCCGTAGGTACAAACGGAGTTGCAATTGCCTAATGAAGGATCCAAACCTTCTGTCGCTTCAAATTTCAGTTTCGGGCCCGTGGCATTGATCAGGTAATCATAAGTAACCTTCTCCTGGGTTCCTGATTTATCGGGCTCCGTATATTCGATGGAAACGAAAGGGGAGTTGGTATGCTGATCTCCTTCTGGATGAATGGATAAAGCTTTTGCCTGATGAAACTCAACACCCATTCGTTTGTAAACCGGAGCCAGGCTAAAGGTGACCTGCTCTGATTTCATCCGTCCGATTCCTACCCATATATTGGATGGAATCCACTGGTATTTGCTGTTGGGACTGATGACGATGACCTTATGCTCTTTGCTGAGTTTTTTTCTCAAAACGAGGGCAGCGGTATGGCCTGAAACACCAGCACCCAGTATTGCTACTGTTGCCATTTTTAAAGTTGGTTAATGTTTACCCTTTGTCAGGGTAACCGCTACGGCGGACCGCCCTGACATTCGCTTATTAGCGAATCGTCAGCCCGAAGGGCAATTATGCCTTTTGGCATAACTTGGATTAAATCTCTGACTTCCAGTTCAATACTTATGTGACCTAGGTTACAGAAGGGAGGTGATTTACGTCAGGTGGGTTGTTTATCTTTGAGTTCTGAAAACGGCCTTAATCCAACATAGGTTGGGGCAATTGCGGATTGGTGAGATGAATTGTCATTCCTTCGGAGCTTGCCTGCCGAGGTAGGGCAGAATCACATCATGCAGCAGAATAATACCTTACATGAGATGTTATTCTGACGGGACTAAACATCGTAAGGTAAAGATCCATTCTTAGTTTCGTCATTCCCTGAATCACTATATTGAATGCCTTTTTTTACGAGATAATTGAACTGTGATTCTAAGGGAATCTCATTGTGTTTATATGATCTTATGCTATTAATGCCGTGTTTTACCCCTCCCGATAAGAATACCGGGACTGCTCGGGCAGCCACGGCATTTTACAACGAATCGTCATTCCTGTGAAGACAGGAATCTCATGAAGAAAATTTAAAATGATCAACCCAATTTGTCATCTCGACGCAGGAGAGATCTGTCTTTTATCAACCCTCTCTCCCTTAGTAATGGAGAGGCTTTAGTTCGCTTAAAATAAGGTCAATCTCACCACTGCAGATAAGATTACTTCATCATGCCCATTCAGGAAGGTTCGTAATCACGTTCTTTCTTTTCGACATCATTAGTCTGTAATGCAGGGAACGGTCTTATGATTTTAATTAATTACCCCATCTATCCTCCCAAGTAATGGTTTCGTAGAATGGTAGACTATCTATAGAACTATTTTTCATGATTCGATTTACTTTAGTTATGATAGTCAATAATCCTGTATAACCTGTGAGATAGCTTAGACTTTTACATTGATATCATTACTTATCATTAACTGCTATTGATCAGAATTACATATGATCACACTATTCATTATCTTGAGCAATTGATTCATCACATACAAATGAAGGAAGTAATAGAGGAATTGATTCGATTTAGAAATGATCGTGATTGGGAACAATTCCATAACCCAAAGGATCTTGCTTTGGCTCTCACTGTTGAAGCTGGAGAATTACTTGAGTTATTCTTATGGAAACAACCTGAGGATGCTGATAAAAACAAGGTGAAAGAGGAATTAGCGGATATTTTTGCTTATGGTCTATTGATAGCTGAGAAATATGATTTCGATATCAGGGAAATCATACTTGACAAAATCAAGAAAAATGGTGAGAAATACCCAATAGAAAAAGCGAAAGGAACGGCAAAGAAATATAATGAGTTATGATTTCGAACAAATCGTTTGAGATCAGGAAATATGACTTTAATTCCTCGATTGTTGATGGAATTGGATCATTAAAATTTGCCAGAGACTTATGGCCAATCGTCTATATTTTAAGTGAGGGCAACGAAAATTTAGCTTATGTAGGTGAATCCACCGATGTGATTTCCCGAATGATAGCTCATCTAAGTAATCAAAAAAAGAACAAACTAAGTGAGGCTCATTTGATTGAAAGTGAATTATTCAATAAGTCTGTTACTTTAGATATTGAAGCTAACTTGATCAAGTACTTAGCTGCTGATGGCAAATACAAACTTTTGAATGGAAATCTAGGGATAGCAAATCATAACTATTATCAAAAAAGCCATTACTGGGAGCTTTTTAGATCAATTTGGGATGATCTACGTGCGAAGGGAATAACCAGAAATTCACTGGAGACAATAAATAATTCAGATCTATTCAAATACTCTCCCTATAAGTCGTTAACCCCTTTTCAACAAAAAGGAATCCTCACAATTATTGAAAGTCTGCTGGGGAATGTTTCTTCAAGTATTATCCTAAGAGGAGGAGCAGGTACTGGGAAGACTGTAATGGCAGTATACCTCTTCAAACTTTTAACAACTAATTTGGAAGATTTTAACTATTCGGATCTGGGAAAAGATGAACAAGGAGAAATTTTTGATACAGTTGTAAGGTTTAAAGAGAAATTCAGAAATCCGAAAATGGCTTTAGTAGTCCCAATGACGTCATTCAGAAATACACTGAAGAAAGTATTTAGTAATGTCAAAGGGTTAAAGCAATCAATGGTTATTAGTCCTTCTGAGATGTCGAGAGATCAATATGATCTGGTAATAGTAGATGAAGCACATAGACTAAAAAGAAGAAAGAACCTTACCGGTTATGCATCCTTCGATGCGAACAACAAAAGATTGGGTTTGGACAAAGAGGAGGGAAATGAGTTGGACTGGGTAAGGTTGCAGTCAAAGACAGCAGTATATTTTTATGATATTGAGCAGTCTGTGAAGCCTACAGACGTATTGGCTGAATCTTTTAATAATTTAATAAAGTCTGATAAGTCAAATGTTATAGAGTTAACTTCTCAATTTCGAGTGAAGGGAGGCAATGGGTATGTCAAGTTTCTCAATGGTTTATTCAAAAACGAAAACTTGAGTCCTGAATTGTTTAAAGCTGAAAATTATCAGCTTAAGCTATTCACTGAATTTGAACCTTTTGTAACTGCTGTTAAACAAAAGGACAAAGAATTCGGGCTTTCACGTATGGTTGCTGGGTTTGCGTGGCCTTGGATAACAAAAAAGAACCCTGAATTGTATGATATCAATATTGAGGGCATTGAGTTAAAATGGAATATGGTGCCTGATGATTGGATTAATTCGGAGGGAAGTGTAAATGAGGTAGGTTGTATTCATACAACTCAAGGCTATGATTTAAATTTTGCAGGTATCATTTTTGGTCCTGAAATTGGCTATGATCCAATAAATGAGGAAATAATTATCCGTAAGGAAAACTATCATGATAAAAAAGGAAAGGCTGGTATCAATAGCTCTGAAATCCTAAGAAGCTATATTCTTAATGTATATAAAACGATAATGTTAAGAGGAATCCATGGTACTTACATTTATGCGTGTGATCCTGAGCTAAGAAAATATATAAGTCGTTACGTAGAAGTGCATACCGAACATCAAGAACCTCAAGAAGTTGCTGAAGAAATTGAACTCATTCCCTTTGAAAATAGTGTGCCACTTTATGATTTAAAAATCTCGGCAGGAGATTTTAGCAATCGACAAATGATTGGTGATGAGGATTTGATCCGAGTTCCTGAAAATCTTAGACTAACAGAAGGCATGTTTGCCTGCCGAGTAGTTGGAGAATCTATGAACCGGATAATAGCTAATGATTCAATGTGTTTGTTCAAAAAATATGAGGGAGGTTCAAGAAATGGACTGATAGTGCTATGCCAGAGTAGTGAATTCCAAGATGAGGGAATGGGATCAGGATATACAATAAAGGAGTATCATAGTAGAAAAACAGTAACCGAATCAGGATGGGAACATGAATCCATTATTTTGAAACCTCTATCTAATGATCCAACCTATGAAGATATTTTGCTTGATTCTGATAGACTGGAGAATTTTAAAGTGATTGGTGTATTTATGCAGGTTTTGGATGGCTCTATTTAATATTTCATTAACCTTTACTCCCCACCATATCCAAGTTCTCGCTGATATAAAAAAAATATTTATGCAAATAAACCAATCTGACGCACTGAATAAGGCGATTAAGGGCAATTTAAAGGTGAGTGGAGAAAACTATCGGTTGAAGAAATAAGTAATTCAGTAAATCCGCTCCTAATTAAAGAGACCTAGGGGTAAATGAGGTTATTTAAGAGATGAATTTGTTTATAGTAATTACAATTTAAACAGGCATATTATTTGTGTCTAAAAACTATAGTTAATAATATGCGTTTGTAATTCGTGTAGTTATTAAAACTTTTTAATTAAGAAGGTAGCTATTACTTTTGCATTAAAATACAACAGCAGAAATGGGACGTTTGACAAATAAATCAGTCTCTATAGGAAAATCTTCTTCTATAGGGGGTAGATTGAAATCTGGTGCTAATTCAACTAAGAATGCGTTGAAGTCTATTGAGTTTACTAAAGTTTCCAAAGAGGAATTCAATAGAAACAGAGTGTCTGTATATACTCCTTTGATTCCCTAATATTGTTTGACTCCAATATACCTTTTGAGTTTGTCAAGAGGGAAAGCCACGACGAAAACCATATTCATACTGAATATTACCGGTTCAACTTATCTAGTAAATTTGAGAGGTCTACTAAGGGCCATATGCGCTATATTGTTCAAGTAGAACAATTCCTTGATGGGTTTTATGTTATCAAGTTTTACAGCACAACTACCAGGAGAAGCAAAAACAAGTTCAACATTCTTACGCACCAATATTTAGCTGCTCCAATTCTCGAGACTGTTATGAAAATAGCTCTTGAAATCTACTCCAAGGATAATAATGCCTCTTTTGGGTTTGTAGGAGAGAGGATTATAACCAAGACTGAAGAAGAGTCAGCTTCTAATACAAAGCGTTTTAGGCTTTATAAAAAGCTGGTACAAAACTTTTTTCCTGGAAAGAAGGTATTTAAGCATTATCAGAATATAGAGAAAAGTGCCTACGTGATTGTGAATAATTGTCACTCAAATCATGGTGAATATGCTTCGAGGCTAATGGGGGTTTTGGAAGAACTGTACCCTGAATTTACATTTGTGAGTTTAACAGAGATCGGTTCCTGAAAAGCTCAAATTGTATCAATGCTTTTTAACCTCGGCCTCAACACATTGTAGCTCTCTGCAATGCCTTTATTGTAATTCAGAACCTTTAAGTATTCGAAGTTTCCAACTTCCCCTGACGAATGATTTTCTTGCTTTCTGCACCTTTGGTGACTGAGCCATCATTGTTTTGCCAGACAATGGCGCCCGTAGGGCATCGCTGGATGGCATCCATAGATTGTTGACCTTTGGAGTAATCGATAATTGGAATGTTTTGCTGGATACTGATGATACCCGGTGCATCCATGGCACATTTGCCGCAAGCGGTACAGCCTACCGCACATTCTTCGAGCACTGCATCGCCATGCTCCAGGTTTTTGCAGGCTATCCACAGATGGTTCTTCATTGGTTGGATGGAGAAGAGGTCTTTCGGGCAGGTTTCTACACAATCGCCGCAAGCGGTACATTTATCGAGATCCACTAATGGCAGTCCATACTCATTCATGTGGATAGCATCGAAATCGCAGACTTTTTCACAGTCTCCAAAACCAAGGCAGCCCCAAAAGCATCCTTTGCCGCCCCCGGATACCAACGAGGCTGCCTTACAACTTTGAAGACCTTTATATTCTGCTCTATTTCGTGCCACATTGATGCCNCCAGCNCAAGCNAGTCTCGCTACTTGNTTGTCTTCACTNCCTAGTGCCACNCCCAGGTAGTTGGCAATTTTGACTCGGGCATCTTCANTGCTTACGGTACACTTGCCAGGCAAGACTTTTCCTGATACCANCGCCTCAGCAAACGGNCGGCATCCGGGAAAGCCACAAGCTCCACAGTTTGCATGTGGGAGCATGTCATCCACCTGATCGATTCGAGGATCTTCGTACACATATAGCTTCTTGTTGGCTACCATTAGCATGATGGCCAGCACCAATGTGAGTCCTCCAAGTGTACCTAAAGCAATGAGAACAATCATGATTCTTTAGTTTTTGCAGGTCTATTCAAGATTTTTTGATAGATGCTGAAACAAGTTCAGCATGACCCAAAAAATTATTCAGGATCTGTATTTTTTGTGTTTGTCACCCTGAACTTGTTTCAGGGTCTAAATCTTGAGATGACCAATTCAATCTCTTTGTCTAATAAATAATCTCTGCCCATTTCTTACCAGCAATCAATTCTGCTTTGCGTAGCAGCCACTTTTCATTGGATTGCATAATGGTAGAAAAGGCTTTGTCCAGCAATTCTTTTACCTGCTCATATCCAGCCAGATAGATGTAGGTATTGGTTTGATTGAGCATCTCCAAAATATCCGCAGCACGATCTGTCAAAGCTGTTTCCAAAGCAATTGGATCGTTCATGTGCGGTCTTGGACTCAGTGCCTCGATCGCTTCGAATGTTTCCTTATCGTAATAGTTTTTCAGGTCGTCTTCGGCATCATTCATGTAGAGCACTTCCAGACCACTTTTTGCTCCATAGAACAATCGGATTTTTCCATTCCAGTCTTTCTCGTTGTGATAAATGTGTTTGATGAAGGCTCGGAAAGGAGCGATACCGGTACCCATTCCAATTAGGATTAAGTTGGCCGTCTTGTCAGAAGGCACTTCGAAAGGAAGGCCGTGTGGACCTGTAAGCATGATCCGATCTCCTGGTTGACGGTCACAAAGGAAATTGGAAGCAATACCCGGATATTGTTCGCCACTAAATTCATCGACATAGTCGCATCTTTTTACCAGCATTTTCAAGGTTTGTTTGCCTGATTTCTTGTCGGGCAAATCAGCAACACTGTACAGACGGTGGTGGTAGGAGGTGCCAAACTCACTTTCGTGAGGCACCAATACACCAAAGCTTTGATCCACCGCACAATCGAAATTAGGTTCCTGAACTTCCAGAGTGATTTCCCTGATTTCGTCAGCTTCTGCTGGAGTCAGGCGTTTCGTTTTTTTGATCGTCGCATGGTAATGGGGACGTTGATCGAGATCTGCTAAATGTGACATGATGTTAGTTGTTAATGTTTTTGATTCAATTGTGCTTTGATACTACAGGTGCCAGAACAAGTACAGTTTCCACAACTATCTCGTCCGGCCAGGGCATCATCATTGACCACATCTTCTGGAAATGCTTGTTTCCAAAACCATTGCACCACACTCCATACGAGCATGAGCGAAACGATAACTACAGTTGATGTGATAAGAGATGTCATAATCGTATACTTTTTATCCTCCTAATCCTGAAAATCCCATGAATGAAAGGGACAATATGCCGGCAATCAACAGCGTGATGACCGTTCCTTTAACCACCTTTGGTGGACTTGCAAAATCTAGTTGTTGGCGAATGCCTGCCATTAAGACCAGTGCTAAAGTGAATCCAACTCCCGCACCAAGTGCATAGACCAGACTCTGTAAGAAGCCATAACCTTTGTTGGTTTGGAAAAGCGCTAATCCAAGAATGGCGCAGTTGGTAGTGATCAATGGCAGGAAGATTCCCAACGCTCTAAATAAGGCAGGGCTCATTTTCTTCACAAACATTTCNACCAGNTGCACGGTGGAGGCAATCACCACGATGTAGCTGATCAATTGTAAGAATGGAGCATCGATCGCAACGAGCAAGGCNTTGATACCATAGGCACACATGGAGCTAATCAGCATNACAAANGTGACNGCACCACCCATTTTNCTGGCNGTATCNAGTTTTCCNGACACTCCAAGGAATGGACAGATNCCGAGGAAGTANGCCAAAACGAAGTTGCTGATTAAACTGGCATTGATGAATATATACCATAGAGACTCATCCATGATTCCTCCTTTCTTTCAANATGTTGAACAGTAACAGCCATAGGGCNAGNGTGAAGAANCCACCAGCAGGAAGGATCATCACNATCCACTCCTGGAAGTTCNCTGAGAAGATGCTATANCCNAGAATAGATCCGTTTCCNAGNANNTCTCTNACNGCTCCAAGNCTGAATAANGCGAGCACAAATCCCAATCCCATACCGAGCCCGTCAAGTACAGAGGGGATTATAGTGTTTTTAGAGGCAAAAGCCTCTGCTCGGCTGAGTATCAGGCAGTTGACCACTATCAGTGAGATGAATGCTCCAAGGCTTTTGTGTAAATCCACACTAATGGCCTGGATGGCATAGTCAGTCATAGTCACAAACGTCGCGATGATCAGGATGTAACTGGCAATTCGTACTTCCTTCGGTATCACGTTTCTAAGTGCCGATACCAGGATGTTGGACATCACCAACACGAAAGTCGTTGCGAATCCCATGGCCAGGGCATTCTCTGCCGTATTGGTGACCGCCAATGTCGGACACATACCCAATACCTGCACAAAGACGGGATTGTCCTTCCAGATACCTTTCATGAACTCATTGGTAGATGGACTTTCTGCCAGTGTGGTAAAAAAGCTTTTCTGTTTCGGTTCTTTCACAAGCTGACTCATCTTTCTGGATTTTGAATGACAGGTAAGTTTGCCTGAATGATCGCTAGCCATTCATTGGTACTTGCGTTAAGCATGACCCCAATAGCACGAGAAGAAATGGTAGCTCCTGTAATTCCATCAATTTCCCATGGGTTTTTCTTCTGTCCATGTTTGACGGTGACCACCCCATTGTTGGTAGAACCATTGGATCCCAGGGAAACATCCAGTTCGGTGAAGTTTTCCAGGAAGCTGGCATCTTTTTGAATCTTATCTCCCAGACCAGGAGTCTCTTTGCTCTCGAGTACATAAAAGCCAATGATTTGCTGCTTGATTGGATCATATCCATAAAGCACCTTGATGATATCCGCATATCCACGTCCGGATGCTTCAATGGCAACACCTATCAGTTGATTGTTGGCATCATAACCAGCGAATATTGGAACGGCATTTTCCGTCCATTCGGAGGATATGTGATGGTCCGAATCAATGTAAAATTCCTTAGTGGTTTTAGCTCCAGGTAGTACATAAATCACTGCTTCTTGCAGCGCTTCATCTTTCAGATGAGCAATTCGTTCCGCAGTGCCCTCGTAAGTGAGTACAATCAATAATGCACATAGTGCGCCTAGTCCTCCCATGACTTGAATCATTTTAGAGCTTTGTGTTTTCGGTTTGGTTGCTACAGTGCTCATGCTAGTTGTTTTCGTTTAGAGGTGCCATATACTCTATTTTGTGTGAACTTGTCTATGTGCGGAGAAACCGCGTTCGCCAACAGAATGGCATACATTACACCCTCAGGTAAGCCACCCCATATGCGGATGACCACAATGAGCGTTCCGATCAGGATCCCATAAATCACTACACCAGGAGTGGTTAGTGGAGAAGCGACCATGTCAGTGGCCATGAAGACCGCTCCAAGCATTAAACCGCCTGAAAATATCATGAATACACCAGATGGGTAAACTTCAGGATTGATCAGGTGCAGAATGGAACTGAAAACATATACGGTTGCAATAACAGCTACTGGAATTCGCCAATTCAGCATTTTTCTACTTGCCAGGTATATTCCGCCAAGGAGAATGAGTAAAGCATTGGTTTCACCAGCTGATCCACTGACCATACCCATTGCCAGATCCATTGAGTCTGCAATCACTCCATCAAATTTGAATGCGGAAAGTGGAGTCGCTCCAGATACGGCATCATAGGTTGGTTTCATGAATGGCAACGCCAATACGGAGGAGGAAACTTCTGTAAATCGATGCGGAATGAAGGAGGTGGACCAGGTAGTGATCGCAACTGGAAAGGCAGCTTGCAAAACAGCCCGGCCAACCAATGCTGGATTGAAGGAATTATTGCCTAATCCTCCAAATACATATTTCCCTAAACCAATGGCGATCACACCACCTAAAAAGGCCATCCAAAGAGGGAAGGATGGAGGCAATGTCATTCCTAGCAGTAATCCTGAGATGACTGCTGACCAGTCGCCAACTGTAGAATCCTTATTCGACCATTTGCACAGCATATGCTCAGTCACTACCGCCGCGATGGTTGTAGTAGAGATGAGCAGAAAAGCATCCAATCCAAAAGCATATACCGCATACCCCACAGCAGGAAGTAGAGCGTATACCACGTTTCTCATGATCTGCGTTGTAGTCAAGCCTTTGGTGAGGTGAGGAGAGGTGCTAATATGTAAGGTCTTGTTAAGCATTTTCCAATCGTTTTTTAGCTGCACGTTTTCTGACAATCGATTTCGAAATGCGGAAATACTGTACCAGCGGAATGTGTGAAGGACACACGTAGGCACAAGAACCACATTCAAAACAATCCATCAGATGGTATTCGTCCGCCATCAAATCATAGGACTCATTTTTGGCTAGAATACCCAGTTTAGAAGGGTTGAGAGATAAAGGACAGGCATCTACACAAGCAGCACATTTAATGCATGGGTACTCAGGTTGCTCGGTGGTCACCTGTTTCTCAGAGAAAACCACCACACCTGAAGTGCCTTTAGTGACGCTGATATCCAAATTGCTTACTGCCACGCCCATCATTGGGCCACCCATGTATACTTCTCGGATAGCGCCATCCACACCCACTTCTTCCAAAATGTATCGGAGAGGAGTACCTATCGGAATGAGGTAGTTGCCTTTCTTCTTCACTCCAGGTCCGGTGATGGTAATCACTCGCTCCTGAATGCCTCGTCCATGAGGTAATAGCCTGCCGATCTCTGCTGTAGTCGCGACATTAATCACCACCACATTGACATCAATTGGTAAGCCTCCAGATGGAACTTCTACTCCCAAAATACTCGTAATGAGCATTTTTTCAGCTCCTTGCGGGTATTTGACAGGCACCACACGAACCTCCAATGGAAGATCTTCGGGTATTCGTGATTTCAAGAAATCAGCAGCATCTTGCTTATTGGCTTCAATTCCCAGTATCGCTTTTTGTGCGCCTGTGGCTTTCATCACATAGCGAACTCCTATGAATATGTCATCTGGTTGTTCGAGCATCACCCGATGATCTGTGGTTAAGAAAGGTTCGCATTCCACTCCATTGATCAATAGCGTTTCGCAATGCTTCCCTTCAGGAATTTTCAGCTTCACATGGGTAGGAAATGCTGCTCCTCCCAGACCAACGATTCCAGCATTTTGAATTCCCTGTAAGATTTCTTCTGGTGAGCTTTCCAGTGATATGGGTGTTCCTTCAATCACTTCCTGTCCAGAGGCAGTCAAACTCTCCAGGAAGATCCCAGAAGTCATCTTGCCAGAAATGGTAGGGACATTGGCGATTTTCCGAACGACTCCCGTCACCGGAGCATGAAGCGGTACGGACATCATGCCATCGGCTTCTGCCAATAACTGTCCACGCACCACCTCCTGACCTTCTCTCACAATGATTTTGGAGGGTTTCCCCAAATGCTGAGAAGTGGGTAGGGTGATCACCGGAGCAAAAGAGAATTGTCTAATGGCCAGGCCATTGGTTTCGTCCTTGTGCTCCGGTGGATGTACACCGTGTTTAAACGTATTTCTGAGTCGATTAAACACCTTAGTTGTACTTTTCAGCCCTAGCAATTAACTTGGATAGATCACCTTTTGCATCCGCAGCAGGGAGTCCTGGATGGATCACACCAGCTGTACATTTCTCTGCCGCTTTTACAAGGTCTTCAAAAGTGCCAGCATTCGGATCTTTGATGAAGGCTTTTTTATCATCATTGTAAGCAAAAACCTTTGAGTTGATCTTCATGCATTCATCGCATGCTGTACATTCGGAAGATTCTAGCCATGGTTTTAGTGAGGGTGCAGCGGCAGTTTCAGCCTGCGCTTCTCCGTTGGCTTCAGCTACTGGCTCATCTATTACCAGGCTTCCCAATTCACCATCTCCAGCAAGCTTCATTAAGCCTTGAGCGATTTTGCTTACCACTTCTTTACGAACTCTTGCTTCCACATCTTCCTGAGGTTGTTGCTCTTCTTCAACTCCTGCAAGGTCTTTTAGCAATAGCCAGAAGTCTCTACGTTCTTCACAGGAATCAACGATGGTTTTTGCTACCATCACGCGTGTCAACTCTTGTTTTCTGTTCACTGCCCAGATGAATGGGAACTTGCCAACTCGATCTTCTGCCGACAACTCAAGGAAGTCGGATAATACCACCATATTGTCATTCCAGGTATCTCTAGGCGCGTTACGGAAGTGTTTTCTGAAACGTGCTTCAGTAATCGCAAAGTCTGCAAATGTCATGGCTACTTCCATGGTTTTCTGACGACCATTTTCGATGTACTTAAGTTCGTATGTTGGCCAGGTATCAGTCAAAGCTGGGTTGCCATTCAAATCAAACGCTTCAGAAGTTTTCACTCCTTTTTCAGGATTGTACTTGAATATTGGATACGCTCGTGACTCTACTGCCAATTTCGCTTGATGTGCTCCTAAATCATCTGCGACACCATGTTCAGGTTGACATGTGGTATACAAGTTGAATAGGGCAGGTCTGCGCGCCATCAGTCCATCGATAAAGCCTTCAATCATGTGTGAAGTGTTGGACAAGGTGCCTTGCATCACATAAGTGTTTCTATGTGCCATGGCGATTAGTCCGATCTCTTTTCTAGGCTCTGGTTTACCTTTCCATACTTTACCATACTGAGCCATATCGGATACCTGACCAATGAAACCTGAAGTACAGGCCTGACCACCAGTGTTGGAATAGACTTGGGTATCTACCACAATCACTTTGATTGGCTTACCAGATGCCATCATTCTGGATAGGTTTTGGAAACCAATGTCATACATCGCTCCGTCACCACCCAGTGCTACCACTGGAGGACATAATAGCCACTCTTCGTCGGTAAACTGCTGCCAGGTGAAGTAGGTAAAGAAACCATCGTGTTCTGCTGGGTTATAAGTGCCTGCAAGTTCCATTTCTGCCCTACGTATTGCTTTGAAACCATCAGCCATTTTACTCATATGACCTTCAAAGATTCCCATTGCTACAGATGGACTATCCTGGAATAAGTGGTTGGCCCAAGGGAATGGGTATGGGTTAAATGGATACGTACTACCCCACACACTGGTACATCCAGTTGAGTTGGTCATACCCATGTTCGCTCTTCCACGGCCAGTTATTCCGCCTTCGTATTTCTGACGAAGGTTTTTCAATTGTGCCAGGTTTTGGGTGACTCTACGCAGCCAGTCCTGATCTATCGGTTCACCACCAGCGTCGGATTCTAACTTGCTAGTGATGTCTGCCATAGTCAAATCTTTGTTGGCACTAACCGATAGGATCTTGCTTATCGAATCTGGATCAGTCACTTTTACGCTTTGCAACAACTCTGTCTGAATGTGATTCTCCAGCTTAGCAATCAAGTCATTGATTTTTTCGAGGTGTTTTTTCACCCTTGGCTGCATCAGAGATTCTACAGTAGCTACGAAAAGGTGAACCACTGATTTCTCACTACAACCAAGACACGCACCATCTCCACTCGCGAAGCTGGTATAAGCATCTTTGTTTAGAAGTATTGTTTCTAATGGCCCTATTTTTTCTTCCAGGTCATCAATTCGATTGTATTTCTCAGGCGTGGTAGGGAGATCATTCCAGAAATCCCAGTCCTGACGAAGTTTAGCAATGGTTCCTTCAGTTTGAATTACCGGACGCAATGCATCGTCATTACAGACCTTGATACATTCCATACATCCTTTGCAGGTATTTGGATTGATCGTAATGCTGAAGAGTCCGCCACTGCCTTTTTCTTTTTTCTCTCTTAAGTGGTAGTAAGGTCTGGTCAATGCAAATTCGAATTCCCCAAGCTCTTCACGGAACCAGCCAAATTCTTGTCCAAATGCCGGATCAGATTCACCTTTGATCATTTTATCGATCGTGTCCTGAATCAGGTTGTTGACAGTAGCGTCACCATGTGGTTCATCAAACAATGCTCGGACCTGACTTTCCATTTTGCGGACCGCTTTTGGTAAGTGGGAGAGTTGCGGATGATTACGTTTTACTTTTCTAACTACCGTGTCAAATACATCACCCAAATCACTTACCAAACCAGGTATGGCTGTATCCGGACAAATAGTGTAACAGTTTCCGCAAGCGGTACAATTGTTTGGCACCCACTCTGGATGCTCGAATCGGATGCCGGTCATGTCTCTGAAAAGAGAAGTACTTGCCGGAATAACACTCAATCCAATGAAAGGATCGGTGATGTTGTCATTTCCTTTTCCTTCGATGTAGAAGCTTCCGGTTTGTTCCCAGAAACGATGGATGTCTGTTAACTGGCTTTCGCTCTTTGGCAGTTCTCTCACCATTCTTGGAATTGGTAAAAGCGCTTTTCCATTTGCTTTTTTAGTTTCTGTGGAGACCACTTTGTTGGTGATCTCTCTCACTTCATCAAAGCCTCTTCTTACCACACGCATGTTGTCATCTACTACACGTTGACCTTTAGATCCAAACTTGTGTTGTAGCTGATCCTCAATTGCTTTGAGTAAGGTTTCTTCAGTTAAACCTGCAGTTTTCATCAAAGGTGATGCGGAGAAGAAAGCACCCTGGAAGGCGATACCCTGCATTCTTAGTTGCAATTCCGGATCTGTTGCCTCTTCACGAGCAATGTTGAATCCATCCACATAGAACACATGTATTTCATTGTCGATGATCAGTTTTTGGTAGTGCTTCGGAATGTCGTTCCAAACATCTTCTTGTTTTTTCTTATCACTTTGGATAATGAAAACACCACCATGTTTCAATCCAGCAATAGCATTGGTGTGTTTGAATACATTTGGATCTGGTGACAATACTACATCTACAAAGTTGTACTCACAGTTCACTTTGATTGGCTCTGGAGCAGCTACCAGGTAATAGGTGGTTGGCTGTCCTTTTTTCTCAGAACCATATTTAGGATTGGCCTTGATGTCATAATCCAACAGGTCGAACAAAGTCATCGCCATGTTCTTACCTGTAGTAATCATACCCCATCCACCGATTGAGTGGAAACGTACGGTAATTGAGTTTGGAGGCATCAAATTAGGGTTTTCAGAACCCTTGATGGCCAGGTCTTTGATTTTGGGATATGCTTCAAGAATGTTTTCTTGATGTGCGCGTTGTTTTGGTGTGAAGGCGTTTTCTCGTATGAAATCTATGGATAAGTAGAACTGTTTCTTTTGCTTGCCGTCAGGAAGCATGTTTTCTACCGCACCAATAATTCCCTCAGGTTGCAAATCCCGGCTACCCATACCAAATGAGCCAGAATAAATGGCTGGAACATCTTTAGGTTGGTAGGTGTCTAGCTCTGGATATGGTCTGTTTTTCTTGTCTATTCCATTTTCCAAACACTTGGTGATTACTGATCTCACTTCTCTCGCAATAGGAGCATCAACGGCTAATGGTTGATCCAAACGTTCAAGAATGACGACTCCTTTTTTGCCTTTGAGAATTTCACCGATCAAATCAGCAGGGAATGGTCTGAACATGACGAGATCCACCACTCCAACTTTGATTTTTCGGGTTTTGCGTAAGTAATCAACCACGGCCTCAGCACTCGGAACCACACTTCCCTGACCAAGTATCAGATAGTCTGCATCGTCTGCCTTGTAGGTCATGACACGACTGTATTTGCGGCCAGTTAGTTGATAATACTCATCAAAAGCCTGATCTGCCAATCCTTGAATATGATCAAAGAAGAAGGGACGCTGAGCAGCTACACTTTGCATGTAAGCATCCTGGTTTTGAACGATACCCGCCATCACCGGATTGTCTACATCCCATAGTTCAGGGATTCGACGCCTGGTTTCGCCGTAGATCATACGCTGAGCAGGAGTAGGGGTCTCAATGATGTCATCAGGTCTTCCCAGATACTCTTTAATCAAATCACGCTCTGGTACATTGAGTGATTCAATCAAGTGAGTGGTTAAGAACCCATCCTGAGCTATAGCGCCAGGTGTTAAGGCCAACTCGGCAATTCGGTGGGTGATGATGTTTAAATCTGCAACGTGCTGAGCGTTTTTAGCAAACATCTGAAAGAATCCTGTATCGTCTATCGCATGGTAATCGTCATGGCCTGCATGAACGTTTAGCGTGGATTTGGTCATCGCACGAGCACCAATGTTCAATACATAAGTAAGCCGCTTTCCAACAGCGGCATAAAGTGATTCGTGCATGTAAGCAATCCCCTGACCGGACGAGAAGTTGGAAGCTCGCTGACCTGTCATGGACAGGCCGGCAGTCACCGCAGCCGCAGCATGCTCACCCTCAGGCTCAATGAAGATCAAAGGTTTGTCTGAAATATTCAAGTGACCTTTGGCCGCTTCTTCTGCCCAGTATTCACCCATTTGTGTAGATGGAGTGATTGGGTAGGCACCTGCAGCATCGGATGATTCACGCTCGCACATGATAGCGGCTGTGTTTCCATCCAATGCCATTCTTTTACCAGGATATTTGAAATTTTTTGAGGAGTCTTTCATTTCTATATGCTCTTATTGTCTAATCTTCGTCCCTTCCACTTGATTTGTGGATGGACTAACCTATCTGGCTGATTACCATAGCTCGGGTGTTTTCAGCGATCGTGACAAAGTCTTTTGCAGAGGCTAGATTCACCCAGGCATTGTCATCTTTGCCTACATTGATTAAAGCAGTGATGTTGAGCTCGTAGAAACCATTATTGACCTCTCGGCATTGATTCAACAAAACTTCTGGATCTATAGAGAATACTTGTATTCCATAATGAGTCAGGAAGCTGATTAGAAATTCAGCGGTAGCAAGCTTCGCTTTTTCATAGACCATGTAAGGAACCACGTCCTCTTCCGGTCTGCATAGTTCATCTTGAGCGATACGAAGTAATTCTTCGCCCTTCTCAAAAGCTAGATTTAATTGTAGATTTTCCATGATTGTAGGGTTTTGTAGAAAGGATGAATTTCTGAGGATGAAATTATCTACTTATCCCTACCGGACTAATGAAGATGGTCACAGTGGCCGTTGATTTTTGTCAGAGGACCTTCAGGGTTAGTTCTAAATGAAAATATATGAAGTATCAGTCGTTTGGGTAATATCAACCCGTAATAACTTGATTTGTCTTTTACTGATGAAAAAAGGTGAATAATTCTATAGGAGTGCCATTTATGCGGTTTTTTCAGGTTAATCCTATCCTTTGTTGCGTGTTAGAATTATTAATAACGGTACTGTGTAATTGATGGATAAATACCCAATATTCATGGAACAAAAAGCATAGTTTATCTAAGAGTTTGGTAGTAACACGATCACTTGATGCTATTTTGAAGACATTTGTTAGATTATAAAGTACGCAACAAACCACACAATCATCAACAAACAGTGATCAACATGTCCACCACCATCACGAGAATCTTTAAAAATACCGTTCCATTCGCAATTATTCTTTTCATTACACTATCATGTAGCGACAATGATGTTCCTACTGTGGTTGATGAAATAGATGAAGACATGGAAACAGCTGCTGGATTAGCTGATTTGTATATAGCTGATAATTTCAATTTCACGGCAACTGCTGGCAGAAAAGGGGTGGACGAAATAGATAATATCGATAAGTCAATCACTGTATTGAAGCTCAAAAGAGGTCAGTTGATGTACAAAACAAATACTGATACCTTAAAAGGTTATTATCCGGTTACTGAAACTACTGTAACCGCATCGGTTGAGCCAGGAGAATTGATTTTTTGGTTTGCAGGTGCAGGAATTAGTACTCTGGATAGCATTGATTTTGATAGTCATGCGGTGGAGTTTTTGGACGAATTGCCAACTAGACTCCAAGAATATAGCATGTGGGTAGTTAAGGTTCCTGAGAACTATGATCCAGAGCATAATGTTCTGAAATACGATATTGTTTACGAGATAAGAGGTCAGGCTGGAGTGAAAATTCGATTGGACCCAAAAATAGTAGTTGGAGGAGGTGTTGAAGAGAATGACGATGATGCAATGACAAATTGATACATAATCCAATATGTCCAGCTATATATACTCCACTTTCCTAGCATTACTACTGTTATTTGCTTCTCGGGTATCCGCTCAGAACCAGGTAAAAGCAGATAGTCTAAAGCTTATAATCGATAAAGGAATACTGTCTCCAAGCCAGGAAATGGAGGCGTATTACAGGTTAGCTACCTTTTCTAGTGCTGCAGATGAAATTCTTCAGTATGGGGAAAAACTACAGAAGTTGGCTGAAAAGGCCAATAGCTTAGAATACAAGATTAAAGCCAATTGTAAAATTGGTATTGCCCATCGATTTATGGGAAATCTAAGTCGATCCTTGGAATACTTATTCAGAGCTGCAGAGCAAGCAAAGGGAAAAGAGCAGTTTCGAAATATCCTTGCTGTAGATATTTATTCTGAGATTTCTACTTGCTACACGCAAAATGGAGACTCTGAAAATGCCTTGTATTATGGTTCTAAATCCATCAATATCCTCCGTAAAACTAATCGGAGAAGATATCTGGCTTTGAGCTTACTGAACTATGGGTATGATTATTACCTGATTGGACAGTATGACTCAGCCATGTCCTACTACAATGAGTCCGAATCTATCTTACGAGATATCAAAAATATGGAGCAAGGAATTGCTTATGTAATTGGTAATAGGTCGTTGATATATTGGAAACAAGGAGATATAGAAACTGCTAAGCGTGGACTTTTTGAGGCTATAGACATGCTGGAGCCAATAGGTGATGACTATGGAATGGCTGATTATAATAATCAATTGGGAAGAATCTATCTGGAAGAGCAAAAGGAAAATGAGGCCTTCACATATACTCTAAAAGGATTAGAACTTGCCAAAAACGCTGGACTAAAAGAGCAAGCAAGGGATGCTTCTCAAATTCTCTACAAGCTCTCCCTGAAAAAGAATAACCTGAAAGATGCCATAGAATATCAAACGCAATACTATGCCTACAAGGACAGTATTCAGAACTTAGAAACAACACAGAGGCTTGGTGACATGCGAACGGAATATGAGGTGGGTCTGAAGCAAGAAGAAGTAAATCTGCTACTGGAGCAGCAAAAGAATACCCGTATCATCATTATCACGGGCTCGTTGTTGCTTGTTGCCTTTATCTTTTTGATTATCATCGTTTATACCTCTTTCAAATCTAAGAATAGACTGAGCATACAGCTAGAAAAACAAAATGAGGATTTAGAAGTGTTGAATCATGCCAAGGATAAGTTCTTCTCCATTATTTCACATGATTTAAGAGAGCCAGTTCACACATTAGGTGGTTTGATTACGGTTTGTCAGATGTATCTGAAAGATGGCAATCCAAAACAGATTACCGGTATTGTCGACCAAATGGGTAATTCAGTACAGCGATTGATCATGCTGCTGGATAACTTACTCAATTGGGCAATGAACCAACGTGGCCAGTTTCCATATGTACCTGAAAAACTCAATTTGAATGAGATGGCTTCACGAGTTTTGGAAATGTACAAGGACAACGCAACTGCTAAGGAAATTGATCTTAAGCTGACTATGCCTGATGGACAGTGTTTCCTGAATGGAGATAGAAATACCATATCTACTATCTTGAGAAATTTGGTGCATAATGCCATTAAATTCACCAATACTGGTGGACAAGTGGAAGTGAGTGCTACTATGGATAAAACAGCAGGGCATTGCAAATTGACGGTGTCTGACACTGGAGTAGGCATGTCACAAGACAAAGTATCGAAGCTTTTCAATTCTGATGAAACGTTTACCACCAATGGGACTATTGGAGAATCCGGATTAGGTCTGGGATTGCAGTTAGTTTCAGAGTTTACCAAAAAGAACAAAGGTAAAATCGAGGTTCATAGCGAATTGAACCAAGGCACTACATTTACCCTCTATCTTCCGTTATTTGAAGATTGATTCTTTAGATTCTGATGTTCTTTAAGACAGAATCAATAGACTATCCCAACTTATTTCTGATGTTGTTTTAACTAGCTGCAACTGGCTGGTTGAGGAATTGATTCAATACAAGGAATAATTCTTCCTGTGCGATGGGTTTAGTGATGTATTCGGAAAAGCCCATTCTTAAACCATTTGCTTTTTGTTCTGCCAGTGCATCTGCAGTCAGTGCAACCACTGGTAAGCTTCCTAAGTTTAATTCATTCCTGATATGACCCAAAGCCTCTACTCCGTCCATCACGGGCATGTGTAGATCCATAAATACCAAATCGGGTAACGTATGGGTCTTTACTGCTTCTTTAATGTAGTCAACTGCTTCCTTTCCATTAGATACTATGTGTAGAGGCAATTTCGTTTTGGCAAGCATTCCTTTAATGACCAATTGGTTCATCATGTCGTCTTCCACAATCAGTATTTGCTTATCTGTAGGTATGGTACTAGCCAAGGTACTAGTCTCTCCTTTATCAGAATAGTCATTATTAGCACGATCATATGGAATCAGGACAAAGAATGTCGACCCTTTGCCTGGTTGGCTGATCAAAGTAATATTGCCTTGAAGAAGTTCAGCCATTTTTTTACTTATTGCCAAGCCTAGTCCACTACCTCCAAATCTTCGTGTGGTGGTATTGTCAGCTTGCTCAAACGAATTGAATATCGCAGCTTGTCTGTCAGGCGAAATGCCAATCCCTTCGTCGGATACGGCTAGCAAAAGTTTGTTTTCCTTGGCGGTCACTTTTATAGAAATGGTACCAGTGGAGCTAAACTTAATGGCGTTGGCTACCAGGTTGGACAGTATTTGGTTCAATTTGATCCGATCCGATAAGATAAACTCCGGAAGTTGTTTGTCTATACTGAATTCCAGATTCAGACCTTTGTTTTGGGCTTGTTGAAGATGTAAATGATAAACACTCTCAATCAGTCGATGAAGTCTAAATGGTTGTTTATACAATTCCATTTTTCCTGCCTCAATTTTGGATAGGTCCAGAACGTTATTGATCAATTCAGTTAGATGCTCTCCTGCATTTCTAATGTACCCGATAAGTGTACGAGAATCTGTAGGGAATTCAAATTGCTCTCCCTGCTCTTCTAGTACACGACTGAATCCGATAATGGAGTTAAGAGGAGTTCTTATTTCATGACTCATGTTGGCAAGAAAGTCTGTCTTTGCTTTGCTCGCCTTCTCAGCTACTTGTTGTCGCTTGATTAGTTCTAGTTTGTTGGCTTCAATGATGTCATTTTTTTGTTCGAATTGAAGGAATACTGATCTTGTAAAGGCATGCAGTCCTCCGATAACAACATTCATCAAATTAGTAGCGAAAAAGCTTTCATAAACTTGCTGCATGCTATCTGATGAAAAACCGAGATAGAAATAGAACGCCCCAAAAACAAGGACATATCCGACAGGGTACAATATCAAACCTTTGATTGGGTCGGCAAGCAACGCATACAATGTCACCGCTAGAAGCAGAGACATGGTCCAATAGGCATTCATGCCATTGGTGAATAGCATGATGCAGAAGAATATCGGTAAGGTTATCAGCCATACCATTTCCAGATACCAAAATTCTCTTTTTTTAAGTTCACGATCCTTGGGGATCAAAAAGAGACTTGCAAAAAGGATGATAACGATACCTCTTAGCCAAAAGTACTCAGTGTATTCTGTGAAATATTCGAGGAAAATATAGAAGAATGCATTGCTTACAATGCCTAATACAGCAAAGAAGGATAAAGCTTTTTGATGCACCTTGTAATAAGGTGTATCATATGCTTCCATAATTTTACTAAAGCTGGATAATAGTTTATTCATATTTCACCACTTGCCCTCAATATAAACTAGCCCCGGGGCAAACCTAGGAATATCAAGAGATAATATAATTCATCTGAGGATAAAAATAGAATACCTTGATCACTATGGTTCGGTTTTAGGAAAGAATATCTTATGAGTAGGGAAAATTGACGTTGGGGTAATCAATTCAATTAACAACAATTCTTAATGAACCGTGAATTAACTCTACTTTCTACCTGAATGATTTACAAGTGGTGATTTGAGTTTAAATATGGAAGCAACTATATTTTGCAGTAAGTCCTGATAAGTCGGCTAATGCCAACTTACTGTATCGCTTTTCATGAACCCAATACGGTCTGCCAATACAATTAATTGCTTGTCTTCCTGAACAGGTATTGGCTCGGTATATACTTTCCACTTGTTCAGTGGCTGTTGATCTGGAGATATCCATTGATAACCAATGGAAGACCCCTCGGTTTCACAGGAGACTACAATTTGATTGTTGTCTTCTTCTATAGAAGGAGTGGAAGTAACAGGTTGTTGCCAATCTGGCCAAAAGCTACTTAAAATGTCTTTTTCTGGAATCTTGCCCATATCGTGGATATCCGCCATCCATCTTTGGCATTCTTCTCGAAGCTCGCTCAACTTGGATGCGTATTTCGGATCATTGGCTATATTGTTGATTTCATGTGGGTCATTCCAGGTATCGAATAGTTCTTCCTCAGGTTTGGTTTCGCGAAACCACTGCATTTGTATCTCATTCAGAGTTCCTTCATCTCTCATTCTAAGTAGTTCCTGCATGCTATTCATCTGCTCACGGAATGTCACTTCCAGATAATAACCTTGATCAGGATGGAAATTTTTGAGGTATTTGAATCTATTATCTCTCACAGCTCTGATCATGTCAATCTCTGTGTCCAATCGATCAGCTGCAGCGTGAATGTATTTTCTATTCTGATCCGCTTTGTATGGGCCAACGAATGCCTGACCTTGAATGTATTCTGGAGCTTTAAATCCAGCCATGGAAAAGGCTGTTGGTGCAAAATCAATAAAACTAATGAGTTGATCATCCACTATTCCGGCACCTTTTTGACCTGGATAACATATCATCATAGGGACTTTGATGCCAGAGTCATACATCAGACGTTTCTGACGTGGTAATGGACCTCCATGATCAGTGTAGAAAACGATGATCGTGTTGTCAAGTAATCCATCTTCTTCTAATTGATCGAGGATCAAACCAACCTGACGATCCATAATTTTGATATTAGAATAGACCCTGCGGATATCATTTCTTACCAATTCCGTGTTAGGTAGGTAAGGAGGAACTGGAACTTTCAAATCCGCTGATACTTCTAATGTCCACAAGCTATCCGGAATCCAATCGGAATACGTGTAGGTGTAGGAGGAGTCAGGGAAATTCTCATTGTACCGAAGGTTCTTCACTGATGTAGGGTGAAATACCTGGCTTTCATGCGTCACATCCAAATTGAATACGGAAAAGAATGGTTGGTTGTCTGGTCGATTTCTCCAGTGAGCGAGATTACCATTTTCATCCCATGCAGTGATGACTGGTGCGAACTGGTAATCAGTTTTATCATTGTTGGTACAGTAATATCCATTAGTGCGCATGAGCTCACTCATCATTTTTACCTCAGGAGGTGTTACCACTTCATAGAGCTTCAATCCTAATGAATCCATGTGTGCTTTTACATATTGGGTACGCATGTTATGACCACCAAGAGAGGATGGATACATCCCTGTAGCCAAGGCAAATCGGCTAGGAGCACATACCCCCGATGGAGAGAATACATTAGGGTATCTAACTGATTGTGCTGCCAGACGACTAAGATTAGGGGTGGTGATGGTGGAGTCCCCAAAGGAGGGAAGATAAGCGCTCAAGTCCTCAGCCACTAACCAAACGATGTTAGGTTGATCAGGAAGTGATGGATTGAAGGAAGTAACAGTGTCATTTAGTTGATAAACAGGTTGGCTTGCTTCTTTAGATGGTTGACAACTGAATAAAACACTTGTGAAGTATAAAAAGAGGATGATTGATGGGATATTTCTCATGATCAATTTTGGGATACTATTATGGTAAATATACATGCTGCAAGGAGCTAAATATTGATGAACTGCGTCAGATACTCAAAATAACGTTCCCGGTAACCATTCCGAAATTGGGCATTGCGATGTGGTAGTAGCTAACTTGTGGGTTGAAATTTAATCAACATCAAACACCCTATTAACCAGATGATGAACCGTTCAAGATGGTGGCTTTATTGCTTATCATTTGTTGGAGCAATAGCTCTGTTATCATGCAGTGAGGATCCTCCCAAAATGAATGTGCTTTTGATCATTTCGGATGATCTCAATAACAATATTGGTGCTTATGGGCATCCTTTAGTCCAAACCCCAAATATTGATCAGCTTGCTCAAGAAGGGGTGAAGTTCACCCGAGCATATTGCCAGCTTCCATTGTGTGGTCCAAGTAGGGTTTCTATTCTGACTGGACTATATCCCGACTCAACTAATGTATTCATCAATGAAACCAATTTCAGAGACTATCGTCCTGATGTGGTAACGTTGCCTCAATTATTCATGAATAATGGATATTTTACTGCTAGAGTCGGGAAGCTGTTTCATTATGGAGTTCCTGGAGATATTGGTACGGATGGGTTAGACGACACCCTTTCCTGGAACGAGCGAAGAAATCCAAAAGGACGAGATAAATGGGATGAAGATCAGGTGATTAACCTCACTCCCAACAAGCACCTTGGTGCAAGTCTTTCATTTTTACAAGCTGACGGTGAAGATAAGGAGCAAACTGATGGTATGGTTGCCACAGAGATAATTGATCTATTGTCTATGCATCAAGAAGAACCATTTTTCATTGCTTCTGGATTTTTCCGCCCTCATTGTCCCTATATAGCACCAAAGAAATATTTTGATTTGTATGATACCGCTGAAATCGTAATTCCCAAACTAGGCAATGATCGAGAGGATATCCCAGAATTGGCGGTTTCTACTGTGGTTAACCCAAACTATGGACTACCTGAATCTGATTTGAAGCTGGCAGTACAGGCTTATTATGCTTCTATTTCCTTTATGGATGCTCAAGTTGGGCGAATTCTTAATGCTTTGGATAGTTTGGGATTAAAGGATAATACAATCGTGGTATTTACTAGTGATCATGGATACAATTTGGGGGAGCATGGACTGTGGCATAAGTTTAATTTATTTGAAGAGGCCAATTTGGTTCCTTTGATTGTCTCGGCTCCTGGTCATGATGGAGGGGGAGACATTAGCAAATTAACGGAGATGGTTGATCTATACCCTTCACTTGCAGAGTTGGCCGGTCTAGATGCTCCTAAAAATCTGAACGGTCGAAGTTTCGTGCCTTTGCTAACAAATCCAGAACTGTCATGGCGTAGGGCTGCTCATATGGTAGTTGCTCGTCCAGATGGAACACCGGATCGTTCCAAACCAAATTGGGGAATGCAATTGCTGGGTAGAAGTGTACGTACTGATCGATGGAGGTACACTGAATGGAAGCAAGGTGAATATGGTAAGGAGCTATATGATCACGTGTCAGATCCAAAGGAGTTAACCAATCTTGCCATGGACAGTGCTTATTCAGAAACGGTTAGTGAGCTGAAGGAACTCTTAAAAAGTCAGAGATGAGAATTCTATTGATTTTAAGTGTCTTAATTATTGGCTTTTCATGTCAGCCATCCAAAACAGTTGATTTAAATCCTCCAGTATATTCCTATCAGGATGCTGATACTCGGTGGAGTAGTCCCGAAAATATTAATGGATTAAAAGGAGAGGGAGGTCAACTCAATAATGGAGCTAAAGGAAGACCAAGTGTTGGATTAGAACCCGGTGAGTCTATTGATTTACTCAATATTGAAGCAACTGGTGTTATTAGAAGGATGTGGTTTACAGTAAGAGATCGGTCACCTGAAATGTTGAGATCACTTCGATTGGATATGTATTGGGATCATTCAAGTAAACCTGCTGTTTCAGTTCCTTTTGGAGACTTCTTTAGTGTTGGATTGGGTAGGACTATCGTGTTTCAAAATGAGTATTTCGCCAATCCTGAAGGGAGATCTTTCAATAGCTTTATTCCGATGCCTTTCAAGTCTGCTGCAAAGATAGTATTGACCAATGAGTCGGATTCACTTTCATTGAATGATAACAGCATCTTTTTTGATATTGATTACCAGCTTCTTCCAAATTGGAGTGATGACATGCTGTATTTTCATTGTTATTGGAGTAGGGATACGGCTACAACTTTGACGGAAGATTTTGAATTGTTGCCACAAGTCAGTGGTACTGGAAGATTTCTTGGTGTCAACGTAGGTGTAAATGCCAATCCGTTGTATGAAGACACCTGGTGGGGCGAAGGGGAGATCAAAATGTATGAAGATGGGGATGAAGAATGGCCGACACTTGTAGGTACAGGCACTGAAGATTACATCGGTACTGCCTGGGGACAGGGGAAGTTTATCAATCGATACACCGGATGTACTATAGCTAATGACTCCATGTACCAATGGGCTTATTATCGATTTCATGTAGTAGATCCTATATACTTCAGTGAGGGAATAAAGGTCACTCATCAGCAGATGGGTGGTGCTCCTCATTGGAAACTGAACCGAATTCAGAATAAAGGTGTACCGCTAATTCCGGTAACTATTTTGACCGAACATTTAAATCATGTCTATGAACCTGGAGAGGTCCTGGATTTGGATGATCAGGATTACCCTAGATCCTGGACAAATTTCTATAGATCGGACGATTACAGTGCCACAGCATATTTCTATTTATCAAAACCAACCAATGATTTACCAGACCTGCAGTCATTAGCTATGCGATTACACAACCTTAAAACCTCAACCAAATGAAAAGAATTCTGATTTTACTCGTTGTGAGCTGTGCGAGTCTAAACTTGACAGCTCAAAAGGATACGCTCAAAGTCCTTTTTGTGGGTAATAGCTATACCAACTACAATAATTTATCACATGTAGTATCTCTGATTTCTGACTATGGATCTACCAAATTAGAAACTCGCAAGAGTGTTAAAGGTGGAGCCCATATTTGGGAGCATTGGCTTGAGCAAAGAGGACTTCAATCCAGGTCACTTGTTGCTTCAGGAGATTTTGATGTAGTCGTATTGCAGGATCATAGCATGGGGGCTATCGAGTATCCAGATAGCTTGATTAAGTACATGCGATTGTTTGCTGAACTGGCTAGAGAAAATGGGGCAGAAACCTACTTATATAATACATGGGCGAGAGAGAAACTTCCTCAAATGCAATCTCAGATCAATGCTGTTTATCTAGAGGCTGCTACCAGAAGTGGAGCTAATGTTATACCTGTAGGGGATGCATGGGCATATGCCAGTGATCTCAGACCAACAATTAAGCTTTATGCCCCAGATGGGAGTCATCCATCGATTTATGGTAGTTTCCTTACGGCCTGTACGATGGTTCGGAAGATTACTGGTGAAATTCCTGCATCTATTCATTGGTCCTTGGATTACAAAGACAGCAATGGAGAATATATCAACCTCATCTTTTTTGATCAACTGGATACTGAGTTTTTCAGGCAAGTAGCCGATCAGGTGGTAAATGATCAGGAGAAGGAGTGGTAGAATATACTCATTGGCGCATGAAGGGTCGAGTTCCAATCAACTTACATAAATAAGATTTAGCCTAAACAAATCATGAATAAGTACCTAACTATTTCTATTATCTCCTTTCTGTTATTCAGTTGCTCGCCAGAACAGAAAGAGCCTGCTAAAACGAAACCCAATGTCATTTTCATCATGGCTGATGATTTAGGCTATGCAGATATTGGTGCCTATGGACAAACCAAGATCCAAACACCACGATTGGATGAAATGGCTTCTGAAGGAATGAAATTTACCCAATTCTATGCAGGTACTTCGGTATGTGCACCTTCCAGATCTTCATTGATTACCGGTCTGCATACCGGACATACTGAGATCAGGGGAAACAAACAGTATGGACTAAGAAATGGTCAACAGCCACTTTCGGCTGGCACAACCACCATTGCAACGGTAATGAAAGAGGCGGGCTATACTACCGCGATGATCGGTAAGTGGGGTTTAGGTGAGCCAAGCACTCCTGGGAATCCACTGAAACACGGTTGGGACTTCTTTTTCGGCTACACCGATCAGGTGTTGGCACATAATTATTACCCCGAATATTTGTGGAGAAACAATGATAAGATCTATCTAAGAAATGAAGTAAAGTACCTGGATACCGCAGCTTGGCATGATGGACTGGGGAGCTATTCCACCAAGAAAGTTGATTACTCCAATGATTTGATGTTTGAAGAAGCTGCAGCCTTCATCACAGAAAATCAAGCAAACCCATTCTTCTTGTATTTGCCAATAACTGCTCCTCATGACAATGGGGAGCAACCTGATAGCATGCGATTTGAAGTTCCTAGCCAGGGGATATATGCAAAGGAGGATTGGCCAAAAACGCACAAGGATTATGCGGCCATGATCACTCGAATGGATAGCTGCATTGGGGTGCTGATAGATCAAATTGATGCACTTGGGCTTGATGAAAATACACTAATCATGTTCACTTCGGATAATGGACCGTACAACAATCATCCAACCACTGACTTCTTCGATAGTAATGGTGATCTAAGAGGAGGTAAAAGAGATCTCTATGAAGGTGGTATTCGGGAGCCAATGATTGCCAGATGGAAAGGGAAGGTTAAGGCTGGTACGACCTCTGATTTTCAGGGTGCATTTTGGGATATGATGCCTACGCTGGCTGAGTTGGCTGGAGAATCTACCCCTGAAAATACAGATGGAATCAGCTTTGTGCCTACTTTGCTGGGGCTATCCAATCAAAAAGTACATACTGACCTCTATTTTGAATTTCATGAAGGAAGTGGTTCTCAAGCCATTCTTCAGGGTAAATGGAAAGCTGTCCGACCAGATGCAATCGCAAATCCTGGAGGCCCAATCGAGCTTTATGATCTGAGCATGGATCTAGGTGAGACCAACGATGTGGCAGGTCAATTTCCTGAAAAAGTGAAAGAGCTTGATTCGCTGATGAGTGCCTCCAGAACTCACTCTGATCTATTTCCATTCACTTCGAAGAATTAGTGATCATGCGTCTTAAGATTGCATTTCTGCTTTTCCTTACCGCATACCAGATTCAGGCTCAGGACTATTATATGCAAAACGGTGATCAGGTCATTCTTGATAATGGACTGGTTAGAAGGGTGCTTAGTTTTTCTGGTGATTCCATTCAAACTACCTTCTTTGGATTAACAAATGATACTATCGGAGTGTCATTATCAAGTAAGGATTTTTCATTTACAATTAATGATGAATTGCTTTCTGGTTTCTCTGAGTGGGTCTTTTTAGGTACTTCACCAATTCAAGATTCAAGTAATGGGAAAGGCGTCCAAATAGACCTCCAATCAAAAACGACTCGGCTCAAAGTCTCGCTTAATTTTCTTCTTTATCCTGATCTACCTCTGATCCGTAAGTGGATCACTTTTCAGAATATTGGTAAGCCAATATTGAAGTTGGAACGCCTCAATGTTGAGGATCTGGACACCCGGTTTTCATTTATTCAGTCGGTGGTACATCATAATTATGGGCGGATGAAGCACCTTGGACAGTATGTGAGAAATTGGGATGACCCTGTAGTGGTGGTTCATGATATCAGCCAACGAATGGGAATGGCCCTAGGAAACGAAGGTGTGGCGGTGCTAAAAAGGACTGCTTATCACACCACCAAAAACAATGTGGAAATTGGACTGACACATCCGGATCAATCATTTGGTTTCCGAAAATATTTGAATCCCGGACAGGTCTGGGAAAGTCCTAAGACTTTTGTGTGTCTCTATGAAGATCGGGATGATGGCTTCCAAGTCATAGATCAGGAAGTGAATCGATTTGTGACGCTTCATATGGAAACGAGAATCACAAAACTCGCTGAGAAACCCGTATTTGTTTACAATACGTGGTACCCTTTTCGAACTCAGTTGAGTGATACGCTGGTGCGAAGTGTAGCCAAAGCTGCAGCTGAGTGTGGAATTGTGGAGTTTGTCATCGATGATGGCTGGCAGGTCAATCATCACCGTCAATCAACCATTAAAGGTTGGGGTGAAAATTATGGAGACTGGTTGGTGGATGAAAATAAATTTCCTGGTGGGCTAAAGCCAACTTTTGATTACATCAAATCTTTGGGAATGACCCCTGGGCTATGGATCTCGATTGCGTCAGCGACCGATGATTCACAGGTATTCAAGAAGCATCCTGAGTGGTTCGTGAAGGACAAGGAAGGCAATCCTGGTAATCTCCACTATGATGCAAAACCTGAAGATGGCTTTTATTCGGCCTCCTTTGGGACGGATTGGTATGAATTTATCAAAGGGAAAATACTCAATCTGGTCAAGGAACATGGCTTGCAATACGCTAAGCTTGACCTGGCGATTGTGACAAGTCCTTATCTTAATAATGACGAGATATCCGGCTCTTATGCTAAGGATCACTTCAGATATCGCGACCATAATGAATCCTTTATTGTCTTGTATCAACGCTTACTTGATTTCTTTGATGACCTCCATGAGGAGGCTCCAGAATTGTTCATTGATTGCACATTTGAAACGGCTGGTAAAATGCAGCTGATGGATTATGCAATTGCGCAACATGCAGAAGGTAACTGGCTTTCCAATTTTGAGGAGCCATCACCAACAGGTCCTTTGCGCGTGCGTCAGATGGCGTGGTGGAGATCTCCGGCAATTCCTGCAAGCTCTATGGTTATTGGGAATCAGCCACTTGATGATCCTGATTTCCAATTCTGTTTAAAGTCTTTGGTAGGCACTTTTCCGATTGTATTAGGTGATCCTCGAAAATTGTCTTCTGAGCAGCGAAAAGAGATCCGAAACTGGTCTGAGTGGATGCAGAATATGCAGGACAAATATGATTATATGTCTTATCGAAGAGACCTTGCTGGTTTTGGTGAGCCGAGAGAAGGTCACTGGGATGGTTGGCAGCGGATCAACTTCAAAACCATGGAGGGAGGTATTTTTGGAGTGTTCCGTCAGGGAGCTGGGGAAGAGGAGCGAAAGGTGTTTTTAAGCGATCTTATTCCAGATCAGGTGTATGTAATAAGGGAGGCACCATCACAAAATGAACTACTTAAAGCCTCCGGTCAATCCCTTATGGAAGATGGATTTGTTGTGACGATAGAGAAGGATTATGATGGTAGAATCTTTGAAGTTGGGTTGGAGAGGTAGACTTTGATAACTTAAAACCATCAATGTCGTTGCCTCAAAATATCAATATAATGAATAGGCAATGACTATTGGAAGTATTTAATTAAGTATTGATCAAACAGTTCATCGTTGATGGCTTCTTCCTGCAGAACCTTGTTTCCTTTTGTGATTTTTAGTGATGATGAGGTCAAGGTGATACGTCCATTCGGAGTAGGTCGAGTAATTAGTTTTTGTTTGGTGAAAATAGATTCTGGACTCGTTTGCTGAAAATGACACATTGATTCAAACTCTTCCAATTTCCTTTCTATGAATTCGAATCGATAGCACGGCACGAACGAGTCATTGATCAATGTGGAGACCTGATACTGTTCTTGCAACCTGTCAATTTGGAAGGTGCCTCTAGGGTCTGTTTGTGGACCAGTACAATCGATCATTAAGGGATGTAAAGCGAACTCACCAAATCCAACATCGGCTAGATAATGCCGCTTGTCTACTTCTACCACCAGGGCTAAATGACCTAACTCTTCGGTGTATTGTTGTAACTCTTTATTATATACTGTTGCCCCAATCAATTTGGGATTAAAACCCATATAGGAAAGCAGGTAGTGAAATAGTGTGTTGAGTTCATAGCAAAACCCACCACGATTTTGTTCGATCACCTTAGTATATGTCCGATCAATATCTAACTCGATCTTGTTGCCATAATGGATATCCAAATTCTCAAAAGGGATTGCATACAGATGATGCTCTTGTAACTTTTTGAGACTGGTCAGATCGAGAGTGATTTCTTCTGTGAGCTTTATTCGTTGGAGGTATTTGGAATAATCCATGATTTGAATTTCAATCATAAGATATCAACGAATTCCTACTTTCTGGTCTGCATACTTAAAATAACGTTCCCGGAATGATGTACTTTATGCTAACCGAATTGTCTAATCAGAGGCTAATTTCTGTGACGTAATCTACCCGTGATATAGTCGGAATAGTACTCCGTCCAAAATTAAATAATTAGAGATCTTTAAGAGCGAAATAAACGTCTAAGTACGAAATTATTAAGTGAATACGGAACTTGATCAAAATGAAATTTAAGACCAAAATCGTTCAGACAGGTAATAACACTGGTATTGAAATTAGTGAAGAGCAGTTAGAAGAGTTGGGAGGGGGTAAACGACCATTGGTAGAGGTAACTCTTAATAACTACACTTACAGAAGTGCTGTTGGTAAGATGGGTAATAGATTTATGATTAGTCTAAGCGCTGAAAACCGGAAAAACGCACAGGTACTGGGAGGCGACGAGCTCGAAGTAATCATTGAATTGGATACCAAACCACGTACAGTAGAAGTCCCAATAGAACTTCAACAGGAATTGGATAAAGACCAAATCAAAAAAGAGAAATTCGAGAAACTCGCACCAAGTAAGAAGAAAGTCATGGCTCTATCTGTAGCATCTGCCAAAACAGATGAGACGCGAGATCGACGCATTCAAAAAATTCTATCAGAATTATAGACTGAAATTATTTAAGTCTATATCCACTTCTGATCCGTTACCGTTTTTTCATCTTCTACATCTCCAGTGTGCTTGGTGGCTTTTGGTTCAAGTAGCATGACCCAGGTTTCTTCTTCAGCAACAGGATTGTGTTCTACACCCATCGGTACTACACCCATATCACCTTCATTTAAGGTGACTGTTTTGTCTCTAAATTGAATGGTGAGTGAACCTTTTACTATGTAGAACAACTCGTCTTCATTGGCATGATCATGCCAGACAAATTCACCTTTAAGTTTGGCCACTTTTACATACTGACCATTGAGTTCTGCAACGATATGTGGTGTCCATTGGCGATCAAATAGCTCGAACTTGGACTTTAGATTGAATGGATTCATAGGATTAATTTATTGCGGTTTTAACCGCATAAGTTGAATGTATTGCTGTAGTATCAAAGACTGGGATCTCTACATCATGAGGCTTGATGAGTAATGGGATTTCTGTGCAGCCCAGAATGACTCCTTGAGCTCCTTGTTTTTGTCCTTTGTTAATGATTCGTTGGAATTCAACTCTTGAGGAGTCGGTGATCTTTCCCTGAACCAACTCCTGATAGATGATTTGATGAACTAATTCTCGATCATCTTCTTCCGGAATCATGATTTCAATGCCATAATTTTCTTTTAAATAAGAATGGTACAGATCCTTTTCCATGGTGAAACGAGTTCCCAATAGAAGTACCTTGCTGAGCCCACTTTTTTGAATTTCTTCTCCAGTGGCTTTGGCTATGTGCAGGACAGGGATATCAACGGCCCTTTCTATTTCCGGAACACTCAAATGCATCGTATTGGTGCAGATAATTAATAGTTCCGCACCAGCTTTTTCAAGGTTTGCAGCTGACTGAGCCATTAATTTGTCTAGCGTTTCCCAATCTCCGTCAAATTGAAGTTTTTTGATTTCGGCAAAATCAACAGAGTCTAAAATGCATTTACAAGAGTGGAATCCACCAAGCTCTTCTTTTACTTTTTGATTCATCAACTGGTAGTAGACTTGGGTTGATTCCCAACTCATCCCACCAATCATTCCTATTTTTTTCATTAGTTCAGTGCTAGTTTAAAGTTCATTTCTTAATGATTCGGTGAATCGTTTGATGGCTTCCTCATCTCGTCGGAAGTAGGTCCACTTGCCATGCCTAGTGGAAATAAGTAAGCCCGCTTTCTCCATCATGCTCAGATACTGTGATATAACCGATTGCGATAGATTGGCTTTGATCTGAATGTTTTGCGAGCAAACACCAAAATCAAAGTGGTCAATTGATTTGTGGGGAGGGAAGTTTCCCGCAGGATCTTTCAACCACATTAAAATCTGCATTCGCGTTTCGTTGGAGAGTACTTTGTGTATTTCAATCGCATCCATGATGTAAACATATTAACATATTCATAATTGTAGATATGTTTTGTGTGAATATTTTGTTATGATTCTTGATAACTTATTCTGATTCATTTAGCATTCTTTCGATATCATTATTGAATCCTTTAATTTTCTCGACATGTCACATTCATACTCAAAATTTTTTCAGCTCATTCAGTATTATGCAGAACTGGATCATGAGGAGAAGCAATTGATTCAGGATAAAGTGCCAGTGACACTATATAAAAAAGGTGAGTATATTCTCCAGGCGGGTACAGTAACAGATAGGATTTATTTTTTGCTAGAAGGATATATTCGACTTTTTTACTATGTGGAAGGGGTGGATAAAACCGCTTTTTTCTATTCAGAAGGTAGATTCTTTTGTGCAGGAGAGAGCTATACCAATGGAATTCCTGCTAAAGAGAATTTACAGGCTATTGAGGACTCTCTGGTGATGAGTTTTGATCGGGAATTGCTAGAATTATTGATCAACCGTTCTTCCAAATTTGAGCTCATGGCTCGCATTGCAACGGAAGATGAGTTGATTCATTATCAGCGAATGATTGCTTCTTTCGTTACCAAATCAGCTGAAGATCGGTTTTTAGAATTAATAGAAACTAATCCTCAGTTATTTCTTAAAGTTCCACAACAATACATTGCAACTTATCTGGGAGTGTCTCCTGAAACTTTGAGTAGGATAAAGCGAAGAGTAGCCAAAAAGGCCATGAGTTAGTGATTACTTGACGTTCGTCAAGAGGAATCAACTGTCAGTCTTCTAGCTTAGCTCCTTTAAAAAAAAGGATTACTATGAAAGTTTTATTAGCTGGAGGAACTGGCTATTTAGGTTCTTACATCTTGAGAGAATTATTAATTCAAAACTATCAAGTGGTTGCTCTAGCAAGAGACACCTCTCGATTGCCTGAAGGGCAATATGAAGCTCACTCTGTGCAATTGACCAAGCCCAAGACTCTGGAGGGTTCAATGCAAGGAGTGGATGTGGTGATTTCTACTGTTGGTATTACACGTCAAAAAGATGGTCTAACTTATATGGCGGTCGACTATCGGGCTAACCTTAATTTGCTGAATGAAGCACGGAAAGCAGGAGTTAAGAAATTTATTTATGTCTCTGTGCTTAATGGAGAGCATTTGACTCAACTAAAGATTTGCGAAGCCAAGGAGAAGTTCGTGAATACGCTTATGAATTCAGGAATGGACTATTGTGTGATTCGACCCAATGGTTTTTTCTCTGACATGGGAGATTTTTTAGACATGGCGAAACAAGGGCGAGTGTACCTCTTTGGGGATGGCAAAAAGAAAATGAATCCAATCCATGGTGCCGATTTAGCTGAACAATGTGTAAGTAGCATACATAGTGATTTGAAAATTCTAAAAGTTGGAGGGCCTATCACTTATTCTCAAAATCAAATTGCCGAATTGGCATTACGAGTTCAGGGGAAGAAGATAAGGGTAGTTCATTTACCAGATGGAATAAGAAGGTTTGTATTGTGGTTGCTACGAACATTCACTTCAGTTAAAACTTACGGACCAGCAGAATTTTTTCTTACTGCAATGTCATATGATATGGTGGCTCCTGAATATGGCAGTCATACACTTGAGGAGTTCTACAGGCATCAATTGAATAAGGATTGAAACAAAAGAGGTGTCAATTTTGACACCTCTGCTTTCGCTAACTAAGCGTCACAATAATTTTTCCTTTCACATTACCTGCCGCTGCTCGTGTGTGAGCTTGAGGTAAATTCTCGAAAGAAAACACTTCTTCCACATTCGTTTTTACTTTGCCTGCTGCCATCAAATCGGCAAGTGTCTTCATATCCTCTCCATTGGAAGCCACCAGGATGTATTCAAGATTGACGTCTTTTGCTGCGGCTTTTGCTTGAATCTCTTCTGATGGGTTGATAATAGATAAAATTGATCCACCTGGTTTCGCTGCATCAATTGATCTGATGAAAGTTTCACCCGGTACAGTATTGAATACAAAATCAAAATCTGTTGCGACATCTTCAAATCGCTGAGCAGAATAGTCAATGTGTTTTACACCCAATGACTCTACAAAATCCTTGCTGTTGGAAGACGATGTTCCGTATACATCAGCTCCAAGGTTCACGAGTAATTGAGCGGCATAATGTCCCACACCACCGGATGCTCCATGAACCAAAGCTTTCGCACCGGCTTTTACTCCTGCAGTGTTGATTCCCTGCAGAGCAGTCAAAGCAGCAAGTGTAGCTCCAGCCGCTTCCTCAAATGATATGTTCGCGGGTTTCAATGCCAGGTGACTTGCCGGAGCAGCTACATACTCAGCATAAGCATTACCAAACCCTATAAAATTGACCATTCCGAATACCTCATCCCCAACTTGGAAGTTTGTGCCTTCATCCACTTTTTCCACTACTCCTGAAATGTCCCAACCCAAGATTATAGGTCTCACATCCTGGTAGATCCAGCTAAGGACTCCATCATTGCCTCTGGCTTTGTAATCTACCGGATTGATGCTGATCGCTTTCACTTTGACCAGGACTTCTCCAGCTTTCAATTCTGGGATCGGAGTTTCTTGCAGTTGTAGGTTTTCAACAGGGCCGGCTTCTTTCAAAAAATATGCTTTCATGATTAATTCTTTTTTGAGGCTAAAGTAGAATGTATATACCTTTGAGGAAAGTATGTACGAAAAAGTACCCTACATACTAAAAAGAATGTATTGTTGAATATCAGTTAGTTAAAATTTGAAAAATGTTTAAAATGATTGATGAGGTAGTGATGTGCTCGGTTGATTATGCGTTTCGCAGGATCGGAGGAAAGTACAAAGCAAGGATCTTGTGGCACCTCCATGTCGATTCGGTTTTACGATATGGTGAGCTAAAAAGAACACTTCCAGACATTACCACCAAGATGCTGACCCAATCTCTTCGTGAGTTGGAAGATGATGGATTAATCAATAGACATGTGTACCACGAAGTGCCCCCTAAAGTGGAATATTCGCTTACTGATGTTGGGAGAGAATTGATTCCTGCGATTGAGCAGATCAAAAATTGGGGTGCCAAACAAATGGCTGAAAAAGGGGCAGTGGTTTGTTCAGATGATTGAGTAGCCTACTTTTCAATTTTTACAAAGCTTAATTGACTTATTCCTGCACATATATTGGGATCTACTAGCTCCAAGCGAATGGTTAGTAGATTGTCTTCTACACTGATTGATTCTTGACTAAGTGGTTTAAAGTCGCCTGGTAAAAGTCTGTAAATGCCGAGGTTTTTATTTTCTATCATGACTATTTGTGCTGTAGGCAATTCCAGATCACCAATTACCAGATCAACCTGGTATAGACCATTTTCTACTTGAATACTGAATTCGTAAAAGTTTTCAGGGTTTGTAGAAGCTGCAGGTGTTCCTTGATGTAACGTCTTCCAAAGTCTTGCATTTCCTCCCTTAGCTGATCTTACTCTCTCTACTTTGCCGGTTTTACTCCATCGGCCCAGATTCCATCCAAAACCGACGTTAGTATTAAATGCGTCAAGCTTTTGGGAGTTTTCGCACAGCCATCGGAATTGACCAAACTCAAAATTGCCTTCAGTAAAAAACGTTGTTTTTAACTCTAAGCTTCCATTGTATAATTCAAACATCTGAGGGAAGAATCCTATGGTACTGGTGTAGCGATCCTCGTAATCTGGCATGTCTTCACGCTTGACAACTGCGAAGTGCAAATGACCCCAGCGATTATCCCCCCATATGTGCGACAGTATTTGACCTTTGTTCACTTCGTCACCTACTTTTACTTGATGAGTAGTGGGCAAGGTGTGTCGATAAACATAGTAGATAGTAGAATCGGAAGAGCTTCTTAAGATGATACAACCATCTTTGCTGCCAGTAATAATTGAGTCAACCACTAAGGTAATTATGCCATCCTCTACTGCAACCACCGGGCTTTGCTTTTTACCTCTGAATTGATGCATGCTAATGTCCATTCCTTCATGTGAGCGATAGTAATCAGGAGCGATCCATTCACTTAATCCAAGATAAGCGAACAAATGACTGTCCTCTTCCATAGACCATTCAAATCCATCGCTTCTAGCTATAGGAAAAGTAAATTGTGAGGTGTCCAAAAGAGGAAATGAAGCATCGGATAAACAAAGTATGACATCCTTAGTCAGAAGTTGATGAACATAATCATCGGTGGTTAGAGCTTTCAAATTTTTGTGATCTGCAACAAATACTCGGATGCCTGCGATTTCTAGTGGTAACTCTCTTCTAGCTACATTCAACCATTTTTCCTGTTGGTCTATTTGAACTTTGGTCCATGTATTTTCAATCGCCAGCACTTTCACACTGACTCCCTTGAAGGAATATTGTTCTCCTTGATTCAAATTGACATAAAGGGCATTTCCATATCGAAAAGACTGTGCATTGGAGTAGGAGACCAAAATGCAGAAGATTACAAAGACAGTAGTTTTTTGAATCACCTATTTAAATTTAGGAGATCTAAACTAATGATTCATTTTAGATAAAACTGGTCAGTGGTGATGAACAAAGGAAAAATAACGTTCCCGATGAATGGGTTAAATCAATTGTCCGTGGTATAATGCAATTGCACCAACCCGGTATCAAATGATTTGGAGGATACTAAAGTAAGGTCTTGTTCAGGTCTTCCATCCTTGAATAGTTTGATTCCATTACCTAATAATGTTGGGACAACAGATATGATCAATTGATCAATAAAATTCTCTTTGAGAAGAAGGTGTACGACTTCTGCACCACCATCACAAAAGATGTTTTTTCCATCGCTGCGTTTTAAATTGTCTATGAGTGCCTTCAATGATCCGGTATAGAATGTGAGGTTTTCAGACCCAGGTCTTTCTGTTTTGGTGATCACAAATGTCTCCTTCTCCTGATGGGGAAAGTATCCAACTTCTTTTATCACCCAGTCGTATGTTCTGCGACCTAGAATCACCGTGTCAATTGTGGACTCAAATTCAGCATAACCATAATCTTCGCCATCTTTTTGTACTTTGTTTAGGAAGCTTAAGTCATCTTTTGGTGCCGCAATATATCCATCTAGAGAGCACGCGATGTATAGGATTAGTTTTCTTTTATCCTGCATCTTCAACCAACTAATTCTTCTCTACTAGATAGCATTTGATCAGCAATGATATCAAAATCGTTTTGTCCAATTTCCAAAATTCCCCATCTGAAGGGATAGCCCCATCTGCTTTTATTGCTGATAAAATTTAATTGATGGATCAACGGAAGGATGGAAACATCAGTTGATTCGAAAAATTCGATATCAATTCTGGATGGACAGAAGTTCTCGTTCATTTGATGTTGATATACCGTATCGTCTTTGATTTGACCGATGGCTGTGAATTCCTGGCACTTATCGGGCTTACCCATAGTGACCTTACTCGAATAATAGATGATATAATCACCAGCCTTCATTCGTTTAAGAGGGGATGTTTTGCCATGACATGCCTGTGCAAATCCGCCATTCACTCCAATTTTCACATGATCCTTAGACGCTGCGATGATCCAGTATTTGGTCTCCATAATTATAAATTATTCATGATACAGATACAAAAGAAAACTTCTCAGTGACAGCCCTATGACACTGGTAATTCCAATTGATTAATTTATAATTAATTCGTAGCGGTTGCTTTGATAATAATTGGTTGTTCGGTTATTTTCATGCCTTCTTTGTAGCCGATAATCTGACTAAACCAATACACATGATCAACCAGAATATATTGGAAAGAAAAGGTGCCAGAAAAGTGGAAGAGGTTCCTGAAGAAGTACTGGAGTTATTGAATACTGCTAAAATACCCACTGTAAACCTTACCGAATGGCTGGCGGTAGATCATGTGATGATTATTGAAAATGCCTTCCCTGATTTGGGTTTGAAAGAGGCTATTGAAGGTGCTGTCTCCATCATTCAAAACCTTAAGAAACCAACTAGCATGAGTATCACTCGCGAGGTGGGTACTCATCTAGGTAATTATTGTATGAAAAGAGATATTTCACTGGCTACCTATCAGTCTATGAGTAGTCATCCCTCTGATAGCGTTCGTTGTTATGCGCCTTATATCATTGGTCTGAATGAGCAAATGTCTTTGAATGAAAAGCTTGAGATCGCTAGCGTTTCGGCTGCAGATGAGCATTTTGGAGTTCGGGAGATTGCCTGGATGGCACTGAGACCTTCACTAGATGCTGAGTTGCCTCTGGCAATTGAGTTGCTTTCAAAGTGGACGAAAGATCCTGATCCAAACGTCCGCCGATTTGCAAGTGAGGCTACCAGGCCAAGAGGAGTGTGGTGTAAGCACATTGATCAGTTAAAGCAACATCCCGAAGAAGCACTCCCCATATTAAATCCCTTAAAGTCAGATACCACTAAGTATGTTCAGGATAGTGTCGGCAACTGGTTGAATGATGCCAGTAAAACGCGACCTGATTTTGTGATTTCAGTTTGTGAACGATGGTCGCAAGAGTCTCCAACAAAAGAAACAGCTAAAATCATCAAGAAAGCCATGAGGTCACTAGAGAAATGAATGATCTCAACGATTTAGCTTCTCAATGGCTTCTTCTTTGCTCGAAACAAAGTTGATTCTACCAACTCGATTACTTTCTCTAATGAAGTCGTTGAGACTCTTACTTTCCAGGTGATCAAACTCTCCAATTATAGCTAAGTATCCACCGTAAGTGGAGAACTGCTGAAGCATCTCACCAGCTAAGCCGGTTTTGAGCTCAAAGAAATCTGGAGTAAGGTTGCTTTCAAATAGGATCACTTTTTCAAATCCATAAAAGCGGCCGTTCATGAGCAATTCGGCTAGGTCGTGCGCACTGGAAACCACTTCAGTTGGGTCCAGGATAGCAATGGATGAGTCTGAATGGGATTCGAGAGTGAAGTTCATTTCTTAAAAGTGTAAACTCAAAATAAATGCTAATCAACGGAAGTGTCAGCAATTGATCCGTTAACTTTCTGATAAGCAAATAAGTTTATAATGTCAGAAGCAAGAATAGTAATGGGGTTATCGGCCTCTGGTTGGGAAGGAGCAAGCACTTGAAGCTTTAATGAAGAGCCATGTTAGTCGATTGAGAGATGAAGGATTGTCAACAAGTCGACCATCGATTATTGTCAAATCTAGTAATGGAACCATTGTGGAAGTCTTTGAATGGAAATCCCAAGCTGCTATTGAATTGGCACACACCAATGCTGAGGTCCAGAAAATGTGGCAGGAGTTTGCAGAAGTCTGTGAATATGTTCCTGTTGGTGAATTGCCGGAAATGGGAGAGTTGTTTTCTGAGTTTATCCCTCTTTAATCATCAAAATATCATCTTTTCAAAATAACGTTCCCGGGAACATTTGCATAGCCCTAATTTTCAAAATTGGGGCTGTTTATTCGGTCTAAAATGGACCTAAGCCAGTATATATGACTGTGTAGAACGACTAATTCGAATTAAATTTTCTCATTAATTCCATTAACCAAGCAGCCCTTAGATGAGAAGATTACTCCTTCTGCTATTAGTAGTGTCATGTTCAAGTGCCAAAGATGGCCCTTCCTACCATTCCGGTTATAAGGAGCATTGGGAGAATGTTGCGTTTACAATTCAGGAAACCTGGCATTTGTCAAAAGTTGATTCATCAACCTGGCAGATGACTGGTAGCCTGAACGTTCCTTATCCGTTCATGAGTATTAAGCCTGGACGTAATGTGCTATTTGGTTGGGATCCATACTTTACCAATCTTGGATTACTTACTGTTGATAGTTTAGCCATTTATGCTAAAAACTCGGCCGACAATCAAATGGAAGAGATTGATCAGGTAGGTTATATTCCTAACGCTTCGGAACCATGGGCACTCAATCGTTCACAACCACCTTTTTTGGCGATGAAAGTGAAAGATGTCTATGAGACGATCAATCCTGGTAAAGATTGGTTGATGCAATCATATGACGCGATTGTGAAAGAGTATCAGTTTTGGATGGACTCGTCTGAAACAGCAATTGAAGACAACACCACTTCCATTGATGGGCTTCAGCGATATTACCATCATGCTACCGATGACGAACTGATTGCATTCTATAGTCAGTTGGCGCCAAGGTTTGGATTCTCTGATACCATTCCCAGGTCTGAGCAAATTGCCATCGGTTCAGTATGGATGGCTGAGGCAGAATCTGGTATGGATTTTACTCCTCGATTTGAAAATAGATGTCCTGATTTTATTCCTGTCGATCTCAATTCTAACCTGTATCAATATGAGCAAATCCTCTCCTGGATGGTGAAAGAGTTAGATCTTTCTGATCAACCTGATTGGCAAATGAGAGCGAACAAAAGAAAGGTTTTGATTAATCAATATTGCTGGAGTGAAGAACGCGGTATGTATCTGGACTATGACTTTGTGAATCAGAGGCACTCTGAAGTAGCCAGTTCGGTCTCCTTTTATCCGCTATGGGCCGGAATAGCTTCAAGGGAACAAGCACAAAAGGTGAGAGATAATTTGGGTCTAATTGAATTTGAATTTGGTCCTACGGTTTGTGAACCCACAAAGCAAGATCGACACTATCAATGGGACTATCCTGCAGGATGGCCGCCTTTGTATTACATCGTTGCAAGTGGCTTGGAAGCCTATGGGTATCACGAAGATGCATTGCGAATTGCATCCAAATATTTAGACATTGTCACTAAAAATTATTTATCACCAGAGCCTCAGGTTTATGTTCAGACTAATAAAAAGGGGGCAGAGGTAAGCATAACTCGAAAACCGGGTTTTGTCTATGAAAAATACAACGTACTGGATGGTACGGTGAATGATTCTGAGTACGCGGGAAGAGAATTTCAGGGATGGTCTTATGGCGTTTATATGTGGGCTTATGATTTTGTTACTACTAAATGAGATGGCTAGTCATCAGCGGATTGGTGATGCTGTTTGGTTGTCTACCAAAGACAACTTTCAAACCAATAGATAAGGTAAATCCTTTTATTGGGACCTATGCAGATAAGGTGGATTTGGAAGGACGTACCCATCCTGGGGCACTCGTTCCATTTGGAATGGTTTCAGTTTGTCCATTCAATGCTTATGATACCTCATTGGTGAAAAGCAAATGGAATCATCGACGATCTCAAGCCCCTTACTTTCACAATCGGTCACATATATCTGGTTTCTCACATGTTAACCTGAGTGGGGTAGGTTGTCCTGAACTAGGAGTTGTCCTGACAATGCCAACTAGAGGAAAAGTACAAACCGAACCTTCTGACTATTTCTCTACCTATTCAAAGGAGGAAGCTAGTCCGGGTTATTACACCACGCACCTGGATCGGTATGATATTGATGTTGAGACTAGTGCTACAATTCGAACGGGTGTAAGTAAATACACCTTTTCCGCTGGTCAATCCAACGTGTTGATAAACCTGGGATTGGCTCAAACCAATGTGAATGGAGCTTCTATCCATATGTTGTCCGGTACGAAAGCGGAGGGGTTCAGAAATTATGGGAATTTCTGTGGGCCGAGTGGCGTAAGGAAAGTATTCTATGCCATTGAGTTAAGTAAACCCGCAGAGAATTTTGGTGTTTGGCGTGATGGTCAAGTTTACACAGATTTAATATCAACCAATGGAGATGATATAGGTGGGTTTTTCCAGTTCACTACGGAGGAAGAAGAGGAGGTTTTAGTGAAGGTAGCCATCTCATATGTGAGTGCGGAAAATGCCTGGGAAAATATGGAAGTAGAACAGCCAGGTTTTGATTTTGAAAAGGTCAAGAATGAAGCTGAGGATTCCTGGAATGAAGAATTATCTAAAATCATGGTTGATGGAGGTTCTCAAGATGACGAAACCATCTTTTATACGGCGCTATATCATTGTCTGATTCATCCCAATATCTATAATGATGTAAATGGTCAATACAGAGAGTTAGAAGGTGATGAAATTGTTACCTCTGATCATGATCGATATACGACTTTTTCGTTGTGGGACACTTATAGAAATGTTCATTCTTTGTTCTCCCTAGTATATCCAGATCGCCAAATAGATATGGTTAAATCCATGCTTGATATGTATGAAGAATCGGGATGGTTGCCTAAATGGGAGTTGTCTGGGAGCGAGACCAATGTTATGGTAGGAGATCCTGCCACCATCGTTATCTCGGATACTTATCAGAAAGGTCTTACTCAATTTGATCAAGATATTGCCTGGGAAGCTATGTGGAAGTCTTTTAGGACACCAGAAGACTCCAATCAATTGCGGCCTGGAAATGATGCGTATCTGGAATATGGGTACATCCCGTTTGGAATAGAGAATAAGAAAAGGGTCTGGGGAGAGTTGTCGTCTTCTCTTGAATACAATTTGGCTGATTTTGCTTTGGCTCAATTTGCGAATAGTCTGGGGAAAGAAGATGAACATGATCGACTGATAAAGCAATCCTCAGGTTACAGACATTTCTTTGATTCGTTAACTGGTTTTTTACGTCCGAAGCTACTTTCAGCAGAATTTGTTAATCCCCTAGATACGACAACAACCGGTTGGCCGGGTGCTCCTGGATATGTGGAAGGCCATGCCTGGAATTACAGTTTCTTTGTTCCCCATGACATGGAGGGTTTGATCCAATTATATGGAAGTGAACAGCGATTTGTTGATCAACTGCAAAAAGCTTTTGATGGAGATGGGTTTTCAATGGGCAATGAGCCAGATATAGCGTATCCTTATTTATTTAATTATGTATCTGGAGAAGAATGGAGATGTCAGGAGCAGGTTCAAAAGGCGATCAGGAATAATTTTAAAAATCAACCAGATGGTTTGCCTGGAAATGATGACTGTGGAACCATGTCTGCATGGCTTGTTTTTTCTATGATGGGATTATATCCAGATTGCCCGGGAAAACCCCTTTATCAACTCACAACTCCTTCTTTCGATCGAATCGAGATTGTTTTGGATCAGCGATTTTATGCTGAGGATCAGTTTGTAATTACTAAGAATGGGAATCACAGTTTCATTGAATCCATTCAGTTGAATAATCTAGATCACCCCAACTACCAGCTTATACACGACGAGCTTATTGTTGGTGGAAAACTGAATTTTAACACATCTGACAAACCATTAAAATGATGAAAGTATTCTTAATGCCATTTTTTGTGTGCTTCGCATTTCTATCAAACGCTCAGGATAGCATACCCAATCCTCAAGACGCACAGGGATATCAACAGCTTTTGTTTTTGCTGACGAAAGCGGCCTCTGAAACGGAGAATTCTTTACTTAAAGAACATTTTGAGACTGTCATGTATTTTGCACAGGATACAACGCATGGATTCAAACCAGGAGCGGAGGATTACAAATGGGCCAGTGAATCTCTTAGTTATTTTGATTCCATAGGTTTGAATTGGGAAACCTATTTGAATGAACCAAGGCCTCTTATGTTATCCTTCATCTCTCCAAGCGACGGATTGAGATCTTATTATTGGTTGGTTCTGCCGAAAAACTATGATTCAACTAAAAAGGATTATCCTTTGTATTTTGAGCTTCATGGAAGTGGAGGAGGTAGTAATAACAATCCCAGAAAAATGATTTTCCAACCATTACAACCTGACCTAAAGGGAGTTGCAACAGGTGGTAGCCGAAAAGAAGGGTTTTGGGTTTTTCCCTGGGGCAGAGGAGATAAAGGATACCGCGATCAAGCTGAGAAAGATGTGCTGGAAGCATTGGCGGATTTTGATTCGAGATTTAAAACCGATCCAACAAGACAATATCTATATGGCTTCTCAATGGGAGGAATGGGCACTTTGAAAATGTATCCTATGACTAAAGAAAGGTGGTCCGCAATCGCTTCTTATTCAGGGGCTCTGAGGGATGCTGATCTAGACAAAGCAAAACAATTCGTAGATGTGCCGGTCTGGATCGCCTGGGGATCAGAGGAGCGTTGGGCGGATGGCAATCGACAAATCCGAGACCTGTTCATTGAGGCAGGAGTGAAAGACTTTGAGTGGACTGAAGTGGAAGGTGTTGGTCATAAATACCTCGGAGAATATCAGGAGAAAATGTTGGATTGGCTTAATGAGCATGAGAAAAAATAATGGAATGAAAGCAACTATTAACATATTACTAGTCCTAATTGTCACTGGACTTTTAACAGAATGTGAGAGCAAGAAGGAAGAGAAGGAACGACCAAACATACTCTACATCATGTCCGATGACCATGCGGTAAACGCCATTGGTTGTTATGATATGCGTTTGTCAGATGTGGCTTACACTCCAAATATTGACAATCTTGCCTCAGAAGGAATGAGGTTCTCTAATGTGTTTGTGACCAATTCCATATGCACTCCGAGTAGAGCGGCCATACTTACGGGAAAGTACAGTCATGAAAACGGAGTGTATATTCTCAATCAACCTATTCCGGAGCAACCAACCTCAGCAACCATTTTGCAAGATGCAGGATATACAACGGCTCTTTTTGGTAAGTGGCACCTGGTTTCTGAGCCGTTTGGTCTAGATGAATATATGGTGTTGGAAAAGCAAGGCCGCTACCAGGATCCAGAGTTTTTTAGTAAAGGTTCTTCTGAAAAAATTGAAAAGAAAGGCTGGGCAGATGATGTCATTACCGACTTAACGATGGACTACATCAAAGGCTTGGATAAAAGCAAACCTTTTTATGTGATGACGCAGTTCAAAGGTGCACATGATCCATGGGATTCTCGGACTCCCTTTGATACACTGTTTGAGAATATTGATATTCCTATTCCGGATAACCTATGCGACACCTACGAGAATCGTACAGAGGCATCCAAAAGGACGACATTGAAATTGGATATTCTTGATTGGAAAACCTTTCATCATACCAAATTGGAGACGGACGATATCTGTGAGCAACGTAAGCACATCTATCAGCAATATATCAAGGCATATCTAAGAAGTGCCGCGGTAATGGATTATCAGGTTGGGCGCTTAATGGAGTTTCTGGAAGAACAGGGATTAGCTGAGAATACCATTGTGGTTTACACAAGTGATCAAGGTCATTTCCTGGGGGAGCACGGGTTCTTTAGCAAGCGATTTATGTATGACGAATCCATGCAAATGCCACTCATTGTAAGATATCCTGGAAAAGTGAAAGCTGGTTCTGTTGAAGACGCACTGGTGGCCAACATCGATTTTGCTCCAACATTGATTGATCTGGTGGGGGAGAAGGTACCTAAGGACATGCAGGGTGAGAGCATCAAAGGATTTCTTTTCGGGAACCCTCCTACTGAGTGGCGTGATGGGATCTACTACCATTACTGGCAACACATTCTTCATAGAGATGTAGCGGCGCATTATGGTATTCGAACAAAGGATTATAAGCTCATTTTCTTCTATGGATTAAATCTCGGACAAACCGAGGAGGCTGCTACACCTCCTGAATGGGAACTATTTGATCTGCGAAAAGATCCAATGGAAATGAATAATGTTTATGCTGATCCGGAGTATGCAGATGTCGTAGAAGAACTTAAACTTCAAATGGATGAATTGAAGGTACAATACCATGATACAGATGATCAATTTCCTGAACTAGACTCTCTGAGAAATGGGTGATGGCATAAGACTTCATATCGCTGGAGATTTACTCACCTATAGATTGAGTGGAAGAGTCACTATTGAGCATGTAGAAGAAGATATAAAAGCATTTAAGGTACTGTGTTTGTCTAGTGATCGAAAATTTAACCTGCTACTTGACTTGAGGAGGTCTGAGTTTGATGGATTACCTACTCACAAAAAATGGTCAGAATTCGTTCATGGACCCTATTTGAAAAGGCATGTTCAAAAGACAGCTATAGTGAACGATGAATCAGAAAGTTTCAATCAAGAGCGGGAATGGTTTGAATCAGACCAACTGAAGTTCTTCACCCATGGTACGCTTGCATTGAATTGGTTGTGATTAAAGTATTTGAAGACTAATTATATTTCACTTCAATGACTCTCATCGAACCTGCAGGAACAGACAGGCTTGACTTACCATTTTCAAATGGTAAGTCACTGCCAGAGAGAATGTCTCTGCTGCTAGTTATTTTAGGGTCTTTTGCATGAAGACTTATGCTACGATCAGATGGATCTAACCATCCCGGATCAATCAGATATACCCAAAATCGGCCTGGTTCTACCTCAATGACTTGCATGAAAACGTCATCACCTGTGTAGCTAAAATCAAGCTCCTTAGCAGACTCGGTGAAGTCCGCTTTTATCGCTTTGGCAGCTTCCATACCTGTTAGTTTAGGCCCACCATTTTTCCAGGCATAAATCCCATCGGTGTGCCACCAATCTGTAATTCCTGACACATTACTAAGATCAGTTTGTTCGGGCACAAAGGCGATCAGTCCGTAAGGCGTAGCTGGAATGTTGTTTCCAAACTGTCTTTCTTTGTGTAACAGTACTTTTTGTAGTGCGTGATCAGGGGTATTGGTCATTCCCCAATTGACTCCATTGTGAGGAATGATTGCATTATTTAATTCATCATCATCTTTCCAGCTTTGAGGACTGTGTCCATTGTGAGCATCTCTGAGCCATTTTTCAGACGGGGTGTGTACTACAAAACCAATTTTATTGAAGCCTCTGACTTGGGCTCTATCTGGTTTCCCGATAATTCCCTTTCCGACCATATGCAAAAATAAATCAGTTGATTCTCGCCACATTTGCGTGAATTCGTATCCGTCTTCTGTGTCATGTCCTCCTAAATGGCGGAAATGAAACATGGATCCGCCCAGTAATGTGTGAGCTACTAATCTTCGAAAATAAGGGTGACCATGTTTTGGGTATTCCCATTGAAAGAATCGATTGAATGAGAATAGATCAGAGTTGGTATTGATATAAATGTAATCCATATCACCCGCCAACCACAACCCACTTCTCCCAAGAAGATTCAGTTCAGGAGTCCGAGAATTGGAGTCTTCAGTGGATCCAACAGTAAGTCTTTGACGTTTTAAATCACCAAACATGCCTCTGTAAACTTCAGGGATTGAAACGGTAGAGGCCCACCAAAGACCCTTGTTTTTGGTAATGTTGAATTTAGCTCCATACCTGACACATAGGTCTGAGAGTGGTTGATAATAATGCTTGAAATACCTGGGAATGCGATCTAAATCTTCATCTTCAGCAGTTTCAAAACCAAGGCAATAAGTTGGAGCAGCCTGCAGAATTTTTTCAGCTGTTTCCAGAGTTATAAAAGGCATGCAGGAATGACCTATTTTGAATATAGTAGGTATTTTATTAGCCTCTATCTGTCGAGCTTTCGCTACAATTTCATCAATCGACATTGTACCATTGATGGCATCCGTATTCCAGCGGTGTTGTGACCAGGGCTCACCATTTTCATCCAGTGGAGGAGAGGACTCCATTACCTTGGTTTGGGTGAAGTACTTGAAATTCTTGTAAGGATACTGAGATTGATACCTTTCTAGGTTTTTAAAAAAGGAACCATCTCTATCATTGATAGAAATATAATAAGGTGTTTCTGATTGGGTTTTGTTGGGATAATTCATGACTTGATCTCTCAATTTCATTAAATCATTCTCGATAGTCTTTACTTGTCCCTTTCTTTCTAGATAAAGAATCTGGTCTTCCCAATCCTCATTTATGCTTATATGGTAAATCTGGTCATCTCCATTCGGTGACGATCCCAGATATACATCTCTACCTGAGCTGATTAGATCAGTGAAACCGATTTTTGCATTGGCATCACCAATTTTTTCTCCTTGTGCCGTGTAGATCCTTAAACTTCCACCCGCAACAGATATGACTTCTTTACCAGGATATTCATCAAAAATGTCTGAGGCTGTAACTTGAGAAAAACTGTAGAATTCGCTGAACCGATCCACTTCTTTTTCGATTTGAAAAAATGGGAGTTTCTCTCCAATCCATTTTGGTGATAGCTGATCATTATAGACCCCAACAATCTGACGATTGAAAAATGTGTCACCGACTAGAATCTCATCTACTCCATCCTCATTAAGATCTGATGTGTGAATGTCAAAAACAAAGAAGTTTGATCTTGGATTCTCCCAATTACTATATTCCTGGGGAAGTTCCAGGTTTTTAGAAATGATAGGCGTAATGCTTTCACCATTGAAGTCGAAAATTGTAGCAATGGTCCGATTTTCAATAAGAACAATTTCGTCATCCTCATCATTGTCAAAATTCCCTGCAGCTAGTCGATGAACATGACCTTTAATGTCTTCTTTCTTCCATATGATATCTCCATTCACATCGAATAGGTAAAGTGTTCTGTCCAATCCACCTGTCGCTATATAGTGCATTCCTTTTTGCCTTAATAGGACCACATCAAATAGCGGCTGACTACTCTTGAATGTCCAGAGCAAAGCACCTTCATGGCTTAGCACAAACAGATCACCTTGTGCGGTGGTCACCATAGTTTCTATATATCCATCGTCATTTAGATCTCCAGATTCCAAAGCGTATGGAAAAGCCTTCAAGTCGAATGAAAATAGTTCTTTGGAGGTTTCAAGATCATACCCAATAAGCTTTCCTTCAAAGGTTGCATAGATCAGTTCATTCGAACTGTCTTCATCGAGGTTTCCCAACGAAATGTGCCAAGCCGATCCATTCGATTGGATGTAAGGATCTTGTAGTTTCTCTTTAAGACTTTTAGAAGAATTACAAGAGACTAATAAGCCTATTAAAATGAATAACACAATTAGTCGCATACTATACTGTTAATAGGTTAGACCATATCCAAATGGGTATAGCGGCTCATAAGGAGTGTCTCCCAAATTAATAGGTATTTGATCCATAGATGTTGGCCAACTAAAAGATAGTTTACCTGTTGGTTTTACCTTTCCGAATAAGACATCTGTAATGCCCTGACCTTCTGTTCCTGGAAGCCAAGCAGCTACAATTGCATCAGCATCATATAGTATGTCATCCAAAATCATTGGTCTTCCCGAGAAAAGAATTACCACTACTGGAATCCCTTTTGCTTTCATATCCTTGACAGCTTTCACGTCCTCTTCATCTAAATGTAAATCATCTCGATCTCCTTGAATCTCCGCATATGGTTTCTCACCAATCACAACCAAACCAACTTCTCCATTTTCAATAACCTGAACATCAGGAAAGTCCTTCTCCAATGCCTGCAGTACAGTAGTTCCTTCAGTTATTTGTCCTTTACCACCGGCCCATTGGATCGACCAACCTCCACATTGACCGCCAAGATCGTTGGCTCTTCTGCCACCAAGACTGATGGATTCAATATCTGTAGATAAGGGAAGGATGTTATTTTCATTTTTCAAAAGAACTAGCGATTGACTGACACAATTTCTAGCGATAGCTCTGTGTTCAGGAGTGCCAACAGAGGGTAAAAGCTCGCGCTTTGCATATGGATTTTCGAACAACCCCAATTCAAACTTTTTGGTCAAAACCCTTCGCACCGCATCATCAATTCGTTCTTCTGAAACACGGTTTTGTTTTACGAGTTTAATCAGCGTATTAATGAATAACTCGTACCTCTGAGGCATCATTGCCATATCAACACCAGCATTTATTGATGCTTCGACACTGTAATCGTAATTGTCACGAGAAATGTTTTTCACATCGCCGTAGTCTGTGATTACGATCCCGTCAAAACCTAATTCATCTTTTAGGATGTTGGTCAAAAGGTACTTTTGTTGTATTGACTTGATTCCATTCCACTTACTGAATGAAACCATCACAGAGGACACTCCGGCATCTACTGCAGCCTTGTAGGGAGGTAGATGCACAGATCGTAATGAATCCTCATCTATTTTCACATCACCTCGATCTTTTCCATCCACTGTACCTCCATCGCCAAGGTAATGTTTAGCGCATGCTAGTATGGATGTAGGAAGGGCTAAGTCTTCTTGCTGGAAACCTTTGATCGCAAGAACTCCTAATTCAGAAACCAATTCTGTTTTCTCTGAAAATGATTCATAGGTTCTTCCCCAACGCTCATTTTGGGAGACAGCTATACATGGAGCAAAAGTCCAATCAAATCCAGTTGCAGCGGTCTCAATGGCTGTAATTTTTGTAGCGTCTTCGATGAGTCTCTTATCCTGTATAGACCCAAGGCCGATGTTATGCGGAAAAATGACAGTTCCCTTCACATTGTTGTGACCATGCACAGCATCTATTCCTCCAAGGATAGGAATACCAAGTCTATTGTCAAGTGCTACTTTTTGAAGACTGTCATATAGGTCTGCATATATTTCAGGACTGTTTGATTGTTTCAAATTTCCAGGAATAGCTAAAAAAGAACCGATATTCATAGTAGCTAATTCGTGGACAGAATCTATCGAGGTGTAATTAACCTGAACCATTTGCCCAATCTTCTCAGCAAGTGTCATTCTAGCCAATAGATCTTCTACTCGTTCTGATACTTGTGTATCTGGATTGAGGTATATGGGTTGCTTTTCATTACAAGCCAACAGAACTAGCAACAACCAGAAAAATTTATGAGCTTTCATTTCTTAGAGTTCTCTCACCCATATGTTTCTGAAATTCACCGCATCTCCATGATCCTGGAGTCTCAATGGAAGCTTCTCGGCATGTGGTTCATATCTTGGATAACCTCTAAACTTGATAGGACCTCTGATTTCCGTATGATTCTGAACCAGCACTCCATTGTGTATGACTGTTACATAGGCTGGAGATTCCACATTTCCTCCAATGTCAAATCGTGGAGCTGTAAAGATGATGTCATAGGTCTGCCACTCTCCTGGTTTTCTGCAAGCATTGACCAAGGGAATGGTCTGTTTGTATACACTTGCTGCCTGACCATTGCTGTAGGTTCTATTTTCGTAATTATCCAATACTTGAATTTCGTATTTTCCCATCAAGAAGATCCCGCTATTTCCTCTGCGCTGTCCGTCTCGTTTGATTTCGGTGGGAGCTTTCCATTCTACATGAAGTTGGATATCCCCAAAAGATTGCTTGCTCTCCAACATCTTGATATTCTCTAATTGATCATCCTGAGCATTGATGCAGAGGACATTGTCTTTCACGTACCAATTGGAAATATCCGGTACAATCCAGTTTTTATCAAAGTCATCATTACCTCCAAACAATATTATGGCGTCTGAAGGAGCTTCCGTACCTATTCCTGGAGTGACTACCTCAGGAACGGGTTCCCAAACCTCTGTTTCGGAGGGTTTCATTTGCTCTTCTTGTGAGAAGCAAGTAATTCCTGATAAAATGATGATACTGAATAGCGTGATTGTTTTGTTCATGATATCTTAGGTAATTTCCAAGGAGCACGATACTCCGGTGTAATCAATTCATTTGCCGCCTGATTGGATCCGAAATTTCTCTCTGTCTGGTCCCATTCCAATCTACTGTTTGTTCTTAATGCGATATTCCCCATGTGGGCATATTGGCCAACCAGACGTCCATTTTCTACTGGACACGCAGGGTCTTTTCTGGTCTTGATGCACTCAAGGAAGTTTTTGGTGTGTTCTTCGTGATATTGTTTGCCATCTGTGTACACTTGTGAAGCTTGTTTATCAGCATAGGAGATGTATTCCCAACTTTGACGGTTAATGATGATTTTGCCATCATTTCCAATGAACTCCAATCCGTATTTTCTGTCGTACGGTCCGGTTTCAACTCCTGCAATATTCTGCCAGTGGATAGAATAATCCTCCATTTGCCAACTCACGTCCATCGTGTCAAATGTCTCATGAGCGTGATCAGTGTGGGAGTAATTTCCACCGCTTGCGGTCACAGCCAGAGGCGCGTAATCCACGTCTTTGGCCCACAAAGCCATGTCAATGAGATGAACTCCCCAGTCGGTGAGTAGACCACCACCATAATCCCAAAACATCCGCCATCGTCCGTGGAAGCGATTTTCGTTAAACGATCTATCCGGTGCTGGCCCAAGCCACATATTGTAGTCAACTCCTTGTGGAGGTGGAGTATCTGGTTGTTTCATTCCACCTACTCCATAATTGAAGTTGGCCCAGATATTAACCTTTCTCAGTTGTCCAATATCACCTGATTTGATTTTGTCCAGCGCTTGAGCCCAATGCAATCCGCTTCGCTGTTGCTGTCCTACTTGTACGATACGCTTGTACTTTCTAGCAGCAGCAACCATGACGTCTAGTTCAGCTAAAGAGTTAGCCATTGGCTTTTCTACATAGACATCTTTGCCAGCTTCACAAGCATATACCATCGGTAAGCAATGCCAATGATCTGGAGTGCCAATAATTACCGCATCTATTTCCTTGTCTTCGAGAAGTTTTCTGAAGTCCTTAAAGGTTTTAGGCTTTTTGTCCTGAAGTTCCAATACATCAGCAACTCGTTCATTCAACACAGCGTCATCAATATCGCAAATGGCAACACATTCTGTATCTGGTTGGATCAGTGCTTGCGTGAGAATATGGAAACCCATTCCTCGTGCTCCAATCAAACCTAGTTTGATCGTGTCACTTGGAGGGATGAGTCTTTTGGCAGCTTTGACAAAGGAGGGGTTTATGGAAATTAGCCCGACTCCTAAAGAAAACCTGCTAACGTCAGAAAGGAATTTTCTACGGTTGCTCATGCCATTAGTCTATAATCGCTTGATAGATCAAAGCACGTAGTTGCAATTGATCTTTCTCGATAGAACCTGGTCTTAGCTGAACGAAATAGACCACTACCAACTCTTCTTCTGGATCTACCCAATAGGTGGACCCATAGGCACCACCCCAGCCATATTCTCCGACGGAACCTGGGAAGCCTCTTTGTCCGGTGTCAGTCACCACATTGAAGCCCAATCCGAAGCCTTCAGCATCCCCTCTAAATGAAACGTAATCAGGTAAATGCTCCACGGTCATCAAATTCACTGTACTGGGAGCCAATATTCGTTTTCCACCCAATACACCCTCATTTTCCAGCATTTGCAAAAACAGATAATAATCCTTCGCAGTAGAAAGTAACCCGGCACCACCAGAAAAACTCTTTCGTGGCCCGTCGACATAGGCTCCCTGACTATTCATGGTGCCTTCCTTTGGTGCAGGTTCAATGGTCCCGTCTTTTTTAGGGTTGTACACTGTGGCCAATCGATCTTTCTTGGATTTTGGTAAGTAGAAATGTGTGTCTTTCATTCCTAATGGATTGAAAAGCTTTTCTTCAAGGAATTTGTCTAAAGTTAAGCCAGAAGCTTTCTCAATAATGACTCCCAGTATATCCACGGAATAGCCATAAACCCACTTTTCACCAGGCTGTGCATCCATAGGGAGTGCCGCCATACGTTTTACTGTTTCAGCTATTGGTTCATCACGGTTAGCAAAGTACCAACCTTGAATGCCTGCCGCTTCCCATTGGTCTTTAGCTGGTCCCCATCCATAGCCGATACCCGCGGTATGCGTTAATAAATCTCTAATGGTGATTTGTCGTTTGGCTGGTACCACTTTATAACTACCGTCTTCTTGAACTTCAGCAACGGTCGTTTCTGCAAATTCAGGAATGTATTTACTCACAGGATCTTGAATTAGTAATTTCCCTTCTTCTTGCAGGATCATTATTCCCACACTGATGATCGCTTTCGTTTGAGAAGCAATTCGGAAAATCGCATCATTCTTCATCTCTGTCTTTTTCTCCAGGTCACTGTAACCCACAGATTGATAGTAGGCGACTTGGTCTTTCCTTGCTACCAACATGACACACCCGGACATTTTGTTGTCATCAACATATTCCTGGAATCTGGACTCGAGCCTGTCAAGCCGCTCAGCTGATAAACCAACGGATTCAGGTGAAACAACAGTTAAATCTTGGCTATAACCATATAGACTTACAAGGATGTAAAACGCAGTAATTAATAGTGATTTTAATCTCATGGATTGAAGCTAAAAATTGGTTTGTAATGATTTTAGAGATTGAATGTAAGATAATATAGGCTGAAATTGAAGATTCATTTTCGGGAACGATCCCGGCAACGCTATTTTGTTTATTCATTCTGTGAGTGTGAATTCTTTTACGAATTTTCTAATAAATAAGTATGCAGATCATGTTTTTGAACTGTTTGAATAATAACGCACAGCTATGAATCAACTATTTCGAATTCTCATTGGAGCCTTATTTCTTACTTCTTGTGGAGAGAAAGAAGGGGCATCGCCAGAGAACAAGCAACCAATAGTAACATTGGAATCCGAACGAATCTCGGTAGAGCCATTTGTTTTTAAGCTAAAAGCTACTGTAGTTGATGATTCGGAGCAATTGGATTATCTGTGGGAATTGAATGATCAGGTACTTGATGAAGATGGAGAGGAGATAGAATTAGCTCTGGAGCCAGAAGAAGTGCACTCCATACATTTAACCGTGTCCGATGGAGATAATCAGACGGAAGCGTCATTAGACCTTGATTTGCAGAGCAAACAGGTGATTATTGATTTATCTACTACTTATCAAACCATCGATGGTTTTGGTGGTGCTGGACCTGCAATTCCTTTCTATTTCAGTCCAGATCCTAATCGATACGGAAAGGGGCGGGGTTATTGGGATGATGCCTGGTTGGACCTGATGATTGACGATTGGGGAGCTACAATCTTTCGAGATGATATAAGTCCTGGTTTTGAGGCTTTTGAGGGAGAATATGATGTGGATGGGATGACTCCCCTTTTTCCCAGAGATGAGAGCAATAACCAAATTCCATCAACCAATACATTTTATGATGGAAAGGATACACCAGTAGGGCCAATTGGTACGCAACTAAGTACGAAGGCAATGTACGCTAAAGGGCTAAATGAAAAACTTCAATCAAAGGGAGAGGAGCTCAAATACATTATGTCGGTTTGGACCCCTCCGGCATGGATGAAGACCAATGAAGATCATATGAAAGGAAGTTTGGCCGAAGAGCACTTTGGAGACTTTGCTGATTTTATTCGTGATTACCTCAAAGAATTCATTGCACTGAGTGGGGTGACGCCTTATGCCATTAGCATTCAAAATGAACCAAACCTGGAGCATCCTGAATGGACATTTGGTTGTAGTTATACTGGTGATAATTACAATACAGTTTTAAAGTTGGTTAAAGAGCGGCTGGTCGCTGACGGAATAAATGTGAGAATAATGGGGCCAGAGACGGTGAGATTCCTTGAACGAATGACCACTATCATGGATCCCGTATTTGCAGATCCGGTAGCTCATACCTACATGGATATAATGGCAACACATAGTTATGCTGGAGATGGGATTACCATCGAATCAGGTTCAGCTTCGGAGTGGGGACAATTGTATGACTATTCGCAAAAAGGTGGAGAAAAACCACTATGGATGACCGAAACGGAAGAAAATGGGGGATGGGAAGGTGCCTTTAATGCAGGTAAACGAATTTTCTCAGCACTTAAGTTTGGGAAAGTGTCAGCATGGCTCTGGTGGTCTGTCGGTGCACCAGACTGGGAGACCAATACTCGAAATGGGTTTACTAAGAATGGTCAAACTTCGGATGAACGACCCAAATACTGGACCTCTAAAAACTTCTATCGGTTCATACGGCCTGGAGCAGTACAGGTAGCTTCGGAATTGGATCATGAGCAAGTAGGAGTGGTGGCCTTTCATCATCCAGGCAATGAAACATTAACGCTTGTCTTTATCAATGATAGTAGCAATGAGCAATTGATTCGATTGACGGGTAATGAGGGTTTTGAGAACGGTTTTAAAGTCTACCAGACATCAGAGGATAGCAATTGTGAAGAAGTGGCAGGCGTATCTGATGGAGGTAGTTATATTATTCTTGAAGCTAATAGCATTTATACTTTACAATCTAATTAAAGGAATCAACACACCTCTGAGAACGGGTGTTTGTTGTGTTTAGGGTAGGGTGCTCGCTTGTTCGAGCACCTATTTTTTTTTGAATCTGATGAAAGTATGCACATGATACAGAAGTTTGATCAGATTTGCCTTCTATCATTTACTCAGCCCAATAGAGCTTTAATGCTCGGTGCATTATGAAACAGTAATGTTGTTTTTAGCAAGGATGTTTTTGGCCGATTTAATGACTATTCTAGCCAGGTTGCTACCCATATATCCTGATAGGTTATCACCTCCATATAGTTTAGGGTCATTTACTGGTCTTGACATAGACACTTGTTTACTTAAACTATTAATTAATTCCTTCGAACCACCCAGATTCCAGCTTTGAAGACCATATGGGGCGTCACTTCCCCATCCTAAGTTTTGAGCGTATGGTGCACCTTTTTCAAAATAGAGCACCATGTCGGTTTCCAGATGACAATCTCTCTTAGCACTAATCACATAGAATAGATTTGGGTGCTCGATTCCCAGACTCCTTGCTCCAATATAGGTGTCATCACCATCTACATAGTGGGAGCCACCACCACCCATATGCACACCTATAAAAGGATGTTTTGGGTATTGCTCAAGTAATTTTTTGAAGCCTGAAGGAGGGGTAAAGGGGGAGTCCCCTCCAAAATGAAATGCGGAGGCAGCACCTAGCTGAACTATTTTGTCGACCACAGTCTTAACCATAGGACTATCAATAGGAAATGAATTTTGCGCAGGATTCATTTTTACTATTGTAAAGCCTAAATCTTGTACACATATTTCAGCTAGTTTGCACGCATACTCAACTCCCAGACTTTTGGGGTCAGTCCATCCTGCTGGAATGAATCGTGTTGGATATTTCTCGGCAAATCGTGCAATATCCTGATTGGCACGAAGCAATCTCTGGAAGTTTTCTGACTCGTCTTCACCATAGTCAAATGCTGCAGGATTCTGCCACGTAAGTGACATGTCTACTCCACTACAGTCCATTGATTGAATCAATTGCTCAGGGCTTATCGGACGACCCTGATAATAGTCTGTGGTTTCCTTGAACCGATCACGAATGTTTCCCTCAAGGGTGGATAGGTCTGTCGGATGGGTGTCTCCGTCAATAACCAGGTGAGATCCGTTGGCTAGTAAGTACTCTAATAAATTATTAATCTTTTCGTTGGCTAAGTCACTATTCATTCTGATAGCTTTTACATCTTACATCATTTCCCAGGTTCAGCCCAATCTGTTCCATCAATGGCTCATTGAGGAAGCATTCGAACTGAGAGTTGTTTGCTACTGATAGGTTGTTGATTTCTATTTTCTTTTCGAGAATTTCGATTGCTCTTTTCACTACCCATTCTCCTTGTTCTTTGGCTACCTTGGTTAAACCAAATGTGGCGTAGGGTACCATAAAGTCATCACAGGTGAAGACCGGAACAACTAGGTGTTCTTGTACCCATGAGGTGGCATCTTGATTATTCCAATTCTTGATAGCTCCATTAGTTGGTAGGAAAACAATGTTGGAACTGTCACTTTGAGATTCTTTAAAACCCCTTTTCCAGGCATCAAAATCATCTACCATTTGATAATTTACCTCGAGGCCTCTGTTGGTTAAGAGAGGTGTTAGGGTTTCTTTATTCTTGATTTCCCCAGCAGAGTTTTCTGATAAAATCGTGATTTTAGAATACTTCCAACCCGACTTTTTGATTAGGTCAAGAGAAGCTTCAACTGGAAGGATTTCCAGCATCCCGGATACCTGATTAGCAGGTAGGTTGTATTTATCGGCTGACCAGTTGACCCCACAAAACAATATTGGAATATCCAATTCCTTCAGATGTGGGACAACAATGCTTTGCACGGCATTGTCATCAGATACGATTAAGAGATCTGGAGAATTCGACTTGATTTGGTTCCAAATCGTTTCGGCATTATTTGCAAGTTCTGCATCAGAGGCTTTTTTGGCATTCAAATAAGCCATTTCGAACGCATATATGGTCGTGTCGATATTCTCGACAATGCCTTCTTGAACCTGATCGCTAGACCCATATCCCGGATGGTATGAGTTGACATAGAAAATCTTTTTGGCCGGAGACTGGCAAGAAAAGAGGAGTAGTAATGCTATGTAAATCAGGTGCTTCATCCTATAAAGAGATTTAAGATTAAGCAACCGATTAAACCAATAATTCCAATCAAGCATTCCATGGTTGTCCAGATCATGAATGTTTGTTTGATGGATACGTTGTAGTACTCTTTAAACATCCAGAAACCAATGTCATTGAAGTGTGAAAACATCAGGCTTCCAGATCCCGTGGCCAATACCATGATCTCCATCGGCACAATGCCTTGTTGTACGATTGGAGCCATTATCCCTGCAGCAGTGATGGTAGCTACTGTGGCAGAGCCCAAAATCAAACGAATGACTGCTGCCAGAAGCCAACCTAAAATGATCGGATTTAAAGACCAGCCAGCAGCTAATTCTTTGATGTAGTTTGCTGATCCACTATCACTTAATACCTGTTTGAAACTGCCACCAGCACCAATAATTAGTAGGATCATGGCAATGCTCATGATGGATTTTTCCAAATCAGACATCAAACTTTTACTGGAAATGCCTCTTCTAACTCCGAGGAAATAAATGGCAATTAAAACAGCAATAAAAAGTGCTATGTTAGGATCTCCTAGAAATTGTAAAACGCTATCTTCTTCCGTTTGGAAGATAGCAGCGGAAGCCATCAGAATAAAAGGAATGATAGCACACAGCAGACTTATGATGAATGATGGAGAATTATTTTGATCAAAGTCAGTTGCTTGAAAAAGGTTTTCTGGTGGCTTATTGTCTAGCTTAGTGAAGAACTTTGGCAGGATAACACCAGCAACAATAATCGCTGGTATTGCTACGATGATGCCATAAATAAATACCGTGTTCATATCGGCTCCATACATCTGGGAAACAACCACAGGAGCAGGGTGCGGTGGTAAATAGCCATGAGCTACTGATAGTGACGCAGATAGCGGAATTCCTAATTGAAGTAATGGGATTTTGGTGAGATGACTAAATGCATAGATAATAGGTATCAATACCAAAAAACTAGCATTGTACATCATGGGTAGGCCGATGATGAACCCAGCCAAAAGTACAGCGTAGGTGATGTTCTGTTTCCCTAATTTTTGAACAATCACATCGGTTATCTTAAAAGCGGCACCGGTAACTTCCATCACCTTACCCAGCATAGCTCCGAAAGTAATGATGAGTGCGAGCGATCCGATGGTGTTGCCGAGTCCAGTGGTGATAGACTCCAGCGTAGGGATGAGTCCCATTTGATTGAGAACACCAATGAGGAATGCCGACATGAGCAAAGCCATGAAGGCATTGATTCTGAACTTGAGCATGATCAGAACCAAAAAAAGAAGTGATATTCCCAGATAAAAAAGCTGCATATTCATTAAGAATTTCGTTAAATTATGAAATTAAAAGTGGTCGAATTGAACGATTAAAAATTAGAAAGGTAGTTAAATAAAAAAAACGTTACCGGGAACGTTACCGAAATGATGAAGAATAGATCCATAACAATAAAACACATTGCTATCAAGCTGGGAATCTCTACATCGACTGTCTCCAGAGCTCTAAGAGATCGTCCAGATGTGAACCCAGAAACCAAAGCAAAAGTGAAGGAGCTTGCTCGCGAATTGAACTACGAGCCCAACCTAATTGCGGTGAGTTTAGTGAGTAAGAAATCTTATACCATTGGGGTGGTTGTTCCTTGCTATCATTACTTCTATGCTGAGGCTATTTCAGGTATGGAAGAGTTGGCTCTGGAGAACGACTATCACATCATGATTTGCAACACGCGTGAGTCATATGATTTGGAGAAAGACATCATTCACAAGCTGGCTAGCAAACGAGTTGATGGTCTGATTATAAGTTTGTCTCGTGAGACCAAGAATTTTGATCATCTGGATGAGCTGAAGAAGAAGGGAATTCCGTACGTTCTATTTAATCGCGTTGCTGAGGAAGTAGAATCCTCAAAGGTTTGTGTAGATGATATGAATGCAGCTATTCAGGCAGTAGAACATTTGATTAACAAGGGTTATAAGCGCATTGCTCATATTCAGGGGCCTTCGGACTTGTTGTTGTCTCGCAAACGAACTGAGGGCTATGTAAGAGCTTTAGAAAAGGCTGGGCATCCGGTAAAAGACCAGTACATGGTTCATAGTGATTTTAGTATAAAGAGTGGTCAGCAGTGTACTGAAACTTTGATGAGTCTACCAGAACCACCTGATTCAATCTTCTGTGTCTGTGATGAAGTAGCGTATGGAAGTATGGCATGGTTAAAAAGGCATGGTTATAAGATTCCTCAGGATGTTGGAGTTGTTGGATTTACGGGTGAGGAGTTTTCAGAAGTTATTGAGCCACCTCTTACTACGATTATCCAACCTGCATATGAGGTAGGTAAAAAGTCAGTAGAAATTTTATTGGATAGAATAGGTAATTCATCCTTGTCAAACGTGACCATTGAGTTGAAGACCTCTTTAATGAATCGTGAGTCTGCATAAAACAAAACCTCTTCCTGGGAAGAGGTTTTTGTGATAGTAATGAAGACAAGTTTACTTTTAATTTTTAATGATTTTGAAAGTCTTCTCCTCCAGGTTGATGAAGTATAAACCTGGTTTTAGATAGGAGAGGTTTAGTTGTTTTTCGATGTTTCCTTTTGCTAGTATTTGACCACTTATTGCTCTGATTTCATAGCTTCCTTTGTAGTTTTGAATAGCTATAGTACCGGTGAAAGGATTCGGGAAAATGGAGATGTTATTGTTTTCTGCATTAAGGACTACTTCCTCTTCAGCTGGACCACCAGTAATCTCTCCAAAATCAAGGTTTGGTCCGCCTGCATCGGCAGCGGTTAATCGAATGGAGTTCTCTCCTTCGTTTAATTCAATTTCTATTATTGCGGTGGCAATCCAGGTTTCCCACGATCCGCTGGGTGAAAAAGGGATATTTCCCAAAGAGGCCCCATTGACAGATAAAGCACATTGTCGGTTTACGTCCTCCTGACCATTGGCATATTGGAAGAATAATTCATAATCCCCACCTAATGTAGTGACGGTCCACTCAACCCATGAACCATTACCCCCTGAGTCGAAATAACCTTCCCCAGTAAAACCTGCTAAGGCATTGTCAGATCCACCACCATTGTTTGCAGAGAAGTCTTCTCCTTCAAATCTTATGGTTTCAGTTAGAGCTCCTGAGGGAGCTTCTTGCGTGATTTCGATGGTTTTCTTGTCATTCTCACTCATTTGTACACTAATGATACCATTTCTCTCTACACCTGTATTGGCTTCATAAGAGATGGTAAACGTGTCATTTAGACTTCCGCTGGTTTTAGAAATCGATACCCATGGTTCTTCAGTAGATACGGTCCAGTCACCGTTTGATTCAATTTCAATCGTCTTACTACCAGCGAAAGATGGTGTTTCGATTGAGGTTGGATTCACATTAAGGACATTAGCCTGATTGATTTCTACGTCAAATACTTCCGTGTTAGTTCTAATGGTAATTGTTCCAGATCTGTCTTCATCCGTATTTTGAGTTGAGATTTGAACCTTCGCGTTCTTGGTTCCATTTGGTGTCGCTATTTCAATCCAGGCATCCTCTGTTTCTACAGTCCAATCACCATTGGTTTGAATGAAAAAGGATCCCGAACCATTATTTCGAGGTACGGTAATTTGTGGATCTGAAACCCTTAGAAACGAACCCATTAGCTCAGGTATAGATGCATGCTCCTGAAGGTAAGGAATGAAGTATTTACCTGCTATGGTACGGTTTTCCTCAGACAGATCTCCGCAAACATCATCCACCATGGAATAATAGTAAGCTTCCTGGCTATCGAAAAAAGACCAGGCATACCATCCAATACCATTCCGCTGACAAACAGCTAAAACTGAATCCGCGGTATAATTAGGTCCGCCTTCACCTGCAGCTTCATCGTCCAGAGCAAATTCTCCGACAATTAAGGAGATTCCCGTTTCTTTCAACTTTGGCAATTCTTCTTCAACGAGAAAAGGAGGGGTCCAGTCCGTAAAACTTCGATCCTCGGATCTCCAAAAGCCATACATATGAATAGAGAATACAACATTTTTTTGAGGGTCAGCATCTAAAACAGCTTTGCCATAAGTAAGTGGCGCCTCTGGATCCTGACCACATCGATCTCCGGCATCCAGCACTATTAGGTTTTTAACTCCTTTGGATCTAAGGCTTGTGATGATGTCAATATAAGTGTCTCGCCATTCTTCCGGGCTGTCAAAATTATGCTCGTTAGCAATATTGAGCCATAGATATTTTTCAAAGTCCTTAGCCATCTCCACCATGGTTTCTGATTCCCAATAGTCAATTATGGGTTGAAGGGGTTCACCGCATGTTGCATTGTGCATTTCCAACATAGGAACTAGCTGATTAGAAATAGCACTATCAATCAACTCCCTTTGAGTGGTAGGATTGGAATTCCAACCGAATGAGCCATCCACTTGAGAAACAATTCGTACGGCATTGGCGCCACTCTGTGGAACCTTTGTATACATATTTGCCTGTTTACAATCACCCACTGCCGGAGCCCAAAATGTTGCGGCATTGAATCCTAGTGGTATAAATTCTTCTCCATCTGGGTCATAGATTTTACCATTCTTGGCGAAGAATCCAGTGCCATCGTTGCCTTCAGGTCGTGTTTCCTGTGCCACGCTGATCAAGACAACTAGTGTTAATGACAAAGACAGGAGTGTTTTTAATCGATTCATAGTGTTGGGTTAATAAATTCCTTGTGAAGGAGTTGTTTATTGAGTAATATGTTAATTCAAGGAAGTATTAGGTCTCTTGATTAATGAATTGATAATTTAACTGGCCAGATGGTTAATCTCAATCACCTTATTTGGATTCAGGGAAAATAGCGTTACCGGTAACGTTTGCAGGATTCTTATTAACTAAAAAAAGCCTCCGATTGGGAGGCTTTGTACTAAAGATTTGTTTGAACATTATTCAGCTTGTTCGATAATGGCTAAGTAGCCACCTCCTGAAGCTAGTTTCAGTGATAGCTTTTTATTGGCATTTATTTTTTCTGATTTATAGACATAATCCTCTGCGTGCCTGTGTGCATTTGGACCGTCTTGTAAGCTAGAATAGCTATAGTTGCCATCTCCCAGAAATGAAAGATCCACTTCAAATTCTCTTGCTGTCCAATCGGTCATTGCTCCCAAATACCACGTTGTTCCTTTACGTCTTGCCATCACTATATAGTCACCAACTTTGGCTTCTAATACCCTGGATTCATCCCATACTGTAGGAACTTTCGAAATCAACTCAGTTAATTTGGGTTCTTTGTAATATTCGGTAGGTGAGTCGCACAGCATTTGTAATGGACTTTCAAAAACGACGTACATCGCCATTTCATGAGATCTCGTACCCAGGGCCATTGGTCGGTAAAAGGAAATGACATGATTCAATTCGGTTCCATTTGACATAGCACCAGGTGTATAATCCATTGGCCCAGCCACCATTCTGATAAAAGGTAATAATAGGTTATGCTCCGGAGTGACGATGTTATCCCATTTATTGGTTTCGTTACCTCTAACTCCTTCATAGCTAATCACATTCGGATACTTTCTTCTTAAGCCAGCTGGCTTATAGGCACCATGATAGTCCACTAAAAGGTGGTTTTTGTAAGCGGCTTTTGCTACACGTTCATAGTAATTGACCATGTATTGATCAGCTCGTTGCATGAAGTCCACCTTGATGCCTTTAACTCCCCAGTCTTTATATAATTTGAGGGCTTCCAGATCATTATCCAATGGTCCCCATAATAACCAAAGGATGATCCCGACATTCTTTTCTTTCCCATAAGCAATGAGTTCATTGACATCAATGTCAGGATTGAACTCGCGAATATTGGTGGTGGTTTTGGACCAACCTTCATCCAGTATTACATACTCCAGTCCATATTTAGCAGCGAAATCGATATAGTACTTGTAGGTTTCTGTATTGATACCTGCTTCAAAATCTACATTGTAGATGTTGTTAGCGTTGTACCAGTCCCATGCTACTTTTCCTGGTTTGATCCAATCGGTATCTGTGGATTCATTTTCTCTTGAGAGTGTATAAGTGAGTTGACTGTTGACTAGATCTGCATCGTCTGATGTAAGAACCATGACACGCCACGGATATTCTCTTTTACCTGTGGTCTTGGCAATGTATGATGCACTAGTTAGCACTTGATTACGATCAGTTCTTTCAGGGTCAGGTTTTGCTTCCAGTACATAGGGTGCGAATTTGGACGCAAGACCATTGCTGTTGGTCCCTTTCATGAACAAGCCTGGATAGTCATACAGATCGGTTTCTGTCAATAGAACATTGATGTCATTTGTTTGAAACAATACCGGCAGTGAACAAAAATCTTCAGAATTTAGTGTGTCAGGGTTAGTCAACTTATAAGTTCTCTCATAGTGCGAGATCAATGATTCCTCCTGAGGAAAGTAAGAGATGGTTGGTTTGGTGAATGACAGGTCAAACTGCTCATCATTGATCTGAATGTCCTTTATTATGTTTGTAAAGAACTTGTATGCAAGTCCATCATCAAACGCACGGAAGGTTACTCCATTTCCGTCCTTGTAAGTAATTATTAGTTCATTGTAATTGTTAGATATTGAGGAGGACTTCAATTGAACTACTGGTATCAAAGATTCATTTACTGATTTTCTGTCTACTGATTTGACCTTGGATTTGGATCCGAGCAAACCATAGTCTTCAATGTCTAGTCCGATGGNAGTATTGGAGATTACTTCTGTGCCATTTAAAATGACGCTGAAAGATAATCCATTGTCTGTTTGAACAGTGGCTTTGAGTTGATTGTTAGGACTGCTTACCTCGTAGGTTTGTGCAGAAATAAAATAGGTAGCAGCAAGCAGTGCTAGAGATAGTATGAATTTCATTTTTTTCTATTCTAATTAGTTAGTCCAACTGATGGTGTATTTTCCAGATCCTAATCTGGTGTTTGATTGAAAGTCTTCTGAGTCAGTTGAATTGGTTGATATTTTACTGTTTTGGATGNCNTCNGGAAGCTTAATTGTTGCTTCACTATTTGNAGGAATTTCTATTTTCATGGTGTATTGATCTCCNTCTTTTTTCCAATTNCTGGNNATCAANCCATATGGNGATAAATGNGAAGCCTCAACCCAGTCAATTTCNTTATTGAAGGTAGGAGAGATGTAGAAGTGTTTGTATCCGGGCTCGTTTGGNTCGATATTNATTCCTGCCAGACCTTCGTAAAAGAACTCCAAAAAACTGCCGAACATGATGTGGTTACGAGAGCGTGAACCATCCCACTCTTGCCACAACGTATTAGCTCCCATCTCAATCCAATTTCCAAAACTTGGATAATCCCTTTGGTTTAGCATCTGGTAGAGATAATCGGAATGTCCTTCATTCATTAAGACATTGGTAAGGAACTTCACTCCAAGTACCCCTGCATCAAAATGATAGTTCTCTCCCTCGATATGTTTCAATAAGTTTTCTGTAACCTGACTTTTGGATTCTAAGTCCACCAACCCAAAATGTAGAGCCATTGACAAAGATGTTTGACCTCCATTGCCAACTTGTCCGGTTGAAGGATCNTAGTACTTATCNANAAAACTNGATTTAATGNTNGANGCAAGANTTTTATAGGTAATTGAGTCATTGGATTTGTTCAGAATTCCTGCAATATCAGATANNGTNTTAGCCACATAGTAGTAGAATCCNGANGAAAGAATAGGGCCNTCNGTNACNANNTTTACNGGCTTNTGATCATCAATNCCTATAGNCAGGAGATTGCCTTCTGAAGTCTTTTCCAAGTAATCAAGGTATTGCTGAAGGTATGGATAGTACTTCTCCAAAATAGATGGATCGCCATAATGTAGATAAAGCTGATATGGAAGGGTAATGAAAGCCGCTTCCCATTGCGGACCATAACCATGTTCAAAAGCTGGATCTTCAGAATCTCTTCCAAAGGTGAATCCCCAACCTGCTGTAGGAACTATACCGCTGATCTGTCCATTTGGTCGCTGTTGATCAATAAAGTCATCAAGCCATTTCTTATACGAATTGTAAAGATCAAAATTGTACAAACCCATCTCAGCAGATAGTTGAGCATCTCCAGTCCAGCCAATTTTCTCGCGATGCGGGCAATCTGTTGGGTATCCATGATAGTTGGATAGAAAGGCCCATTTTCCAGCTTCATGTAGTTGATTAAACAATGGATTGGAGCATGAGAAATTGCCAATATTTTCCAAATCGGTATGCATCATTTCAGCAATTACCTTGTCTGAGGTCAGTTCACCACGATACCCTTCAATTTCTACATATTGAAATCCATGATACACAAATCCTGGACTGTAAGTTTCATACTTATCACCATTGGAAATGTATACATCGGTTTGTGCATTGCCTGTCCAGATAAAACGCTGCAGTTCTTGTTGATCGAGCAATCCTTTATCATTGATTCGCTCCCCATATTTCATCACAATGGAGTCACCTGAATTTCCATTTACCTGTAATTGGATTCTTCCCGCCATGTTTTGTCCAAAATCAATGACATGCTTATCTCCAATTTTGACAACACTTTTTGGTTTTAGTTTTTGGGTCACTCTTATTGAAGGCATAACCTGAGAACTCAAAATACCTTCTGGGTCATTGACCACTTTAGCTTGCTCCCAATCAGAATCGTCATATCCAGGTTTGTTCCAATCACCCAATGACATTCTGTTGTCATAGAATTCTCCATTTCTGATCCCATCAAACAGGATAGGACCCGTCGATGTTTTCCAGGTGTTGTCACTAGTAAACAGTTCAGTGGTACCATCAACATACTCCACAATCATTTGTAGAATCATTTTTGGAGAATCCCGCCAATTTGCCTGATCAAAATCCCAGGCGGATCTGGTGTGTAGGTTGTACCAGCCATTTCCCAGGATCATCCCAATCGTGTTGGTTCCAGACTGCATTTGGTTAGTCACATCAAATGTGAGGTATTTTACACGCCGATCATATTGAGTGACCATAGGGTCCAACTCATGATCGCTTACTTTCTCACCGTTTAGTGAAAGCTCGAAATACCCCAGCCCGGTGGTATAGATTCGAGCAGATTTTACTTCACTTTTAAGAGTAATGTCTTTTCTGAAGTATGGAGCAGGTAGGAGAGGTGGTACACTGTCGGAGGAGGATACTTGACTGATCCATTGACCTTTCCAGTCTGAATTGCTTAGGAGCCCCATTTCCCATGTATTCACTCCACTAATTGCAGGACTAGTTGACTGATTATCCCATACTTTAACTTGCCAGTAGCAACGCTGCCCTGACTTCAGTGCTCCTCCTTTATACGGAATATTGACACTTTGATCAGAATTTACCTTACCAGAAACCCATAGATCACCTTGACCATTGGCTAGCTTATCTCTATCTGTAGAAACGAAAATCTCGTATGCTGTTTGTTTTGTGTTAGGCTTTTCTGATTCTAGTTGCCAACTTAATTGAGGAGTCTTATTGTCAAGTCCTATTGGGGATTCCATGAAATCCACTTTTAAAGAACCAATCTTGAGTTCACTCTTTTTTGGTTGGCATCCAAACAGGGTTATGACTACAAATATTGAAAGGATATTTAATTTCTTCATTGCTAGTTGATAAGTATGGAGATGACAGAATGCTCAGGACTGTTCTGACTAATAGCTTTTTCGTTGATCCAGAGTTTGAAATCAATTGCTTCATCGCTTTGATTCATAATAACGGCCACTATTTGGTCATCCTCATTGATAAAGGCTGTAGCCAATAAGTCGTCGTGGCTTGTCGAGCAAATGATTCTCTTAGCTCCTGGACGGATAAATTTTGAGAAATGACCCAGATAGTAATAAGAGCTCATAAATTGCAATTCATCTGTTCTGGTATTGGCAATGATTGGAGCATAGCAAAAGTTGCTCACATGATTGGGGCCTCCTTTCTCATTGAGTAGAATGTTCCAATCGATCCACCCAACTACTCCATTATTAAGGTCTTTAATTATTGATTCGCCATAACGTTCACCCCAGTGCCATTCACCAACTTTGGTTGAATCGAATGGATATGTAGTTCCTTCGGTGAATAAGAGCTTTTTATCTGGAAATGCTTCAGCATGAAGCTTCACATTGTCAAAATGATCCCCCGAGTACCAATGGAAACCAGTACCCCACACGTATTTAGATGCTTCTTTGTCACTGTAGATTACTGAAGCCCTTTGATAGAGTTGGCCTCTGTTGTGATCCCAAACTACCAGCTTAGTGTCTCTGTAATTTGAGGAGGATAGGATAGGGCCAAGATGATTTTTAACAAAGTCTCTTTCTTCCTGAGCAGTGTATTCACATGATTCCCAACGGACTTTGGCAAGTGCCTCGTTCTGCACACTCAAACCCCAAATTGGAATACCTTCGGCCGCATATGCCGCGATAAATCTGACATAATAGTTGGCCCATGGTTGATAGAATTCAGGCAAGAGTTTTCCGCCTCTGACCATTCTATTGGTGGATTTCATCCATCCGGGAGGACTCCATGGGGAAGCTAACAATTTGAGGTTGTCTGCTCTTTTGAAAGCCTCTTTTATGAGAGGAAGTTTGAATTGCTGATCATGCTCAATGTTGAAGGTATTCAACTCGGCATCTCCTTCCTCTATGTAGGTATAGCTCTCACTGGAAAAATCACAACTATGAATGTGTGTTCTGCAAAGTGTGTAACCAATTCCTTCTTCCTTATCGAAGTAAGCGGTCAAGATCCTGTCCTGATTCTCTTTGGATAGTTGATAAAATGTCTCGGCTGAAGCATCTGTCAATGCACCTCCAAATCCTTCGATTTCCTGAAATGTTTTGGTAGCATCCAAAATAACCAATGGCGTATGCTCTTTTGGTTGAGGCAATTCACTGAAATTGGATGTACCTAAAAGTGAAATTCGGTCATCGGTATTTTTTGCTGTCAGGTAGACAGTGGCAGTCTCTTGAGCAGAACAAAATGCTGTATAATATACTGCTGCAATAAATAAGGAATACTGGCAGGTTCTCATTGAGTTATTCTTTCACTTCGAAAAACGTGGTTACAGAACTTACCGGAAGAGTGGTATTGATGTATCCATCTGTAACTTCAAAAGTCCCGATTTCTTTGTAGCGGTCTCCATCTTCTCCCATAGTTGTTCTATAGGCAATGAATTTCTTAGCAGAAGTCCCTTTTATATTGACTTGCATCTCCTTGGTCCAGGTATCAGAGTTATTCACTAACACAAAAGCATTTGGATTGTTGGTGTCATCTTTACCAAAAGCGATGACTGGAGTAACTGTTTGTCTCGAAGTAGCTCTGACAACAGCCATTCCAGGTTGTCCTGCTCTGGAGACTTGTTTGTAGAAATAATAACCAGGTAATACTGTATAGGAGCCATCTTCATTTACCCATATGGCTGCTCCAGGGTTTGGATCTCCACCTACCCATTTGGTAGGCCGTTGAATCCCTGCCCATGGAATAATTCCATTTACTTTAGAGGTATAGATGTTGCCTTGCATCTCTGTAACGAAATAGGTATCCATTTTACCCCAGCTAGTCGAGGTAACCCATGCTTTCATGTCTGGACGCTTCTCTCGAATCAAGTCGATCCCTGAACTTTCGTGATCTCCATACCAGCGTGTGCCGATAAATCCATAATAGAATCCATGAGAGGTTACCAAATCAAGATTACTAAGTGCTTTGTCATTGTCATACAATCCGTAGGCATACCCCCAGTTCATGAAGCGGTACCAGTTGGTGTTTTCTCCATTAGTTACTCCTACTTGGTTTAAACCTTCTTTGTCTAAGCCTTTTCGAACGGAGGTAATCATTTCATTAATCAAATCTGTTGGCCAGTACATGTTGTAATCATGTCCTTCACCAATATTGCCAGACTTACCATCACTCGGCCATCTACTCCAATCCTCGCCTTCATTGTGAAGGGAAATGTATTTGATTGGAAAACCATTCGTGTCCAGATATTTCGCCCAGTCAACATAGTAATTACATAATTCATTTTTCATTGTTGGATCAAAATCTCTACCTCTTAAGAATTTTTGCTGGGTCATAAACGGTGGAGGACCATACAAAGTGGTAATAATGGAGAGGTTTGCTCCTCTTGCTTTTGTCTTATCCAAACCTGCTTTCACAAAGGCTCTCATGTTTTGAGTAGAGCGTTCATGATCAAAAGGTCCCTTGGCTTTTTCCTGATGCCACGGATCCAAAAACATTTTTACCAACCCGACTTTTAAACCATCTTCACCAAATACTAAATCAATGATTTCTGCCTTTTCTTGTTCATCCAATAAGCTGAAGCCTCCATATTCTTGGGGGTCTTCTTTGTAATCAAGCGTTTGAGCCGTTTCCACATAATTGAAGCCAAAGCCATCCCATTCTCGGATTTTAGCCGAGAAATCTATGTCAACTCTAGTAGCCTTAAACTCATTGTCTTGAGCACTGAGTAAGACGCTTGAGAGTGTAAAAAGAAGGAATAGGTTATTTTTCATTTAGATATTTTTTGAAAGTTCTTATTTAGGAGTGGTCATTATTCGTATCCAACAATACTAAAGTCGTCATATCGAGTACTCCTTTCGTAGTGCTGGGAAATGGCGAAATGACCACCATTCGGTATTCCAGATTCTGAAGTAGCTTCTAGTACCAGATCACCATTAATATACCATTTTAATAGGTCATCTGTAGGGTATACTACCATGGTATGATAGAGCCATTCACCATATTGGGCCTTATTCTCTACAATGTGCTCACCAAATGGACCCCTGGTGTAGAGATGGGGAGAAGAAGTGTCGTCAGTATCAGGCACCTGAGAATTGTACCCCCAACGGATTCCGCCATCACCATTTTCATCGGTTCCAAAGTGATAGAATACTGCGTCATTGTCGTTTTTCTGCATTCTAAATCGTATTTCATACCAAGATAGGTTTTCCGGTATTGCACGGAAAGCGATAATTCGATAGTTACCAGTGTGAGCACTTCTGCCGGCTTGTTCCATAAAAGTTTGCTTTGGAGGCACCACATAGAATGCCTGAGTCCATGTACCGTTATAGGAGTAGTCCCAGCTATAGTTCCATAATCTTAATAGATGTCCTCGGTACAGAGAATTGTCGCCGTACTCCTTGTATGTGGCATTCAGGGTGTAATCCGAGTAGTAAGAAAGCTGAGAATCAAAATTATCAGCAAATATGGAAGTATAATTTTCAGTAGAATCTAGGCGAAAACCCAGAGAATCAATCTGGAAGGTTAGCGTATCCAGATCAACCTGAAAAGTATCCTCTACGATGATACTATCTTTAGTGTCGTCTATTTCATCAAGAATACTCACTTTATCCTCATCTTTGCAGTTACAGAGACCAATAATTAATAGAGATATTATAATTTTATCGAAAGGCCTCATTAGTCAATTGTCTTGATAACGAAATCATCATATCGAGTTCCTCGTTCGTAATGTTGGAGCAAGCCAAAATGACCGCCAGTTGGAAGATCATCAATGACACCTTTTAGTAGTTCAACTCCTTCAACAGTCCATGTGATTGTCTTGTTGGTTAGGTTAACATCAATTTGATGGTTAGCCCATTGTCTAAAGTGCGTATTACCAGCAATTTTATGTGAACCTAGCGCACCTCTGGTATATACAGTGTCTACAGTTTGATCAGTTCCAGGAGGCTGATTTTCATATCCAAAGCGGATTCCTCCATCTCCATAAGCATCAGAACCTAACAGAAAAAATACGGGATCATTATCGTTTTTCCACTGACGAAATTCTACTGTATAATGTTTGGTTGTTACTGGAATGGGAGTATTCGCTATGATGCGATAATTTCCAAAATGAGCACTACGGCCTGCTTGCTCCATGTAGTCTTTACCCTCCGGTACTACATAAAAAGCTTGCTTCCAATCACCATCATAGGAGTAGTCCCAACTGTAGTTCCAATTCTTTAACAAGTGTCCATTGGCAAGAGCATTTTCACCATACTCTTTGGTTGTTGCATTTTGAATGAGCTCATCATTGTATGAACCCTTGGAGTTGAAATCGTCCTGAAAGATTATGTTAGTGGCTTTTTCAGCAGGATTACATCCAAATATTAAGATTATTGAAGTAATTAGTGTGGTATGTTTAAGATTCATCAGTTTGGAGTGTTGTAAGAGGTCTTGTATTGACATTTTCTTATTTGAATCAAAGAAAGAGAAAATCAGGTTGACATTCCTGTTGCTGCAATCGTTCCCGGCAACGCTATTTCATTTTCAATGATGCTAACATGATATAAGGTGCACAGAATGTTGGGAAGTGAATCAATTTACTTGAATAATCCCGGCAACTCTGTTGTGGTTATAAGAGAATCTCATGAGGTAGTGAGCACGATTGTGGAATTTTCAATAAATTGATTAATTGTTTGCAATCGTTATCAATTATCTGATTATACAACCTAAGTGATTCATAATTAAGTATTGGTTAATTATTGAATTCGTAAAATGACCTTCTAAATAGGTGCTAAGACCATATTAATTGATTTTTTTAATGTTAAAAATTAGCAAAATCATAAAAAATAAGGATGTGCAAATTTTTTGCAAACGTTCCCGGCAACGCTATTTTCCAACTTCGATTCTGCAATCGTCTGTAATCATTGACAATCCTCTTAGATTTCGAATTGATCAATCAGAAATGAGCGGTTTCGAGGTGAATCAAAATGAGTATGAAGAAGTGTATGTACTTGTTAAACACCCTACAAACTAGCCATCATGACGATCAGGTCTAACTAAGAAAACTTATTAGCTTATGAGAAAAATCCTACTAATTGTTTTAATGCTGGCGGTTATATCTGTTTCGTATGCGCAACGTACGATTACAGGGACGGTAACTGACGGTGATGATGATTCCCCACTACCTGGTGTATCCATTGTAATTAAGGGGACGACTAATGGTACCATTACTGATGTAGATGGTAATTATAAACTAACAGCACAAGAAGGTGATGTGATACTGTTTTCGTTTATAGGTTATCAAACCTATGAAGAAACGGTTGGCTCTAAATCCGTGATCGATGTTCGAATGGACTTAGACATTTCACAACTCGACGAAGTGGTTGTGGTTGGTTACGGAACGCAGGAGCGTGAAGACGTGACCGGAGCAATTACTTCTGTAAATGCTGAGACGCTAACACAAATTCCTACAGCGTCATTCGAGCAAGCCCTCTCAGGCAGAATGTCTGGAGTGCAGGTAACTCAAAGCTCCGGAGCAGCAGGTGGTGGTGCTACTGTGAGAATTAGAGGTACTGGTACCTTGAATAATGCTGAGCCCCTTTATGTAATCGATGGGGTGATTTTGGGTAATGTTGGAGCCTCATATACTGATGTGAGCCCATTGGCAATGATCAACCCAAATGATATTGAGAGTGTTGATGTATTGAAAGATGCATCTGCAACAGCTATTTACGGTGCTAGAGCAGCGAACGGTGTAGTCATCATTACCACTAAAAGAGGTGACAAGGGAGGTATCAATGTTACCTTCAGTGCTGAATTCTCAAGAAATGTAATTGATGAGTCTAAATTTGATCGTTTGTCTGGTCCAGACTGGGCGAGTGCCTATATAAGAGCTCGTCAATTGTCTTATGGAGATACAGTAACTATTAGTGGTTCGGAATTCTTGAATAGAGCAGCTAATGGCGATTACAAAACCTACGATTGGTTTGATTATGCTATGGATAATGGTCAATTGGCTAACTACAATGTTTCATTGTCTGGTGGAAATGCCAATTCGCAATATTTTGCTTCTGTTAACTACTCAGATAATTCTGCTACCATATTGAATTCAGATTTCGAGCGTTATGCTGTAAGATTTAACTCTGAGCATAAGTTTGGGAAATTCAAGTTTGGAAACACGCTCAACGTTTCAAGAACACAAGCCAATGTTGTTGGTAACTCTGACCCTACTAGTAATACCAACAATTCAATTTCATGGTTGCTATATACCAACCCTTACAAGCCAATCTTTGATGATTCTGTTACTGCTGATGGAATAAAGACATATGCAGGTTTAGAAGATTTTCAGGCAATGTATGGTGATGAGGGAGGAATTCTTGTAGATCATCAAAACAACCACATTATTTGGAGATTGGAGAACTACATGGATTACAGACAGAGTACTCGAATAATTGGGTCTGTGTTTACTGAATATGAGATTTTTGATGGATTATCAGTTAGAACAGAGCTTCAAGGTGATATCAATGATTCCAGAACGGAGAACAGAAACTATGCGCTGGATGTGCTAGGTACATCTGAGAGAACAAGAGACATCAGTAGTCTTCAGTTTGGAACCTCTGAGAACAGAAATATCTTCTGGATTAACAATCTGAACTATCAAAAGACTTTTGGAGTTCATCAGCTATCTGTGCTTTTAGGGCACCAGATGCAGGATACCAGATATCGTTCTTTCAGTGCTTCACAATCAGGATTTGATTCTTTCTATCCAACTATCTGGGAGTTTGGGCGTGAGCCACTTTGGATCAATCCAGCAACAGGAGTAACAAACCAACCTGGAGTAGGTTCTACTGAGTACCCAATCAAATGGCTTTCCTATTTTGGAAGAGTAACTTATGAGTATGATAGTAAATACCTATTTACTGGTACTGTGAGAAGAGATGGCTCTTCGAAGTTTGGAGCTGACAACCAGTATGGTACATTCTACTCTGGGTCTGTAGGTTGGAGGTTTACTGAGGAGACATTCTTCCAGGGTATTCCGGTTATTTCCAATGGTAAGCTGAGAATGGGCTTTGGAGTCTCTGGTAGTGACAACACTGGTGGTGGTGGATACAACGGACTATTCAACTATCAGCAGTCATTCAATTCTGGTGTTGATTTTGATTATCCTTTTGATAACGCCATCTATGGTGGAACCTCAATTGATAGACCGGCTAACCCTACATTGAAGTGGGAGGAGTCTAAAATGTTCAACGTTGGTTTGGATCTTGGATTCTTTAATAACCGATTGGAGGCCACTTTAGATTATTTTGACAAAACCACACAGGATCTGTTCTTCAGAATTGATCCACCGCTAGAAGGTGGTTTTACCAGTCAAGTTAACGTGAACGTTGGTGATATTCAGAACAAAGGTTTTGAACTTGGAATTCGCTCTACCAACGTGGTGTCTCCAGTTGTTTGGACAACAGACTTCAATATGGCTATTATCCGTAACAAAGTGAATGTGATCAACGGACAAGACAAAATTGAAATCTTACCAAATACGGTAATCCCTGGACAAGCTATTGGTGTATTCTATGGTTATCAAACTGATGGACTGTTCCAAAGCTGGGAAGAGGTTTATGCACATGCTCGTCAGCAACAAGCTACAACTGGTGAAGACCTGGATGGAGATGGTTTCAATGATTATGATACAGATAGCAGAGATTATACTCGATATACTTCTCCTGGGGATGTTCGATTTGTAGACATTAATGAGGATGGAATCATTGATGAAGATGATAGAGTTCAATTAGGAGATCCAAACCCTGATTTTACCTGGGGTATGACCAATACTGTATCCTATAAAGGAATCAGTCTTTCTGTGTTCCTACAAGGAGTACATGGAAATGATATCTGGAATGGCTTTGGAAGAGGAAGAATGAGATTCCCACAAGGTGGTTCTAACGGATCTTACGCATCACTTGAGGACCGTTGGTCTGCAGAGAATCCTGGAGCTGCCAATCCAAGAATTCATATAGAGGATCCTAATGGTAACTTTAGAGGAAGTGATTTGCACGTAGAAGATGGTTCTTATGTACGAGTGAAAAATGTGAGACTTGGTTATCAGTTACCTTCCAATGTAATGGAAGTGATTGGTGCCAGCAGAATGAATATTTATGGTAGTATCACCAATTTGGCAACATTTACCAACTACTCTGGATATGATCCGGAAATTGGAATCAATAACCTCAACCAACCATGGAGACAGGGGATTGATGGAGGTACACTTCCGTTGACTAGAACCTTCACTATCGGTGCAACCTTAACATTCTAATGAAGAGAAAGATGAAAACAATGAGATTAGAAAAAATAATAGTCGTTGCGGCAATTGTACTAGTAGTCTTTGGAGCTTGCTCGGAGTATTTAAATGTAGAAGACGCAACTAAAGTAGATCCAAATACTTTTCCTGCAGATGAAGAGGAGTTTTTCCAGCTATTCGTTGGAGCCTATTCTGGGTTGAGTACTGGAAATTACAATGGCCCATGGCCAGGCGGAATGTATAATGGTAACCAACTATTACTTGGTTATTTATCTGATGAAGTACATCGTACGGATAATTCAGACCCAGATGGAGGATACTCAGGTAACATCAGTTCCTTAAGATATACTGCTGAAAATGATGCTTTTGCACGTTTGTATAAAGGATTGTATACTGGTGTCTTCAGAGCTAATATGGTGATCAACAAGGCTCCAAGTGTAGACTTTACAAATGTTAGCGAAAGGGATGTAATGGTTGCTGAGGCTAAGTTTTTGAGAGCTCTCAACTATTTCAACCTGACATTGCTCTGGGGGGATGTGCCAATGTTATTGGAAGAGGATGTAGACAATCCCAACAAGTTGGCCAATAACCCTCCAATATCTGCAGAGGAAGTGTATGCACAAATTGTAAGTGATTTGGAAGATGCTATCGCCGTATTGCCAACTTCTCAGGAAATGGAAGGACGTGTAGACGTGTGGGGTGCTAAGGCTATACTTGCTAAAGTATATCTGTTTGGTGCAGATGAACTCGGTAAGAGTGAATGGTATGCACTAGCTGAAACAGAGGCAAAAGAAGTTCTTGATGGTAGTCCTTATGGAATGAATACTGGTATCACTAGTTTGTATGATAACTATCAGCAAATGTTTGATCTTGCCAATCATTCCCAGCAAGAGTACATTTTTGCAGTAAACCATTACCATACCAATGGTGCAACAGGCTGGGGTGACAATGACTATGGATCTACGTACGACTTGATCGTTCTTCCATGGTTGAATCCAGCTCCAACTGGAGGTAATGGTGATAGAACTGGTTGGGGATGGCAACACGTTTATCAGTCAGTATTGGAAGAATGGAGTGATGCGGATCCACGTAAGGATTACAATTTGTTTATCGACGGAGAGGTTTTATCTGCTGATGTTACATATCGATCTACTTCTGGTCACCAGGCTGATAGATCGGCAAGAGAAGGTGGAGGTAGTGTGCAAAAGTTCTGGCAAACACTGCCTGTTGGAAAGCCTGTATTCGTGCCACGTGACTGGCCTGTTATTCGTGTAGCAGACTTAATGTTGATTCATGCTGAGGCAGACTTGATGGCTGACGGCAATTTGAGTGCTGCTGGTCTTGCTAATATCAATGCGGTAAGAACTCGTGCTGAATTGAGCCCACTGGGCTCTGCGGATAGAGAGGACATTCTTCAGGAACGTAGATGGGAACTCTTTATGGAGGGTCACAGATGGTTTGATTTGATGAGAACCAAAACTGCTGAGACAGCATTTGATCAAATTGCTGCTTTAGACCCTGAGGGAGAAGACTTTGATAAGTTAGATTTTAATCCTCAGAGACACTACAAATTACCATACCCTTATAGTGCTTTAGTAGCCAATCAGGGTTTAACACAAAAAACAGGTTGGTGATTGGTTAGTTAATAGATTTCATACTTCTTCATATTTGAAAGGGTGTCTGATGGTTCAGACACCTTTTTTTGTATCAATCATTTGCTTGCTTAGAAGCGCCTTGTCAGGATCAATCCCATGTGGTGTGCTTCAACCAAAAAATAACCCTTGACTACATAGGCAAGGGTTTCATTTTAGTCAATAAATGAACCAGCGGTGGTGTGACTATAGTAAGGTGTTTAATAAACTATTTACTTACTCTGATAACCTCTGGATAGTCATCATTTTTCAATACCAGAATTGAAGTTTCTGAAATGGGAAGTAATTGTTGAACAGTACCGGTTAGATGAATGCCACTTTCACCAGATCCTATTGCCTCATAGAGAGAGGTTTGAGGTTGGTAAATTAAAAGCAACCCATATGAAGCATCATAGTTTCCTCTGGAAGACTCTTGAGCATTTGAATTTCCTGCTATAAGCAAGTCAGGAAAGCCGTCATTATTCACATCTGTTGTATTGATAGCATTGATTGGTGCCAGTTGAGCCTCTTTTGGCAGTTCTTGAATGACAAAGGTGTTGCCACCATCATTTTTGAGTATCAATGAAGCCAAATTTGATACTTGCCGATGATAAGCTCCATCAAGTTCTTTAGCTGAATACGCCTCATGGAACGTCGTTTTACCAAACGTATCGTAAAATTTGAATTTGCGCTTCGAGGCTACAGATTGTTGTATTATTTGATCTCTAAAAATAGTTAAATGCTTATTGGGTCCGTAGTATTGGGTGATTAATGGGTCTACAGAGCCATTATTGTCAAAGTCTTTCGCATATACTTCGATAGGTTGCTGCTCCGAGCATTTATAATAAGAATTCAGTCCTTCATTACCTGTAATCAGGTCTACAAAACCGTCTTTGTCGAGATCGCTTGCACGGATACTACGATACCATCCGTTAGTGTTACCAAGTCCATACTCTTTCGTTTTGTTGGTCAAATTTCCGGATCCATCATTTTCGAAAAGAGTGATAGGCATCCACTCACCAACGATAACCAGATCTGAGTGACCATCTTTATTGATGTCTGTCCATGTAGCATCAGTAACCATTCCCAGTTCAATTAAATCCGGAGCATACTTAGCAGTCGCATCGATAAATTTACCATTGTCATTCAGAAGTATTCTCGAGTTAGGAGGAAGGGGATATTGTTTTGGTGTGAGATAAGAACCGATGAATAAATCCAGATCTCCATCATTGTCTATATCAAAGGGTTTTACAGTACTGCCTGATTCGAATAACGAAGGGGTTAAATCAATATTTAGTTCAAAATGACCCTGACCGTCATTGAGATAGATTCGATCTCTATAGTAAGGGTGATTTACGGGCCATAGGCTTCCGCCAGATACGATATAAATGTCCAGGTCACCATCATTTTCTATATCAATGAGAGCTATTTCTCGATCTTCATATGTCGAATCTCCTGGAAGTATGGATTTCTCAAAATCTCCATTTGTCTGTTGTATCCAAAGAAGAGAAGGATCGTTGATTTCTCCTCCTACTATCAGATCTGTTAATCCATCCCCGTTTATATCGCCAGTTGCTCCGTATGGACCAAACTTGCTTAGCAAGTGTATCAATGCAGGTGTTTCCTTGAAATCATTGTGATTATACTCATTAAGCTTGGTCTGAGTAAGTTGTTTATAGTTGGTGTCTTGAACAAAGTATGGCTCAATGTTGACATCATCGGTAGTATTTACCGTTTTAGAGCGAAGTTGATATAGCTCCGATGCACTCAAAACTTGATTTACTTCGCTAGATGGGATCATTGTAGTGGAGTCATTCGGCCATTTAATAACAATAGAAACTGTCTGGCTAATTGAGTCCAATCCAAAATGTAAAAATGGTTCTACTGTGGATTTAAACCCACGGTAAGGATTGTATTCCAGGTATTGTGAATTATTAGTAGTGTATAGATAAACCTTGGTTCCTATGGCTGGGATTGGTAATTCATTATCGAAGTGAATTCTGAGGAAGTTATTGCTTCTCTGTTTATTGATATTGTTTTCCCATATCATGGCTGGTTGATCCATGTTATTGGTGACCAAATCAAGATCTCCGTCATTATCCAGGTCCGCATAAATAGCACCATGGCTAAAAGTGGCTGTTTCCAATCCCCATTCAGCAGACATATCCTTGAATTTTAGATCTTTCTGGTTGTGATATAAATAGTTATGAATTTTGACTTCTGGTACAGATTCCAGGTCTTTCATGTCATAGTCCTCTGACGCTTGATATTTAGTCTGTGATCCAAAGTAAGATTGATCTCCAAAATTTTTACTNTAAGTGATATAATCAAGATTGGTTACATCTTTTCGGTATCCATTGGATATGAACAGGTCCTTCCATCCATCATTATCAAAGTCAGCAAATAGGGGAGCCCAACTCCAATCAGTACTTGAAATACCCGAGAAGAAACTGATTTCACTAAAGTCAATAGATCCATCTGGATTGTTCCCTCTATTGAGTTGCAGGGTATTCCGAACATATTGCTCCTCATAGCCACTTATTTTAGTCAGTAGGTATTGGTCATAGTTATTGTTGCCAATCATGGTTTTTTCACGATAGTGGTCTTCTGGGAGCATGTCTACCACAATTACATCTGGTTTCAAGTCGTTGTTAAAATCAGCAACATCGTTACCCATTCCATTGAAGGTTTGATGTCTCAAGTACTTTGCCGCCTCATTTTTGAAGGTTCCATCTTGTTGGTTGATCCAAAGGAGGTCGTTTGATATAAAGTCATTGGATACATACACATCTGGCCATCCATCCTGGTTGATGTCACTTATATTGACCCCAAGTCCCCATCCCTCAATGAGAATTCCAGTCTCTTGATTTACGTTGGTAAAGTGATCATTGCCATCATTTCTGTATAATCTGTCGTTGTTTCCAGCATAGCCATTAGTCTCTTTAGGCCTCACAATGTTGTAACTGCCTGGTTCAGACATTTCATTGGTCAGTAAATACATGTCCAGATCATTGTCTTTGTCATAGTCAAAGAACGCAGCCATGGTGCTGTAACCATTGTCATCTAAGCCATATTCTCTGGCCTTATCAGCAAAGGTTGGTATGCCATTATTATCAAGCCCCTGATTGATGAAAAAGTAGTTGCGTTTGTCAGAATTTGGACCGGCAACACAGATATATATGTCAAGCAATTGATCGTTGTTAATATCTACAGCAGAGACACCCGTACACCATCTTGTAGTTGATATTTTAGATTCTTCTGTTACGTCATTGAAATGCAACGAACCCTGATTCAAGTAGAGTTTACTCGAAACCAGATTGCCGGCAAAAAACAGATCCAATAGCCCATCATTATTGAAGTCACCAGTAGCCACTCCAGCTCCGTTGTAGACATATGGGAAGGTAAGTGCATCCAGAGAGTCGCCTATCAGCTCCTGCATTTCATTGTTGAAGGTTAAACCGGTCTCTGTTGCTGTACGTAGCTTAAATGGTTTGTCTTTTTCAGGTTGGCAAGACAAGATGCAAAGGACCAATAGGATAATTGGAAATAATTTAAAAAAGATTAGCCTGGGGTTGCTCATTTTAAGGTCTGGTTAGCAGATAATGAATGGGATAAAATTAAAGGAATTGACTCCCTTCCTTGGATTTTCGCAAACGTTCCCGGCAACGTTATTTGAACTTATTTGATAGGATTAGCNCTTACCTGGTGCTTTCCCTTAAAATTAGCTCTGGATTGATGACAATCTTTTCANCTTCCATAGGTTCCTGCTTCTGAATGATGGCCAGNATTTTTTGAGCGGCCAGATGTCCCATTTTATCGCCAGCTTGTTTCATCGTGGAGAGTCTGGGAGTCATATGGGTGGCAACTGGTTCATCAGAAAAACCCATTACAGAGACATCATTTGGTACCCGCTTGCCTAGTTTCTGTAGGACATTTACAGTGTAATTGGCTGCATAATCATTGAAGACGAAGATCCCGTCTAAATGAGGATGACTGGTCAATAGATTCTCAATAAAAGTATCAATCGAATCTGGTTGTAGGTGGTAATAATGAATTAGTTCTTCATCAATTTCCATNCCAGCACTCTTCAGGGCGTCTAGGTATCCGTAAAGCCTGTTATTGCTATTGTTTAGGTTGATACTTGCTGTGATATGAGCAATTTGTGTGCATCCTGAATTAATCAAGTGCATTGTAGCATCAAAAGCCGCCTGATAGTCATTGCTGATTACTTTGGGAACAGGTATGAAATTAGCAACACGATCATAAAAAACTAATGGGACTTCATGCTTGCTTAACTTCAGAAAATGCTCAAAAGAGGTAGTTTCCATAGAAATGGCTGCTAATACGCCATCCACTCGATGGGCAATACATTTCGATACCGCATTAGCTTCGGACTCCATTTTTTCGCTTGTATCAAACAAGAGTGTACAATATCCATGCTGGTCCAGTACCGTCTGAATTCCACGAACAACTTTGGCAAAAAAGTGAATACTCAAGTCTGGTACAATTACCCCAATCGTTTTGCTCTCGCCTTTGTTGAAAGCGTGTGCAGAGCTATTGACCTGATAACCTAACTGTTGTGCAAGATCTTGGACTCTTTGTTTGGTCTCAGAGCTGATTCTTGGATGATCATTCAGAGCTCTGGACACTGTAGAGTGTGAGATTCCAAGCTTCTGGGCGATTTCTGTAATAGTAGGATAGCGAGCCATATCAGATAGTGCACAAGTGTGCACAGCAATAATACAAGGTTTTGGTTGAGTTTCACCACCACATCATGGTAAATATGTAGAATCTCTTGTTTGGGATTATTGGATATGATGGAACAACAACTGCTGAAAATTGATGAACGTGATAATGTTCTGGTGGCTCTAAAAGATCTTGCACCTGGAGTTATCTCCTTTAATAGCAAAGAACTTATTCTTAAGGAGTCAATTCCCCAAAAGCATAAAATTCTGGATCAGGATTTATCAAAAGGGGAACAAGTCATTATGTATGGTGTTCCGGTTGGAATAGTTCAGAATGATTTGCCAACTGGTTCACTGTTGACTACTGAAAATACGGTTCATTTTGCAGAAGCACTATCGATTGATCATCGCGAGCAATATGACTGGAATGGTCCTAATGTCTCTAATTGGAAAGAAAGAACCTTTCAAGGTTATCACCGATCCAATGGTAAAGTAGGAACGGCTAATTATTGGTTATTCATTCCGTTGGTGTTTTGTGAGAATCGCAACCTCAAAGTAATTGAGGAGGCGTTAGTGAAGCAGCTCGGATACTATAAGCCAAATAAATTTGAGAGTCTGGTAAGTGAACAGCTTTCTGGGAAACTGATTCAAACCACTTATACCTCCGAACGAGTTTTTCCAAATATAGATGGTATAAAGTTTTTATATCATCATGGAGGTTGTGGAGGTACCAGGCAGGATGCAGAAACGTTGTTAAGGCTTCTAGCAGGCTATGTACATCATCCAAATGTGGCTGGTGCCACCGTATTGAGCCTAGGATGCCAACATGCACAGGCTAGTTGGTTTCAGGAAATTCAAAAAGAGCTATATCCTGAAAGCAAAAAAGCGGTATTATACTTTGAGCAGCAGCAAATAGCTTCGGAAGAAGAGCTGATCAAGCAAGCGATTTCAAACACACTTACTGAGTTAGCCAAAGCAAATGAAGTCAAACGTCAGCCCGCTACTTTAGACAAACTCGTTGTGGGCTTAGAGTGTGGTGGATCTGATGGTTTCTCTGGTATTTCTGCCAATCCGGTATTAGGATATGTTTCTGATGTTTTAGTGACACTAAAAGGATCCACGATACTAAGTGAGTTTCCAGAGTTGAACGGAGTGGAGCAGAATATTATTAACAGGTGCGAAACTCAGGATTTAGCAGAGAAATTTGTTGCCATCCAAAGAGCCTATGAGAATAGCGCCAGAGCAGTAGGTAGTGGATTTGATATGAACCCTTCACCTGGAAACATTAAAGACGGATTAATAACTGATGCCATTAAATCGGCAGGAGCAGCTAAGAAAGGAGGAACAGCACCCGTGTCCGATATTCTAGACTACACAGAACCGGTCACCAGGTCTGGATTGAATTTGCTGTGTACACCTGGTAATGATGTGGAGTCAACCACCGGACTAGCTGGGTCAGGCGCCAATATCATCTTGTTTACCACTGGACTTGGTACTCCGACCGGTAATCCAATTACACCTGTTATCAAAGTATCGAGTAATACCCGTCTTTTTGAAAGGATGCCAGATATTATTGATGTGAATACAGGTGGGGTTATTGAAGGAATAACTACGCTAGAGGAAGCTGGTAGTCAATTGCTTGAATACATGATTGCAGTAGCAAGCGGTCAACCAACCAAAGCAATGGAATTAGAACAAAATGATTTTATACCCTGGAAAAGAGGAGTGTCATTATGAGTAAAAAATTTGATTTAACTGGTAAAACGGCCGTCATCACAGGTGGTGGCAGTGGGATAGGAAGAGCAATTGCGATTGCACTGGCAGAAAGTGGAGCTCTCTCCATTATTTTAGACCTAAATCTTGATGGAGCTCAAGAAGTCGTTGAAGAGATTAGGACAAACAAAGGTTTAGCAGAAGCTTACTCTTGCAATGTGGCATCATTTGATGATGTTCAAAGGGTATTTGGAGAAGCATTGAAGGATAGACAACTAGATATTCTGGTAAATAATGCGGGTATCGCACATGTTGGTAATATTCTCAATACCAGTCCAGACGATTTTGAAAGAATCTACAATGTCAACATTAAAGGGGTTTACAATACCCTGAAAGCTGGGGTAGAAGCTATGAAGAACTCTGGTGGATCGATCATCAATCTCTCTTCAGTTGCTGCCCATGTTGGTATTTCTGATCGATTCGCATACTCTACTAGTAAAGGAGCAGTGCATGCGATGACATTATCTGTTGCAAAGGATTGTCTCAGTTATGGTATACGATGTAATAGCATTTCTCCTGGAAGAGTTCATACACCTTTTGTTGATGGTTTTTTAGCTAAAAACTATCCTGGTAANGAGAAAGAGATGTTCGAAACACTTTCNAAAACACAACCCATCGGTCGAATGGGTAAGCCAGATGAAATGGGAAGTCTGGTTTTGTACTTGTGCTCGGAGGAGGCTTCGTTCATCACGGGAAGCGATTTTAAAATAGACGGGGGTTTTGTTACCCTCAATACATAAGAATTATTGGAATTTAAGAATATGAAGTTAATACGATTTGGAGCACCTGGCTCTGAAAAACCAGGAATTGAAGTAGAGGGAATAAGATATGATGTGAGCAACCTTGTTCACGATTATGATGAGGATTTCTTTACGGACGGAGGAATTGAAAAACTTCAAAAATCATTTGATGCCTCAAGTGCTACTCAAGTAGCTGCTGATGTCCGACTTGGTGCTCCGGTGAAGAGACCAGGTAAGATCATTTGTATTGGTCTTAATTACCGAAAACATGCTGAGGAAAGCGGAATGGCTGTACCCACAGAACCTGTAGTGTTTTTTAAAGCAAGTTCTTCGGTGGTAGGTCCAAATGATCAAATCATTATTCCTAAAAATAGTGTCAAAACGGATTGGGAAGTAGAATTNGCAGTGGTCATTGGTAAAAAAGCNANTTATGTNTCTGAAGANGAAGCANTNGATTANGTNGCNGGNTATGTNNTGCANAATGACGTNAGNGANNGNGAATTTCANTTGGAACGAGGTGGNCAATGGGTAAAAGGTAAGAGCTGTGATACGTTTGCTCCACTTGGTCCATGTCTGGTTACTAGTGATGATGTAGCCAATCCAAATAGCTTGAATTTATGGTTAAAACTGAATGGAGAGAAAGTTCAGGATGGAAATACGAATGACTTTGTATTCAACGTGCAGGAAGTCATTTCTTACTTGTCACAATTCATGAGTTTGATGCCTGGTGATATCATTTCTACAGGTACCCCAGCAGGTGTCGGTCTTGGATTCAATCCACCAAAATACTTGAAGCATGGAGACGTGATCGAGTTAGGAATTGAAGGTTTGGGTACTGCTCGTCAGGAGGTGATAGACTATCCGGGATGAGAATAGACGCCCATCNGCATTTTTGGCAATATGATCCTGTGAAGGGTGGCTGGATAACGGATGAGATGCAGGTCATTCGGCAGGATTTTATGCCTGGCGATTTAAAACCTTTATTAGACTCCCATGATATTGATGGATGTGTAACAGTGCAAGCAGATCAGTCCGAGAAAGAGAATGAGTTTCTACTCGAGTTGGCTGAGCAGAATACATGGATCAAAGGCGTTGTTGGTTGGCTGGATTTGAAAGCAGATAATCTCTCAGATCGCATCACACATTACAAGCAATATGAGCAGTTCAAAGGAGTTCGCCACATACTGCAAGAAGAGCCTGAAGGATTTATGATGGACCCAAAGTTCATTGCCGGAGTGACTCAAATTGGTGCGAGCGGCTTGACTTATGACATTCTTACCACCGAAAATCAATTGGAAGAGGCTGTCAGTTTTGTCAAGGCATTGCCTGAAATGCCATTGGTGATCGATCACATCAGCAAACCTAATATTGCACAAGCCTCCTATGATCACTGGGCTAAACACATGCTGAAGCTTTCAGAATTTCAGCATGTCAATGTCAAAATATCAGGAATGATAACAGAAGCTGATTGGAAAGAGTGGCGTGTGAAGGATATCAAACCTTACGTTGATTTTTGCCTGGAAAATTTCGGTCCGGAGCGATTAATGTATGGGTCGGATTGGCCAGTGTGCTTGATCGCAGGAGAATACGATCAGGTGATTTATGCTATTAAAGCTTGCCTTGCTGAGCTGTCAATATCGGAGCAGGAAGCGATTTATGGGAAGACAGCAAGTTTATTTTATAAGCTAAAGGAATAAATTATGGATTTACATCTAAAAGATAAAGTAGTCATCGTAACCGGTGGTGCCAAAGGTATTGGTGAAGCCATCGTATTGAATTTAGTAAATGAAGGTGCCATTCCGATAATCGTTGGGCGTGCTTCAGCTGCTTCAGCTGATTTGTGGTCTCGGATTGAAGAACAAGGTGGTAAGTCGCATGTCATTAACACGGAACTCGGTAAAGGTGACGTATGCAAAAACATCGTGAAAGAAGTGGTGGATGAGTTTGGTAGAATAGACGGAGTAGTCAATAATGCAGGAGTAAATGATGGTGTTGGGTTGGTGAATGGAAGTCCAGAACGGTTTAAAGATTCTGTCGTTTTCAACTTGACGCATTACTATGACTTAGTACATTATGCTTTTCCTTATCTTAAAGAAGCAAAAGGTTCTATTGTCAATGTTAGTTCGAAGACTGCATTGACTGGGCAAGGAAATACCTCAGGATATGCTGCCAGTAAAGGTGCACAATTGGCCTTAACTCGAGAGTGGGCTGTCGAACTAGCTCCTTATGGAATTCGAGTAAATGCGATAGTTCCTTCAGAAGTGATGACACCACAGTACGAAAGTTGGATTAAAACTTTAGGTGATCCAGAAGAGACGCTAAATCGTATTACTTCGAAGATTCCATTTGAGCAGAGAATGACCACATCTGATGAGATTGCCGCTATGGCTGTATTTTTATTATCAGATAGAAGNTCACACACCACCGGACAATGGTTGTTTGTGGATGGAGGTTATGTTCACCTCGATCGAGCTATCTCTTAATCTAACTCCCCAACCCTGAATGATGAAAAACATACCTGTAGTTTCCAAATCTATCCTGTTACCATTTATACTTATCACCTCATTGTTTGCCTTATGGGGGTTTGCCAATGCTGTAACTGATCCAATGGTAACAGCTTTTAAAAAGGTCCTGGAGTTGGATAATTTTCAAGCCTCATTGGTCCAGCTAGCCTTTTATGGTGGCTATTTTACCATGGCATTGCCGGCAGCATTGTTCATTCGGAAGTATTCCTATAAAGTCGGTATCATCATCGGTTTGACGCTGTATGCTACCGGTGCCTTGCTGTTTTACCCAGCAGCTGTAACTGAGCAATTTTTCTTCTTTTTGGCAGGGTTATACATATTGACATTCGGTCTCGCTTTTCTGGAAACGAGTGCCAATCCATATATCCTGGCAATGGGCGATCAGGAGACAGCTACTCAACGATTGAATCTGGCTCAAGCCTTTAATCCTGTAGGGAATATTCTGGGATTGCTGGTTGCTCAGCAGTTTGTCTTGAAAAAGCTCCAGTCAGACAATGTTGATTTTTCTGAATTGCCAGAATCTGAAAAGGCAGTAATCACCACAGCAGATTTAATGGTGATCAGAGATCCATATGTCATTCTCGGGTTAGTAGTCATTGGAGTACTGGTGTTGATTTCGGTCAATAAAATGCCAAAGGGAAAGGGTGGGGAGATGCATATGCCTTTGTCAAAGGTTTTTGGCTCGCTCATCAAAAAAAGTATTTACGTGGAAGGAGTCATCACGCAGGCATTTTATGTAGGAGCGCAGATCATGTGCTGGACATACATTTACCAATATGCAGAAGCCATCGGTTTGTCAGCTGAGGAGGCTGGAACCTATCAGTTCTTTGCGTTTGTGTGTTTCTTCCTGGGAAGGTTCATCTGTACGTTTTTGTTGAAATATGTGGACTCAGGCAAGCTATTGATGGGTTTGTCGGTATTGGCCGTATTGTTCACTCTGGGCACCATTTTCATTACAGGAATTGTTGGGCTTTATTCATTGGTGGCCATTTCGTTCTGTATGTCGTTGATGTTCCCAACCATTTATGGTGTGGCGTTGGAAGGACTTACTGAGGATGAATCCAAAATAGGAGCAGCAGGTTTAGTGATGGCGATTGTAGGCGGGGCATTAATGCCGACCTTACAGGGAATGATTCTGGATTTGGGAGGTACAGGGTATGCAGACTTGCAAATACTGGGAGTGTCTGAGGTTAACTTTTCTTTTATACTTCCGCTTGTTTGCTTTTTGATCATTGCTTTTTACGGACAAAGAGTTGCTGTCAAACACCAGAAATCATGAAGCGATTTGCATTGACATTGGATTTGAAGAATGAGCCTGACTTGATTGCTCAATACATCGAACACCATCAAAACGTTTGGCCTGAAATCATTGAGAGCATTAAGACTTCAGGCATTCTAAATATGGAAATTTACCATGTGGCAACAAGACTGTTTATGCTGATGGAAACGGAGGATGAATTTACATTTGAGAACAAGGCTAAAATGGATGCAGGCAATTCAAAAGTACAAGAATGGGAGACTTTAATGGACACTTATCAGCAGCGATTGCCTTTCGCCAAGCCAGATGGAAAATGGGTGTTAATGACTAAAATATTTCAATTATGAGTTACGATGCCAGATACCCGGCAATAGATGATTTGATCAGAAAAGCGAAGAAGAAAATACCTCGTTTTGCTTTTGAATACTTAGACGGTGGTTGCAATGAAGATGTAAATCTCATGCGTAATACCAAAGAGATTCGTGATGTCCAGCTGATCCCTCAGTACCTGACGAAGCACACCAAGTCGGAGATGAAAACGGAATTGTTTGGTCATGTGTACGATGCGCCATTTGGTATTGCTCCTGTAGGACTACAGGGGCTTATGTGGCCCAAATCTCCTGAGATTTTAGCTAAAGCAGCTTTTGAACACAACATTCCATTTGTTCTAAGTACAGTGTCAACAATGGATGTCGAGCGTGCAAGTGAGCTAACTGAAGGCAGAGCCTGGTTTCAGCTATATCACTCTGCGGACAATAAATTACGAGATGACATCATTAAGCGGGCTGATGCTGTTGGATGTCCAGTGTTAGTACTGCTTTCTGATGTGCCTACGTTTGGTTTTAGACCAAGAGATATTCGTAATGGATTGGCAATGCCTCCAAAAATGACCGTTTCCAATATGCTTCAAATCGTGGGTAAACCGGATTGGGCGCTGAGGACTTTGATCAATGGTCAACCCAATTTTGCTACCATGAAGCCCTACATGCCAAAGGGGTTGGATTTGAAGCAATTGGGTAAGTACATGGATGCCACATTTTCCGGTAGACTCAATGAAGAGAAGATTGCTCCGATTCGAGATATGTGGAAGGGAAAGATCGTACTGAAAGGAGTAGCTAGTGAGTCTGATGCGGAAAAAGCTGTGAAGCTGGGTTTGGATGGTATTATCGTTTCCAATCATGGAGGTCGTCAACTAGATGCAGGTAATTCTACTATCAAACCTCTGAAATACATTGCTGAGAAGTACCGGGATAAACTAACGGTGATGATGGATAGTGGTATTCGTTCTGGTCCTGATATTGCAAGAACATTAGCCACAGGAGCTGATTTTACTTTTTTAGGTCGAACCTTTATGTATAGTGTGGCAGCATTGGGAGCCAGAGGAGGTGATCATGCCATTTCCTTATTGAAAACGCAGTTGCAGCAAGTCATGGAGCAAGTATGCTGTGAACAAGTGAGTGATTTTCCTAAGTTTATTGATAAGCAATAGTTATTCAAATTGTTGCATGAATTAACATGCCTTCAGTTGGGGCTGATTTGTAATAAATCTATTAATACCGTGCTGTATATATGAATATTTAAATAGAGTATTTAATAATAGCTATTTAATTATGAAAAAGTTAATGCAAACGATTACGCAATTATGAATATTTTCTTATCTTAGAATGATCAAACCAACTAACCTTTGAATCAACCTAAACACAACGAATCGACTGAATTCATTCAGTTATCAATACAGGGTATTGAAGTGGATTCTTCTGAACGAGATGAGTGCGTTGTGTGGCAAGAATTCATCAATGGTAATGATGAAAGCCTTATTTACATCTATAGAAAGTATGCCGATGTTCTTTTCAAGTATGGCCGGCAATTTGTTAACCGTAATGAATTAGTTCGCGATAGTATCCAGGAGTTATTTTGTGAATTAATTGACAAACGAAAGGGACTTTCGGAGGCAAGATCTGTAAAAGGTTATTTATTCGCTTCCCTAAAGCGAAAGATTGTTAGATCGATTAAAAAGGACGATAAACTTCAATTCGAGGAGGAGGGGTTTAACATTAAATCTGTTGATCAGCTAACTACCTTTAATCAACCTTATGAGGAAAAAGATCTTTCATTGATTCGAGAAAAAGTCAATGAACTCCCAGTTGCACAACGCGAGGTGTTATTGCTCTATTTCTATGAAGGATTGGGATATGAGGAGATTGCCGATATAATGGATATTAAAGTTAGATCTGCACGTAGCCTTACTTATCGAGCATTAGATTCTCTTCAAAAATTCCTTCAGCCACATAAGAATGTCTTATTGACATTCATACTTTGCCTGGGGCTACTTTCATAGATTATTTTATTGCCATTATTTTATTGAAATAGCTAATTTTTTGGATGTTCTTTCAATGAATCAATTCAATATGTAAAAATATTGTATTTGTTGCAAAATGGGTATGTACATTTTGTGTTTCTCTGTCTCTACCTAATAAATGACTGCAAAAAGCATGAAAGAATCAGGTGATATCCTGGAATTGTTGAAAAATGAATACTTCGTGAGATGGGTAAAATCCCCGACTGATGAATCAAATCATTTTTGGAGTATTTGGATTGCTTCAGATCCTAAGAATAAGGAGTTGGTAGATGCAGCTGTGCAGTTGATTAAATCCAGTAGTTACAAAATAGATGAAGGCATATCAGATGCGGATTACAACTCTATTCTATCAGCTGTAGTTGATCATGGATTAAAAGTGCGTCAGAAATCTTCTAAAAAGAATTTTAACATCTGGCGGCCATTAAGTGTGGCAGCTTCAGTAGCTATTGTTGTGTTCGCCAGTTGGTGGGTCATTTCCTCAGAAACAAATAAGGAGCAACAATCCACATCCTATCAAGCCGTGAGGCTTATAGAGAAAGTAGCTGAAAATGGTCAGAAAATTACCACTCAACTTCCGGATGGTACAGTTGTTAATCTTAATTCTGGGTCTAAAATCACTTTTCCGAGTGTATTCAATGGGATCACAAGGGAAGTGACGTTACAAGGTGAGGCGTTTTTTGACGTAAAGAGAAATCCAGAACAGCCATTTATTGTGAAAATGAATGGGGATGAGGTAACCGTATTAGGGACGTCTTTCAATATTAGATCTTATCCTGATGATGATGTTGTAAGTGTTGCTGTTGCTACAGGTAAGGTATCATATGCCTCTCCACTAGGACAAGAGGTGCTTTTAAAGCCAGATCAAATGGCTGTCTTTTCGAAAGAAAAGAAGAACATCGTCACGATGGAAGTGGACAAACTAGAATCCTTCGGTTGGAGAAGTAAAATAATCTATTTCAAAAGCTCACCATTAAAGAATGTTCTGAAAGAGCTGGAAAGATGGTATGGAGTCAAAATAGAAGCAGAAGGTGACTTTTCCAGCATTGGAACATTTACCGGAGAATTTAGAAATGAAACTCTCAATCAAGTATTAAAAGGATTATCCTATGTATATGGATTTGAATTTGAGATTGATGGGACTGAAGTGTCAATTAACCAACTAACCAAAAACCAAAAAATGCCTATGAACTAAACTACACGAACCAACTATGATGAAAAAACCCACAATCCTGATTCATCTGCGACAATTACTCAGGAAATGTGGGCCAGAGTTTTCGATAAAATGTTTACCAAAAACAAAATTTTTATGGAATCAAATTTACGTAAAAAACTAATCAAAATGTCAAAATTGTGCATTTATGGCATGATTATACAGCTATCTGTCTACACCCTGGCATTTGCTGTGGATAGCGACGCTCAGACCAAGAGTGTAAAGGATATTGAGGTTGAGCTTAACCTTAACTCCTCTACGAATTTGGATAGAGTGCTGAAAACTGTAGAGAAATCTACAGAGTTTCATTTTTCATTTATTGATCAACAATTAGATGCTTCTTCATATCAAGTGAGTATGTCATCCCAGAAGTTACTTCTGGTTGACTTGCTCATGGAGCTATCTAAGCAAACTGACCTTTCCTTTAGAAGAATTAATGATCACATATACATTGTGAAACATTCAGAAGGAGAAGAGGCAATAACTGAGATCATCAAAAACAATGCTGTTGTCACTGGTAGAGTGATGGATGAGAACGGAGAAGGACTTCCAGGAGCAACCGTCATGGAGAAAGGTACTACAAACGGTACCATTACTGATGTTGATGGTCGCTTCTCATTAAATGTATCTGAAGGTGCTGTATTGTTGATATCTTTTGTAGGATATGAAGCTGCAGAAATCAGTGCAGTAGGCAACGATTTGCAAATCAACTTGAAACCAGATTCTGAGCAGCTAGAAGAAGTGGTTGTTGTAGGGTACGGAGAGCAAAAGCGAGAAACGTTAACGGGTTCAGTGGTTAATGTATCTGGAAAAACAATTCAAAAAAGTCCAGTGCCTAACATTACCAACTCCATACAAGGACGTTTACCTGGTGTAATTGCTACTAATGGTACAGGTGAGCCGGGAAGAGATGATGCTCAGATACTTATTCGTGGTAGAAGTACTTTTGGGAATACACAGCCGCTTTTGGTAGTGGATGGTGTTATTCGTCCAACTGGTGGTTTGGGGCGAATTGACCCACAAAACATAGAAAGCATTACGGTGCTAAAAGATGCATCAGCAGCTATTTATGGAGCTAGAGCAGCAAATGGAGTTATTCTTGTTCAAACTAAAAGAGGAGCAATTGGCAAACCAGAGTTAAGTTTTTCATTTAACCAGGCCTTTAGCCAACCAACAAGAATATTGAATGTGCTTGATGCAGCTACCTATGCAGAGGTTCGAAATGAAGCTGAAATTAGAAATGGGGCGACCACTCCGATTTACACAGATGATGATATTCAAAAATACCGTGATGGTTCTAGTCCGCTAACTCACCCAAATACAGACTGGGTGGAGGAGACGCTAAAGCCATGGTCTTTGCAAAACAAAATGAATTTATCGGTGAATGGTGGTAGTGAAGCTGTTCGCTATTTCATTGCTCTTGGGCTTCAAAATCAAGACGGTCACTTCAAAAACAATCCGACTAAGTACAACCAGTTCAATTTAAGAACGAATATCGATGCGGACATCACTGAGAACTTTAAGGTGTCATTGAACATTGCAGGTAGGCTGGAGAAAAGACAGTATCCGTCAACAGGTACCTGGGTGAACTTTGTGAATATCTTATCAGCTGAACCAACTATTCCTGCGCGTTATCCAAATGGTTTGATTGCGGCAGGTAGATTTACTGAAAATCCACTTTTAAGGGATCAGGTTGGATATTTGAACCAGGAGAGCTTGCCTATTCAAAGCACCCTTTTGATGACTTATAAGGTCCCTTATGTAAAAGGTCTTTCTATTACGGGATCATACAGTTATGACTTTACCAATAACTTTAATAAGAAGTTTGAAAAGCCATACTATTACTGGCAATATGATGCGGTGAATGATGAGTATGATCGAATGCTTTCCAATGTGATCTCAAGTCCTACCGTAACTGATGATTTCAGCCGCACATTTGTGACGACTTACAACCTAAGGTTCAACTATGAGAAGACTATAGGAGATCACTCTATCAACTTGCTTGTTGGTATGGAACGTGCTGAAAATAAGGGAAATAGTGCTAGCGCATTTAGAAAGAATTTCCCTACTACAGCACTGCCAGATATCAATTTTGGTAGTTCAGATCCTAATGATCAAAGTACTTCAGGTTCTTCTTATTTGACTAAAAGAGATAATTATTTTGGTCGACTCAATTACAACTTCAAGGAGAAATATCTGGCAGAATTCTTATTCAGGTATGATGGTTCACCAGTTTTCCCTGAGGACAAGAGGTATGGTTTCTTCCCTGGAGTATCAGTAGGATGGAGGTTGTCAGAAGAAGGTTTCCTTCAAGATGTTGCTGCACTCGATCTATTGAAAATTAGAGCTTCATATGGTCAGCTGGGTAATGACAATATTGATGAATCTTATGCTTACTTGAGCGCTTATTCAATAGGGAATGCCTACACATTCGGAGGAACGGATGTACTTGGATTATATCCTGGAGTTCTTCCTAACCCGAATTATACATGGGAAGTATTGAAGACTACCAATTTTGGTGTAGAAGCGTCTTTATGGAAATACTTATTAGGAATTGAGTTTGATGTATTCAAACAAAACAGAACGAATATTTTGGCTCAGCGTCAGCTGAGTATTTCTAGTACATATGGATTCCCTGGATTGCCACCTGAGAATATTGGTGAGGTTGAAAATCATGGTTTCGAACTGGCTCTTTCTCATGAGCACAGAATTAGTGAGGTAAATTATAGACTAAGAGGTAATGTCTCTTTTGCAAGAAACCAATACGTATTCTTTGATGAGGTGCCTGCTGGTGAGGACTATCAAAACCAAACAGGTAAGCCAATTGGTGCCGTGTTGATTTGGCCGACAGATGGTATTTACAGAACTCAGGAAGAAATTGATAACTCAGTTCACCTTGACAATGCAAAGCCTGGAGATCTAAAGTATGTAGATAAAAATGGTGATGGCGTGATCAATGGCGATGATCAGTATCGTACAGATTTATCTTCTACTCCTGAGTTGGTTTTTGGACTTGATATGAACTTCATGTACAAAAACTTTGACTTCACATTGTTCTTCCAGGGGCAAGGACGAGCGCTTTATTTCCCAGGAATCACGAGTCTAGGAGGAGCAAGTAATAGCGCCGTAATCAGAGCCGAAAATCGTTGGACTCCTGAAAATATTGATGGTACAATGCCTGCTTCAGGTGGAAATTTTGCACAGTACAGCGAATTCAATATGTACAGTTCGGCATTCGTTCGATTGAAAAACATGGAGATTGGTTACACGCTACCGCAGAATTTGGCGGATAGAATAAACCTGAGCAACCTAAGGGTGTACTGCAACGCCTTCAACGTGTTTACCATTAGTGAAATTGATTTCATGGATCCTGAAGGACGTGCTGATGGTAGTGATCCTAATTCTACTCGCACAGATGCGAATTACTATCCGCAGTTGAGAGTATTCAATGTTGGTGTAAACTTTTCATTTTAAAGATCAAGATCATGCATAAGAAATTAATATATCTATTTATAGTAAGTATTCTTTTTGGAAGTTGTGATTCCGATTACCTCGACATCACACCAACCGATAGAATTGTGTCAACCGCTGTTTGGAGCGATGCCAATCTGGTAGAGCTATACGTGAACAGATTGTATCAGGGGATTCCTCATGGTTTTGAGCGTCATATGTGGTCTAAATACACAGATGAAGCTTATGGCGACAACACCTGGTTGATGGGAACCTGGAATCCTGATAACATTACCGGGTTTGGTCAGAATAGTAATTGGATTGATTACTATGAGCGTGGCTATCAGTTCATTCGTCAGGCTAATATCTTCCTGGAGGAGATTGAAACTTCAAGTGTAGAGGCATCAAGACAAGCGGAATTAATTGCTCAGGTGCGTTTCATTAGAGCTTATGTTTACTCCAATCTTCTATGGAGATATGGTGGTGTGCCGATTGTGGAGGAAGTATTTGAGCTAGGATCAGATGTAAAGTTCGAGAGAGACTCATACGATGAAGTGTTGAACTATATCATCGCTGATTTAGACGCAGCAATGCCGAATTTACCTGCTCAATATGCGCCATCAGATGGTGACTTTGGACGAGCAACGCAGCATGCGGCTATGGCTTTGAAATCAAGGTTGTATCTCTATGCAGCGAGTGATTTGTCTAATCCATCTGGAGATATGAATAAATGGCAGTTGGCAGCAGATGCAGCCAAAGAAGTCATTGATCTTAATGCTTACGCATTGGAGTCCGATTATGGAAGCACATTCCTTGCGGAAAATAATGAGCAGATCTATGTGAGAACATTCAACACTACTTCTGGTCATTTAGTAACATTTCTAAACACCAATCACACTTATGGTGGATGGGGTGGATGGGGAGGCCGTAATGCTCCTTCTCAAAACCTGGTGGATGACTATGAAATGACCAATGGTGAAATGCCATTCCTGGAAGATGGTTCAGTGAACCCTGCTTCAGGATACGATCCACAAGATCCATATGTGAATAGAGACCCGCGTTTCTATGAAACAGTGATTTATCAGGGAGATGATTTCAGGCCTGAGTTGAGACCAGCTGACGCACCGGCTTACGATGCAAGTCAGGAAGCCAGTGGTTTTGATGCCAATGATGAGCCAATATTGACAGGTGTAGTTGGTATTGATAACTACAAGGTGAATGGCGATAATTCGAGAACTTCTTACAGTATGAAGAAGTTCATCGATCGTAGTTTGCCAATTAGCCGCTCCAATGGAGGCTATCCGCAGCCATGGATCTTCTTCAGATTGGGCGAAATCTATCTGAACTATGCGGAAGCAATGTTTGAATTAGGTAACGAGGATGTTGCACGCAACTACGTGAATCTTATTCGCGCCAGAGTTGGAATGCCAGATTTACCAGCAACAACCACTGGAGACGACTTGAGAGATCGCATTCGTCATGAGCGAAGAATTGAGTTAGCTTATGAAGGTCATCGATTCTTTGATGTTCGCAGATGGAAAATTGCTCCGGAAGTGGAATCGAAGGATATTATGGGAGTGGATATTTTCAAAATGTCCGATGGCTCACTTTTCTACAGAGAGAAAACACTTATCGAACGGCCAGAGTGGGATGATAAGTTCTATTACATTCCAATTCCAAGGTCCGAGATTAATAAAGAAACCGGAGTGGCTCAAAGCCCTTTATGGGATTGATCATGTTCAGGTAAGTCGATTTAACAAAGGGATAGGGGTATCCCTTTGTTTTTATTTAAAAATGTAAAAAAAAGAAACTTTGAAACACCTACTGAATTACTTTATAGCTACTGCAATCTGTCTGATAGGTCTTGTCGGTTGCACAAATCAAGAACAAGTCCAATCTCCTAACTTATTGAAGTTGTGGTATACCCAACCTGCCAATCAATGGGAAGAGGCTCTTCCTCTTGGTAATGGTAGAATGGGAGCCATGGTTTTTGGAGGAGCTAATAAAGACATCATCCAGTTAAATGAAGAGTCAGTTTGGGCAGGTGAGCCAGGAAATAACTTGCCTGTTGGTTTCAAAGAAGTGCTTCCAAAATCAAGAGAACTTCTTCTCGGAGAAAAGTATCAAGAAGCACACGATTTATTGCTGTCCAAATTCCCAAGACATGCAGGTGAAGGCAATAATTATGGCATGCCTTATCAAACTGTTGGTGAGTTGGTGTTGGAATTCAAAGGCCATGATGAGGTAACTGATTATTACCGTGAACTGGACATTTCAAATGCAACTTCATCGGTAAGGTACAATATAAACGGTGTGCAGTATACAAGAGAATACCTTGCGAGTACACCTGACAATGTAATCGCGATTAAACTGGCTGCAGATCAACCTGAAAACNTCAATTTTGAATTAAAGATCAATAGTCTTCACACGAGAAAAGAAATCAGTACTAAGGATAATACGCTGATTCTTTCAGGGTATGGTGAGCCTGTTGAAAACAAGGATGGAAAAGTGGAGTTCAACGCCCAATTCAAGCCGGTGATAAAGGGTGGTGAGATTTCCATGACAGATTCTAGTTTAGTAATTACCGGTGCTGATGAAGCAGTTGTTTACACCTCTATAGGGACCAATTTTAACAGCTATAAAGATCTAACGGGCAACGCGGTAGAACGTGCAAAGAAGCCTTTGTCAAACATTGACAAAAAAAGCTATGCAGACATTAAAGACAGTCATGTAGCTCATTACCAAAAGTATTTTAATCGGATTCAAATTGATTTAGGAAAGACGGATTCTGTTAACAAATCAACAGACCTCAGAATAGCTGATTTTGCTACGGCTAATGATCCACAGTTGGTTGCTCTATATTTTCAGTTTGGAAGATATTTACTGATTTCATCATCACAACCCGGAACTCAACCGGCCAACCTACAAGGAATTTGGAATCATCAATTGAAACCTGCCTGGGATAGCAAGTATACGATCAACATCAATACCGAGATGAACTATTGGCCAAGTGAGGTGACCAATCTTTCTGAAATGCATGAGCCACTTTTTGGCATGCTTAAAGATCTTTCTGAAACAGGAAAAGAGGCTGCCACTGAAATGTATGGAGCAGAAGGTTGGGTAGTACATCATAATACCGATATCTGGAGAATAACTGGTCCAGTGGATGGTCCATTCTATGGAATGTGGCCAATGGGCGGAGCTTGGCTAAGTCAGCATTTATGGCAACATTACTTATTTACTGGTGATCAGGAATTTCTGAAGGAGTATTATCCAATACTTAAGGGGAGTGCAGCGTTCTATGCTGACGTTTTGCAAAAAGAGCCGAATACGGGCTATATGGTAGTAGTACCTTCCATGTCTCCAGAAAACAGACACCCAGAAGGTGTTTCGATTGCACCTGGTAACACTATGGATAATCAATTGGTATTTGATGTGTTTAGTAATCTGATCAATGCAGCTACTATATTGGATGTTGATGCCGACTTCAAAGAAAAAGTACAATCATTAAAAGATCAGCTGCCTCCAATGCAGGTTGGTCAGCACGGTCAATTGCAAGAATGGTTGAAAGATTGGGATAGAACAGGTGATAAGCACAGACACGTATCTCACCTATACGGACTTTATCCAGGAAATCAAATTTCACCTTACAGCAACCCAGAGCTATTTGAAGCAGCTAAGAATTCACTCGAGTATCGAGGTGATAAATCCACAGGTTGGTCCATGGGCTGGAAAGTGAATCTTTGGGCTCGATTGCTGGATGGCGATCGTGCATATAAACTAATAGCTGACCAATTAACTCCTTCACCACTTGAAAAGGTTGGAGAAAAGGGCGGAACCTACCCTAACTTGTTTGACGCGCATCCTCCATTCCAAATAGATGGAAATTTTGGCTGTACAGCTGGAATTGCTGAGATGTTGGTGCAATCACATGATGGAGCAGTGCATCTGATTCCTGCATTACCTTCTGGCTGGAGTTCTGGTTCGATCAAAGGATTGAAAGCCAGAGGAGGATTTGAAATCAAAGAGTTGGTTTGGAAGGACGGTAAGATCGATAAGTTGGTGGTCAACTCAAGTCTTGGTGGGAACTTAAGATTGAGAGTTCCAAATGAGATCAGTTCGACTATTGAAGGGTTGGTGATGGCAGAAGGAGAAAATCCGAATGCATTCTTCATGAAAGCGGGTATCAAGCAACCATTAATCTCTGATCAGGCAAACCTTGAGTTGCTAAATCTGTCTAAAACAATGCTTTATGATATTTCTACGGAGAGTGGTAAAACCTATGAATTTAGTGCGATAAACTAATTCAAATGAGACTATTCCGTTCATCGATATTCATCACATTAATTGGAATACTGTTTAGTTGTTCCGATCAACAAACTGATGAATCCTCCAATGCATTCTTTAGACTATTAGATGAGAATCAGTCAGGTATAGAGTTTACCAATACCCTCACACCTGATTATGATAATAACATTCTGGAATTCAATTACTTCTACAATGGTGGTGGAGTTGGATTAGGAGATGTGAATAATGATGGATTACTAGATGTGTTCTTCTCAGGAAACCAGGTGAGTTGTGCCTTGTATCTCAATGAAGGAGAGTTGAAATTTAGAGATGTTACCAGTCCTGCCGGTTTAGAAACCTCACGCTGGGCTACAGGTGTTTCCATGATTGATATCAATAGCGATGGATTACTTGATATCTACGTTTGCTATTCCGGGTTAGGTGAGGAATCGGTTAGAAAAAATAGCTTCTTCATTAATCAGGGAATCAATGAAGCGGGTGAACCATCCTTCGTTGACATGGCAGAAGAACTAGGTGTGGCTGATATGGGCTATTCTACTCAGGCATCCTTTTTTGATTATGATAAAGATGGAGATCTGGACATGTATTTGCTTACTGCTTATCATGACAAATCGAATCCCAATTACCCTAAAAACAAAGAAAACGAGGGCCAATCTCCGAGCACAGATAGACTGTATCAGAATCAAGGCTTAAACCAAAATGGCCTGCCGCGCTTTGTTAACGTATCTACAAAAGCAGGAATTACTTATGAAGGTTATGGTCTGGGGATTGCTATAAACGATATCAATGACGATGGATGGGAAGATACTTATGTAGCCAACGATTTCATTTATGATGACCTGGTTTACGTCAATAACGGTGATGGGACTTTCTCTGAAAAAGCATCAGAATATCTGCGTCATCAAAGTCGTTTTTCTATGGGTTGTGATATGGCAGATATCAATAATGATGCTTTGGTTGATTTAATGGTTCTGGATATGCTGCCTGCCGACAATCATCGACAGAAGATGATGAGTACTGCGACCAGTTATGAGAAGTTTAATATGGAATTGCGAAGGGGATATCAACCTCAGTACAGTCGCAATGTACTCCAGTTGAATAATGGAGAGCTGCCGGATGGCTCAAAAGAGTTTAGTGAGGTTGGTTACATGGCTGGAGTCTATAAAACCGATTGGAGTTGGAGCCCTCTTCTGGTTGATTTTGACAATGACGGCTATCGTGACCTGTTTATAACCAATGGTATTCCGAAGGACATTACGAACAATGACTACATCGCATACAGAGACAGTCATATCAATCCCAATGCGGATTACGATGAATTAAAAAAGGATTTTCTGAATCAAGTCAAAAGTTTACCGGATACCTACTTTGCCAACTACATGTATCAGAACAAGGGTGAAAATGGAGCTGGAATAACATTTACGGATGTAACAACCAATTGGGGTTTTGGAGATAAGAAGACCTGTTCCAATGGCGCGGCTTATGGCGATTTGGATGGTGATGGAGATCTGGATTTAGTGATCAATAATGTGAATGATCGAGCATTTATTTACGAAAACAAGTTTGGTAATTCTGGTAATTTCCTGCGAGTTAAGTTGCTGGGTTTAGTAGCTAATGCTTACGGATTAGGGTCCAAAGTAGAGATTATAATTGATGGTCAGACGCAGCAACAACATCAATCACTTACCCGAGGGTTTCAGTCTAGTCAGGATCCCGTCATCCATTTTGGCGTGAGTGGAAATCAAACCGTAGAACAGGTTAAAATCAAGTGGCTAGATGGTAAGGTTGAAGTGATAAATAATGTGCCAGCCAATCAAGTTTTAATAGTTAACCATTCTAATGCGGTTGAACCAGGCGAGGAGGAAGAGCTAGCCATAGAATATTTAATGTCTGAGGTGACTCAATCGTTTGGAATAGACTTTACTCATGAGGAAAATGAGTTTGATGAGTTTAAGGCTGAGTTTTTAATTCCTCATTTGTATTCCAGAGAAGGCCCGGGAATTGCTGTGGGTGATCTCAATGGTGATGGTTTGGAGGATTTTGTGATTGGTGGAGCCATGAACAACCCAACAACATTATTTATTCAGAACAATTCAGGAGAGTTTCAAAAGCAATTGATGGAAGGCAATGAAATCCGAGAGGATATGGGGCTTCTTTTATTTGATGCTGATGGAGACTCAGACCTGGATTTATACATTGTGAGTGGTGGAAGTGAATTCCAACCCAATTCTCCTCCATATCAGGATCGCTTGATGATCAACGATGGAAAAGGAAACTTCACCTGGGATCAATCTGCTTTACCAAGAATGTTCACTAGCGGATCGTGCATAGTAGCTGCAGATTATGATCAAGATGGTGATTTTGATTTATTTGTTGGAGGTCGGGCAGAGACCGGAAGATATCCGATACCTGTTAGAAGTTATCTGCTGAGAAATGAAGACGGTCGTTTCACTGACGTCAGTCTGGAAGTCAATCGTGAATTACTCAGTCTTGGAATGGTCACATCAGCTCTATGGACTGATTACGACAATGATGGAGATCAGGATTTAATGGTCGCTGGGGAATGGATGCCAATTACCCTGTTTGAAAATATCAATGGTCAATTGGTTAATACCACAGAGACCGCAGGGTTCGCTAATCACATTGGTTGGTGGAACAGCCTGGTAGCTGGTGATTTTGACGCGGATGGCGATATGGATTATGTGGCTGGTAACCTGGGTCTTAATTCGAGATTTAGTGCCTCTGAATCGGAGCCGGTGGAGGTTTATGCCAATGATTTTGATCGAAATGGTAGCCTTGATCCATTATTGACTAAATACAATCAGGGTGAGAGCTTTCCTGTTGCTGGTAGAGATGAATTGATGAGCCAGATGATGATTTTTACTAGAAAAAATTTTCCTAACTATACCCAGTATGCAGATATAAAGGTATCTGATCTTTTCACACAGGAGGATATAGAACGATCCTACCATGCACGTGCTACACATTTTGCATCAAGCTACATCGAGAATAATGGTGATGGAACATTTAACATCACTTCACTTCCCCTTGAAGCACAAGTTGCTCCAGTTTTTGGGCTAGTTGCTGAAGATATCAATGGAGATGGTTATTTAGATGTGATTCTTTCCGGCAACAACTACACCTCCGATTATATGTCGGGTAGGTATGATTCCGGCAACGGGCTGGTTCTTTTAGGAAATGGTCAAGGTGAATTTGATGCCATTCCATCCAGAGAGTCTGGATTCCTGGCTTCTCAGGATCAGCGATCCATGGCTGTTTTGAATAATTCAGAGAATGAGCAACTGATTGTAACACTCGCCAATTCAGGATCACTCAAACTGCACAAAGTAAATGAAACAAGTGCTTTGCAGTCCATTCCAGAAGATGTGAATTACGCATTGATTCATTTTGAAGATAATCGAATACAGAAAGTTGAGTTCAATAGTGGTTCTGGTTACCTCTCGCAATCATCTCGCGCTCTAAGAGTTCCTGTAAATGCTAGCAAAATAGTTTTAGTCAAGCGTGATGGAACCAGTGAAGACCTGTCATTGAAGCTTCCTTAAACAGAATAGAAAGACGTTATGAAAATACATTGTTTACTTCTTTGGCTAGGTCTAATGGCCTATCAAGTGAGTGCTCAGGAAATACCTCGGGACACTACCTATAACGCACCGAAAGTGTATCGTCAGACAAAGGGAAAGTACCCAGAAGCTCGATTAGCTTCTACTGCGGTGCCTAAAAATGTTCAAGCCTTTAATGATGTGGTTTACCTGAAGTTGAATGATACGCCATTCGGGGAAAGAGAATTGCATGCAGATGTTTTCACTCCAAAGAAAAAGGGAACTTACCCAGCCATCGTGATGGTACATGGTGGAGGCTGGCGCTCTGGGGACAAGAGCTTGCAACATGCCATGGGCGTAAGACTTGCAGAGAAAGGATTTGTTACTGTTTCTGTAGAGCATCAGTTGTCCATGGAGGCAAAGTATCCAGCAGCTGTACACAATATCAAAGCAGCGATAAGATGGTTGAGAGCCAATGCACAGCAATATCAGGTTGATGTCAATCAAATAGCCATTACTGGATGTTCCGCTGGAGGTCAATTAGCGTCACTAGTTGGGCTCACTACAGGGGTTGCGGAGAAGGAAGGTAACATGGGTTATGAGCAGTACTCAAGTGATATTCAGGCAATCATTGATATTGATGGGGTCATCGATTTTATGGCTCCCTGGTCACTTAATTTGAATAGAAATCCAGATTCACCAGATATCGAATGGTTGGGCGGAAGTTTTACTCAAAAACCGGAGATTTGGAAGGACGCATCACCTATTTTCTGGGCCAATGAAAATTCACCGCCAATATTAATTGTAAAGAGTGGGTATCCCAGGTTTACTGCCGGAGCAGGAGAGCTAATGACGATGTATGAGAAATGGGGAATACATCATGAGATGTACCAATTTGATATTGAGGTACACCCATTCTGGCTCATGGATCCGTGGGTGGACCCTACAGTGAATTACATGGAAGCTTTCCTCAATAAAGTATTTAAATAAAAGAGAATGAAGATTATTTGGTGGTTGAGCTTGATGGTAGCAACCTTTTCAGTTTTTGCACAGAATGAAGAGCAGCCGAACACAGTCATAGTGGCCCAAGATGGCAGTGGAGATTTTAAATCCATTCAGGAAGCTCTGGATACTCGCAAAGCTTTTAGAAATTATGAACAGCAGATATTCATCAAGAATGGTGTTTATGAGGAAAAAGTGCTGATTGATTCGTATTTGACAAATATTCGTTTGACAGGAGAAAGTGTGGAAGGAGTGATTGTCACACATTCAGACCATGCGGGCATGGCAGGGATTGGTACCTTCAATAGTTATACGATGAAAGTGGTGGGTGATCAGATCACGCTGGAAAATCTCACTATCGTGAATGCTTCTGGTCCAGTTGGGCAGGCGGTGGCATTGCATGTAGAAGGTGATTGTTTTCTAAGTAAGAATTGTCAACTCAAAGGTGATCAGGATACGCTGTATGCAGCTGGTCCTAAGAGTAATCAATACTATTGGTCTTGTTACATTGAAGGAACCACTGACTTTATCTTTGGAGCAGCCATGGCGATTTTTGAGAATTGTGTCATACACAGCAAGAAGAATTCCTACATTACAGCGGCAAGTACTCCCGAAGGAAGGGAGTTTGGTTATGTTTTCAGGAATTGTCAATTAACCGCTGCAGAAGGAGTAGACGAAGTTTATCTGGGTAGGCCCTGGAGAGATTATGCCCAGGTAGCTTTTATTGATTGTGAAATGGGAGCACATATTCCTCCCGAGGGCTGGCACAACTGGAATCAACCAAACAGAGAGCAAACCTCCTACTATGCTGAGTTCGGAAGCACAGGTGCAGGTGCAAATCCAGAAAGCAGAGTAAATTGGTCTCATCAACTAAAAGAGGAGGATCTAGATAAATACACATTGGAAAAACTGATTGGAAATTGTCAACAGTTGGAATCGGTTGAACCAGCCAAATAAGAATCAATAAGATGGAGATAGACAAAATCGTTCTGAATGAACCTGGAAGTTTTTCCTTTGGATCAGGAGAAGTAGATAGCTCGCTTGCTGAAAATGAAGTTCTTCTGAAAGTCCACAGTGTGGGAATCTGTGGTACGGACATGCATGCGTATAGAGGAAAGCAACCATTTTTCAGCTATCCAAGAATATTAGGTCACGAGTTAGGAGTAGAAGTGATTGCTCTGGGTAACAATGTCACGACCTTACAAGTTGGAGATAAATGTTCTGTAGAGCCTTACTTCAATGTAGTAGAAGGTCAGGCTGTAAGGAATGGAAAACCAAACTGCGGCGAGCAGATATCAGTCTTTGGAGTGCATGAGGACGGTGGTATGAGAGATTACATCAAGTTGCCGGCTCACTATTTGCATAAATCTTCCAAACTATCCTATGAACAGCTTGCATTGGTTGAGACATTAGGAATAGGATGTCACGCGGTAAATCGAGCGATGGTCAATGCTGAGGATTTGGTTTTGATCATTGGTGCAGGGCCGATTGGCTTATCAGCGGTTGAATTCGCGAAATTGAAGGCGAAGAAGGTAGTGGTCATGGATGTCAATGACGACCGATTGGAGTTTTGCACTGAGCGAATGGGAGTGGATGGTACCATTAATTTATTGAAAGAAGATGTTGAAACTTCTCTAAGAAACTTATTTGACGGTGATTTGCCGACAGTGGTATTTGATGCTACTGGAAATCCTGAGTCGATGAAAAATACCCTTGAATATGTTGCTCATGGAGGTCGAATTGTCTTTATTGGGCTCTTTCAGGGTGATTTTATATTCTTTGATCCGTTATTCCACAGAAAGGAGATTTCACTTCTTGCCAGTCGCAATGCGCTAAGCCAGGATTTCAAAGAAATTATCCATCTCATGGAAACCAATCAATTGGATATCACACCCTGGATTACACATCGACTCAAAAAAACAGAATTGATTAATCAATTTGACAACCTGTTGAAGCCGGAATCCAAAGTGTTGAAAGCTATGGTTGATTTTAGTTAGTTGGTTTCAGGATGAGGTTCTTGTACATCTTATTGGCTAGCCTTTGTTATAGTAACCTATTAGCTCAGGAGCAACCTTTTTCTGTTGCGGATTTGTTTGATATGACACAACCAGAAACGCTCGGGTTAGATTTTGCTCCTGGTCTGGAAACGGCTATGGTCTATTCTCCAACAACGGGAGAGCGGGCTTATAATCATGGTGTAGTGCTTTATCCATTCAAAGGAAAGCTATATGCCATGTGGCAAAGTTCACTGAGAGATGAGGATGGTGATGATACCCAGGTGTATTACAGCATGAGTGAGGATGGATTGTATTGGCAGCAGCCAATTACATTGACCCAAGAACAGGAAGATGGTATAAAAACTAGTGGTGGATGGTGGAGCTATGGCGATACGCTGGTCGCATTCTGTAATGTTTGGCCAGATACATTAACACCTAAAGGTGGTTTTACGGAATTTAGATTGTCTGTTGATGGAATCAATTGGTCAGAAGCTGAATTGGTAAAAGATTCCAATGGTCAACCCATGAGAGGAATAATCGAACAGGACATTCGATCTCTACCTTCTGGAATGTTGTTGACTGCATTTCATGTGCAGCCTGGTCTACATGCAAAACCTCATTTTACGGAGGATCCTCTGGGAATTAGTGGATGGAAAAAAGGTCTAATGGAGAACATGAATGCAAATGATGCCTCCATGAGTCGAGAGTTAGAGCCTTCCTGGTTTGTTCGAAAAGATGGAGCTGTTGTGATGGTTTTTCGAGATCAAAATAGTTCTTTTAAAAAACTCGCAGCCCTGAGTGCTGATGATGGAGAAACTTGGACTACTCCTGTTGTAATCGATACACCAGATTCTAGATCAAAGCAAAGTGCTGGAAATCTTACGAATGGATCTGCTTTTATGGTTTACAATCCGTCAGGAAGTAAGGAACGATTTCCATTAGTTGTGGTCCTTAGCGATTCTGGGAAAGTCTTTGATCGAGCGTATTTGCTTAGAAGCGGAAGTAAAGAGGATCTGCAACCAATACGCTTTGAAGGTAAATACAAACGAGTAGGCTACAGTTATCCAAAAAGTATCATTTGGAATGGGTATCTCTACGTTGGGTACGCCACCAATAAAGAAGATGTACAGTTGACCCGAATTCCTGTACAGTCATTGATGGATTGATCTTTAATTTTTTATCTCAATTCATATGAATTTGGAAATTAGATAATTTGAATAGACTTGATTCTAGATATTTTGATGAATTGTTAAAACATGTTTGGATTTACTGAATAGATGTGACTATCTTCGAGAAATTGTACAATCGATTGCGCATTATGAAAAAGATATTAACCCTTGTGATGACGACCCTAATTTTCTCCGCCTGTGTTGCACAGGAAAGTGAGGAGACGATTTATGAAGGGGTGGAGTTTGAGATGCCAAAAGTGGTGATTCCTACCTTTCCTGATTATCGGGTTAGTATTGTTGATTTTGGAGCAATTGCAGATGGTACTACCAAGAACACTCAAGCCATTGCTGAAGCAATCTCAGATGTAGTCAAGAATGGTGGCGGAACGGTTGTGATCCCGAGAGGAATATGGGTGACCGGTCCAGTAACACTTAAAAGCAATTTAAATCTACATCTCGAAGATGGAGCGTTGCTTTTGTTTACTGATGACAAAGATGATTATCCATTGATAGGAACCAGCTTTGAAGGATTAGATACCTATAGATGTTTATCTCCCATCAATGGAAATGGATTGGAGAACGTGGCCATTACCGGAAATGGAACCATCGATGGAAATGGTGATGCCTGGAGAGCTGTGAAGAAAAGTAAGATGTCTGAAAGCCAATGGAAGCAATTGGTAAAGAGTGGTGGAATGTTAAGTGAAGATGGCAAAAACTGGTATCCTTCTGAAAGTTATAGAAGAGGNGCTGAAGCAACGTCGGGTTTCTTTAATGTGCCTAAAACCTCTTCAAAGGAAGATTTTGCGCAGTTCAAAGATTTCTTGCGTCCTGTGATGGTCAGTATTGTGAATTCTAAGAATGTATTATTAGACGGGCCAACTTTCCAAAACTCACCAGCATGGAATATTCATCCGTTAATGTGTGAGAATGTGACGATTAGAAACCTGAACGTTCGTAATCCATGGTATTCTCAAAACGGTGATGGTCTTGATTTGGAATCGTGTAAAAACGCGCTGATCTATAACAATACGTTTGATGTAGGTGATGATGCCATTTGTATCAAGTCAGGAAAGAATGAGGACGGCCGTAAAAGAGGTGTTCCAACGGCTAATGTAATCATCAAAAACAACATTGTTTACCATGGACATGGTGGCTTTGTAGTGGGTAGTGAAATGTCTGGTGGAGTGAAGAACATTCACGTGTCTAAATGTACTTTCATGGGTACTGATACGGGGTTGCGGTTCAAAAGCACAAGAGGTAGAGGAGGCGTTGTTGAGAATATCTACATTTCGGATATAGACATGATCAATATTCCAACAGAACCTATTCGATTCAATCTGTTTTATGGTGGACAATCTCCAGTTTTGGAAGATGATCAGGAAGCAGCTGTAATAGATGAAGAAATGATGCCTGTCACTGAAAAAACGCCTTCCTTTAAAGATATCTACATGACCAATATCAGAGCGGTAGGATGTGAAACCGCAGGATATTTCCAGGGATTGCCGGAAATGAATTTGAAGAACATCAATATCTCTAATTCCAATTTGGAGGCACGAAAAGGAATCAATCTGATCGATGCAGATGGAGTGAATTTTACCAATGTATCGGTGAAGGTAGAGAAAGGTCTTCCTCTGACCATTTACAATGGAAAGAATATCACATTAGATGGTTTAAGTGCTTCTAGCCAATCATCTAAGATCAAAGTAAAGGTGATGGGGGCAAAAACCGATAAAGTGGTTACCAAAGGTCTGGATAAAAGCGAAGTGGAAATCAGTTCTCAAGTGAGTAAGAAAGCTACCAAAATTCAATAAGGATGAAGCAGCTAGTTATTTACTGCGCNGTATTGTTTGGTATGGCCTGGCCGATGGAGCAAGAAAATGNGCCAGTGTTGTATCTCATNGGAGATTCNACTTGTGCCATTAAAAGCGAGAATGCGTTTCCAGAAATGGGATGGGGNGTGCCTTTTGTNAGCTTTTTNAANGANTCNATTTCNNTTGAGAANCATGCNGTGAATGGNAGAAGTACNAAATCNTTCAAAGAAGAAGGAAGGTGGGATAAAGTAAAAGAAACCTTGAAGGCAGGTGATTGGGTCTTCATCCAGTTTGGACACAATGATGAAGTGCCAAGTAAAGTTGGACGATATACCACACCTGAGCAGTACCAGGCAAACTTGACCCAGTATGTAAATGAGACAAGCGCTGCTGGCGCTAATCCAGTTCTTTTGACACCAGTGACTAGAAGGAGCTTCGAAAATGGAGTGTTGGTAGATTCTCATGAGCAATATGCTCAGTTGGTGCGAGATGTGGCTTCAAAGATGAATGTGCCTTTGATTGATATAACGAAAAAGTCGATGAATCTGGTCAGTGAACTGGGGAAGGACAAGTCATTATTACTCTATCACCATTTAGAAGCAGGAGAACATCCAAATTATCCCAATGGTAAAGAAGATAATACCCATTTCAATGAGTTGGGAGCACGTAAAATGGCTCAGTTGGTACTGGATGGCATAGAAGAGCTTAAGTTGGATCTGAATCAATACATCGTAAAAGGAACTAGATAATGAAACGAAATTTTGGAAGTCTACTTTTATTGGTAGTATTCGTTTTTGGATGCCAACAAAAGGTAAGCGATATAGTCACGATATATTTGATTGGTGACTCTACCATGGCGGACTATGCGGATAATTATGAACCAGATAAAGACTATATGAAAACGCGCTATCCTGTTACAGGATGGGGGCAAGTTTTTCAGCCATTTTTCAATCAAGCTGATTTGACGGAGTTTTCTGGATTGTTCACTGCTGATTCGGTGATTGTCGATGATCGAGCTCGAGGAGGTAGAAGTACCCGCACATTCTTTCAGGAAGGAAGATGGCGATCCGTCTATGATCGTTTGAAGCCTGGAGACGTGGTGATCATGCAATTTGGTCACAATGACGCAGCAGAGGCTAAAACCGAGCGCTATGTGAATATTGAAGGGTATAAGGAGTTTTTACGCTTGTATGTGACACAAGCAAGAGATAGGGGAGCTATACCAGTAATCTTAACGCCTGTAGCGCGTAACTATCCATGGGTAGATGGACATTTAGAGAATGTGCATGGTGATTATCCTGCTGCTGCTAAAGAAGTCTCAGAAGAGCTAAATACGTTGTTCATTGATCTGAATCAGCGCTCTATGGATTATTTCTCAGAGCAGGGACGAGACTTTGTGTCCAAAAACTACTTCATGAATTTAGATTCAGGCGTTTACGAAGCTTATCCAAATGGACAAAGTGATAATACCCATTTCCAACCAGAAGGAGCTAAAGCGGTAGCTAAGCTGGTTTTTGAGGACCTAAAAACATTAAACAAATGAGAATACTAACGATATTATTCGCAGGAGTTTTACTGTCTGCATCTTGTAACGCCCAGGGCCAACCGTCTGGGCCAACTTATGATTTTGTGGTGGCTGCTGATGGTAGTGGAGATTTCACTAAAGTTCAGGACGCTATTGATGCGGTGCCTCATCTGCGAAAAACGAGAACTTATATCTTCATCAAGCCGGGTGTTTATAAAGAAAAGCTTTCTCTAGCTTCCACTAAAACGAATATCAGTTTCATTGGTGAAGATGCTACGACTACCATTCTTACTTATGATGATTATGCTAGCAAGCACAATGCTTTTGGTGAAGAAGTTGGTACTTCTGGATCATCGTCCTTTTTCATTTATGGAGATGGGTTTGAAGCTGAGAACATCACCTTTGAGAACAGCTCTGGACCAGTAGGTCAGGCAGTTGCTGTACGAGTAGATGGCGACAAAGTGAAGTTTAACAATTGTCGGTTTTTAGGACATCAGGATACCTTGTACCCACATGGAAAGGGCAGTCGACAATACTATAAGAATTGTTACATCGAAGGAGATGTGGATTTCATTTTCGGTTGGTCTACTGCTGTGTTTGAGGACTGTGAGATCTTCTGTAAGCGTGCCGCTTATATTACTGCAGCATCTACGGAAGAGGATACACCTTACGGATTTGTGTTCAAAAATTGTAAAATCACCGGAACTGCAAAGCCTTACAGTATGTATTTGGGCAGGCCATGGAGACCATTCGCTAAGACGGTGTTCATGAACTGTGATTTAGGCAACCTGATCAAGCCAGAAGGATGGCATAACTGGGGCTCAGAGGAAAAGGAGAAGAGTGCATTTTATGCCGAATACCAGAATACAGGTGAAAGCTACAAACCAAGCGAAAGAGCCAACTGGAGTCATCAATTGACCGATGACCAGGCGAAGGAGTATACGTTAGAAAAGATCTTTGGAGATTGGAATCCGAATGAGTGATCATTTGGAGGAAACAATCTTCCATTTAAGAAACCCCAATTTCATATTTCCAGTCACCCCGCTCGCGAGAGTGGGGTGTTTTTATTTGGCGGATTGTTCTGCTTTTCGGTTCAGGATTTCTGATATCAAAGGCCAGTTCCAATCCTTCAGGTACTGTATTCTGATGAATTGTTTGAGGTTTGATTGTGAGTTGATCAATATATGATCCCATTTAGAAAGTATCTTCATATCATCAAACTTGATTTTAACTTTGTTATTTTGAATACTTTCAGAATCGATTCTGAGTTCTCCAATTTCCAGAGTCTCACCATTTTCCCAATTTGCGATCATATCAGCAAAATTTTGAGAGAAAAACCGATCCCAAAGATTGTCGATTAAGGATTCGTATAGTTCATATTTTCGGTCTTTGCCAATGCCTAGATAGGATTTAATTGAGATATTAAACTGGTTGCTATGTATGTCTTTGAGTTGGATTTTGAAATTTGTTCCAATGGTGAACATGTCAATTTCAATCGGAGATACGCCATATCTTATTTGCGTTGGGGCTTCAATGGTTTTATCTATGAGTTTGTTTTCCCAGTGTATTTTACTATCTGTGATTGATAGTTGATTTCCTGAAATATTGAAGGTGTCTTTGTGGTGTAAAATGGTTTGAGAATCACTTTTTTTCATGAACCACTCTCCATACTCGATTTGTTCTGTGTAAGAGTCTTGTAATCCTTCCTGGGTTTCTGAAAGTATAATTTCCCATGTACCTGCTATCTGTTCTTCATCTTGGTTGTATTCTCCGGAATAATGAATTTCAATGGATTCAAAATCATTATTACCTAATACATTGCCTTCATCATCTTGATAAATAAGCCTGTTATATTTCTTTACAAAAGAAATGATTTTATTATCGCAGAAACCTGAAATTGTAAACGGTTCATCACTGAGACTTGTGTCTTTACCATTTCCAGTTAGGGTTCCATCAATTTCTATGATTTCAACCTCGAAGGTTTCAAGTCCTAATGGAGCTGGTTGAGTACTTCCAACCAATTGAGTGTATTGACCTGACCAATGTCCTGTGAGTTTCAATTTTATAAATGGTTTTGTTAAGAGATTAAATCTATCGTGATAGTCACCATTAATTAAGCGACCAGATCCTCTCCTCGATCATAATCATCCTGTAATCCCAACCAGAATTTTGCGGTGGTTCCAAAATACTTGCTCAATCGCAAGGCTGTGTCAGCTGTAATTCGCCGGTTGTACTTGAGGATTTCGCTGGTTCTGGTTTGAGGAATGCCAATATCCTTTGAAAGCCGATAGGCGGATATTTCCATTGGCTTGAGGAATTCTTCAAGTAATATCTCCCCTGGGTGAATGTTTGGTAATTTACTCATTATCTGGTTGTTAACAGTAGTTCGTTCGGTGTTTCATGTCCTGGCAAAAAATAACAACAACTGAATTAGTAAGATCGGTAAAAACGATAAAAGCCAATTCATAAGAGCGAATATGTATCCGAATTTTTGTGCCTTTGAAACACCAATTATAGTGATACGAATCACCAATATTTGAAGAATATAAGAAAAAAGGAAGTAGTAGGGATTGGTGGAGGAATCTATTCCTAAGGACAAAGTAATAATTTCATAGATCAAAACTAGTATGTATGGAATGTGAGCGAGTGCTGATACTGTTCCTAGCTGATTGACTGTGGCTTTGCCATTCCATAACCGGCCTATTAACTTAATGATCCATGGTTGTACCTTACCTAATACTAAAATAATTAATGCGATTGCACAAAGTATACATATCGCCCTGGCTCCAATTTTGATTTCTAAAGTCGGATTAGCGTCAAATAGCAGTTCAATGTCTTTACTGATTTCTAACCCAACATAAATTCCGTAAAATATAAAAGGTAGTATGTATAAGCTGTCCGATCGTTGATTGTAAATGAAATGGTCGATCGTCCATCTAGGTTTGGTCCAAATGGTGAGAAAAGGATTGAGTTTTGGTTGATGATTAGACATTCATGGCATTTATAAAAGCTAAATATAAAGCATCGTTTATTATCTAATTCAAGATTAACTGAAAACAAAAACACCCAGCATGATCATGCCGGGTGTATTCCTAATAAACCAAATAATAAAGAAATGTAAATCTTAGTCTTCCATGAGTAGGGAAGCCATAATGAATGGTCCTACGCCTTTCGGGTCATTGTCACGAATCACTTCATGGATGTAATAATCAAAGGTGCCTTCGCGGTATGGATCACCACCTAGTCCGGCAACTCCGCAGACTTGTGTCAAGCTGATGGTGCCGTCCTCATTCTCTTTGATGAATTCTTTCAGGATGCCTTCATATCCTTTCTCTGCTACTTCCTGGTAGGACGGAGCGATATACCCATTTTTTAAACTTTTCGCTAGCATGTAAACGAACATGCTGGAACAAGATGCTTCCAGATAATTGCCTTCCTGATCGCCTTTATCCAATACCTGATACCAGACGCCACTGTCTTGATCTTGATGACGCTTGATGCCTGCTGCTACTTTCTGAGCGATGTGAATGAGTGTATCACGTTTTGGATGATCGGCTGGGAAGTAATCCAATGCATCTACAACCGCCATGGCGAACCAGCCCATAGCACGACCCCAAAATTCAGGAGAGAGCCCTGTTTCCGGGTCAGCCCATTTCTGACTTTTGCTTTCATCCCACCCATGGTAATACAGTTGCTTTTCTTCACTGTAAGAGTGCTTGTCTATTTGCAGGAATTGGTTGGCCACATCATCAAATATTTCTGGTTCATTGTAGGTGGCTGCATATTGTGCAAGGAATGGACTGCCCATATACAATCCATCCAGCCACATCTGATGTTCATAGACTTTCTTATGCCAAAATCCACCTTCAGAGGTTCGTGGATGTCTTTTCATCTGATTTCTCAGTGTCTGAATGGCAGTATCATATTTGGCTTTGTGATCCACTTGATTCAATAAGATCAGAAACTTGCCAGGATTTACCCGATCGATATTGTAAGCTGTTTGCTTGTAGGTCAGGATTTTGCCATCTTCCATGATCATGGAGTCCATGTAAGCCTTTCCATAATCTAGGAAGCGCTCCTCGTTGGTTTTTTGCCATACCTTATAAAAGGAAAGAAGCATTAACCCATTGGTGTATTCCCATTTCGGTTTATCCCGAAAATCAATCAGTCGAGGGTCTGGATTACGTTTCATCTCAGAATCAGCCATTCTTACATAGATGGGATCCCGTTCAATGGTCTCTTGTTGTTTTTCAGACTTGGGTGAGCAAGCGTAAAGCATTGCTACACCTAAAGTCAGAAATATGGTTTTTTGTATCATTTTTGAAGGTTAGGGATGACTAATTAGGGATTAGAGAGAAACTCCACGTTTCCACGGAATGAAATCAAACTGTTCCAAATCCATGGCTTTGGCCGTTTTTCGTCCACTAGCGATCTCAATGATGTGGTCCAGAATCTCCGCACCCATTTGTTCAATCGATTTCTCACCGCGGATGACTCCTCCAGTATCAATGTCAATGATGTCTGGCATTTTCTCAGCTAGCTTCGTATTGGAGCTCACTTTCAATACCGGTGTTACTGGATTGCCAGTTGGAGTACCTAAACCAGTAGTGAACAGGATGACGTTAGCTCCTGAACCAGCTAGCCCTGTGGTCGATTCTACATCGTTGCCTGGCGTGCACAAAAGTGTAAGACCAGGCTTATTGGCATATTCGGTGTAATCCAGCACATCTGCAACAGGAGAGGTGCCTCCTTTCTTAGCTGCACCGGCTGACTTCATAGCATCTGTAATCAAGCCATCTTTGATGTTTCCAGGAGAAGGATTCATATCAAATCCCGAACCTGCCTCAACGGCAGCTTTTTCATAGCGACGCATGATGTCGACAAATTTCTCCGCATGATTGTTGTCTCCCATACGGTTAATTAGCTCTTGCTCAACTCCGCAGAGTTCTGGAAACTCTGATAGGATTGCTTTTCCACCTAGAGCCACTACCAAATCACTGGTGTAACCGATAGATGGATTTGCAGAAATACCAGAGAAACCGTCAGAACCACCACATTCCAAACCAATGGTTAATTTGCTCAATGGAGCAGGCTGACGTGTTTGTTGGTTGGCTTCTACCAAAGCCATGAAGGTCTTGGTGATCGCTGTTTTAACCAAATCTTTTTCCGTTCCCATTGCTTGCTGATCCAGTATGATGACCGGCTTCTCCATGTTCGGGTTGATGGAGTCCATGGCGTCCTGGAACATCTGGATTTGTGCATTCTGACAACCAAGACTTAAAACCGTAGCGCCAGCAACATTAGGATTGTTGATATAACCAGAAAGTAGTCTGCAAAGGACTTCAGCATCCTGGCGAGTGCCTCCACATCCACCCTGATGGGTTAAGAAACGTATGCCATCAATGTTCTCAAATACACGATGCTCGGACTTAGTTTCGACTACCGTTTCTACCGATAAAGATCCAGCGTCTTGCAATTGACCTGATTCGTATTTGGATACCAGGTTATCTACCAATCCAACATATGGGTCTTGTTTCTCGAAGCCTAGCGCCTTGTTGAAGGCTTTTTTGATGGTTTCGATGTTTCTATTTTCACAGAATACAAGCGGAAACACCAACCAGTAGTTAGCGGTGCCCACCTGTCCATCTTTTCGATGGTATCCGTCAAAAGTCAAGTTTTGCCAACGACTCACATCAGGTGCTTGCCAGGTGAACTCACCTTGCTTATCCGAACTGAAGGATTCGGATTTGTGACCCAAATTAGCCGTTGTGATGGCTTCTCCTTGCTGGATAGCTGATTTGGCTGTGCCAACCACTACACCGTACATGTGTACTTCATCATTGACAGCAAAGTCCTGAAGTGCAAATTTGTGTTTAGCTGTGATGGACTGTTTGAGCGTAAGTGAAGTGCCATTGACTGAAACCTCAGTGCCTGCTGGTAAATCAGTAAGCGCAACGGCCACATCGTCGCTATCATTTATGGTTATTGCTTGTCGCATGGGAATTAAATGTTGTATATCACNTCTTTCATTGCTGAAGAAGAGATNGAGTCAAAGTGNTCANTTACCTGGTCGGTCAGGCCAGCGATTGCTGTAAGGTCCTCACCCCAGAAATCTGTATTAGACAATGCTTTAAAGACCAAATCTTTGCTATTCAGTACCTTGATGGACTCGAAGAAGTCAAGATTGCTTTGATCATCTTTCAAATTGAACTCACCAGATGTGTACAGTTTCAGCAAACAGGCCAATGAAAACGTTATACGCTTTGGTAACTCGCCTTTTGNAGCAATGTAATCCTTGAATGTTGGTAGAACGCGTACTTTGAATTTAGCGATAGAGTTCAGAGATATGCTGATCAATTCATGTCTGATGAATGGGTTTTGGAATCTGGCTATCACTGCATCTGCAAATTCTTTAGGGTCTTCATTCGGTATTTGAATGGTTGGAACAATCTCGTCATAGATCAACTCGTGAATCAGCTTGCCTGTTTCCTGATCTTCAATAGTTTCGCTCACCGTTTCCAATCCATATAATAAACCGATAGGAACCATCGAAGTATGCGCACCATTTAGGATGCGTACTTTCTGGGTCCTGTAAGGTGTGATGTCTTTGACGAACTTCACATTCAAGCCTAATTTGTCTGCAGGGAAGAGTTCTTTTACCTTGTCTTCAGCCTCGATCACGAATAAGTGGAACGTTTCTGATTTCACAACCAACTTATCAGGTTCGCCGATTCTGGCTAGCAATGAATCAATTTCGTCTTTTGGATATCCAGGAACGATTCGGTCTACCAGGGTATTGGCAAACGAACAGGCATGATCCACCCAGTTTTGGAAATCAGCGCCTAAACCCCAGGTTGATACATATTGAGAAACGCACTCTTTTAACTTGGTGCCATTTTGCTCAATCAGTTCGCATGGTATTATCGCCAAACCTTTGTCATGATCGCCGTGAAAGTGATCAAAACGAGCTTTTAATAATTGTGTGAGCTTGCCAGGGTAGGTCACCGCTAGTTGNCCTGCTGNAGGTTTGTCATTCTCATCAAAGGCAATTCCNGCTTCTGTAGTGTTTGAGAAAACCAATTCAGCTTCGGGCTCNGTCGCCAGATCAAAATAGCTTTGAGTNTCAGTAAAGGGATTGATGGCTTTGGAGATACAAGTGATTTTGCGAATGTCATCCACTTTCTCACCATTTTCCAATCCTTGACGAACGTGATGGTAATCACAGTTTTGTTCGTTTAGGAGATTGATTAAGCCATTTTCCAAAGGCTGAACAACGGCTACACTGCCATTAAAATCACCTTTTTCATTCAATATATCTATCATCCAGTCCACAAAGGCCCTTAGGAAGTTTCCTTCTCCATATTGGATCACCTTTACTGGCAATTCTTTCTTTGTCATTTCCATTCATTTTTAGGTACTAATTCACGGGGTAAGAGTGAATGTAGTTAATTTTGCGTAAACGATTGCACAATTTTACCGAAAAATTCTGAAAAGCATTCTGAATGAATTAAAATTTATACTGCGGCTTTCTTGATGGACAGCTTTTGAGAAGAATCTCGGATCATGAGTTCTGGACTTAGCAGCACTTTTCGAGCAATCGAGTTTTTACCTTCCAGTTGTTCTAGCAATACTTGAGCAGCAGTCTTACCCATGTCCATACTCTTCTGATCCACAGAAGTCATGGTAGGTTCCAGGTATTGAGTGAATGGGTCATTTCCGAAACCAATAACTCCTACATCCCCGGGTACGGTGTAGTTGTTTTCTTTCAGCCATTTGATTGCACCCAAAGCTGAGAAATCTGAAGAAGAACAGATTGCGTCTGGAGGATTTGGTAGATGCATGAGTTTGGCAGTTACCAATTTTCCTTGTTCCACATCACTAGGAACTTCAATGATATATTCGTCTGGAATTGGTAAATCGTTATCCTTCATGGCAGCCTGATACCCTCTAAACCGCTCACGAAAAATGCTTACTTTTTTATTTCCGGAAAAGAAGGCAATTCGTTTGTATCCATTCTCAATTAAGTGATTTACAGCACTATAAGCGCCTTGGAAGTCATCGATGGCTACTGAGGATGTATTGATGGATTCTGCAGTTCTATCAAACAAAACCAGAGGTTTACTTTTATCCATGACCTTCTTGAGATGATCATATGAAGTTGTTTCCCTGGATATGGAGATGATAATGCCTGCTACTTGCGCAGACATCAACGCATTCACATCATCAATCTCATGATCAATCTTTTCATGTGACTGACAGATGATGACATTGTAGCCTGATTTCTTTACTTCTTCTTCAATTCCACGAATGACGGATGAGAAGAATATTCTGTCTGCATAAGGAACGATAATGCCGATGATTTTGGAATGTCCACGGCGTAGGGATGCGGCCATTGTGTTAGGTTCGTAACCTAACTTTTGAGCCATTTTTAAAACCTTGTTTCTGGTCTCCTCGCTTATTCGCGGATTATTATTCAAGGCACGAGATACTGTAGATGCAGTGGTATTCAGTGCTTTCGCAATCTCGTGTATAGTTGTTTTCTTTCCTTTCAATCTCTTGGGGTTTGCACAGACTTGGCAAATTTACGAACTAAATTTTGCTCAGTTTGCGTAATGGATTGCTCAATTTACATTAAATATTTGTACGTACATACAAATGAATTGATAATTTATAGGTCTATAATAATGATATTATTACAATAATGATAATTTGGATGTTGCTAATTGCAATAAAAATATATGTAAACGATTGCGCAAACAGTTTTAAACTTCTAAATTCGACAGTCTGATTCAGTACATTGAGTCAATAAACTTCAAAATCGTATCCCTTATGAAAAGCTCAGCTATTGCTTTAGGAAGTATTGTTTTACTGGCCGCGTCTTGTGCTCCTTCTCCAAAAGAGTCAAGTCCGGTTGTGAAAATTACCAATCCATCATCGATGGAAAGATCTGAGGTATTATCTCTTGAGCTTCCTGAAGGTGTGGACGGTAATGAAGTGATATTGGGGGACAAAGTTATTCCATCTGAGTTTGTTGATTTAGATAATGATGGTGTTAACGATGAGGTGAATCTTTTTGTAGAATTGGAGCCATCTTCGAGTAAAGAATTAGTTATTCGAACGGTTGAATCCCCAATAGAAACAGATAAGTTGACTCAAGCGGAGATATCCATTAAGCAAGGAGGAGAGTGGACCGATGAAGAATACGTTGGAGGTGAGTTTGTAAATCTTGATTTTTTGAAAGTGCCAGATCAACATACAGATCATACTTATTTTATCCGTTATGAAGGACCCGGATGGGAATCCGATAAAATGGGCTATCGATTTTACCTGGATTGGCGAAATGGTATGGATGTCTTCGGTAAAACAAAAACTGAGCCTGTATTGCAAGGTGTAGGTCAGGATGGATTTGATTCCTATCATGAACTGAGTGATTGGGGGTTAGATCTTTTGAAGGTTGGTACTACTCTTGGTCTTGGTTCTATTGGTCAGTTCAGAAATGATACCCTTTTCCGATTCAAAGAAACGGATTCGGTTACCTGTGCTATTGCTACCAATGGATTGCTCGAATCTGAAATAGTTACNAATTATTATGGCTGGAAAGATGGAGGTAAGGCAACGGACTTAACCTCATCTATAAGTATACAGGCAGGATCTGCACTGACAACACACGAGTTGCAATTTTCTACTCCGATAGAAGGATTCTGTACAGGGGTAGTGGAGAATGAAGGTGAAGATTATCTGGATGAAGTAGTTGGGGACTATCGCGTATTTGCAACATACGGAGATTTCAGCTTAAACAATGACAAAATGGGGCTGGCCATCATCGTTGAGAATTCTTCTATTCAGGATGTGGTTAGTGGTGCAGGAAGTCATGTGGTGTTATTCAATCCAGAAAAAGAAGTGACTTATTACTTCATGGCCGTTTGGCAGAAAGGTACCAATCCTATCTCTTCAATGGCAGCATTCAAACTGTTACTCTTGAAAGAAGCGACTAAATTGAATCAGCCATTAAAAATAGAAGTTCAGTAGATGATATTATGGCTGCCAGTTGCCAAAGATGTTTTTAAGCTGATATTTGGTAGCCTCCTTATTAGTGAGAATATGTGACCAGGATACGCGATTTTGGTTATTCGCTCCAGGACCTTTTGATTGATGCTCAGCGTAGAAGACTGTTTTTTCTTTTGCTTCAGATCCCCAATTGTTCCAGCCAGCAGGGGTGATGTGAGAGTCCATCTTGCAATTGATGTAGACTGTTTTTGCAAAACTACGCCAGGGTCTTCCCAAATAAACCTGATTAACAGATTCGTCTGATCTTCTTAAATCACAATCTATAAATACAAACCCGAATTCACTGGCTAGAGGTGTTGAAGCGGCTGTGATATAAGAGTTGCTTTTGCTGGTGATGGTACATTTCTCAAATACCATGGTGGCTTCACCGAAGATAAAATCGGTAGTGCCATCAATTTCGCAGTACTTGAAGTATTGTCGATATCCTTCACCTGCTCCGTAGACCGTGTCTTGATTCCCATGAATCTTGCAATTGATTACCTGAATGCGATCACCTTCCAGGTGAAGTGCCACTGCTTGTCCTACGGGTCCTGAGGTATTTTGGATGGTCAGGTTCTTTAGTGTTAAATCATTGGCATCTACTTTCAAGGTGTAGGTGTGAAAAGTGCTGTTACGACCCAGATTTATCTTGTCAAAATGATCGTCAAAAGTAACAATAGTGCTATCAGCACATTCACCGATTAAAGTTAGTCGGTTGTTCCAGGAGTAGATGGTCACCTTTTCTTTATAAATGCCATTTTTAATATGAATCGTGATGTCCTTTTCAGGAAATGCCTTGGTGGCATATATAGCCTCTTGAATAGAAATGAAATCACCGTTACCTGCCTGATCTACGGTGATTTCTGTTGCATATTGACCATATCCGCATAAGGCGAAAAGTAGTGTAAGTATGCTAAAGAACTTCTTCATTATTTTACAGGTTCTACTCTAAACCAATCAAATAACGCATAGCCGCTGATGCCTGTAGATTTGCTTTTAAGTGCATAAAGACCACTTTTTGCGCCAACCCATTTTCCTTCTCTGGCTTTGAATGGCTTACCAATGCTGGTGAATTTCTTGCCATCCAGGCTGTATTTGAACTGCGTCATACCTCCATCAGTGATATCGCTTTTGAGGTAGATAACCGTTTTAGTGGTGGTAACTTTTTCATTTACTGTCTCTGGAATGTTTTTGTCAGCGCTTTTACATACCCTTTGTTCAATAGAATACTCATTCTCTGTAGCCTTGATGGCTAAGGAAGCATAATCTCTNCCGAAGATTAAAAGACCTGTTTCTTCTCCAGCTTTCAAATTGGATACATCTACTTTCACTGTATTACTAAATTCCAAAGCTGGAAATTTCTGGAAGATAATATTTGGCTGCATCCATAGGTTGGTGGCCATTTCTGGNATGGGTTTCGTATTGAGTCTTAAGCTTCCCGAGTTAGAGGTTAGGTCATACCATCCCGGTTGTGGATTTGCACTCCATTGCCACTGTAATCCAAGCTTAGCTACATTAAACTCATCAGTGTCGGCAGGATTCATTGGCTTTGCTTTTGGTAATCCAGGTTTTTTGTAGGTGATTACAGGTTCTCCAGTACCATCTCCGTCTGGGTCATTACCCATGATTGGCCAGTCATTAATCCAGTTTACTGGTTCCAAATGAACAATACGTCCATAAGCTTCCTTATCCTGGAAGTGAACGAACCAAGTTTCTCCATTGTCCAGCTCTACCATTCCTCCTTGATGTGGTCCGTTGATTTCGGTATTTCCTTGGGCAAGAACAATCTTCTCCTCATACGGTCCATAGATGTTTTTCGATCTCAGGATCAGTTGCCAACCAATAGGAACACCACCCGCAGGAGCGAAAATGTAGTAGTAACCATTCCTTTTATAAAATTTAGGGCCTTCTATGGTTTCATGGTTTTCATGTCCGTCAAAGACAATTACTCCTTTATCTAGAATCTCATCTCCTTCTGGTGTCAACTCTACAACCTGTAGTGTGCTCTTAATGCCGGCTCTACTATGGGCAAAAGCATGAACCAAATAAACTTTACCATCATCATCCCAAAGTGGGCTTGGGTCAATGTTACCGTATGCTTTTTTTACGAGAATTGGAACGGACCAGTCACCCGCAGGATCTGTTGTTTGTACCATGTAAATACCTCTATCTGGATCACCCCAATAGATATAAAAAGTGCCGTCATGGTACCTCAGGCAAGGAGCCCAGACTCCGTTTCCATGTTGTGGGATATCATAATAGCTTCCGGGAAAGGAAGGTACTGCGTAATTGATAATTTCCCAGTTAACCAGATCTGTTGAATGGAGGATTGGTAAACCTGGTACGGAGTTGAAGGAAGAGGAAGTCATGTAGAAATCATCCCCCGCTCTGCATATATCCGGATCAGAGTAGTCGGCATGGATTATAGGATTGGTGAAAGTGCCATCTCCATTATCTGGTGACCAAACCCTAGAGACCTGCCCTTTGACTCCTATCATGATCAATAGAAGTGATAGTGCTGTTAGATATCTTTTACTATACATATAAGTTGTTAGTTGTGCTCTTGAAAAAGTTTGTGCAAAGGATAGCGCAAAATAGGCTATTATAAAAGTGATTTATTGTCTTATTGAACCTTGGATTTTGAAATATTAGAAACAAAATAANGATCAGGTGTTGAGTTAATACTTAATCTCTATTGAAATAAAAAAAAACGAGATTTAATTAATCAAGATAAAACGACTTGTTTATTTAATGAATAGTTCATTTAATTACGAAAAATATAATGAAAACGTTTGTTAGATGATTTTATATTAATTTAAATGTATTTAAAATATGCTTTTATTGAATAAAATGTAATTGAAAAATTCGGATATATCAGATTAATTGCTTTGTTTAGAGAAACTTTTCTAACCAAAATGATGACAATGATGGATGAAATACATTGCTTAAATGAGGCTTCAAGTCAGTTTGAAGACTCTGCGAGCAATATTTTTTGCAAGAACGTGCAATCGATTGTACATTATTTTAATTTAATACCCCAAATTTTATTCTTTAATTAAATCGACTAACCTATAACATGATGAATTATGTGTACTAAAATTGTTAATAGGAGTTTATGGATAAAAGCACTCGTTGTGCCATTAATGTTGTTTGTTTTTATAAACACTTCCATAGCTCAGGCCCGAACGGTATCCGGTCGGGTTACTGACAAAGAGACTGGAGAAGGGCTTCCAGGTGTAAGCGTTGTAATAGAAGGAACGTCAGAGGGGAGCATTTCGGATATGGATGGAAACTATAAGGTTGCCGCTCCTGATAATGCATCCTTGATTTTTAGTTTTGTTGGATATGCCAATCAAACCATACCCATAGCTGGAAGAACAACAATTAATGTTCAATTGGAAGTTGATATTCAGGCTTTGGATGAAGTGGTAGTCGTTGGATATGGAACTCAAAAGAAGTCAGACCTAACCGGTTCCGTTGTGTCTGTAAGTGGAGAGTCCTTAAAAAAAGTTCCTGTTTCTACGGTAGCAGAATCTTTGACTGGTCGTTTGGCGGGTGTTCAGATTACCACTACTGAAGGTTCTCCAGATGCTGAAGTAAGAATCCGTGTAAGAGGAGGGGCATCACTAACTCAAAGTAGTTCTCCTTTATTTATCGTAGATGGCTTCCCTGTTAGTACAATCTCCGATCTATCTCCTTCCGATATCAAATCAATTGATGTGTTAAAGGATGCATCATCTACTGCGATCTATGGGTCAAGAGGTGCTAATGGTGTTGTTATTATTACTACAAAGAGCGGAGTAAAAGGAAAAGTTACTGTTAATTACAATTCTTTTTTAGCAGTTAAAAAGATTGCAAAGACGTTGGATATTCTATCTCCAGAGGATTATGTGAGATGGCAATATGAGTACGCTGTATTAGATTCTGACGGAACAAACGATGATGGAAGTCCAGACTTATCCTCTTATGAAGACTATTTTGGTTTGTTTGGGGACATTGACTTGTATAGAGGACAACCTGCAAATGACTGGCAACGTCAAATTTATGGACGTACAGGTACCTCATTCAGTAATGACTTAAGCATACGTGGTGGCGGAGAGAAATTCAACTACTCTGCAAATTTTGCACGTTTTGATGATAAAGCGATTATGATTGGTTCAAACTATGTTAGAAACAACGTAACGCTGAAGTTTAGGAATCAACCAAATGACAAGATTGATCTGAATTTCTCATTGCGTTATTCGGATACTGAGATTAATGGTGGTGGCGCGAATGAGCAAAATGAAGTGTCTTCAGCCGATTCACGTTTGAAACATGCAGTCGCTTACGCACCAATTCCAATTCCAGGTGTGAGCCTGTCAGATGATACCAATGAACAGACTGCTAGTGATCTGGTTAACCCAATTAGGTCTACAAATGATAACAATAGATTGCAGCAGCGAAGAAACTACAATATAGCAGGTAGTTTCGCCTGGCAAATTATTGAACCATTATCGGTTTCCACTTCCTTCACCGTTGATAATTACAATTATTTGGATAACAGGTTTTATGGAGTGACTACCTACAAGGCAAGAGATAGGTCTCCTGCTTTTCCAAATCAACCTTCGGCAGTATTTAGTGACAGAAAAGAACTTCGCTTAAGAAATACGAACACTGTGAACTACGATGTGCAAATCAGTGGTCCTCATAATTTGAAAGTGATGGCGGGTCATGAGGTGTTGTTCACACAAACCAATGAACTGGAATATGAAATTCAAGGATATCCAGTATTGTTTAGCTCCGATGAAGCTTTCAAATTAACTACTCAGGGTACTTCTATTTATGCGGATAACAACTTCAGTCCTGATGACAAATTATTATCATTCTTTGGAAGAGTGAATTACGACTATGAAGGACGTTATTTGGTAAGTGCCGTATACCGTGCAGACGGTTCAAGTCGATTCCGTGGTGATAATGTTTGGGGATATTTCCCCTCCCTATCCGCTGGATGGAAAATATCGGAGGAAAGCTTCATGTCAGGAACTTCTCAATGGATGCACCTATTGAAGTTGAGAGTTAGTTATGGTTTAGCTGGAAATAACAATATTCCAAGAGGACAAACGGTACAATCTTTTGAGTCTAAGACAACCACCTATATCAATGATGTAGCTAGTTATTGGGCTGCTTCAACGATTATGGCGAATCCAGACTTGAAATGGGAAACTACTGAAACAAAAAACATAGGTGTTGACTTTGGATTGCTACAAGGCCGGTTAACAGGTACCCTTGAAGCTTATCAGAACAATACTAGAGACTTATTGATCCGATTCCCAGTTTCTGGAACAGGCTATGATTACCAGTATCGCAACATGGGAGAGACCGAAAACAAAGGTTTGGAGCTTTCCATTACTGGAATTGCCGTGGATAAGAAGGATTATGGGTTGAATGTCAATTTCAACATCGCTTTCAACAGGAACAACATCAAGTCTCTTGGTGTAATGGAGGAGTTGATTGGTACAGAAGTTACAACCGGATGGGCGTCTACTCAGATTGCAAATGACTACCTGGCGCGAGTAGGTGATCCCATTGGTATGATGTATGGCTACGTGAATGATGGTCGATATGAGGTAAGTGATTTTGAAAGGTATGATGAGGCGAGTGGAGAATGGATATTAAAAGAGGGTGTGGTTACCTCAGATGGAATTTTAACGCCACGCCCGGGGATGATGAAATTAAGAGATATTGATGGGAATGATACTATTACAATAGATGACCGAAAATTTATTGGAAATGCCAATCCACTGCATACTGGAGGTTTTGTCATAAATGGTTACGCATATGGGTTTGACCTAACTGCGGCTTTTAACTGGAGTTATGGAAATGACATTTATAATGCCAATAAAATAGAGTTCACATCTGCCAACCAGAATAATCAGTATCGCAATTTGATCGATATGCAGCGAGAAGGTCAGCGATGGACAAATATTGACTGGAATACAGGGGAGTTGATTACTGACATGGACCGATTGGCGGCAGTTAATGCCAATACCACTATGTGGTCTCCATACATGGATCGATATGTTTTCAGCGATTGGGCCGTTGAGGATGGATCATTCCTGAGACTCAATACCTTAACCCTCGGTTATACCTTGCCGAAAGCAATAGTTGAAAGAGCGAAAATTGAGAATCTAAGGTTTTATGTAACTGGATACAATCTGTTCCTGCTTACTGATTATACCGGGTTTGATCCTGAAGTGTCTACCAGAAGAAAAACACCTCTCACACCAGGTGTTGATTATTCAGCTTATCCAAGAAGTAGACAGATGACAGTAGGATTAAACCTCACATTCTAAACCCAAAACTGAAATTGCAATGAAAAAGATATTAAACATAGTTTTTGCAGGACTTCTGTTAATGGGTATCTCCTCGTGTGAGGACTTCCTGGAAGCTCCAGCTAAATCCACTTTGGATGAATCCAAAATATTTTCTGTCTATACCCTGGCAAAAGGTGCTGTAGACGGCATCAAAGAGCCAATTGGGCAAACCAACTCTTATAGAGGAAGGTATTTGCCATGGTATGGAATGAACACAGATGCTGAGTGGCACAATAGTTCAGACAATTCAGATGATAATTATGATTTGGTAAAGTATGATGCCAAGCCTAACAATGATCAAATGAATACAACTAATAATGCCTGGGCAATGATGTATTCTGGAGTGGAACGAGCAAATATTTGTATTAGAGGTTTGCGCACCTATGGTGATGTTGAGAATGACCCAGACATGGCTTATTTATTAGGTGAAGCATTGACACTTAGAGCATTTTACTATGCGGATTTAGTAAAAACATGGGGTGATGTACCAGCCAGGTTCGAACCTATTTCTACGGAAACATTGTATTTACCACGTTCAAGTAGGGATGTTATATACAAGCAGCTATTGGCTGACCTGGCAGAAGCGGCTAATTATGTGCCATGGCCTAACGAGCGACCAGTGACCTCTTCTGTAGAGAAAGTTAATAAAGCATTTGTAAAAGGTCTTAGAGCAAGACTTGCTTTAGCAGCTGGTGGATATTCTCAATATGCTGATGGAGTTCGCTTGAGTAATGATCCAGACTTAGCTAGAGCAGACATGTATGCTATTGCATTACAAGAATGCAAGGATGTGATTGCTAGTGGTAGCGCTCATTTGGAATCATCATTTGAAGATTTGTGGAGAAAGTTCAACGAAGACGACGTGACAGCAGGAGGTGAATCACTTTGGGAGATTCCGTTTGCTTCAGGACGTGGCCGATGGTTGTTCACTTTTGCCATCAGACACCAAAGTAGAGATAAATATACAGGGCAACCACGTGGAGGCCAGGGTGGACCACTTCCATATATGTTCTATGACTTTGATGCCAAAGATTCCAGAAGAGATGTTACTTGTGTACCCTATCAATGGAAAGACGTGAGTCCAGCAGAGGATATTGCAGAGCAAGAACCAACTGGTATTGACCAATGGATGTTTGGAAAATATCGTTACGAATGGAAAAATGTTAGAGTGACAGCATCTAATGACGATGGTACAAACTTCATGTACATGCGTTATGCAGAGATTTTACTTATGGCTGCCGAAGCAGCATATGAACTGGAAGGTGCTGAAGCGGCTAAGCCTTATTTGAGAGAAATTCGTCAAAGGGCATTTGATCCTGTTGATTGGCCGACTAAAGTAGATACCTACCTGAACGGGCTATCAGGAGAAGCAGTATTTGACGCAATTGTTGAAGAGCACAAACTTGAGCTTTGTGGCGAGATGCAGAGAAAGCAAGCATTGATCAGATGGAATCTGTTGAGCGAGAAACTAGCAGAAGCCAAGCAGAAAATGTACGATTTAAGAAGTAGATCTGGTGCATATAGTACGGTGCCTGGCACTTTGTATTACCGATTGGCCGAAGATGACGAAACACTTGAATTCTATGGTTTGGAACGAGGTGAAACAGATGACAAATCTGGCGAATACTCTGATAATATGAGTTGGGCCGTGGAAGGACAGATTGATGATCAGAAAATTGAAAGTTTATATGTNGGCAATCCAGATGCCAATCAATTCTGGCCAATTTGGCAAGTATTTATTGACGGTAGTAACGGACAGTTAACTAACGATTTACTCAACTAAAACTTAATGATCATGTACAATAGAATAACAAAACTTACAGGGGTTTTACTATGTGTGATATCGATGATATCCATATCCTGTGAAGATGATATTGACCCGGTCATTCAAGAGTTGAATACTTCAAGAGTATTTGCACCAGTCGGGTTAGAAGCGAGAGTTAGAAACCAGGTAGATATTGAACTAAGTTGGACTGCAGATCCTTCTGTAGATCAATACATTATCGAGTTTTTTCAAGATAGTTTAGTGTTTTCAGGTGATCCTGTAAGCACAGCTACTGTTGACGATATACCAATAGAGGGAACAATAACCTATACCGAGTCTTTTTCTGGAGAAACAGTTTATTCAGCACGAATAAAGGCGATAGCAGACGGAAAAGCCGAATCAAATTGGGCTACCATTGCTGTTCAGACCGACCCTGAACAAATATTTCAGGCATTACCAGGTGAAAATGTCCAGGATACTTATGCTACGGTTTTGTGGACAGCAGGAAGCGAAGTTACTCACTTACTTGTAGTTCCTGGTAATACACTGGTACAGATCTCAGATAGTCAAAAAGCTGCTGGAGCAGCAACTATCGAAGGGCTATCCGGAGCGACGGAGTATACGGTGACGTTGTATAACGGAACCAAAAGAAGAGGTACCGTTTCCTTCTCTACACTAAAAGAGGCAACCGTTACAGCAAATGATGATNTAGGTGCTGCNATTGATGCAGCAGCAGATGGAGCTACATTAATTGTAGCAGCAGGCACGTATGATATAGATGGTAAAGAAATTACCAAATCCATTACAATAGAAGGGCAGAAATGGTACGACATGCCTGTGGTACTCGGTCAGTTTACTTGCGCATCTGCGGTTAGTTCTATCACTTTGAGATACCTGAATATCCAGGGTGANAATAATTATGGNCAGTTCTTCAATGCTTCTTCTTCNGATTGTAACCTGTCTACTTTGACCATTGATGGTTGTGAAATCAGTGGATACGACAACAACATTATTTATAGCAATAGNGGAGGTACNTATGGTGACATTACTATCNATGATACATACATCCATGATATACCTGGTGGAGGAGGTGANGGTTTTGACTTCCGCGGAGGTGTCGTAGGATCGCTTACTGTTAGCAANACGGTGATAGCCAATGGTATTCGTTCTCTTTTGAGAATGCAGGTTCCTGCTGATGTAGTTTTTACGAGCTGTACATTCTATCAGGCATGTATTGCTGATAACAGCAATAACAGGGGATTCTTCAGAATGTCAGGTGCTGGCAATTCTCTGGAAGTCAGTAAATGTCTTTTTGTAGAAACAGGATTAGAGGGAACAGGAGGAGCCATTTATGGTAACTGGTCCAGATTAGGAGATATTGATGCTGCAGTGACCACAAGTTATAGTGACAATTACTATTACAATACCATTGGATTATGGGAGGGTGAGTACACAGATCCAGGGGCAGTAGATGCTTCGGAGGCAGATCCGGGATTAGTGGATCCTGCAAATGGAGACTTCACAATTTCCAATCAGGATATGATTGATGATGAAGTGGGTCCAGCACGTTGGAGACAATAAGCTCATGGAAAAGAATCAAATGAACGAAGTGATTTACACTATTGGACACAAAAAATTGAATGGTATTATGAAACTAATAGCAAACCTTTTTTGTAGCCTGGTTTTTCTGAGCTTAGGAATAACCAATGCTACGGCCCAGGATGATCCTAGTCAGCCGTTGGTGGGTGATTGGACCATCTATAACGCAGATGAATTACCGGATGCAGCAGATCCTGCCTGGAGTGCCAGCAATGGTTCAGGAACTGTTTGGTCGATCGAAGAAGACCCAGTGAGACTAGGGAATAACATCCTGGCATTGGATGGAGCAGATGCTTCTGGTATGTTTAAAACAGCTGACTTTGATCCGGTTCCTACGGCAGTTACAGTAGTAATGCGTGTCAAAGGGAAAGATCTTGCAGCTGATCGTTTAACGGATATTGACATGCATATCAACGGCTTTAGAGATCAATTAAATATCCGCTCAAATGGACAATTGNCTTTGCAACGNTCTGGTGCTTCAGTNGATTTGTCAGGGTTGTTGAATCCNGCAAAATGGAATATTTACCGCATGACCATAGATGCCAGTAGTGGGACCGAAGGGATTGTGAGAGTATATCTCAACGAAAATCCTTTTCCGGTTCTTACAGCCACTACCACTACCACAACAAGTTCAAACTATTTTAGATTTGGTGATGGTAACGGGAGTCCAACCTATTCTGCTTATGTTGATTATGTGAGTTATGANGTNACCGGAGCCTATTCGCCTGCTGAAACTCGACTTCCTAATGAATTAACCAAGCCCCCTGTAGGTGAGTGGACGATTTATCACGCCGATGAATTGCCTGATGCGGCAGATCCTGCTTGGAGTGCAAGTAATGGATCAGGTACTACATGGAGCATAGAGGCTGACCCTACCAGAGTGGGCAACAATGTTTTGGTGATGGATGGTTCAGATGCTTCTGGTATGTACAAGACGTCAGATTTTGATCCGGTGCCAACTGCTGTNACTGTGGTGATGAGAGTNAANGCAAAAGATTTGTCTGCTGATCGATTAACCGATATNGATATGCATATCAATGGCTTNAGAGATCAATTGAACATACGATCTAATGGCGAGTTGAGTTTGCAGNGATCAGGGGCCTCTGTAGATCTTTCAGAAACCTTAAACGTTGCACAGTGGAACGTATATCGCATGACCATAGACGCAAGTAGTGGTACGGAGGGAATTGTCAAAATTTACCTCAATGAAAGCCCATATCCGGTGCTAACTGCGACTACAACGACCACCACAAGTTCTAATTATTTCAGGTTTGGGGATGGTAACGGTAGTCCTGTTTATTCCTCCTATGTGGATTATGTGAGTTACGATGTTACTGGAGCTTATTCTCCTGAACAAACCAGACTTCCTAATGAGGTAACTAAGCCTCCTGTGGGAGATTGGTCAATCTATGCCGCAGATGAGTTGCCGGATGCTGCTGATCCTGCGTGGAGTGCTAGTAACGGTTCTGGTACTACCTGGACAATTGAATCTGATCCACTTGTAGTTGGGAATAATATTTTGGCACTTGATGGTTCAGATGCCTCAGGGATGTTTAAAACATCAGATTTTGATCCAGTACCAACAGCGGTCACTGTTGCTATGAGAGTGAAAGCAAAAGACCTAACGGCAGACCGATTAACTGATATCGATATGCACATCAACGGCTTTAGAGATCAATTGAATATTCGTTCTAACGGACAGCTCTCATTACAACGATCTGGTGCATCAGTAGATTTATCAGAGGTGCTGAATGTTGCTGACTGGAATGTTTTCAGGATGACAATAGATGCTAGCAGTGGTACTGAAGGAATTGTAAAGATTTATCTCAACGAGAATGCCTCTCCAGTCTTAACAGCGACTACTACGACTACTACAAGTTCTAATTATTTCAGATTTGGCGATGGTAATGGTAGTCCGATCTACTCTGCATACATCGATTATATTGTGCATGATGTTACTGGAGCATTCTCTCCTGCACAAACAAGGTTGCCGGCATCTTTCACCGGAGATGATGAAGGTCCAGTGCCATCGTTGAGTTCACCATCTGCGCTTTCTTCATTTTTGCAGCACCTCGGTACCCCAACTGCTGGTAAGTCATTTACCGTTTCTGGCATGAATCTCGAGACGGATTTGACTATTACACCTCCAACTGGATATGAATTATCAGCATTGGAGGCGTCTGGCTATTCAGGAGAGGCTATTGCTCTGACACCCGTGGACGGTGTGGTTTCCGAAACTACTTATTATGTTAGATTAAATGCTTCAGAGGTTGGAGAGTATAATGGAGATGTTTTACTTGCCAGTGGGGAGACGACACGAGCTATTTCTTTATCCGGTCTTACTGTTGTTCCTGAAATATCAGTATCAGGTACTCTTGAGAGTTTCAAAGAAAGTGTAAGCTCTTCTTCCGATGCACAAAATTACACGGTATCTGCAGTGTATTTGGTGGGGGATTTGCAAATCACAGCTCCAACGAATTTCGAAGTTTCATTGAATGGTAGTGATTGGACTAGTTCTGTATCCATTACACCAGATGATGAAGGTACTGTAAGCAGCACAGCGATATACGTCCGATTAAACGCTACAGAAACGGGAAGCTATTCAGGAGACATAACACATTTATCAACGGATGCTGTAAATATTAATTTGGCTGTTTCTGGGGAGACTATTCCAGATCCCGGAATTAACATAACAGGCAGTCTGAGTGCTTTCTCTCAAATTATTGGAAGACCATCTGATGTACAGAGTTATACCGTGTCGGGAGCAAATCTGGCTGGAAATTTAGAGATCAGCGTACCCACTCATTATCAGATTTCTTTTAATGGTGAATTATGGCTTTCCTCACTTTCCCTGGCACCATTGGATGGAAATGTGGCCGCTACTACAATCTACGTGCGTTTAAACAGTCAATCAGGAGGTAATCATAGCGGAACTCTAACTCACACAAGTGTCGGTGTTGAAGGTGTTTCAGTTTCATTATCAGGTAATACCGATGCTAGTATTGTCCTGGGAGAGGGTAGCATAAGTGATAAGCAATTCAAGGTTTGGCCTAATCCTACCACCAGAATAATCCAAGTATCTGCACCATCAGTTATCGATTCCGATCACATTCATATTTATGGCCTAGATGGAGTAAGAGTGATCGCTCAGACAAGAGTTCTTTCAAAAGATAAAATGGAAGTGGATGTTTCCAATTTGTCAAAAGGGGTCTATTTAATTGAGTTATTGGTAGAAGGAGAAACAATAACAAGTAGATTCATTAAAGAATAAACCATTATCATGAGGAAAGAGCATTAGCTCTTTCCTCTATTCTTTCATTCTCAACCAGCAGCTATTCATGTTCTTGAGGTTATCACCTTTACTTCTTTTGTTTACCATTCTATCAATTCATACAATTGGTCAGGATATGGCTTTTCCTGGTGCTGAAGGTTATGGACGTTTTACATCTGGTGGACGTGGAGGCAAGGTTTTAATTGTTTCTAATCTAAATGACTCTGGTCCAGGAAGTCTGCGAGAAGCATTGAGAAAGGATTATCCACGAATAATTGTGTTTAGTGTTTCAGGGACAATTGAGTTGGAATCGGATTTGGATATTAATGATGGAAATGTAACGATAGCAGGTCAAAGTGCCCCAGGTGATGGTATTTGCTTAAAAAACTATCCATTAAAAGTGAAGGGGGATAATGTGATCATTCGCTATATCCGATCACGTCTGGGAGATGAGAGGAAGGTACAGGATGATGCCATTAGTGTAAAGGACAATCGAAACATTATTATTGATCATTGCAGTTTTAGTTGGAGCACTGATGAAAGTGCTTCCGTTTACGATAATGAATTATCCACAGTTCAATATTGCATNATTTCAGAAAGCCTAAATAACTCGGTTCATGCCAAAGGAGAGCATGGATATGGTGGTATTTGGGGTGGNAAAAAAGCTAGTTTTCATCATAATTTATTCGCTCATCATAATAGTAGGAACCCCAGATTTCAAGGTGCTAGATATCATAAACAACCTGCTAAGGAAATTGCCGATTTTAGAAACAATGTGATTTACAATTGGAGATCCAATAATAGTTATGCTGGTGAGGAAGGAAATTACAATCTCATCAATAATACTTACAAACCAGGGCCTGCTACCGAATCCAAAGAGGATAAGATTCTCGATCCATATAAGCCATATGGTCATTTCTTCCTGTCAGGTAATGTGTTGATTGGTGACAAAGAAGTCACAGCAGACAATTCAAAAGGAATAGCTGTNAGTAATGAANATGTCCAACTGGTTTTGCTGGAGCAACCAGTAGAGTTTGCTGAGGTAACTACACAGTCAGCAAAGGAATCATTTGATCTGGTTTTGAAAGAAGCTGGAGCTAGTTATAGCAGAGACCTTGTGGATGCTAGAATTGTAAAAGAAGTTTGTGATGGTACGTTTACCTATGGAACAAATGGAATTATTGATTCACCTAATGATGTTGGAGGTTATCCAGAATTGAGATCAACCAAAGCACCACAGGATTCAGATGGAGATGGAATGCCTGATAAGTGGGAAAAGAAAAAAGGATTAAATCCAAATAGTGATGATTCTGGAGAAACAGGATTGCAAGAACACTATACCAATATTGAAGTCTACTTGAATGAATTGGTTGAAAGCTAATTTATTAATAATCACCTTTTTGTTGGTGCTGGAAGTGGTGTCCCAAATACCACGTGATACTTCTTATACTGTGCAATGTACTGTGAAGAAGGTGGCAAAATATTACCCTGATTTAAAGGTGGAAGGAGTTTTGCCTGCTCATCCATATTCAGTCGAAACGAGATCCTTTATAGAGTATAAGAATTTGGGGTATCGCACACTTACAGCGAATTTGTTTTTACCAAAAGGTGAAGGGAGGAAACCTGCAGTTTTGTTGATTCACGGAGGTGGATGGCGGGCAGGTGCACCTGATTTGATGACTCCATTGGCTGAGCAGGTGGCCGCAGCTGGTTATGTGGTGTTGGTTCCTGAGTATAGATTGTCACTGGAGGCCAAATATCCTGCAGGAAAGGATGATTTGATTGATGCAATTGAGTGGTTGAAAAATCAATCCTCAANATTTCAAATTGATACAACTAAGATTGCTGTAATGGGATGCTCGGCTGGTGGGCAATTAGCAGCTTTNATNGGTACAANNTATCCAGTGCAGGCTATTGTGGATGTAGATGGCGTGCTAGCTTTCAAGCATCCAGATTCGCAAGAAGGAACTGTTGCTGCTCAATGGCTTGGAGGTACTTATGAGANGGTGCCGCAGATTTGGGAGGAAGCATCAGCTTTGACTCATGTATCTGCTGAAACTCCACCAACGTTGTTTTTAGCAAGTAAGTATCCACGGTTTTTAGCTGGCAGGCAGGAGTATATGAAGGTTTTGCAAGAAGCTGGTACCTATGCGGAAGTTCAGTTTTTGGAGGACGCACCGCATTCTTTTTGGTTGTTGACTCCCTGGTTTGAGCAGACACTTAATTATATCCTGGAGTTCTTAAATAAAACCCTAATTACGAGCAATTAATACCAAATGAAAGGAAAGATTATAGAAATGAGGTTGATGAGTGTGATGATGTTACTTGCTTTAATGTGGGCTGGCTGTAATGATGAAGAGCCTACACCAACTGAGGTATTGGTTAGTTCATTGTCGGTAAGAGGTGAATTCATAGAGGATGGGGGATCTAGTCAAATGTCTGTGATTGTAACTCCTGAGGATGCTACCAATCAAAAGGTGGATTGGAGTGTGTCCAATCAGGAAGTAGCTACCATCGATGAAACAGGAGTTTTAACGGCTGTGACAAATGGAATTGTTACTGTTACGGCTACAGCTACAGATGGTTCTGCGGTAACAGCTACTAAATCAATTCGTGTCTCTGGAGTTCAGGGACCAATAGTGTTAGTGGAATCCATCAGTTTATCTGTAGAGGATATAACTGATGGAAGAGAGAAGCAATTCAGTGTGGAGGTGCTGCCGGCTAATGCAACAAACAAAGATGTAGAGTGGTTAGTATCCGATGAATCTATTGCGGAGATTTCTGAAGAAGGTCTACTTAAACCTTTAAAAAATGGTTCGGTAAAGGTGAAGGTGGAAGCCAAAGATGGATCAGGTGTTCAGACGGAGGAGGAAATTTTAATCACTGGAGTGGCAGATGTGTCAGATGGTATCGTTGTAGATAACTCCAATGACCTACTTTCAGCAATAGCCAATGCCTCACCTGGAGACAAGATCTATTTAAGAGGAGGAAATTACACTTTTGGTTCTACTATTTCCTTTAACAAAGATGGACAGGAAGGAAACCTAATTTCATTGATTGCTTATTCGAATGACTCTGAGCGTCCAGTATTTGACTTTTCTGCTATGTCAGAGAACTCCAGCAATCGAGGGATCCAATTATCAGGTGATTACTGGTATGTAAAAGGTATTGATGTGTTCAATGCAGGAGATAATGGGATGTTTATCAGTGGTAGTAACAATCTGATAGAATTCTGTTACTTCTATGAAAACTCCGATTCAGGTTTGCAGATTGGTAATGGGGCTGCCAATAATACGGTGCTTAATTGTGATTCCTATTACAACGCAGATTCTTCCATCGAAAATGCGGACGGTTTTGCTTGCAAACTAGATGCTGGTGATGGAAACAAATTTATCGGATGCCGTGCATGGCAAAATCTCGATGATGGATGGGATGGGTACCTAAGAGGAACGGATAATATCACTACTACTTATGAGAACTGTTGGGCGTTTCTCAATGGGAAATTAAAAGATGGCTCTGTAGGAGGTGGTGATGGTAATGGATTCAAAACTGGTGGAAGTGATGACAAGCTCTTGAAGCATCACGCGGTATATACCAATTGCATAGCGGCNGGTAATGTTGTTGATGGGTTTGATCATAANAGTAACAGGGGAGATGTTGTGTTGTACAATTGTGGTGCACATGGAAATGGCCGGAATATCAATTTTGGTACTGGAAATATTGCCAATTCATTAACGATTAAAAACACCTTCTCATTTGAAGGAGGTGGGGACTCCTATGAAGCGACCACAACGGATATAAGCAATAATGGATGGCAGATTGGTTTAACTACAAATGCCTCTGATTTTGTTAGTGTAGATATTGAATTATTGAAAAGTCCTCGAAAAACAGATGGTAGCTTACCAGATATAGATTACCTAAAATTAGTGTCTGGAAGTGACCTGATTGATCAGGGAGTTAATGTGGGTTTGGATTTTAGCGGCGCTGCCCCTGATATTGGACCATTTGAATTTGAGAATTAAAGATACTAAGGCAGATTAATCCAAGGGGTTAATCAATACCCGGCCTCAGGTAGAGGTCGGGTTGTTTACTTAATGTGTACTATTTACATAGAATCGACTATAATTTCTTAGATTTAGCGGAGTAATTAACCTAGATAAATGACCAAAGAGCTGGAAACATTAGTCACAACAGTNAAGCCTACATCCTACGAATGTACCATCACCGTGGACTGTGCCATATTTGGATTTCAGGACAATGAATTGAAAATCTTGTTGGTCAAGCGTTCGGTTGAGCCATTCAAAGACTTTTGGATGCTTCCTGGTGGGATGATGACCGAAGGAATGACCATGGAGGAATCAGTGAGCAATGTGCTTAATGGACTTACAGGGATTAGCAATGTTCATATCGAGCAGGTGAAGTGTTACAGTGATGTCGATAGGCATCCTGTAAAACGAGTAGTGACGGTTTGCTTTTATGCGTTGGTGAAGCCTGAAAACCATCCGGTGATAGCGAAGAACTATGTTTCTGATGTGGTGTGGCATTCGGTAAATGAAATTCCTATTTTAGGTTTTGACCATAATTCTTTGGCTGTAGATGCATTGGCTAAGCTGCGACAGAATTTGAAAGAGAACTTGATTTTTGGTGAGTTGCTGCCTGAGAAATTTACCCTGAAAGAGCTGCAAGATCTGTATGAAAGCATTTTGGATGAATCATTGGACAGACGCAACTTCAGAAAGAAGATTTTACAGACTGATTTGTTGCTTGCAACCAATGAAAAGAAGGCAGGAGTGAAGGGTGGGCCGGAACTCTATTCGATAAAGAAAAAGTAGTCATATAGTCGTAATNATATGATAATCTAAAAAATGTGTATTTAGTACACAGAATAATTGTAAATCTTTTAAACTGTGTATAAATTACACAGTAGATATTGTATTGAATGANTAGCAGTCATTTATCATCTGACTGTTGAAGANAAAATNTNAAATTAATTAGTTGANAATGAGCGAGNTAAGATATTCACTNAGTCCAGAAGCNTTTAAGAAATATACNACNGAAGATATNCGTAAAGANTTCTTGATTCCNGAGGTNNTGCAAAANGGNAAAATCACNGCAGTNTATTCTTTATATGACAGAATGGTGACGATGGGAGCGGTTCCAACAAATGAAGCTATTGANTTGCCTGTTTATGAGGAGTTAACCAAAGCNGAGTACTTTTTGCAGCGCAGAGAAATGGGTATTATCAATGTTGGTGGCAGTGGTAAGGTCACTGTGGATGGTGAAGTATATGAGTTGGCTAATAAGGAGTGTTTGTATATTGGTCGGGGTGCGAAAAACGTAACATTTGCCAGTAATTATGCAGAGTCTCCAGCTCAATATTTCATTAACTCTAGTCCAGCGCACAAAGAATACCCAACCACAAAAGCGACACTTGCAGATGCCAATGAAGTGAATTTGGGAAGTAAGGAAAACTGCAACGAGCGTACGATTTATCAGTTTATTCATGAAGGTGGTATACAGTCTTGCCAATTGGTAATGGGATTCACAACACTTAAGACAGGTAGCATCTGGAATACTTTCCCACCACATACGCACCTAAGAAGAATGGAAGTGTACTTCTATTTTGACCTTCCAGAAGATCAGATCGTCATGCACTTTATGGGTGATCCTCAAGAAACACGTCACATAGCTGTTCACAATCATCAAGCAGTAATATCTCCGGAATGGTCTATTCACTCTGGTGCTGGTACGGCTGCATATTCTTTTATCTGGGCGATGGCTGGTGAAAATCAAGCCTTTACGGATATGGACGGCCAAGAACTTAAAAATATTCGATAATGCGTTTTGAGCATTTTGCACTGAATGTGGAGGCTCCAGTTAAGATGGCGCAATGGTATTGTGAGCATCTTGGATTGCACCTGGTATTTGAACAGGATGAACCTCCATACATGCGTTTCCTGGCGGATGAAACCGATCAGGTAGTCATGGAATTGTATCAAAATCCTAATGCTCCAATTACCAACCACTCAAAGAATCATCACCTGGTTTTTCATATGGCCTTTGAGTCTAAAGATGCTGAATCAGACAAACAGAGATTATTAGCAGCAGGAGCATCATTTGTAGAAGAGAAAGGTCCAGAACACGGGACACATTTGGTGATGCTTCGTGATCCGTGGGGAATACCACTTCAGATCTGCCAACGAAAAAATAGATTAAATAAGAATTAAGACTATGGTTTTAGACGATTTTAAACTGGAAGGAAAAGTAGCGTTAGTAACGGGCTGCAAGCGTGGTATCGGTAAAGCCATGGCGGAAGCACTAGCCGAGGCTGGAGCAGATATTATTGGTGTTTCAGCTTCACTGGAACTATCAGGTAGTGAGGTGGAAAAGTCTGTTACTGCAATAGGTCGCAAGTTTTCAGCCTATCAGGCCGATTTCGGTGATCGCAAGTCTTTGTATGCTTTCATTGAGAAGGTGAAATCAGAGCATCCCGTAGTGGATATTTTGATTAACAATGCAGGCACTATTCTAAGAAAACCAGCAGCGGAACATCCAGATGAATATTGGGATCAGGTGATTGAGGTCAATCAAAACTCTCAGTTCATCCTTACTCGTGAGTTTGGCAAAGAGATGATTGCTCGTGGAAGTGGTAAAGTCATTTTTACAGCTTCATTGTTGACTTTTCAGGGTGGTATTACAGTGCCAGGATATGCTGCTAGCAAAGGAGCAATCGGTCAGTTGACGATGGCTTTTTCCAATGAGTGGGCTAGTAAAGGTGTGAATGTCAATGCGATTGCACCAGGTTATATCGCTACTGATAATACGGAAGCTTTGAGAAATGATCCGGATAGAAGCGAATCCATATTGAGCAGAATTCCTCAAGGTAGATGGGGAACTCCTGAAGATTTTAAAGCGCCGGTTGTGTTCCTTGCGAGTAATGCATCCAGCTATATGAATGGAACGATCCTCACCGTGGATGGTGGTTGGATGGGCCGATAAAAACATTTGAAATGGTGAGTAGCAATGATTTCTGAATTTCATACTTCTTCATACTAGGTTTTTTGCTACCACCATTTCATTTAATTGACTTGTAATTATGAAAGATTTTTTAACGGAGGATTTCCTTCTTCAGAACGATACGGCGAAGAAGCTTTACCACGAGTATGCTTCCAAAATGCCCATTATAGATTACCACTGCCACCTGTCACCAAAAGATATTGCAGAGGACAGAGTATTTAAAAGTATTACTGAAGCCTGGTTGGAGGGAGACCACTACAAGTGGCGCGCCATGCGAACCAACGGTGTAGATGAAGAGTTCATAACTGGTTCCAAGCCGGACAAAGAGAAGTTTGTCAAGTGGGCAGAAACGGTTCCAGATACTTTGAGAAATCCATTGTATCACTGGACGCATCTCGAGCTTAGAAGATACTTCGATATTCCGGATATTCTGAATCCAAAAACAGCTGAATCCATTTACGATGAGTCTTCCGAAAAACTGAAATCAACTCCATTTACCTGTAGAGGATTGCTTCGCAAAATGAATGTGGAGGTAGTTTGCTCAACCGATGATCCTATAGATGATCTGAAGTATCACAAACAGGTGAGAAACGAAGGATTTGAGATTAAAATCTTACCAACATTCCGTCCTGACAAGCTGTATGCTGTGGAGAATGTTAATGCATACATTGCTTATTTGAAGAATTTGAGTGAAGTGGCTGGCGTAGAGGTGATTAACCTGGAGACTCTTTTACAAGCAGCTCAAACAAGGGTGGATTACTTCCACGAAAATGGCGGTCGTTTATCCGATCATGGATTGGAGCAATTGTACGATGTAGATTATTCTACTGACCAAGCAGACGCATCGTTGAAAAAAATACTTTCAGGAACTGAGTTGTCTCTGGAGGAAACACAGCAATTCAAAATGACTGTGTTGTTCGAATTGAGCAAAATGTATCATGCAAAAGGATGGACGCAACAGTACCATCTTGGGGCAATAAGAAACAATAACCACCGCATGATGGGCATTTTGGGACCAGATACCGGGTTCGATTCCATTGGAGATTTCTCGCAGGTTAGAGCTTTGAGTAAGTTTTTGAATGCTTTGGATGCTACGGATCAATTGTCTAAAACGATCCTTTACAATTTGAATCCGGCAGACAATGAAGCGATGGCGACCATGATTGGGAACTTCAATGATGGATCCATTCCTGGTAAGCTACAGTACGGTTCTGCGTGGTGGTTCCTGGATCAGAAAGATGGCATGGAAAAGCAGATCAACGCACTTTCTAACATGGGAATGTTGAGCCGTTTTGTTGGAATGTTAACAGATAGCCGATCATTCCTTTCCTATCCACGACACGAATACTTCAGAAGAATCTTATGTAATTTGATAGGTACAGATGTTGAAAATGGTGAGCTGCCGAATGACCTGGAATGGTTGGGAGCGCAAGTTCAGAACATCTGTTATTACAATGCACGCAATTACTTTGGCTTTTACGAATAATAAAAAATATAGAAATGAATAAGAAAGTTGTAACGTTTGGGGAGATTATGTTACGATTGGCCCCTGCTGGTTTTCTTCGCTTTTCACAAGCAAACTCTTTTGATGTTGTTTATGGTGGAGGGGAATCTAATGTAGCAGTATCATTGGCTAACTATGGCGTGCCTGTTGATTTTATCACACGTCTACCCAATAATGATATTGGCCAATGCGCTATGATGGAAATGAGAAAGCGTGGTGTTGGTACTGAAAATATCGTATGGGGAGGCGACCGTTTGGGTATCTACTTCCTGGAAACGGGTGCTGTATCCAGAGGTAGCAAAGTGGTATATGATCGAGCTCATTCTGCTATGGCGGAGATCAAACCTGGAATGGTTGATTGGAAGAAGGTTTTTGAAGGTGTGGACTGGTTCCACTGGACAGGAATCACTCCTGCGATTTCTCAGGGAGCTGCAGATGCGTGTTTAGAAGCAGTGAAAGCAGCCAGTGAAATGGGTGTGACTATCTCTACAGACTTAAACTACCGAGCTAAGTTGTGGAAATACGGTGGCGACAGAGAAGCAATCATGACTGAGTTGACCAGCTACTGTGATATCATTCTTGGAAATGAGGAAGACGCTGAGATGCACTTCGGTATCAAGCCTGAGGGAGTGAACGTACAGACTGAAGGTCACAATGTAAAAGCCGAGGCGTTCCTTTCTGTGTGTCAGCAAATGATGAAAAAATTCCCTCGCGCTAAAAAAGTTATTACCACCTTAAGAGGATCTATTTCTGCTTCTCACAATACTTGGGCAGGAGTTCTTTACAATGGTGAAACCATGTTCGAATCTCGTCAATATCAAATCACTGATATTGTGGATCGAGTAGGAGGAGGCGACTCGTTTATGGGCGGATTGATCTATGGATTGTTAAAATATCCGGAGGATGATCAGAATGCACTGGATTTTGCAGTAGCTGCTTCCTGTCTAAAACATACCATCAAAGGAGATGCGAACCTGGTAACAGTACCAGAAGTAGAGAAATTGATGGGTGGCGATGCGTCAGGGCGCGTTGCAAGATAGAACAAGACTTATGGAACAAGGTCGGTTTTTGATGCATCACCATGTATCTCTGTCATATTAAGGTTTTCAAAAGAAATGATAGCCGGCCTTTGTTCTTATTTTTTAACAATATGCTTAATATCAGGTAGTTAAATGAAAAAAGTGGTAACATTTGGGGAGGTTATGATGCGATTGTCACCTCCGGGGTTTGCCAAGTTTTCCCAAACCAATACATTGGATGTGGTGTATGGGGGAGGAGAGGCTAATGTGGCTATTTCATTAGCTTACTTTGGTTTGCAAGCATCTCATGTTACCCGTTTCCCGGATAATATTATTGGTTATTCTGCAGCTCAGTTTCTCAGACACCATTGGCTGGATAGTACATGGATTTTGTATGGAGACCAGTTTATGGGTAAGTATTTTTTGGAGAAAGGAGCAGTACACCGGCCGAGTCAGGTAGTATATGAACGAGAGGGCTCAGCCTTTTCTAAGATACAACCAGGGATGGTAGACTGGAAAGCGGTTTTGAAGGACGCAGACTGGTTTCACTGGACGGGAATTACCCCGGCCGTTTCTTCTGGCGCCGCTGAGTGTACTAAAGAAGCAATTGCTGTTGCCAATGAACTGGGTGTTACGGTTTCTGCGGATATTCATTCGAGGAAAAACCTTTGGAATTTCGGTAAAACGCAAAAGGATATTATGCCCGACCTAATTGCCGGATGCGATGTGGTCATAGGCAGCGATCTGGATATTGCCGAAATTTTTGGTTTCGAAGTTTCGGGTGAATTAGAGGAGCGGTTTATATCCGCTGCCCAACAATTAATCACCAGGTATCCTCGTATCCAAAAGGTATTTGATAAGGATCGGAAAGCAATTAGTGCTTCTCACAATAGCATTAGAGGCAAAATGTGGAATGGTAAGTCCTTTCGCAAAACGCATAAGTTGGAAGTGACTCACATTGTTGATAGAGTGGGTACAGGTGATGCTTACGCTGCTGGGCTTATCTATGGCCTACTTCACTATACAGATGATTTGGAGGCATTGAAATTCGCTACTGCAGCATGCGCATTAAAGCATACGGTAGAAGGAGATGCTAATATGGTGTCTCTAGATAGCGTATTGGAATTAACAAAAGGAAATACATCAGGAAAAATTATTAGATAAAAAGATTATGGCAAGGTTCTCAAGAATTGATGTTGCATTGAAAATGAAAGAAACAGGAATGGTCCCTGTCTTTTATAATAAAGATGTTGAATTGTGTAAGAGTGTTATTGACGCTTGTTACAAAGGAGGAGTTAGAGTATTTGAATTTACCAATCGTGGGGATTTTGCACATGAGGTATTTGCGGAATTGGTGAAATGGTCCGAAACAGCTTGCCCTGAAATGATAATGGGAGTTGGTTCTGTCATTGATGGACCAACCACAGCGCTTTACCTTCAGCTCGGTGCCAACTTTATTGTTTCACCAATTATGGATGAAGAGATGGCCAAAATATGTAACAAACGCAAAGTGGCATGGAGTCCTGGATGTGGGTCTGTTACCGAAATTGTCAAAGCGCATGAGCTTGGATCTGAGGTCGTGAAAATCTTCCCTGGCTCTCAAGTAGGTGGTCCTGCCTTTGTGAAAGGTGTCAAAGGTCCATTCCCATATGCCAGTATCATGCCTACAGGAGGTGTAGCACCTACAGAAGATAACCTTAAGGGTTGGATAGAAGCTGGTGTTCACTGCGTTGGTATGGGATCACAGTTATTCCCTAAAGAAGTGCTGGCAAGTAAAGACTTTGCATACATCACCAACAAATGTGAAGAAGCAATTTCCATTATTAAGAAATACCGATAAGCAGTTTGAGACACCTTAGCCCAATTTTGATACTCCTGCTATTGCTTTCTTTTATTGGCTGTAGCGAAAAATCCAATGTGAAAGAGCTGAAGCTGGCCCATGGTCTGGATGTGACTCATCCGGTACATACCGGGATGGTGTTCATGGCTAAGCGCCTGGAAGAGATTTCTGATGGTCAGATGACCATGAAAATCTACCCTTCTGGTCAACTTGGAAATGAAAGAGAATTGCTTGAGCTGCTTCAGATGGGCAGTTTGTCGCTAACCAAGGTCTCCGCGGCTATCGTGGAGAACTTCGCACCTAAGTTTAAAGTGCTCGGTCTTCCTTATTTGTTTGAAAGCTCTGAACACATGTACGAGGTGCTGGATGGACCTATAGGAGAAGGACTGCTGGAAGAAGGTGAAAAGTTTCGTTTCAGAGGATTGTGCTTTTATGATGCCGGTTCGAGAAGTTTTTACACCAAAGATCGCCCGGTGAATGCTCCGAAAGATCTTGATGGAATGAAAATCCGAGTGATGAAGAGTAACACGGCCATGAACATGGTGACATCATTAGGTGGATCTCCAACACCCATTTCTTTTGGAGAACTGTATACTGCCTTACAGCAAGGTGTCGTGGATGGAGCAGAAAACAACCCTCCAAGTTTCTATTCCAGTAGGCATTATGAGGTTTGTAAGTATTACTCACTAGATGAGCATACGAGCGTTCCCGATGTGCTATTGGTGAGTTTGGAATGGTGGCAAAACATGACGCCACAGGAACAAGGTTGGCTAAAGCAGGCTGCTTTGGAGTCCGTACCTTTTCAGCGTGTAGAATGGGCTAAATCCGAAAAGGAAAGTCTGGAGAAAGTAGCTGCTGCAGGAGTGGAGATCATTCGTCCAGACAAGTCTAAGTTCACGGAACAGGTATCGTCAATCTATGACGACTACAAAGATCAAACAGAGATCTATGAACTGATTTTGAAGATAAAGGAAGAGGCAAGATGAGAGAGAGAATTGATAAAATACTTGGGTCCATTGTTGCCTTATTAATGGGCATCATGGTATTGAATGTACTGTGGCAGGTGGCCTCTCGTTATTTGCTCGGTTCACCAAGCATCTTCACTGATGAATTAGCGAATTACCTATTGATTTGGGTGGGTTTGTTAGGAGCGGCTTATGCGTCAGGAAAGAAATTGCATCTTGCTATTGATCTGCTTCCTAATAAGCTTGAAAGTAAAAGCAAACAACGACTTTCATTGGTGATTACTTCATTGATAGTACTTTTTGTAGTGACTGTGATGGTCATAGGAGGAGGTCGTTTAGTTTACCTGACCTTGCTATTAGAACAACTTTCGCCAAGCTTACAGATTCCATTAGGTTATATCTACATGGTTATCCCAATAAGTGGGATTTTCATCATTTATTATTCCATCTCTAACTACTTGATTGACAATGGCACTAACTGAAGTATTAATCCTCGTACTAAGTTTCCTGGTGTTGTTGGCAATTGGTGTTCCGGTGGCCTATTCCATTGGTTTGTCCTCAGCACTCACTTTGATTATTTCCATGCCTTCCATTACTGCGTTCACCACGCTAGCGCAAAGAATGGCTACAGGGTTGGATAGTTTTGCTTTATTGGCGATTCCGTTTTTTGTTCTGTCTGGTCAGTTGATGAACCGGGGTGGTATAGCCAGGCGATTGGTTGATTTTGCGAAAGTACTGGTAGGGCCACTTCCAGGTGGATTGGCATTTGTGAATATTCTGGCTTGTATGCTTTTTGGGGCAATATCAGGTTCAGCTGCAGCTGCCGCTTCGGCGATTGGTGGCTTCATGGGACCAAGAATGGAGAAGGAAGGCTACAACAAAGAGTTCAGTGCAGCGATCAATATTACCAGTTCAACTACTGGGCTGATTATTCCTCCGAGTAACATACTTATTGTTTATTCTTTAGCGAGTGGGGGAGTTTCCATTGCTGCTTTGTTTATGGCAGGATATGTTCCAGGTATTCTTCTAGGCTTGGCATTAATGACAGTTGCCGCTGTTTATTCCATCAAGAAAGGTTATAAGGGTGATGCTAGAGAGTCTTTCAAAGAAGGGTTCAAGAAATTTTTTGCTGCGTTTCCAAGTTTATTGCTATTGATCATTGTGATCGGAGGGATTGTAGCCGGAATATTTACCGCTACGGAGGCTTCGGCCATAGCTGTACTGTATACGTTGGTGCTTTCCATGATTTACAAAGAAGTCAAGATCAAAGATCTTCCGAAGATTTTGGAGGATTCCGTGTTAACAACGGCTATAGTGATGTTGCTTATTGGTACTTCTATGGGGATGTCCTGGGTGATGTCCTATGAGAACATTCCTCAGGAGGTTAGTAACTTATTGATTGGATTGAGTGACAATCCAGTGATCATTCTGGTTATTATTAACTTGATCTTACTCTTCGTTGGGATCTTCATGGACATGACGCCTGCGGTTTTGATTTTCACTCCGATCTTCCTTCCTGTAGTGACTAAGCTAGGAATGGATCCAATACACTTTGGAATTGTGATGGTCTTAAACCTGTGTATTGGTCTTTGTACACCTCCTGTAGGTAGTGTTTTATTTATCGGTTGCAGTGTGGCCAATATCAGAATTGAGAAAGTTCTCAAGCCATTGATTCCATTGTTCGTTACCATGATCGCTGTATTATTGGTGGTAACCTATGTGCCTGAGTTGACACTTTGGTTGCCTCGAGTATTTGGATTCTAACTATTTAATAAGTGCAAAATCATGTGCTTTTTTAATAGAGTTCTATTTTGGATATATGCACAATTATCCACTTCCTTTTTATACAATTATTGATAAAATCACAATTTACTCAGGTGTTTTTGAAGCCTAAATGATACTTTTGAATCCCATTTACGATTAACTGATAAAAACTAACCAAAAGAGCCGATTCTTGATGAGATCATGTCAGTTGATCCAAGTTGTGTTAATATTTATGATAGTTCTGACAAAATCCCAATTGTCAGCCAATGAATTAGGTTCTAGTAAAATCTATACTACCAAAGATGGTCTGCCCTCTAATACTGTATACGCGATAGAACAAGATGACTTAGGTTATATCTGGTTTGGTACCGACAAGGGTTTAAGTCGATTTGACGGTACCGAATTTGTCAATTTTGGAATTAACGATGGTTCACCAGATAGTGATATTCTGAAATTTTACAAGGATTCGAGAGATCAGATCTGGTGTTACACTATCAATGGAAATTTAGCTGTTATTTATGGTGGTGAGATTCATTATTCCACTAAGGATGGTTTAAAGCTAAGCCCTATTCGAGGAATAATTACAAGCATGATAGAGGTTAATGAGGGGTATTTTGTTAGTACCGACAAAGCTGTTTGGCGTGTTGATAAGGGTGGGATTCGCAAGGATTCTAATATAGCTAAAACGGGTAAGTTAACTTCAGAATCACATGAAGTCTACTTGTCCTACATGGGGTCCTTTTTATCTGAAAGTGTAAGAAAATATGATGCTCGTAGTGATGAGTGGCAACTTCTTGATTCAAGGGGAGTGCCTGGCCAAGCTGGTTATTTTGTTCAGTTGAATGGAGTAATCTATTCTCATACTGGACATGGAATAAGAAAACCGAAACTTGTTTCAAGAGATCTATATGGAGATATCTCTAGTGTAGAGTTTTCCAACAGAATCCACAACCTGAAAGTGGAAGAAGAGCAGATTATTGTATTCACTTCTAATGGTAATTACCACTATAATCCTAAAACTAGTGAGGTAAAATTAGTATTTGAAGATATTTCAGGTACCGATTATTTATTAGATACGAGTGGAAACCGATGGTGGGGTAGCCTTGATAATGGAGTGGTCCTGGTTCGGAAAAATGAAAGCCTGGATGTTTTAAGTGGGAAAAATTTTAGAGAAGTAAGTTTTAAGAGTGGGTGCCAAAATATTTTTTTGATTACTGAGAAGAGAGATTCTTTGTTTAAACTAAATGATCAACGGGTTGAGTTTGTAATCAATGGGTATGGAATCTTTGATTATTTTCGTTGGAAAGGTCAGGTGTTGTCATTAGGTCAGAGTACTGATGGGGTTAAATCTATGTTATTTGGTACTTCCATTATCCAATTCAAAGACAAATACCTGATAAGTAGATACAATCGTGTTGCCGTTTTGTCAATGCGAGCTGATAGCATAGCTAATGAGAATGAAATATGGAGTGACTCTTTTGCCAATGTCCGTACCATACTAGGTCCTAATGATTCTTCTTTTTATTTTCTGAATAGACAAGGCTTGTTTAAGTCTACCTGGGATGATCCGCCTGAAGTGACTCCAGTTTATGATTCTTACCAGACACATAGTGCTTTAGTCAATGATTACGGAGTGATTCTTGGCACTAATGGTGCCGGACTTATTCATTTAGATAGGGGTGATACTCTTTATGCTACCACAGGAAATAATCTATTGAGTTCAGACTTTGTAAGAAAGATAGTGATGGATGATAACCAGATATGGGTCATGACAAGCGAAGGAATTGAACTATTAACTATTGAAAATAGTCAATTTAGATTCAATCATAAAATAACTGGGGTTCCAGGTAAAATCCAATCGTTCGACTTATTAGGTAATCAATTGGTAATTGCCTCAAGTGAGGGCTTATTTAAGTTGTCAATTGAAAATGCTTCCGAATCTCTTCCTGAAGCCAAATTCGTATTGAATGAATTTTTTTCAAAAGAGAATGCCTATGATGTCAATTCATCAATATTCACATTGCCTGCTGAGAATAGAGAGTTTGAACTAGATTATTCTGTCTTATTTTTTCATCCAGAACTAACCCTAAGCTCTAGATATCGAATGGTTCCAGAAGGAAATCAGGAGAGCCAGGACTGGATTTATTCTGATGAGAGCAGATTGACAATGAGTAATTTGCAGGCTGGAAATTATACTCTGGAGATAGAGTTCAAGCATCGCAATATTGAGTGGACTAATGCTGCTCGTCTTGAAATTAGAGTTCTTCCTTTTTGGTGGGAAACGCTTTGGTTTAGATTATTGATGCTGGTATTGGTTTCATTGCTAATTACTTATAGTAGCTTTAAAATCAATGATTTAATTAGAGCTAGAAAGCGTCAAAGAACCGATCTCTTGCTTGCTGAATTAAGATCACGTAAAGCACAGTTAAATCCACATTTTGTTTCAAATGCTCTAAACTCTATTCGAAATTATATTCTGGTTAATAACCTATCACAATCGGATAAATTTCTTACCACATATTCAAAGCTGATGCGGAAAATATTGGATATGTCCAATAAAACAATAGTGCCTGTAGTGGAAGAGATCGAAGCTTTGTCGCTTTATCTTAACCTGGAGCATATAAGGCTTAGAGGTAGTTTTGAATTTAAGGTTATAATCGATGATACATTAGATGTCCATAAGCTGAGATGTCCGGCTTTAATCACTCAACCCTATGTGGAAAACGCCATAGTACATGGAATGGCTTCATTAAACAAAGAGGGTCAAATAAGAATAATGATCAATGATTTAGATGAAAAAATTCAATTTGTCATTACAGATAATGGAGTTGGATTTGATCATTCTATCAAAAAGGAAAATTCCTTTGGTAGGTTTATTGCCGAAGATAAAATCAGGTTGTTGAAAGAGACCTATGCCTTTGATATTGATGTGAATGTGCAGAGTGAAACTAACAGAGGGACTAGGGTAAGTATCACACTTCCTAAAATATCTAGGTAGCAAACTGCTAAAGCTATCAGTGGATTTCAATTCTAACATGCAATAAGTGATATCTCCATTGGTAGCTTTAGTTTTACAGAGTTACATCTTCTCTTGCAAGATATTTTAGAAATATGGACGAGTCCCTTGTCCGAAACCTTAAATAATATAGTTTCTAGTCCTTTTTTTGAACTCTTCATCATACATTTGAGTGCCACAAGTGATCAACTGATATAAAACAACCAAAAGCTATATTCTGTAATGGGATCGCATCTGTTGATCAGAGGGGTATTGATTATTTGCACAATCCACTGTAATCTGTACTTGTATAGTAAAGGGGTCTATATGACCAAAATATACTCTACCAGAGATGGGCTACCGTCTAACACGGTATATGCGGCTCAACAAGATAATTTAGGATATATATGGTTTGGTACTTCACGGGGTCTAAGCCGTTTTGATGGAAATGAATTTGTCAATTTTGGCATAAATGATGGTGCTCCAGATAGCGATGTTTTGAATTTCTTTAAGGATTCAAAGGATCAAATATGGTGCTACTCCATGAATGGAAACCTTGCTATTATATATGATGGTGAGATTCATAAAAAGACATTGGAAGGCTGGGAGTTGGCATCAGTGAAAGAACAAATATTAAGTTTTGTCGAGTTTGATGGAGATTATTATTTGTCTACAAGGCATTATGTCTGGAAATTATCAGAGGGAGAACTTGAGCGTATCGATAGTTTTTCAATAACAGGCCATTTTATGATTGAAAATGGGTCTTTGTTTTTTCTAGAGAACGGCATACAACCCACATTATTCCAACTTATAGGAGATGATTGGGTAGATCTCAGAGAAGCAAGTTTTTTGGGTAGACCTCAGGCATATGCATTAATGTTCAAGGGTAGAGTATATTCTTATAACTACACTGATCGAAATAATGCTAAACTGTTCGAGTGGGCAGAAGATGATCATATAAATGTTGTGTCATTTTCCTTTGGTATTATCAATCTACACCTTCGGGACAAACTGATCTACCTATTGACTCAAGGGGGTGTTTTTATTTATAATCCTGTCACTCAATTAATAGAAGAATACATTGCTAATTTTGCTTCTACTGATTATTTGGTTGACAAAGATTCGAATGAATGGGTAACCGGATTAAATAGTGGAGTAATGTTTCGTAGGTCTAGAAGGGGTAGTAGCCTTCTCAATGGAAAAGCCTACGCTAACATCCTTTCCAGAAAGGAAAATTACATAGTCAATGATAAACTGGATTCCGTATGGACCTTAACACCAGCTGGGGTAGGTGAATTTGTAAGATCCTCTTTCTTAATCAGAGATGTCCACAAACTAAAAAATGGACAACTCTTACTTGGTTCTGAGAATGTAGGTTCCGAACCAATATTTCCTATGCCTATACGACATATTCAGCCTTATGGTGATACCCTTTTGGCTTCCTCCTATGATAAAGTTCTTGTTTATAGCAATGCAAGCGAGAAACCTAAACTGGTCAATATATTGGCCAATCATGGGTACAGAAAAATTTTGAAAATAGTTAATCCAACTGATTCAGGTTTTATTTTTCTAAATCAACAAGGACTCTATTTTTCAACATTGGATAGTGTACCTAAAATCTCAGACATCTATACGAAAGTCAGTCCAACAGATATGCTTCACGATGATCAGCGATTCATTTTTGGAACTAATGGAATCGGGTTGATAAAAATTGAAGGAAAAGATACCGCCGTAGCATCGACTAGAAATGGTAAGCTAAGTTCAGATTTTGTCAAAAAGTTACTATTTAAGAATGATCAATTATGGGTGCTTACCACTGAAGGGTTGGATATTCTTACTATAGATGATAATGGTGATTTTGTTTACAAATTTAAAATTACTGGAGTTCCAGGTAAGATTACTTCTTTCGGATTAACAGAAGAAGTTGTTCTGATGACAACCACTGAGGGATTATATAAACTAGATATCACTGAAGCTTCTGAAACGATGCCAGTACCAGTCTTCATTATCAATTCATCAGGATCAAGAAGCGTGAAACTGAGAATTGATAGTTGCTCATTTGTTTTACCACCGGATGTCAAAGACTTTGAATTGGATTTTTCCACCATATTTTTCCATCCTGAGTTGCCTATGAGTTATCGATACCGCATGGCTACTGAACAAGGGTTAGTTGATCAAACCTGGACATATTTGGATAGGAGTGAACTATATATGACCAATTTGCAGTCTGGGGAATTTGTGTTAGAGGTTCAGTTTAAGCATCAAAATATTGGGTGGACTGAGGGAGCAAGGATACAGATTACTGTTTCTCCTTATTGGTGGGAGACGATATGGTTTAGAGCGCTTGTTTTAATGCTTGTTTCAGTGTTGATTACTTATATCAGTTTTAGGATCAATGGTCTGATTAAAGCCAGAAAACGTCAACGCACCGAACACCTTTTGGCCGAGTTAAGATCCAGGAAGGCCCAGCTAAACCCTCATTTTGTTTTTAATGCGCTCAATTCTGTTCGTAATTTTATTCTAGTTAATGATTTGTCCCAATCGGATCAATTTCTGACAACCTATTCCAAGCTAATGCGCAGCATATTGGATATGTCTAATAAATTATTGGTGCCAATTGGAGAGGAAATTGAGGTGCTCTCACTCTATCTTGGTCTTGAGCGAATTAGATTAGGTAAAAGTTTTGAATACAATGTTGATGTAGATGAAACGTTAGATATGCATGAGCTTAAATGTCCTGCGCTTATTACTCAACCTTATGTGGAGAATTCGGTTTGGCATGGGGTTGCACCAAAAGGAGAAGGAGGGCAGATTAGTATTCAGGTTCAGGATATAGATACTAAAATTAGGATTGTTATAGCTGATAATGGTGTTGGGTTTGATCAGCATATTAAAAATGAAAATTCTTTTGGTACATTTATTGCTCAAGATAAAATAAGGCTATTAAAGAAAACCTATGATTTTGATATAGATGTAAGTGTCAAAAGTTCAGTAACTAGAGGAACCAAAGTAAACATACTACTACCTAAGATAAAGAAGTGATGATAAAAGCCATTATCGTTGATGATGAATTACCGGCGAGGGAAAACCTCAGGCTTTTAATAGCAGAAAATTGTGAAAATGTACATGTTATCGCTGAGGCACGAAATGTTCCTGAAGCAGAAGAAGTTATCCTAAAACACCATCCAGATTTAGTTTTTTTAGATGTGGATATGCCCAAATTCTCCGGATTTGATCTCATTGATCGATTAAAGACTAAAATCCCGAACGTCATATTTACTACCGGTCATGAAAAATATGCACATAAGGCATTTAAAGTGGCAGCGGTAGATTACCTCGTGAAGCCTGTAGATACTATTGAGCTTTTAAATGCGATCAAAAAGGTAAGTGATAGAAGTAATTTGGTTGATGTTGCAAGTCTGAGAAGTCTGCTTGGGCAAATTCAGAGCGGCCGAATTTCTATATCATCTGCTGAAGAAATTCATATGGTTGAACCTTCGTCCATTGCCTATGTAGAGGCGGATAGAAACTGTTCAATTTTTCACCTGGATGGAGCAAGAAAGATAATGGCTACAAAACCATTATCTGATTTTGAGAAAGTGTTAGAACCTCATCGATTCCTACGAGTCCATAAGTCATTTTTGGTCAATTTAGATCATATAGAGGTGTATAAGAAAGGTAGAGGGGGACAGTTGATCCTAAGATCAGGCCAGATCGTTGATGTTGCACGAAACAAGAAAGATACTCTGATGCGTGAATTAGGATACTCCTAACGCTTTAATTAATAATGGCTGTTGACTGTTCATCCTTTTTATTGACCACTTGGGACAAAAAATAACCACTTACTATCAGATGGCAAAAGAACTACATACTTTTGAATCAAGCGTTTGGTAAGTCATAATGAGTAACTAAAGCCATAATGAGTAACTAATGACTAACCCAGCCTTAATGGTCATTTAACTAAACTGTTTTGTATGTGAGTAGTTACTCTACTCCTAACCAGTACAAACCAAAAGCCACCTTGCGAATCAAGGTGGCTTTTTGCATATTGAGTCTTGTGAAAACCTTATTTCCCAGCAATTATCCAGGACTGAAGCACTCGATATTGCTCTTCCGAGGGGTCTGTGTCAAGTTCAAGGAAGTGCTTTACTATGGTGTCTATTTCGATCGCTTTGGCTTTCAATTTTTTATCCTTCATCTTACCGTTTTTGCCCTCTCGTCTTACCACGATTTTTACTTTGTCACCAACCTCAATGGTTTCATGGTAAGTCTCCACGACCTCCTGAATAGTTCCAAGATTGAATTCCATTCCATTGATTTCTAGAATGACATCACCTTCTTCATAACCCAAATCAGCTGCAAAAGAGCTAGCTGGATCAACTTGCTCTATAATGATTTCTCTGTCTTGGTTTAAGGTAATTTCAATACCACTTCTAAAGCTGGAAGTTTGCTTGATGGTTTTCTCTTCTGTGTAGTTAATTCCAGCCCAATCAAGAACTTTTTCAATTGGAAGTGGAGTGTTTCCGGATACATAAGTTTTTAAAAATTCACCAACCTCAGGATAGGTCAATTCTTCTATTACGGCGAATAGCTCGTCATCATCAAATGAAACCTCTTTACCATACTTCTTGGCCAATTCTCTCATCAGCCATTGAAGATCTTTCTGGCCATTTGAATATTTAATCAAATACAAATCCAAACACATACCAATCAATGCACCCTTGTAGTAGACATTGGTATACATTTTTTCATACTCAGGTTCCAGTATACGCTCACTCATTTCAGTGAAGGATACAAGCGGAAATCGCTCAGCAACCCTTAACTTATCTTGAATCTCGCTCATGAATTTATCAGGACCGTATAGATTATACTTGACCTGAACGTGCATTGAGCTATATTCGGTTATTCCTTCATATAACCAAAGATGCTTGGACATTTTCGGTTCGATGTAATTAAACTGACCAATTTCCTTTGAGTGAATATTCAAAGGTGTCACAATATGGAAAAATTCATGCGCCGCAACATCTCTTACCGTTTGACCAATTCGATCAGCACCTGCCTCTGGTAGTGAATATACTGATGAGTAAGAATGCTCTAATGCACCCATGCCACCAGAAATAGTTGATTGGTCATTCAGATAAATGAGGTAAGCATATCTTTCAACAGGTAATTCCCCGCCAAGGTATTTGCTTTGAGCATCCATCAAATCATAGATGTTATCCATTACCTCCTTAGCGGAAAGCATATCGTTAGGAGAAAATACAGATACTATGATTTCTGCGTTTGCGATTTTCCTGGTAATGGTGTCGGGTACAGAGTACATAATAGGACCATCGGCTAGATAGTTAAAGTCATCTGCGAAATAGCTATCTGTTGTTTTGCTTATGGTCTCTTTTTTAAGAGCTGTAGCGCCGAATGTAGACTCTTTGTGTTCAATCGTGAGTTCATAAGGTACAAACTTCTGGCCATCGATATATCCAATAAACCCAAAAGTGTTGATGACAAACACATTCTCTTTTCTATTGATATTCGTACCTCCTGGCTCAAAGATGATGTTGTCGCCGTAGTTGGAGAATAAGTCCCAGGTGTCGTCTATCAGGTAAGTGATTTTATGAAGTTTACCTCCATTTTCTATTTGCCACTTATTGGTACTCACATTTTCATAAGGCAACTCATTTCCGTCTTTGTCGAATGCTTTGAAGTCGGATACGAACCTTCCAAAATCAGAAATACTGTAGGTGCCAGGTACTACCTTAGCCATGTGGTATTCCACCAATTCATCATCAGATTGTGGTATAATCACTTCCACTGGTACTTGATCATTTGCAGCGGCAGTTAGATCTATTTTTACTTGATACTTATCCTGAGCGAAAGTTGCGCTCACCATCATGAGTCCTAACGCTCCAAAAAGCAACTTCTTCATAAACATTGTTTGGTTTTAATTCCGGCAAAGAAAGGTAAAAATGATTGGTACCAATCATTATTTTACGCAAAAGGTAGGGCTCCACCATTAGTGGTTATTGAGAATTACCTGTAAGGATATCGGACGTTCTATTGATACAGCGGGGCATTTATTTCTATATTTGCTGCCGATTAATATTCAATATGTCAGATACAAAATACAACAGATATACACTTACCGCTGCCTTACCTTATGCAAATGGACCAGTCCACATTGGACATTTGGCTGGGGTTTACGTTCCTGCAGATATTTATGCCAGATTTCTAAGGCTGAAGGGCAAAGATGTAGCTTTTATATGTGGATCTGATGAGCATGGAGTTGCTATTGAATTGCGTGCTCGTAAAGAAGGTGTCACTCCACAAGAGGTGGTCAATAAATATCACGAGCAAATCAAATCATCCTTCGAAAATTTTGGTATCAGTTTCGATATCTATTCGCGAACAAGTTCTAAAACCCATCATCAGACAGCCTCTGATTATTTTAAAAAGCTCTATGAAAATGGAAAATTTGAAGAGCGTTCATCAGAGCAGTTTTATGATGTAAAGGAAAAACAATTCCTGGCAGACAGGTATATCAAAGGGACCTGCCCTACATGTGGGTTTGCTGAGGCTTATGGAGATCAGTGTGAGAGTTGTGGATCTACTTTGAGCCCTGCTGAGTTGATCAATCCTAAATCGATGCTGAGTGGTGAGTCACCAATTCTTAAAGAAACCAAACACTGGTATTTTCCGCTTAATCAATATGAAGATTGGTTAAGGGAGTGGATTTTGGAAGATCACAAGGAGTGGAAGTCTAATGTCTCAGGTCAATGCAAGAGTTGGTTAGACAATGGACTAAGACCAAGACCAATGACAAGGGATCTGGATTGGGGGATACCCGTTCCTGTAGAAGGTGCTGAAGGTAAGGTGCTTTATGTATGGTTTGATGCGCCAATTGGTTATATATCAGCTACCAAGGATTGGGCTGCTAGTCAAGGGAAGAACTGGGAAGACTATTGGAAAAAGGACGATACTCGACTGATTCATTTTATTGGAAAAGATAATATAGTATTCCACTGTGTAATTTTTCCTGCATTGCTTAAGGCGGATGGAGACTACATCTTACCTGACAATGTTCCTGCCAATGAATTCTTGAATTTAGAATCTAATAAAATCTCCACCTCCAGAAACTGGGCAGTATGGTTGCACGAGTATCTTGAGGAGTTTCCAGAGAAACAAGACGTGTTGAGGTACGTTTTAACTGCTAATGCCCCAGAAACTAAGGATAATGATTTCACCTGGAAAGATTTCCAATCTAGAAATAATAGTGAGCTAGTTGCCATATTTGGAAATTTTGTCAATCGGGCAGTCGTACTTACGCACAAATATTTTGAGGGTAAGGTCCCAGTGAGGGTAGCTCTTGAGCCACGTGATTTGGAAGTTGTGGAGGAGATAAAGGCATTTCCGGCTAAGATTGAGGCTTCTTTAGAGCAATTCAGGTTTAGAGAAGCGTTGAATCACTTGATGGATCTGGCAAGAGTAGGAAATAAATACCTGGCAGACACTGAGCCGTGGAAACTCATCAAAACAGATGAGAGTCGGGTGGCTACCATCATGAACATTGCATTGCAGATAGCTGGAAGTTTAACCATTCTATCAGAGCCTTTTTTGCCTTTTACATCAGGTAAACTGAAAGCAATGTTGAATCAATCCAAAGTAGATTGGGAATCTGCTGGCACCATTGAGTTGTTGGACGCTGGACAGGTAATTACAGATCCGATTTTATTGTTTGAGAAAATAGAAGATACAGTAGTAGAACAGCAAGTACAGAAATTAATGGAGACAAAGAAAGCAAACGAGGCGGAGGCTTCTGGGCCAAATGTTACACCTGCAAAAGAGGAAATGACTTTCGATGATTTTATGAAAATGGATCTTAGAGTGGGTCAGATTAAGACAGCCGAGAAGGTAGAGAAATCTAATAAACTTTTGAAGTTTACGGTAGATACCGGATTGGATACCAGAACTATTGTAAGTGGTATTGCCAAACACTTCAGTCCTGAAGAAATGATTGGTAAAAAAGTTGTTGTTCTTTCCAATCTGGCACCAAGAAAGATTATGGGTATTGAATCTCAGGGGATGCTTCTTTTCGCAGAAAATGCTGATGGTGATTTGAAAGCTGTAAGCCCTTCAGAAGATGCCATGAATGGCGCCACTATCAGTTAAAGGTAAATGTTAAAATTTTAGTTAAAGGCACTTCTAGGAGTGCCTTTTTTTATGATTTCCAAAATACGGCCTGTTTGTATTTATTCCATTTAAAATCAGTTTCATCAACATAATGTGAAGGTCCGTCATATTCATTATATTAATACCTACATATTGTACTATCTTCATGCGATTCAAATAACCAAAAGAGAATGTTCCGTCAATTATTATTAGTCATTTTTATCGTCTTGAGTAATATGTTAATGGCTCAGGATAACTGGAAGTTTACCCACCTCACAACTGATGAAGGACTTTCTACCGGAACGGTTAATTGCACATTGAAGGACTCTAAGGGCTTTGTCTGGATAGGTACTGTGGATGGCCTCAACCGATATGATGGTTATAATCTTAAAGTTTTCAAAAATGATAAGAATGATCCTGCAAGTATTTCAGGTAATGTAGTTGTATCACTAGCTGAGGATAAAGATGGAAGAATTTGGATTGGGACCCGATCCAATGGATTGAATGTTTTTGATTGGTCGACTGAAGAATTCACACGAGTAACTGAGGATAATTTTGGCGGACAAATCCCATCGGTCCAATCTAGAAAAATATTGGTAACGAAGGATAATAACATACTTTTTGCAACTCAAGGCGATGGAATTGCTGTTTATTACTCAAAGGAAAATCGTTTTGAAAAATTCTTAAATGATCCTGAAAACCCGGAAAGTCTTGCATCAAATACTGTTTTTGATATCGTAGAAGAGTCGCCAGGTATTTATTGGGTTGGTGCTCATGCTCAAGGAGTCATTCGATTTGATCTCAACCAGAAAAAATTCCAGTTTATAGAGTACAATGCTTCTCATAAAGTCACTGAAATAAACCGAAAGCCAATTCTGAGAGACTCCAGAGGAAATCTTTGGCTGGGAACAGATGGTAAAGGTGCAGCGAAATATGAAATCAATACTGGTCGATTTGAATACTTTACCATTGACAATGGATTGTCTATGAATATCATTACTTGCTTTTTCGAAGATGAGAAGGGAAATATTCTGATTGGTACAGATGGTAGAGGAATAGATATTTATAATCCAGATACAAGAAGATTTAGCAATATGTCTTCTAAAATTCTTGATGATGAAAGTCTGAGCAGTAATGCTGTTTATGAGATCAAGAAAGATGACTCAGGGGTTATTTGGGTAAGTACTTTTAGAGGAGGTGTTAATATTTATTCTAAATACCGTAAAAAGTTTCATCTGTTTGAACAGATGCCTTACGAAAACAACAGCATCAGTTTTAACTCTGTCATTGCTTTGAATCAAACCAGGGATGGTTATGTATGGATTGGAACAGATGGAGGTGGTTTGGATCGGTTAGATCCGAAAACTAAAAAGTTTGTGCACTATCAGCATTCAGAGTCGAATCCTTATTCTATTAGTAGCAATGTGGCAATTGCAATAGAGGAAGATCGTAATGGTTATCTATGGGTAGGCACCTATTCAGGAGGGGTCACCAGACTTGATCGGAATACTGGAAGATTCAAGAGTTACTTGCCAGATCAGAACAATCCCAATGCTGTTAATAGTAGAAATATATGGGCTGTATTGGAAGATTCTGAAGGCACCATTTGGTTAGGTGAGTTAGGTGGGGGTTTGGCTAAGTACAATCCCGCAATTGACGGATTTAGTCACTATATGAGTGGAGGAGAGGCATCAATTAGTAGTAATTTGATCGTTACTATGCTAGAAGACAGCAGAGGAAATTTTTGGATCGGTACAGAAGATGGTGGACTTAATTTATTTAATCGCAATTCTGAGACTTTTGAAGTGTTCAGAAACATTCCAGGAGATTCTACATCAATTCCTAACAATAACATTCGAGCACTTCATGAAGATAGCAAAGGTAATTTGTGGATTGGTACAGCAGAGGGTATGATGCTGATGGATCTCAACTCCAAAAAGTTGCAAATGTCCGAGGTTACCAACCTTTTGTCCAATCCAGTGATCAATGGTATTCAGGAAGACGCCCAAAATAACTTGTGGATAAGTACTAATAAAGGGCTTAGTAAATACAATCCTTCCACCAAAGACATCATCAACTTTACCACAGCAGATGGCCTGCAAGGTACCGAGTTTAACTATACATCATCAGTCACCACCAAAAGCGGTGAAATGTATTTTGGAGGTATCAAAGGATTAAATTATTTCCACCCGGAGGAAGTTACACAGAGTAATTACAACCCCAAGGTTGAAATTACGGATATCCGACTGTTTGATAAGTCCATAAAGGACTATCAAGATAAAAATGGTGAAGGACTGATTGAAACTTCAATAATGGAACTTGAAAAATTGACGCTAAGGCATGATCAAAATGTGCTAGCCGTTGAATTCACGGCATTGGACTTTACCTCTCCTCAATCCAATAAATATAAGTATCGTTTGGAGGGTTTTAATGATGATTGGGTAGAGGTGGGGGCTGATAAGCGAGTAGCTCAATATACCAATCTTGACCCGGATACTTATTTGTTGAAAATTCGAGGTACCAATAGTGATGGTATTTTTTCGACAGATGAGCGAGAGTTAACTATTACCGTATTGCCTCCATGGTGGTCTACTTGGTGGTTTAGGGGGCTGATGTTAATGCTGGTTTTAGGTTTAATTGCGGTAATAACGATTTGGCGTCAGAAACAGATTAGACTACAGAAAAAGCATTTGCAGGATGAAGTGGATGAAGCCACCTCTCAGGTCATGGAGAGAAACCGAACTTTGCAAGCACAACAAGAGAGTTTGAAAGGTGCCATTGACGATACTAACTATGTCATTAAAGAGGCGGTAGAATCGGGTAATTTCAGCGCGAGAATTGATATTGAATCCAAAGAAGGAGAATGGAGAGCTCTCGGGGAATCAATCAATAAACTTTTTGACTCCATTCTAACTCCTTTTAATTCCATTAATTCCATTGTTAACTCAATGGCTGATAGTGATTTAAGTGTGCGCTACACTGGAGAGGCAAAAGGAGATGTAAAACGGATAACAGATAACCTCAATAGTGCCTTAAGCAATTTGTCAGATTTACTGGATGATATTATCGATCAAACCGATACGATTAAATCCTCTTCTGAGGAGATGCAAGTTACCAGCGAGGAAATGAATGTTAGCACCAAAGAAATCGCTGCGTCCATAGCCGAAATGAGTCGCGGAGCACAAAGTCAGGTGCAACGAATCGATGAAGCTTCAAATCTTCTGGAAGGTATTTTGCGATTCTCAACCGAGGTAGGAGATCAGGCTGAAAGTATCAATGCTGCGGCTGAGCGCGGAGTAGATCAGAGTGATAAAGGAAAAGATTTAATTGCAAGTGTCGATGATAGTATGAAGCGAATCATGGCCATATCAGGAGACACAGATAAGGCTATTAGAATTCTCTCCAACAGATCCGAGGAGATTTCCAGGGTTCTAAATATCATTAAAGATATTGCTAGTCAAACCAATTTGTTGGCACTGAATGCAGCAATAGAAGCAGCAAAAGCGGGTGAGTCAGGTAGGGGCTTCTCTGTTGTGGCTGAACAAATTCGTAAGCTTGCAGAAGACTCAGGAAGCTCGACAACAGAAATTGAGGAAATGATNGGNGAAATNCAGTATGCNATTTCATCAACNGCAGGTTTAATTCAGGAAATGAGTAACAGTGTNGAAGGNGGGGTNGAAGCCTCTCAGCATGCTTCCATATCCTTTGAAGAGTTGGCAGCATCATACTCNCAAACATTGAGACTCTCAGAGAGAATAGTGGGTGCTACCAGGCAGCAAACACATGATGTCAGTAAAGTGGTAGAATTGATGGAGAGTGTAGTGGTTATATCAGAGCAAACAGCTTCTGGTACTGAGGAGATAGCCAGTTCATCTTCTGAGTTGAGTACAGGTATGTCAGAGTACACCAATAAGACGCGTGAGGTAACAGATATTGTCGATAGCCTCAAAGATAAAGTTGGTCAATTCACTCTTAAGAAAGATCAAACTTCCCCTGATACTGAATAGCTTGTTTTATATGGGCTAAATGATGCTGGCAATGCCATGCATAGTTGGCGATAGTTTCCCAAAGTGTGAATTTTTTTCCATGTTCTGGATGGATGAATTGCCTGGTTAGTTGCTCTTCTGTAAGAGACTTAAGCAGTTTTGTCCACCGGTAGTGAAGACCTTCCAATAATTGGATAGAATAGCTGATGTTATCGTCTATGCCATCAGCCAATTCAGCCCATAGATTTTCATGATATGGTTTGATAGAAGGGAGCTTTTCAGTAAGGGCCAACTTGAAACGAATGATGCTATTCATGTGGCTATCTCCACAATGATGAATTACCTGCTTAATTGACCATCCACCCGGGCGATATTCCCAATTTAATTCCTTTATAGTAAGACCTTTGACTGCATTTTTTACTTGTTCAGGGAATTCTGAGATCGTATGAATCCATTCTGATAGGCTGCTAACATTATAACTTGATGGAGCTGAGAAGTCCCCAATTGGATATTTGAGTAAATCAATATTCATAAAATATATAGTGTCACTTGAGTATTATTGCAATAATATAGTTGCTAACTGGTTATTTCTTCAAAAGAATAATACATTAGTTATGAACTAAACCAATTAATCATGAGAAAACTAGCCATAATAGCCTTAACTATTTCACTCTTTGCAGCATGTAGTAGCTCATATGAAACTGTCAGAAAAGCTACGATTTCTGGAACCATTACAAATCCAAAAAGTGAAGTAATAACCTTTAGAAAGGGAGATGTATCTGAAACTGATAGTTTGTCAGAAACAGGCTCCTTTGAAGTGACTTTTGAGTTGGAAGAGGCAGGAGAGATTCGATTCAGTCATGGAGGAGAATATGGCTCTCTGTATGCTCATCCTGGCGATGCAATTATTTTGACTTTAGATACCGATGAGTTCGATGAAACGCTTGTTTTTACAGGGGATGCTGCTGATATTAATAACTATTTAGCTGCTATGACGCTTCTTTCAGATTCTTTACCAACTTATCGTGATAAGATGATGCGGGATGAAGCAGCTTTTCTAAAAGTTCAGGATTCTATTAAAGAATTGAAGATTGGTTATTTGAATGCTGTTTCTGACGAGGAATTTAAAGCTCTGACTAAGGAGAAATTATTTTGGGATACCTATTCAGAACGTCTAGATTATGAAATGTCACATGAATATTATTTAGAACTACCATTAGATGATTTTTCTGTAAGTGATGATTTTTATTCCTTCCTCACAACTTTAGATATTAACGATAGTTCCAAATTGAACAATCCCTCTTTTAAAAGGTATGTAACAGGATTGGTTCGGTTTACTACTCCGGGTATATTGACTGCTGATTCTTCACTATCTTATTTTGAGGGTTATCTTGTAGCATTAGATTCTGTTATTTCGTCTAAGCCGATAAGGGATGTGCTTATACATAAATTAATTACAGGCTCATATAGCTATTTGCCGGAGGATTTCAAAGCAGGCCTAATAATTAACTGGAAATCGGGAAAGCCTAATCCTAAATTAGTGAGTGAGGTTGATGAACTAGTTGCCTCTTGGGCGAGACTGAACAGAGGGCAGCCAGCTCTGGACTTTTCTTATGAGAGTATCAATGGGGATACATTAACCATGGCAGATTTTAAAGGAAGTGTGGTGTATATAGATGTGTGGGCAACATGGTGTGGGCCATGCATTGGTGAACACCCATATATGGAAAAATTACAAGAAGAATTCAAAGATAAGAATGTGACATTTGTTGCCGTAAGCATAGATGATACAAAAGAGCCTTGGATCAAAATGGTCAATGATAAAAAACTAGGAGGAGTTCATGTTTTTGCCCCAGGAGCTTGGAATTCTTCTATTATCAATGATTATATGATTCAAGGTATACCTCGCTTTATCTTAATAGACCAGGAAGGGAATATTGTGGATGCTACAGCACAAAGACCTTCTGGGAATATTGATGAGGAAATTGAGAAATTACTAAACCCAACTAACGAAGATGTTTAAGAATGTATGGTTTTTACTCGCTTTTGTGGCTCTTGTCGCTTGTGGAGGAGAAGATGAAATAAGTGAGCCTGATTTAGAGACAGCCCCAAACGGTGGAGACGATGCTGTTTGTGTTTATAACCATGCCTATCAGGAAAATTACTCACCAGACCCTATTTCCCTGATCATATCGGATGCTCAAGATAGCTATGTGTTGATAGATGCTTACGAAGGCGTTTCGGAGGATCAAATAGCTTCAATAGAGGCAAGCAACAATGAGGTTGGCGCTTATATCAGTATTGGAACTGGGGAGAACTGGCGTGATGATTTTGATGACCTGAAACCTTATCTGGTTGAGAAACAGTGGGGCGAATGGGAAGGAGAGTACTTTGTGGACAAAACCAATACTGGAATTGTAGAAGTTTTAAAAAAGAGAATTGACTGGTTGGCTTCCATTGGTTGTGATTGGGTAGAGTTTGATAACATGGATTGGGTCTTTGATGATGATTTGCGTTCGGAGTATAGCTTCACAGCTTCAGTAGAAGAGGGGATTGCCTATAGTAATACACTTTGTGACTATGTGCATAGCAAAGGGATGAAATGCATGGCTAAGAATACGGTAGAAGGGGTTGATCAATTTGATGGAGTGTTGTACGAATCTTATTCTGATGACAAGAATTGGTGGGATACTTCCGGGGCTAAAAGCTTTATAAATCAAGGTAAGTTAGTAATCATCAATCACTATGGCGAAAGCCAGTGTAATAAGGTGTATTCGGATTATTTGGAGTTTTATGGAGAAGGTTTGTCCTATATCTGTGAGGATAATTCAACTAAAGCTTACTTGCATTATAATCAGACAAATTAGCAATTATGATAAATACACATTAGTTGATTTCTGCAGATTGGTCTCCCCATTGAACCTTATCTCCGCTATGCAACTTACGTCTGACGCGCATTTCAATACTTCCATTGACAGTGACTTGCTCACTCAAAATGATTTGCTTGGCTTCTCCTCCAGACCCAACCCAATTAAGTACTTTCATTAAATCATTGAGTTGGATGAAGTCCTCATCTTTTTGTAATGTAAATTTTTCCATGGCTGATAGTGATTGATCACACTATATTACTCAAAAAGGTCGAGTCTTCTATTAAAAAGGTGCAACAATAAAGGATGGCTATTCACCATCCTTTTTGTCAATTTCAGATTCGGCTTGTTCTTCCGAGACATATCCACACCACTTATCAGCAAATCGCTGCTTCCATCGCTCACGTTTGTCTTCTGGGATACTATGCCATTTCTTTTGCCAGTGTTTCTTCCATGGAGGACCATCATGCCCGTGGTGTCCTTTCTTAAATCCTCCGAATAGTATTTTAGACAAAAGCAGGATACCCGCTGCTTGCCAGATAGTAATCTCTGACAACTCGAATAAATCTGGCATCAACCAGTTCCAAAGCAACATCACAATGGTACTCACCAGGGAGAAAATGATGAAGACCATCAGAAAAATCTTGATAAACTTTATTCCTTTCATTTTAGTCAATAATTAAATCATTATACAGTTCTGCCAACCCTTCTCTAAGAATAAGTATTGCATATCGTTTTCTTGAAATGAGCGTATTCACCGTGTCACCAGTAGCTTCAGACATTTCTTTGAAGCTCTTTTGTTCAAACTCATGCTGAATAAATACATCTCGTTGGCTTTTAGGCATTTGAGCTAAAAGCTCCTCAATCTTTTGCCAGATGACATCCTTCAATAGCTCTCTATCCGGTAGATCATTAGTATCAGGAAGAATGTCTTCCAACATTATTGCACCTTCATCATCATTGGCTATCTGGATTTCTGAAAAGGAGTTGGGTTTCTTTTTCCGATGATTGTCTGTGGCTTTGTTTCTGGCTACCCTGAATAGCCATGAACCAATTTGATCAATCGATTTTATTTGATCATAACCTACCACAAACTGGTAAAACACATCTTGAAGAATATCTTCTGCCTCTTCATCACGTTTCACAAAACGCCGGATGAACTGAAGTAGCCGGCCACTATTGTCCCGAACTGTTTGTTCTATATGCTCATTTTTTTGCTTCACCTTAAGGCTGTAGGCTTCCATGATCAGGCGATTATGCGCATTCTGGATGGGCTTGGTTTACCTTCGCTTAATACTAACAGAATCAACCGATCAATTACGAAATTAAGCTCTTGATCTTTTAGGTTCATCAATTGATCAAACTTATTATGAAGTTTGGTGAAGATGGTTTGTTCGGTAATGATGTTGGCTCCAAGCGACTTCAGTATCATTCTTATCTGCTGAAAAGCGGACTCTCCCAGTATTGCTTCCTCTGTGGTGATGATCGGAAGTATCAATTTGTTCTGCCATTCTGATCTGTTGTTGAGTATTATGCTGTATAACTCAAAGCTGATCAATGGACCCTGATTTTCTGCTATAAGAATGATGGAGTCATATAAGGAAATGTCTATTAAATAGTCATCTTGTAGATCCAACATATCATTTTCTATTCCAAGTGCTGTCAAGCGCTCTTCCAATTCCAGTCCTACTTTGAGTGAAGCTCTTTCTTTATGGTAGTCATTGATGATTAGTGCAATTTTCATATCTGCTTCTTGATGCTTGGGTAATTAGACGGATTGCAGCTAAGGATATTTTAGAAGTATGAAATATTTTTTTGGATTTCAATGGAAACCCAACAAATTGGTATGAGGAATCCTTTTATATTTTTGTAGGAAGAGTTAAAAGAATAGAGGTTCCTCGACCTATTTCACTTTGAATATCAAGTGAAATGCGAACATCATAAGATTGTCGAATCAACTTGATTTTGTCTTCAATGATAGAAGTTCCCCAGGAAGCATAGTCTTTCTGCGGTAACAACTGCTGGTCAAAACCAACACCATCATCTTCAATACTAATGGTGTATTGATCTTGCTTAGCAAAGACTTTGATAGAAATGGAGCCAGGTTCCGTTTTTGGCATGATACCATGCCAGATGGCGTTTTCCACAAACACCTGGGTGATCATTGCAGGACATTTCAGTCCATTACTACTGATTGTAGGCTCTAATTCGATAGTATATTCAAATTGCCCCTGAAGTCGGAATTGCTCAAGATTAAGATAGAGCTCTAAAAGCTCAAGCTCTTCATCAAGAGGAATCAATAACCTGTCTGAAACCTCCAGTAACTTGCGCATTAGTTTAGAGTACGCTATCAGAAAATTGTCTGATTGTCGAATTTCGTTAGTAAGTAGATAGTTCCTAACCGAATTCAACGCATTAAAGACAAAATGGGATCAGTGCAGTGCAAAATTAACACAATCACGGGAGCTTACTTTTAGAAACAAAAAAGGGATGTGATCGCATCCCTTTTTTGTTGTTTAATCTGATTAGTGTTGGCAGCTGCAGTGGATGGCTTGGAAACTATGGCTTTCTTCATGCCAGGGGAAATTATCGTTGTAACCCTCTTGTTCCCAGAAAAACTTACTTCTTGGCTTCTCACTATTTCCAATTTCATTCATGGTTGACGTGTCAAAAAGTCTTCCATTCACCATCGTATGCGTAACGAATTCCGTATTTCGAATATCCGTTGTTGGATCTTTGTCTAATATAATTAAGTCAGCGAGTTTACCAGCTTTCAGAGAACCTAAGTAATCTCCCATACCTATATATTCTGCTCCATGAATAGTAGCAGCTCTCAGAACTTCCATATTAGTCATGCCACCTTGAGATAGGTTCCACATTTCCCAGTGAACTCCAAGTCCTTGAAGTTGTCCATGTCCTCCTACACATACTTTTACACCTCTATCCACCATTTTTTTGATGGATTGGGATACCAATATATGGCCATTGTCATATTCTTCCTGAGGTGCCATTGTCCTATGTCTCGATCGACTATCGATAATACTTCTAGGGGTGTATTTTAGGAGTTTTTCATTGTTCCAAACTTCGGTGTTCTGATACCAGTAGTATTCGCCATTGAGGCCACCATAATTGACAATTAGGGTAGGGGTATTAGCCGTTTTACTAGCAGACCAAAGTTGTAATACGTCTTCGTAAAGTGGAGCTACCGGGATGTTGTGCTCAATGCTCGTGTGTCCATCCAAAATCATACTCATATTATGGAAGAATGTGGATCCTCCCTCAGGGTAGACCATGATCTCAAGATCTTTTGCTGCTTTGATGACTTGCTGACGTTGTTCACGGCGCGGTTGGTTGTAACTCTTCACACTGAAGGTCCCATAAGCCTTGGTTCTTTTGATAGCGCTGTTGGCATCGTCATAAGAATTGATTACTGCTTTGAAATCTCCCTCCGCACCATACAAAATAGTTCCAGTAGAGAAAATTCTTGGCCCAACCATTCTTCCCGTCTTAACCATTTCGGATTGTGATAGCGCCGTTTCAGAATTAGCGGAAGGGTCATGAGTAGCTGTAATGCCGAATGCAAGGTTCGCATAATAAGCCCAGTCTTTCTGTGGACTCATACCATACCTGAAAGCTCTCAAATGGGCATGTGTGTCTATAATTCCTGGCATAATTACCTTGCCTTTAGCATCAATTACTTTGGCTTTTGATGGAATATCTACTTCTCCAGATTTTCCAACAGCAATAATTTTATTACCTTCTACTACCACAACGCCATTTTCGATCACTTCATCACCATTCATAGTGATCACTTTTGCTCCAGTAAATACTATCATACCTTCTGGTACATCTGTTTTCAGTTCAAGGCCTACCTCCAACTTCTTTTTATTCATGTCACCAATGCTATCAGGAGATCCTTCAAGGAAAGTAAAAGTTTGATCCAGGTCTACACTGAAGTAGTCATTACCAAGTGTCCACATTAGTTGATCACTGTCTTTGGACCAGTGTAGGTTGATTCCAGCATCATCCGCTACTTTGGTTACAGGTAGTGACTTGGTATTTCCAGACAACTCGAAAGTTTGACCATGATGAGAGAACGGCATGATATAAACATCGTAGAGTTCTCCAAAAGCCAACCATTTACCATCGGGACTCACTGCATATTGATTGGCATAAGTCGAGTGGAAATGTACTTTTTCATTATTGCCATTTAGATCNACACTNTTATANGACTTNTTCAAACTGCCAAACAGGTATCCACCGGTTTGAAGATAGATACGATCTCCATCTTTGGTGAACTTAGGATTGTCACCGTCTTCTGTAATTAATTTAGGTGAACCTCCTGTTGCAGACATCATGTAGATGCCTGGTTTGTGGCCATAAGAGTGACCTAATGAACCATCACCACCGTCTTTCTTGTATACAATGAATTTTCCATCAGGGGAGAAAGATGGAGTTCGGTATAGTCCTTTTGCAGATGAAAGTTTTGTTGGTGTTCCACCTGAAGCTGCCACTTTCATGATAGCTCCCTTTTGCTCATCATTCCATGTTACGTAGACGATGGATTTACCATCAGGAGAGAAAGCCGGCTCATATTCGAAATCACTTCCNGATGTTAACCGCTTTGGCTTACTATNAGGTAATTTCTTAGTGTAAANNTATCCTGCAGCGTTAAAGACTAANGTCTTTCCATCAGGAGAAGTGGATGCATTTCGTATCACATTTGCCTCAAATGTCTCANGGGNAGGGTTTTGCTTAAACATTGGTGGTTCTGTGATCTTATGTGTTGCTGTAGCCTTGAATGGGACAACTGTCGCAATACCAGTCTCAGTATTCAGCTTTTTGATCTTACCATTAGCATAAATGATCACATGCTTGTTGTCTGGTAGCCAATTGTAATTAGGATAGACACCAAAAATGGCCCATGCTTCTTGCTGATCTTTATACAGTTCATCGTAAACTGGTTTTTGTGTTCCGGTTTCAAAGTCATGCAGGTAAAGAACCGATTTGGTTCTTACTCTTCGGACAAAGGCTAACTTTTTACCATCAGGAGATACTTGTGGACGAACAGCTCCACCTGGACCGCTGATAAGCGTCTCTGTTTCTCCATCTGTTCTGTTGTAGCGTTTGATTACATAGATCTGGCTATTCGGGTCTTTGTTGTATTGGAAGTAACCACCAGGGTACACATCCTCACTATAATACACATAATCTCCTGCTACCCAGGGTTCACCAGCATCTTGCTGATCGTTTCTTCTCTTTGTGAGTTGAATTCCAGAACCACCNGTGATGTGGTACATCCACATTTCTCCTGCACCCAAAGATCGGCCAGAAGTAAAGTGCTTTCGAGCGACAAGGTATTGACCATCAGGAGTCCAAACGGCATTATTCAATAGTCTAAAACTTTCCTTAGTGATTTGTTTGGCCTCAGTTCCATCAACATTCATTACCCAGATATTGTCGCCACCACCAGCATCACTGGTGAAGGATATTTGAGTTCCGTCAGGACTAAATCGAGGTTGTACTTCATATGCATGGCCAGTGCGTAGGGGAGTTGCGTCACCACCCGATATTGGCATGATGTAAATGTCTCCTAACAAGTCAAAAACAATTTTTTGACCATCGGGGCTAACATCCAGGTTCATCCAGGTTCCTTCATCTACGGATATGGTGGTTTCTGAATATTCTTCGACTGGTTTAGTAACATCCCAGTCCTGTGCATGAGGACTCAGCATAATGAAGCTGAACAATATGGTTAGAGTGCTTTTGATATTCATTGGTGCTTATTTGAATTAGGTAATTATTTCAGTGTTTCTTCAAAAAGTTCGTAAATACGTCGGTATTCATCTGCCCAGCTGCTTGCCTCAATGAATCCATGAGACTCTAGAGGGAATACCGCCAGATCCCAGTCTTTTTTGCCTAACTCAATTAATCGTTGAGATAAACGCACGACATCTTGAAATTGCACATTGCTGTCAACCATACCATGAAGCATGACTAGTNTTCCTTTTAAGCCTTNTGCATGATAAATGGGTGAACTCCTCCTGTAGGCGATACTGTCNTCTACTGGAGTGTTAAGAATGTTTTGAGTATAGCCGTGATTGTAGTGAGCCCAATCAGTTACAGAGCGGAGTGCTGCACCACTCTGGAAAACATCAGGAGCTGTAAACATAGCCATAAGCGTAATAAATCCTCCGTAAGACCCTCCATAAATACCTAATCGATCCGGATCTATACCATGCTCTGCCACGAGGTATTCTGCTCCATCTACCTGATCAGAAAGGTCTTTTCCTCCCATGAATCGGTAGATTCCCGTTCTCCAATCTCGGCCATAACCATCGCTACCGCGATAATCGATATCTAGAACAGTATAGCCCATATCGGCTAAATAGTTATGGAACATAAACTCTCGGTAGTAGGTGCTCCACCAGTTGTGTACATTTTGTAGGTACCCCGCGCCGTGAACAAAAACGACCGCTGCTCCAGTTGGATTTTCTGGTTTATAAAGCCTTGCAGCTACACTTGCACCATCATCTGCAGTGAAATTGACGATTTCAGGAACTCTCCACTCATACGAATTGAATTCGTCAGTTGTGGAATTGGTCAATTGAGTCATGGTAGCTCCAGCCTTATTAGGCATAATGTAGAGTTCCCATGGTTTATTGGCATAAGAATATCTTACGGCAAGCCATTTTTCATCTGGTGAGATGGTGATTTCATTATTACCTTCCTTTGAGGTAATTTGAGTCATGGCACCTCCTGTCACAGGCATTTTGTAGAAATGATTTACATGCGGAGAGACCTTATTGCTCTGTATGTAGAACGACTTCTTGTCATTGGATAGCTCGGCATCTCTGATTTCAAATTTCCCTTTAGTAAGTGCTTTTTTCTTTTTAGAGCTTACATCCATAGAGTAAAGATGAGAGTATCCTGTTTCCTCTGATTGAAACCAAATCGTTTCATTATTTAACCAACCGAGATTACCAGGATAGAATTTCCAGGAGCTGATACCTGGGCCACCGATCCAAGCTTCGTCATGCTGACGATCCAAAGTTGTTAGATCGCCTGTTTCTAGGTCGAGAAGTAGCAGCCATCTGTCTTTACTATCCAAAGATCGAACATCCACAAAGGCTTTGGAGTCATCCGAAAAGAACGGTCCATTGATAACAACAGGTCTTGGATCTTTGTATTGATCCTCAAAGTCTTCACCAGCATATTCTTTAAGGAATTCTGGCTTATCATATATGCCCTCAATCTGCTTGGTGTCTAGAATATATGAGGTGTCGTTTTTAATATCATAAACTCCCATTTCATAAGAGTCTTCAGGAGAACCAACCTTTGGTCGTGAAGTGCTATGCTCTGTTTGTCCAGACTCTGTTACATACTCAGGGATTTCAGTACGCTTTGCATTGGCTCTTGTTCGCAATGTGTAGGTCACAAAGTTCATGTCTGGACTAATCTGAATATTGTAAACACTTTTATCACCAATGTAGATTCCCAGGGGTCTGTCTACTTCAAGTGCTTCTCTTTGTTCTTTTCTTAATTCACCTTCTCGATTTCTTTTGGCTAGTATATTGATCAATTCTAATTGTTGATCTTCTAACCACTGATCATTAGTAGCTGATTTTCGATCCTTACGCTCACTGCCTTCTTTAAAGTTGGTCAATTGAGTGGTTGTTCCAGAGTTTATATTCCAGGCAAAAAGATTGTTGTCTGAGGTATAGATGATATTTTGCTCATTACCAGAGAATTCGGCTCCATATTCTCCTGATAGAGTATTGGTAACCTGAGTGGATTTTCCGGTCTTGACATCATAAAGGAAGATATCACCATTTTTTCCATAGATCATCTTGGTTCGTGACTTATTATAGTCACCGAACTCAGGAGAGGACATTTGTTCTTCAATTCCTACCTTTTCAATTTTCTTAGAAGCAACATCTACTTTGTATAGACTTCTTAGGGTGTCTTTGTCTGGGTTCCATGTAAAATAGATGGACNTACCATCAACACTCCATTCGATACGTTCTGGTAGNTAGCCTACAAAGTCCTCTCCTTGCATGATTTGAGGGATAGACAACTCTGAAGAATATTGAGCCTGTATTGTTGCGCTCAATGCTAAGAATAGAATAAAAAGGGTCCTCTTCATATTTAGATTTTTTCGTTAGCTAAATCTAATCAATCAGAAAGGATCATGGAGGATCAAATTGTTGAGTGGAATATTGATTGGTTGAGTGGAGTAAGAATCACCATAAATCACCCCCTGCTTAAATATTCTGCGCAATAACCCATCCAGCACTCCAACAAGCCTGGAAGTTAAACCCACCCGTCAATGCATCAATATCTAAAACTTCTCCAGCAAGGTAGAGATTTGGAAAACGTTTTGCTTCAAATGTTTTGAGGTCTATTTCAGATAACTTTACTCCACCACTAGTGACAAACTCTTCTTTGAAAGTACTTTTTCCGTTCACGCTGTAGAGTCCTTGAGTCAACTCTTCCACAAGTTTATTGAGTTGTTTTTTAGAGAGCTCACCCGCGGGTATATCTGAGGTAATCTCACAGCATTCCAATAGACGTTCCCAGAACCTTTTAGGAATGTCGTACATTGGATGATTTGATAATTTCCTTTTTGGGAAATCGGATTTAATGGAATTCAGATTGGACCTTACCTGATCTGCAGAGCAATTACCTGTGTAGTTAATTAGTATTTGAAAGTGATAATTTTTCTCAGCAAGATCTCGAGCACCCCAGGCGGATAATTTGAGGATTGCTGGGCCACTGAATCCCCAATGAGTAATCAAAAGAGGTCCAGATTCTTCAAGTTTTGAACCAACGATCTTTACCAACACATTACCAAAAGCAATGCCCATCAGNTCTTGTATTCNTTCGTCCTTAATATTGAAAGTAAAAAGCGAGGGGACAGGCTTCACTATTTCAAGACCAATTTGCTGAAGTGTNTTCCAGGATGCTGGTGAGCTTCCTGTNGCGATGATTATCTTATCTGCAAATATCTCCCCAGATCCAGAACTGATACGCCACTTATTTTCTTCTAGTGAAATATTCTGGACTCCAAAATTCATCTGAACCCTGATATTATGTTTTCTAACTTCGTTTTGAAAACAATCAATGATGGTTTGTGAATTATTGGTAGTTGGAAATACTCGATGGTCTGCTTCTTCATTGGTCTTGACTCCCCGTTTTTCAAGCCATTTTCTCATGTCTTTTGTTCCAAACTCCTGAAACAAGCTGTAGAGTTTCTTCGCTCCGCGAGGATAGAAGGGGACTAGTTCTGAAGGGGTAGTTCTTCCATTGGTGACGTTGCATCTTCCACCACCTGAGATCTTAACTTTGCTTAGTAGCTTGTTAGTTTTTTCCAGAATGGTGATTTGCCAGTCAGGATGTTTGTCTGCTATATTAATCGCTGTAAAAAAACCAGCTGCACCTCCACCNATGATGATAACCCTCACAGCTTTAATTGAACTGGTTCATTGCTCGATCTAAGCCGATAGTGCAAAAGGCGAGTGAGGCGTCAATGCTTTTATCCATGGCGAATACCAATTCNTCCATTTCTGTTTTTGAAAAAGGACTCAANACATAATCTACTTGTTGTCCCTTGTAGAAGTCATCACCTACACCAAACCTAAGTCGAGCATAGTTTTGACCACCGGTGAGCTGTTCGATGTTCTTGAGTCCATTATGTCCTCCCGCAGACCCTTTGCCTTTCAGACGTATTTTACCGAAGGGTAATGCCAAATCATCAGTGATAACAAGAATGTTCTCCTTTGGGATTTTGAGTTCATTCATCCAGTAATTGACTGCTTTACCACTAAGGTTCATATAAGTGGTTGGTTTTAATAAATGGATGGTCCGCCCTTTGTATTTGAGTTCTGAATGAAAGGCATGTTTCCCATGATCCCATTTCAGACCTTCCTTATCAGCGAGACGATCCAATACCAGGAATCCAATGTTGTGACGGGTCAATTCGTATTCTGGTCCAATATTTCCTAATCCAACTACCAGGTATTTCATGATGATATTTCAGGTTTCAGCAGACAAAAATAAAAAATCCTACCCCGTAAAGGAGTAGGATTTCTCTAATATAATAGGTGTTTTTTAGCTTATTCAGCTGAAGCTTCTTCTGCAGCTTCTTCAGAACCTTCACCCTCTTCTTCTTCAGCCTCAACAGACTTACCTCTAAGAGCTCTAGGAACCTCGATACCCATGATGGTTACCAATGGACTATTTAGGATTTCAAAATTTTCTGTTGGGATTTCACCAACTTTGATTGATTTACCAAGTCCAAGTTTAGAAACATCAGCTTCAATGTACTCAGGCATGTCTTTAGGTAAAGCCTTAATGGTAAGGAATCTTAATTTCTTGATCAATTTACCCCCTTGTTGGATGCCTGGAGGTGTTCCTACAGGTCTAACAGGGATGTCCATTTTGATCTTAGTTCCACGGAACAACTGAAGGAAATCAGCATGCATGATGATTTCGCTAACTGGGTGGAACTGAATGTCTTGAAGAATAGCTTCAAAAGTTTCTCCTTCAATGTTAAGGTTTACAAAGTGAGCCTCATCGGTATAGACCAACTCTCTAAACAGAATCATCGGAGCGTAGAAGTGAATCTGCTCTTCGCCACCATAGATGACAGACGGAACATATCCTTCAGCTCTGAGTCTTTTAGCTTCAGTCTTGCCGAGATTTGCTCTTTTAAACCCTATAATCTCAACANTTTTCATAATTGTTATATTAAATAGTTAAAAGAATTCTTAATTAAATAAACAGTGCACTGATTGATTCGTGATCATGTACTTTTCTAATTGCTTTCGCGAAAAGGTCTGCCACAGTCAATACAGTGATTTTGTCACTCTTTTGTTTTAAAGCAATTGTATCTGAGGTGATCATTTCATCCAGATCAGATGCTTCGATGTTTTCGTACGCTTTTCCAGATAGGATAGGATGTGTACATATTGCTCTTACTGAAGTAGCTCCTTTGTCTTTCAAAAGGTTTGCCGCCTTACAAATAGTTCCAGCAGTGTCAGCCATATCATCTACAAGCACTACATCTTTACCTTCTACATCTCCAATTACTTGCATAGATGCAATTTCATTGGCACGCTTTCGGTGTTTATCACAAACAACCATATCCGCTTCAAAGAACTTAGCAAAAGTTCTTGCTCTCGCAGTACCTCCAACATCCGGAGACGCGAAGATCAGGTTGTCTAGATTTAAATTTCTTATGTACGGCACAAAAATCGCTGATCCATCCAGGTGATCTACAGGAATATCGAAAAATCCCTGAATCTGTCCTGCATGAAGGTCCATTGTCATCAATCGATGAGCTCCGGCAGCAGTTAGAAGGTTTGCCATCATCTTAGCAGCAATAGCCACTCTGGGTCTGTCCTTTCTATCTTGTCTTGCATAACCGAAGTAAGGAATTACTACAGTAATGTATTTTGCNCTCGCTCTCTTTGCNGCATCAATCATAAGCAANAGCTCCATGATNTTNTCNGAAGGAGGGGTGGTAGACTGNATNATGAAAAGATCAGTGCCCCGGATGGATTCNTTGTAGCTGAANTTTAGCTCTCCGTCACTGAATTTTTGTGAAGTAGATTTACCAAGTGGNTTGCCGTAGATNTCAGCTATGCGATTAGCCAAATCTGCGGTTCCTTTTCCTGCAAATAATTTTACTGAGGACATGGTAAATTTTTATTTTAAAATAAAGAATCCCGACGTTCAGGTCGGGATTATTAGTTGGCCTACTAGGGCTCGAACCTAGACTCTTCTGAACCAAAATCAGACGTGTTGCCAGTTACACCATAGGCCAGTACCTTGTATTCGAGCGTCGTTCGCTGCGAAATGGAATGCAAAACTAGACATTTTTATTTCATTTTGAAAAGTATGGTGCCGAAAAATCTTGATAAAATTTAATCTAATCTCACATGTTGTAATCATATACCCAGACAATCAGCTATTTGTGTCTGGAAAAGCTAAAAGGTCTTCATGAAAAAGACTTTTTAGCTGTTATTTCATATTTCCTTCTACCCACTTTTTGGCATTCACAAATGGTTCAATCCAAGGTGATACTTCTGCATTTTTGATTTCTTCATTATGTGCCCAGTTCCATGGGAAGATACTTCTCTCCAGGTGAGGCATGATCGCTACATGCCTTCCATCCCTTGATGCAACTGCTGCTGTTGCGAAAGAGCTGCCATTAGGATTACCTGGGAACTGGTCATAAGTATACTTCACTGGAATATTGTAATCCTCTGGTTTGCCAGGAAGTACAAACTGTCCTTCACCATGCGCTAGCCAAATACCAAGTTTAGAATGTGCTAGTGATCCGAACATGACAGAGTTGTTCTTTAATACATCTACATTCACGAATGCTGATTCAAACTTGCCTGAGATATTATGATGCATTCTTGGGTGGTTGTCTCCTAGCTCCGGATAGATCAATCCAAGTTCCATCATTACCTGACAACCGTTACATACTCCTAAACTCAACGTGTCCTCTCGTTTGTAGAAGTTGTCCAGTGCAGTTTTAGCTTTCTCATTGAAGATGAATGATCCAGCCCAACCTTTGGCACTACCAAGTACATCGGAGTTGGAAAATCCACCAACAAAGACAATCATATTAACATCGGTCAGGTCTTCACGGCCACTGATCAAGTCAGTCATATGGACATCTTTAACATCAAAGCCCGCTAAATAAAGTGAGTAGGCCATCTCACGATCTCCATTTACACCTTTTTCCCTGATGATCGCCGCTTTGATTCCAGATGAAGTTCTTCGCTTTTCATCTATACTGTAATCCTCAAACTTGCCAGTGTAGTTCTCGGGGAACTTATAATGAAGAGGTTGTTCTTTGAAGTTGCTGAATCGTAAATCTGCTATTTCAGGCTTTGACTGCTCTCTGTCTAGTAGGTGAGAGGTCTTGGCCCAAATATCTCGCATGTCNTCAATGGAGAGTTCTAGGTTCCAGTCGTCTTTTGTTAGTTTAATATTTCGAGTGTCAGTGGTATTTCCTANCTCTNTAAANGACGTTTTATGTTTGCTGAGTACCTTTTCTACTTTGTGAATATCTTCCACTTGAAGTACCACAGCTGGATTTTCATTGAAGAGAAGCTTGATAATATCTTCTTCCTCGAACTTTTCAAAACTGATTGACGCACCACCTTCTTTATTAGGGAAGGTCATTTCCATTAATGTGGTTACTAAACCGCCTGACGCTACATCATGACCTGCCAATACTAGATTCTCTTGAATCAACTCTTGAACTGCATTAAATGCATTCACAACGATTTCAGGAGTCGTATCAGGTGTGTTTCCACCCAGTGAATTGATAATTTGTCCGAAAGAGCTTCCACCAATAGATAGTTTGCCATTGCTGAAAGGGACATAGATCAACTGACTCGTAGGTGCTGTTTTTAGACTTGGAGTAACTACTTTGTTGATGTTTGAAACTTCACCAACAGCAGAGATGATCACTGATCCTGGAGCCAATACTTTCTTACCATCAGGGTATTTCTGGGCCATGGATAAGGAATCCTTACCTGTTGGGATATTAATCCCTAAAGCACAGGTGAACTCGCTCACTTCCTTAACAGCTTTGTAAAGACGAGAATTCTCTCCGTCATTCTTTGCAGGCCACATCCAGTTAGCACTCAAGGAAACTCCTTTTAAGCCATCCGATAATGGAGCCCACACCAAATTGGTTAAGGATTCAGTAACTGATAGGCGAGAACCAGCACCTGCGTCAATCAATGCCGCGACTGGAGCATGTCCAATAGACGTAGCGATTCCCTTATTGCTCAAGTAATCCAGGGCCATTACACCAAGATTGTTCAATGGAACCTGAATTTCTCCAACTGTCTGTTGAAGTGCCACTTTTCCAGTTACCGAACGGTCTACTTTATTAGTTAACCAGTCTTTACTAGCAACTGCTTCTAATTGCAGTACTTTTTCAATGTATTCTTCAGCTTTGGAAACATCATAAGCTTTCTGCTCGAACTGTCGGTCTGATGTTTTATCAGTGAGGATGGTTTTTGGAGATGAGCCAAAGAGATGATTCATTTTCAAGTGGAATGGTGCCTCTTCAGCGCCAGTTCTCTTGAAAGTCAATTCATTATTATCTGTCGTTGTTCCTACTTCATAATAAGGTGCTCTTTCTCGAGCAGATACATTTTTAAGATATTCTGATTTAGAAGGATCAATTACCAGACCCATTCTTTCCTGCGACTCATTACCAATCAGTTCTTTTTCCGAGAGGGTTGGGTCACCAACAGGGAAGTTCTCTAATTTAAAATCTCCACCTGTATCCTCTACTAATTCCGAAAGACAGTTTAGGTGTCCACCTGCGCCGTGATCATGAATGGATACAATTGGGTTGTCATCCAACTCTGCCATCGCACGGACAGCGTTACAAACTCTCTTTTGCATTTCCGGATTGGATCGCTGCACGGCGTTCAGTTCCAATGAAGTAGAGAATGCACCTGTATCTACAGAAGATACTGCACTACCACCCATCCCTATTCGGTAGTTGTCACCACCGAGGATGACTACAGTTTGGTCTTTTTGTACTTTTTTCTTGATTCCGTCTTTCAGTTTGGCGAAACCAATCCCGCCGGCAAGCATAATTACTTTATCAAAAGCGATTGTTTCGTTGGCTTCTTCATGTTCGAACGTCAAGACGCTACCACAGATAAGTGGTTGACCGAACTTGTTGCCATAATCACTAGCGCCATTCGATGCTTTGATTAGTATTTCTTTAGGGCTTTGGTAAAGCCATTTTCTTGGTGAGATGTTTTCTTCCCAGCTTCTTCCTTCCTCGAGCCTCGAGTAAGAAGTCATATAAACTGCAGTTCCTGCAAGAGGGAAACTACCAATACCACCAGCCATACGGTCTCTGATTTCTCCTCCAGATCCTGTTGCTGCACCATTGAATGGCTCTACGGTAGTAGGGAAGTTGTGAGTCTCAGCTTTCAATGAAATGATAGATTCGTAATCTTTCACTTCAAAGTAGTCAGGCTTGTCTTGTGTTTTAGGAGCAAACTGCTCAACAACAGGTCCTTTGATGAAGGCAACATTGTCTTTGTAAGCTGATACGATCTGATTTGGATTCTCCTGGGAAGTTTTCTTAATCCATTGGAACAAAGTCAATGGCTGCTCATCTCCATCGATTACGAATGTTCCATTAAATATCTTATGTCTACAGTGCTCAGAGTTGATTTGAGAGAACCCAAATACTTCAGAGTCGGTAAGACTTCTTCCTATTTCAGCTGAAACTTCTTTTAAGAAGCTAATTTCATCCTCACTTAAAGCAAGACCTTCGGAGATGTTGTATGCTTCTAAGTCATCTATGTATTTGATTGGTTCTGGTTGGATTTTCAGTGTGAAAATATCCTGTCCCAGACCATCGTATTTTTGTTGAAGCATTGGGTCAAATAATTGACCTCTTTCTTTTTCGAAAATTTCAATTCTTTCAAGTCCTGTGATGCCGGCATTTTGAGTGATTTCCACGGCATTGGTACTCCATGGTGTGATCATCTCTTTTCTCGGGCCTACAAACTTGCCTTCTAGTGTCTTTTCTTCAATCGGTTCTGCTCCTGAAAACAGCCATGATAGCTTTTTTTTGTCTTCTGCGCTGATTTCCGTTTTACTTCCTACTACAAAAAATGAATTGTTGGTTTTTTGAAAGATGTATATCATTTGTGAGGACTTGCTTTGATACCGCAAAAATAGAAGAATATGTCAAAGATTAACCTCTTCTAGCAAAGAAGGAATCAAGGTTTTTGCACCATCTATAAGTTGGTGGTGTTTGAGAGGTAATATGTGGTAATAAACGGACTCTGATTTATTCATTTTAGATTTGATCTTATCAATAGGAACCAACAAGTCTTTACTCCCAAGAATGAGATGAATAGGAGTCTTTTTGCTCTTGATCAAGTCATTAATCAGATTCAATTTGGGTTGCAATGGTCGGAAGTAGGTCCAGGATCGATATACGCGCTTTCTATTCTCTTTAGTGAAAAGCTCTTTCTGAGCAAATCGTATCATTTGGCTGCTAGTTAATTTTAATTTTTCCACAAGCTTGAGGAATCGATTAAAAACAGTGGGGTGAAGCATGAAATACTTAAATAGTTTGTTGCCTCCTTTACTCACAGCTAACAGATACCAGAAGTTTTCATAAATACCATCTGGAGCAACAAGAGTGATAGATCTGGTATGTTCTGGGAACAATTGATAAGTCGTTAATGCAAAACGACCTCCAAGGCTGAATGCAGCAAGGTGAAANTGGTCAATANTATTTTCCTTAAGAAAGTTGGCAAAGAGNGATTTCCATTCTTCAGGNNTTAATATTNTNTCNGGTCGACTACTATTCCCATGATAGTANAGATCAAAATTATATATGGTGTATTGNTNATTTGTNNATTCNACCCANGGTGAAAGAATTTTATGATTTTGACCAAAGCCATGAAAAAATATCAGCGTTATTTCGCCTTCTCCATTCTTTTCATAAAATATCTCTTGATCCATTGATTAGTTGATATTACTCTACTGATTCAAAAACTTCACTAAAATATTACAGAAATAGTAGAACCTTCTGAAAATACTCACGTAGAAACTCAGGAAACTTTTGGAATATTAAAAGTTTCCAAAGTATTTTCGCGTTGTAAATTGACAACCAGAGTTTAGGAATTTGGAAGAGCTAAGAGAAAAAATAATAGAAGGTGCACAAGCCTTATTCATCCAGTATGGGATACGATCAGTGTCTATGGATGATGTGGCTCGCGCTTTATCTATGTCGAAGAAAACTCTGTATCAACACTTCAGCAACAAGAATGAGTTGGTGACAGACGCAGTGGAGAATTACATGAANGGAGAGATGCAGGAGTTTGCTGANATTCNNGATCATTCNAGTAATTCGATTGAGGAATTATACAANCTATCNAAATGCATGCGTGAGCATGTGTTTAAGATCAATCCATCCATGTTGTATGATTTGCAAAAGTATCATGCNGATGCNTGGGAAATCTTTCAGCNATTTAAGAATCGNTTTTTNAGAGGNCAAATCATGGATAATATCAACAAAGGAGTACAGGAAGGATACTACCGACCTGAAATTGATCCAAGAGTCATTGCAGTGCTAAGATTGGAGACAGTCCAGATGGCATTCAATGATCAGATTTTTCCAAGAATGGAATTTAATTTTTTAGAAGTTCAGATGCAGTTGTTCGATCATTTCGTNCATGGCATCTTATCGGATAAAGGCAAACAACTATATACCCAATACCAATTGAAAGAAGCCAATTCATAATATGTCTGGCCTCTTTGATAGAACACGATCATAATCAAATTGTACAAATGAAAGTAAAACTTACCTTACTACTACTAATGACAACTACCTGGCTTGCGGCTCAAGAGAGTTCGGGAGGTCAGCGTTTTACTTTAGAGCAATGCATGGAGTATGCACATGAGCATGCTTTTGATGTGCAAAACTCAAGGCTGGATGAAGCGTCGGCTCAGGCTAAAGTAAAAGAGACGGTGGGTATCGGTCTGCCACAAGTGACAGGCTCTGTATCAGCTCAACGGAGTCCGACATTATCTAGATTCTTCAGTACGTATGATCCCAACAACTCGGGGTTCATAGGTGAAGAAGGTGCTGCCGCCTTACAAAGTGCTGGAGCTCAAGCTGGAGATGTATATGCTACTGAAAACTTCTTTCAGCTAAAGTCTAATGGAGATGCTAATATTTCCATTAATCAGTTGATTTTCAATGGATCATACATTGTAGGGTTGCAAGCATCCAATGCCTATAAGGATTTAGCAACTAAACAAAGGCTTTACATTGAAGGTGAGCGAAAGGCAGCAGTTGCAAAAGCATATTTCAATGTATTGATCAATGATGATAGACTGGATTTGTATTCATCCAACTTGAATCGCCTTCAAGAAGTTTATGACAATACTAAGGCTTTGAATGAAAGTGGTTTTGCTGAAAGCATTGAGGTGGATCGGTTAAAGGTGGCGTTGAATAATGCTAAAGCAGAAATTGCTAACCTTGAAGCATTGACTGCATTGTCATTGAGCCTTTTGAAATTTCAAATGAACTATCCTCAAGATCAGGAGCTGATTCTGGATGGTACGATAGAGGATGTGAAAGAAAGAGCTATTGCTTCTTACTCTGCTCATGTACAGTTTTCCGAAAGAAGAGATTATGAAGTATTAATGGCAAACAAGCATCTACAAGAGCTGAATATCAAGAACAAATACGCTGAAGCGTTGCCTTACTTGTCTGCATACGCCACATTGGGAAGTAGCACTCAATCCGATTCGTTTACTGGTTTATTCAAAACAGAAAGTAGTTTCTCAGAGATAGGTCCATTTGGTCCTGACAAGTGGTATGGATATTCTACCATTGGGTTAAGATTGGGTTGGAATATTTTCACTGGACTACAGCGAACTTATCAAATTCAGCAAGAGAAGATCGCATTAGAAAAGATTGATAATAATATCGATGCAATGAAGACTCAGATTCAAATTGAAGTTCAAGACAGTGAGTCAAGTTTAAGTAGTTCATTACGTCGACTTTCTGTCCAGGAGGAAAATCTGAATCTTGCTAAAAAGATCTTTGATATTTCTCAAAAGAAGTATGAAGAAGGAGTTGGCTCCAACTTGGAAGTCGTAGACGCCAATAATTCATTAAAAGAAGCACAAACCAATTATTACAATACGCTCTTTGAAGCAATCATCGCTAGAATTGATTTAAGTAGAGCATTAGGAGTTGAACAATAATATTTAAAACAAGGATATGAAATCGAATCATTTACTAACCTTATTAGTTATACCCGCACTCCTAATGGTAGGATGTGGTCAAGAAGAAGATAAGCTNGGTCAGCTTAANTCTTTGAAAGANGAGAAAAAAGAATTGGAAGCTCAGATCAAGACATTAGAGTCTGAGTTGAAAGCAGAAGGATTGCTGAAAGCGGAGATCAATGAGATTTCTGTTACCTCTGTAAAAATGTCTCCGACACCATTCAAACACGAAATAGAAGTTAGAGGTGGTGTGGAATCAAGAAAAGATGTGGTTTTGTCTGCAGAAACAATGGGTCGAATTGTTGCAATTAATGTAACGGAAGGACAGAAGGTTTCTAAAGGTCAGTTGCTTATTCAATTAGATGCTGATATCATCAGAAACAATATTGGAGAAGTAGAGACGCAGTTAGAGTTAGCTGCTACCATCTATGAGAAACAAGCCAAACTTTGGGAGCAGAATATTGGTACAGAGGTACAATACCTGCAAGCTAAAAACAATAAAGAATCTCTCGAAAGCAGATTAGCCACGCTTAAGTCTCAACTAAGACAGTCTAATGTATACGCACCATTCTCCGGGGTTATTGATAATGTGCCAGCGAGAGTTGGTCAGATGGCTCAGCCTGGGATGCAGTTAGTCAGAATTGTGAATCAGGATGATATGTACATCACGGCTGATGTTTCTGAAAGCTACTTAGGCAAGTTCTCAGAAGGTCAGGTCGCCAAAGTTTATTTCCCTTCTCAGGATAAAACGATTGAGACTAAAATCATGAGTGTTGGGAGTGTGATTAAGAGTGAGAACAGAACATTCGAAATCGAACTGAAAATGCCAAAGATTGATTTCGACGCAAAGCCTAATCAGGTAGTAGTACTCCAGTTAGTTGATTACAAAAACGAAAGTGCATTTGTAGTTCCAACCAAAGTTATTCAAACCGACAGCAAGGGAAGTTACTTGTTCGAAATTGTAGATGAAGGAGGAATGAAGAAAGCGAAAAAGGCTTACGTAACACCAGGCTTGTCTTACAAATTGCAAACGGAGATTACCGAAGGTTTGAAAAATGGTCAACTGATTGCTAACGAAGGATATAGGGATCTTTCTGAAGGAGTCGTAGTAATCGTAAAATAAGCGTTTCACCACAAAGATTTTACTTATGTCAGAAGACAATCAAAATATGAATACCAATAAGCAGTTCGGTCTGACGACTTTGTCGCTGAATAACAAGACCACTGTTTATATACTGACTCTTTTGGTCGTGTTTATGGGTATTGCTACCTATATCGGTTTGCCAAAGGAGAGTTTTCCAGANGTATCTCAACCAATTGTGTANGTAGGAACTCCTCACCCTGGTAATTCACCTGTGGATATGGAAAACCTTGTTACCAGACCTTTGGAAAGAGAGATCAATGCCATTGCGGAAGTNGATAACATCAANTCTACATCNGTACAGGATTACTCAACCATTATCGTNGAGTTTACTTCATCTACTGATATAGAAGATGCCTTAACCAAGGTAAAAGATGCAGTGGATCGTGCGAAACCAGACTTGCCTGAGCTTCAGACTGATCCGAANGTTTTCGAAATGGACTTTTCTGAGTTCCCAATTTTGAACTTGAACCTTTCAGGTAATTATACCATGGAAGAACTCAACGAATATGCGGAATACCTNGAAGAGGAAATTGAGAAGGTGAAGGANATCTCGAAAGTAGAGATTAGAGGTATTAATGAAAAAGAGTTGAAGATCAATGTAGATCCATTCCAGATGGAAGCTCGTGAAGTCAACTTTGGTGATATTGAAAATGCTGTAAGAGCAGAGAATATTACCCTATCAGGTGGTAGTATCACTCAAGGTGACATCAAACGATCTGTTCGTGTGGTTGGAGAATTCGAAACTCCAGAAGAAGTATTGGATATCGTAGTAAAGAGCGAAAAAGGGAATATCGTTTATTTGAGAGATATTGCTGAGGTAGACTTTGATTACAAAGATGCTCAGGACTATGCTCGATTGAGAGGTAACCCTGTGGTGATGTTGGATGTGGTGAAAAGAAGTGGAGAGAACTTGTTGAGTGCAACTGAGAAAATCAATGAGATTTTGGACGAAGCACAAGCAAATAACAAATTCCCGAAAGATCTGATTATCACCAAGACAAACGATCAGTCTGAACAAACTCGTGAACTAGTAAGCTCTTTGGAAAATAACATCATCTCTGGGGTGATCCTTGTGGTGCTTGTTCTTTTGTTCTTCTTGGGTTCTAGAAACGCACTTTTCGTTGGTATTGCGATTCCTTTGTCCATGTTCATGTCGTTCATGATTTTGGGAATGTTTGGAATATCTATCAACATGATGGTGCTGTTCTCCCTAATTATGGCATTAGGTATGCTTGTAGATAATGGGATTGTGGTAGTAGAGAACGTTTATCGTTTGATGGAAGAAGGAGTAAGTGCTTTTGAAGCAACCAAACAAGGGGTCGGCGAGGTAGCCTGGCCAATTATTGCTTCCACAGCCACTACACTGGCTGCTTTCTTACCATTGGCGTTCTGGCCTGGTATGATGGGAGAGTTCATGAAGTTCTTGCCAATTACTTTGATCGTAACTTTGAGTTCATCTCTATTCGTAGCTTTGGTGATCAATCCGGTTTTGATAGCTTCTTTCATGAAGCTGGATACAGGCGAGATCAACAAAAGACGAATAATGATTTTTGTTGCGATAGGAGCTGCTTTCGGACTATTATTGGTATTGGCTGGAGCCAAAGTGCTAGGTAACCTATTATTGGCTGCAGCCTTAATTACAGTGCTCAATGTCTATGTACTGACACCTGGTTCTCGAAGCTTTCAGAAATCATTCTTACCATGGATGGAAGGGCTGTACAAATCCACACTAAACTTTGCGTTGAGTGGATGGAAGCCCGTGATCTTCTTCTGGGGGACTGTGATAATGTTCGTCTTCTCTATCATGTTGATGGGTATTTTTCCACCTGAAGTGGAGTACTTCCCAAAAACAGATCCTAAGTACATCAACGTTTTCATTGAGTATCCAGTAGGTAGCGATATTGAACGCACGAACAACTTCACGGCTGAAATTGAGGAAATCATTTTTGAGACGGTGAAGCCTTATGAATCCATTGTTGAGTCCATAATTGCCAATGTTGGTCAAGGAACTTCCGATCCAAATGATCCATCCGCTTTCGGACAACAGGATACGCCGAACAAAGCCAGGATTACGGTAAACTTTAAGGAGTTCAAATATCGAAATGGGATTGATACCAAAGAGATTCTCTCTGAGATTAGAAATACGATTGGAGATTATCCTGGTGTAGCTATTACAGTAGATCAGAACGCTGATGGACCTCCTGCTGGTAAGCCAATTTCAATCGAAGTATCTGGTGATGAATTTGCTGAGTTGATTGATATTACTGAAGACATCAAGAAGACCATCAATGAATCTGGGATCGAAGGAATTGAGAAGTTAAAAACCGATTTGGAGACTGGTAAGCCAGAGATGATTGTTAATATCGATCGTGAGAAGGCTAGAAGATTCGGATTGTCTACAAATTCCATTGCAATGGAAATTAGAACGGCTCTTTTTGGTAAGGAAATCTCCAAATACAAAGAAGGTGAAGATGACTATGAAGTGCAGCTTCGTTTGATGGAGAAGTATAGAAACGATCCAGATGCGTTATTGAATAAGAGTATCATCTTTAGAGATCAGTCTAGTGGGCAGATTAAGAATGTGCCTATCTCTGCAGTAGCAACAACCGAGTTGAGCTCTACCTACGGCTCAGTAAGAAGAAAAGATCTGAATCGAGTGGTAACCATCAGTTCCAACGTGGAGGCAGGTTTTAATGCAACTGCCATCAATAACGAGATCAAAGAGCTTCTTGCAGACTATGAAATGCCAGAAGGGTATGAATACAAATTTGGTGGTGAGCAGGAAAAACAGGCTGAGGAAATGGCCTTCTTGAGTACTGCCCTGGGTATTGCTGTAAGTTTGATTTTCTTGATCATAGTTGCACAGTTCAATAAGGTAACAACTCCATTCATTATTATGATGTCTGTAGTGTTGAGTACCATTGGTGTATTCATGGGACTGGTAGTATTCCAGATGAATTTCGTTGTGATCATGACCATGATTGGTATTATCTCACTGGCAGGTATTGTGGTGAACAATGCCATTGTATTGATTGACTTTATCGAGTTGAGTAGGGAGCGAAGAAGGCAAGAACTTGGAGTTGATAAATTGCCTTTCGAGGAGATCATCAAATCAATTGCGGATGCAGGAGCTACTCGTCTGAGACCAGTAATCTTGACAGCTGTGACAACCGTTCTTGGGTTAGTACCGCTTGCACTTGGAATTAATATTGACTTTATTAAGTTCCTTGGTAGTTACAATGCAGACTTCTACTACGGTGGAGATAACGTAGCATTCTGGGGACCAATGTCTTGGACAATAATCTTCGGATTGACATTTGCCACATTCCTTACTTTGGTCATAGTACCGGTCATGTACTTGTTCTTTGCTAAAGTCAACAGGAAATTAGGAATTAGTTAAAAACTTGAAACCCTGACCATCCGGTCAGGGTTTACTTTTTCAATATGAGCAGAATCTATTTTATGGCATTTGTGGCTGTATTGTATGTAGCTTTTGATATCTACATCTTTCAGGCACTGAGAGTGGTGATGAGTGATTATTCACTCGTGGTGAGAAGAGTGTTGAGTGTGGTGTACTTTGCCATATCTGGAGTGCTGTTCGTTGGGATCATGATGTACAATCAGCTGGATCCCAAACAGTTTGCTAATCTGAGGTTATTTATCACCACCGCCTTTTTCATTACGCTGATTGGTAAATTGATTGCCGCACTTTTCGTGTTGTTTGATGACGTGAGAAGACTCGTTACCTGGATTGCAAGCTTTGTGCCTGATAAGAAGGAGGAAGCTCCCGACCTATCGAGATCGGAGTTTCTTTCTAAAACAGCATTGGTTGCCGGTACAGTGCCAATAGCCATTTTTAGCTTTGGAATTATTTCCGGTGCTCATGATTATCGGGTGAGGAGGAGGGTGATAACATCTTCTAAACTTCCAAAAGCCTTTCATGGGATGAGATTAGCTCAGATATCTGATATCCATACGGGTAGTTTTTTCAATAAAACCGCTGTGGCAGGGGGAGTGGATATGCTTCTTGCTGAGAAACCAGATGTAGTGTTCTTTACTGGGGATTTGGTGAATAATCAAAGTGATGAGGCAAAACCCTATCTGGATATTTTCAAAAGTATCAAAGCACCATTAGGTGTTTACTCCACTATGGGTAATCACGATTATGGTGATTACCGAAGTTGGGGTAGTCCTGAAGGGAAACAAGCTGATATCAATCAACTTCATGAAATGCATCGATACATGGGATGGGACATTTTGTTGAATGAAAATCGAATTCTAACTCAAAATGGAGAACAATTAGCCATTTTAGGGTTGGAAAACTGGGGTGCAGGTAGATTTTCAAAATATGGGGACCTGGCAAAAACGTATACAGGAACCGAGGAGGCTCCGTTTAAAATATTGCTTTCTCATGATCCGAGTCATTGGGAAGCTCAGGTATTGCTGGATTATCCAGATATCAACTTGCAACTTGCTGGTCATACCCATGGTATGCAGTTTGGAATCGAAATAGGTGACTTTAGATGGAGTCCTTCCAAATACATCTACAAACAATGGGCAGATATGTATCAGTCGGGTAATCAATACTTGTATGTAAACAGGGGATATGGTTATTTAGGCTATCCTGGTAGGGTAGGGATTCTTCCTGAGATTACTATTATTGAGTTAAGAAACTCCTGATCAATGGTCGTTGTAAAGGTTCTTTGAAATAGTGAAAGAGAACGTAGTACCTGAGTCCTTATTTGATTCTATCCATATTTCGCCAAGATGTAGTTCTATTATTTTTCTGCTTATTGCTAATCCAATACCCAATCCATCTTCTGATTTTTTAGTTTCGAGGCGTTTAAACATTTGAAAGACTTTTTTAGAATCAGTCTCGCTGATCCCAATTCCGTTATCTTTTATATGAAATAAGTGATGGGTAGAATTCTCTTTGTAGGAGATTGTTATTTCTGGTGGTGTGTTGTCTTTAGCGTATTTAATGGCGTTGGAAATGAGATTTTGAAATACTTGTTTAATCTCCATTTTATAGCAAGTTATAGTCGGTAATTCATTGATTGTTATTTTGGTATTGGTAGTGTTGAAGGAGTGAGACAGATCATCTTTTATATTGTCAATGATCACTTTAAGATCAATTTTTTCCAATTTAGAAGACCTTCCAGTTACAGCATAATCAAGTACGCCTTTAGTGAGACGGTCCATGCGATCTGTACAAGCTACAATAAAATCAAGGTATCTAACATAGAACTTATCAGTAGGCTTAGTCTGATACTCTTCGAGAGATTTGGCAACACTTTTAATGCTAGCCAATGGTTCTCTTAAGTCATGAGAAGCAATTCGAATAAAACTCTCTAATTGAGTATTCTTTAAGGTCAGTACTTTGGAATTATGAGATAATTCTTTAACCTTTTTTTGTAATTCCAGGTCTTTCTTTTTGACATTAGAGATGGAAATTGAAACCCAAATTGAGAAAATCAATAAAATAGCTGATACACTACAGAGGATCAGAAGTGGATAATGCTTGGTCTGTACTGAATTTAGGTTTTGTGAATTAATGTATTTTACAAGATAAAGTTGTGAGGGTTTTAAAGTGCTTAGATGAATTCCCTTCGCTTCATTGAAACGATCGATAAGCGGATGGAATGAAATCTTTTGCCAAACGAACAATCCATTGTTAGTAACCAAAGCACCAGAATCTTGTGACTGCATTGATTGCCAGGCATCAGAATCAAAACCATCTAGATTTTGGTTTGTCAAACTATCAAATTCAAAAGCAAAAGCAGGTGATAGTCTGTTATCATTTAACCAATAGCCCCGATCGTTCAAAAGGAAGCTTGAATTTTCTTCCGAATCAACAGGTTCTAAAATACGCTGGGCGTCGCAATTGATGACTAAATAACCTAATATGTTGTCGTTAGCCTCAACTATTGGGCTAATTAGTCTAATTACTGGCTGATAGGGTACCTCCAGTTTCCTAAATTCTTTATTTAAGTCAATTCTAGAGAAATAAATCTGACCTATACTTAAGTTACGAGCAATTTGAAAGTAGTCTCTATGCTTTTTGTTTTGAAGAGAGTCGCTTGGAATAATCTTCGCACCATTTTCGGTGTAATCAACTCGTAACATTTCAAATCCTAATGTGTCAATGACTCTAATTTGATCATATTTGGAGGCGTTAGAAAAAATGAAAAACTCATCTCTCAAGGTTTCAATCACCTCATTATAATCACTACTCTGACTGTTAGCCTGTTGGGCAAGGAAATAGTTATCTAGTAGGACAGGATACAAGTATTCATATAGATGCTGTGCTTCACGTTGGTTCAAATCATATTGATGCTCAGTTAAATCTTGAAGTGAAGATTTTACAATGCGTCCATTGATGAAGTAAGCCAGCGTTAAGATCAAGATCATCGTGGGGATGAAAATGGGTACAACGTAGCGAAAGTAACGTTTCATAGTGACTGGTAGGTCTCTTTACTAGTTACTAAAGATATATTATAATCCCATAGAAAAGTATGATTATCAGTAGTTTAAATATTTGAGTTCATACTGTAATTAATTTTGATATTATTGTAACTTTATAATTGACCGACCGTTCAGTCATAATATGAGTCCAAGATCTAAACAACAATTTGAAGAAATAAGAGAAGCCAGTCAGCGAAAAATCTTTGATGCTAGTCTTGAATTATTTGGTACAAAAGGGTTTGAAGCAACCTCCATTGCCCAAATTGCCAAAAGTGCTGGAATCAGTAAGGGATTGATCTACAACTATTTCGAAAGTAAGGAAGCACTGCTGGAATCTATGATTCACGACTTGGTCTCAGTAGGAGACGAAATGGTAGAGCAGATTTGGTCTGATCAACCTGACCAAACCTTGAAGAATCTTATTCAAATCATTTTTGAGTGGTTCAGACAGAATGACAAACTCAACAGATTACTCATTGGATTATCTACGCAAATAGATCGATTTCAGTTTGTTCATGACATGGCCAAAAATAAGATGGATGGATATCTGGTCATGCTTGAAAGTCTGTTGAAAGAGATCGGATTTAGTGATTACAAGACAGAAGCCAGAATATTGGCGACGCTTTTTGATGGAATCGCTCTTCACATTATGATGATGAAAGAGGATTATCCTATGGATGAAGTAGAGCAAATGCTCATTAATAAATATTGTGTTAAACAATCAAACCAAACAACATGAGAGCACTAATAACCAGCTTATTATTGGGAATGACCCCTTTCTTATCTCTTGCCCAAACAGCAAGAGAAATCATCGACAAGGCAGACAAACGAATGCAGGGAGAGTCCAATACGGCAGAAATGCAGATGAAGATAGTTAGGCCTACCTGGACACGAGAGATTACTATGAAGAGTTGGGCGATGGGCACCGAATATAGTCTGGTGCTTATCACTGCACCTGCCAGAGACAAAGGAGCTGCCTTTTTGAAAAGAGAGAAGGAGCTTTGGAATTGGCAACCGACGATTGATCGTGTGATCAAAATGCCTCCATCGATGATGATGCAATCCTGGATGGGATCTGATTTTACCAATGATGATTTGGTGAAGGAGTCTTCCATCGTGCAGGATTATGATCATGAAATACTCAAGGATACGACCATTGGTGAATTTAAGGCCTGGAAAATACTCATGACTCCAAAGGAGGAGGCTGCTGTAGTTTGGGGTAAAATAGAAGCTTATATAGGCCAGGGGGACTACCTACAACTGTTATTCAAGTACTACGATGAGGATGACTATCTGATCAATACCATGGTGCTTTCTGAAATGAAAAAAATGGGAGGAAGGGTGGTGCCATCCAGGCTGGAGATGATTCCAGCAGAGAATCCTGATCAAAAGACGATCATCATTTACAATTCATTGGAATTTGATACAGGTATTAAGCCAGATTTCTTTTCTATTCAAAACATGAAACGTGTACGATAATGTATTTAAAACTAGCCTGGCGAAACATTTGGAGGAATAAGCGAAGAAGCTTAATTACCATTGGTTCCATCACCTTTGCGGTTTTATTGGCCTGTAGCATGCGATCAATGCAACTTGGATCATACGATCGAATGATCGAAACGGCAGTAAGGTTCTATACCGGTTACATTCAAGTACATGAAAATGGATACTGGGAAGATCAGACCATTGATAATAGCTTTCAGATAGATAATGACCTAATAGCCACCGTAAGTGAGGTGGCGGGCGTGGAACAAGTAGTTCCAAGAGTAGAGTCTTTTGCATTGGCTTCTTTTGGTCAAAAAACAAAAGGCGGTTTGGTAGTTGGGATTGACCCGGATAGGGAAGACGACCTGACGCAGTATCGAGAGAAAATTGTTTCTGGACAAGATCTTTTGGCTGATGATGCCGCTGCAATGATCTCCGAGGGATTAGCTGAGTATCTGAATATTCAGGTTGGAGATACGCTAGTGTTGATAAGTCAAGGGTTTCATGGCGCCAATGCGGCAGGGATCTATCCAGTTAAGGCAATCATGAAATTCCCTTCTCCTGCACAGAACGATGGAACGATTTTCATTCCATTAAAAGAAGCTCAATGGTTCTATGCACTGGAGGACCGTCTGACAAGTCTGGCTTTGGTGATAGACGAGGCGAAACACACAGATCGAATAGTTTCAGACATTTCTAGCCGTATTGATACAGATCAATTGGAAGTGCTCGGTTGGAGGGAGTTGATGCCTGATTTAGTGCAGAGTATCGAGATTGATAGCATTAGTGGTCAAATCATGGTTTGGATCCTTTATGCTGTTATCGGCTTTGGGATGTTTGGTACCTTCCTAATGATGACCGCCGAGCGCATGTATGAGTTTGGGGTCATGATGTCCATCGGAATGAAGCGGTTGGTTATGCAGTTTACTGTGTTCTTAGAGATGTTAATGATGACTTCAATTGGCGTAATTGCAGGAATTGGGATATCTCTGCCATTCTTGATTTACAGCTACTATCATCCGATCTATTTTACCGGAGATTCTGCGGAAGCCATTGAGAAGTTTGGTGTAGAGGCTGCTTATTTTTTCTCTCTGGAACCTTCATTGTTCTACAATCAAGCCTGGGTCATATTCATCATGGCTTTAATTCTTGGATTTTATCCATTGTATGTTATTCGAAAACTGAAGCCAGTCAAAGCCATGCGCGAAGCTATTTAATACTCAACCATATAAAGTTATGTTAGTAAAAATTGCATGGAGAAATATTTGGAGAAGCCGAGGCAGGAGTCTTGTGGTTCTGGGGTCAATAGTTGTAGGTATTTGGGCTTTAGTTTCTGCTGTTGGTTTCATGAATGGGTTTATCGTTGGCTACATGGCAGATATCATCAATCACGATATATCAAGTATCCAGATTCATAATCCTGAGTTCAAAAAGGATAAGGAAGTTCAATATGTCATTGTCGAGGGAGAACGTAAGGTACAAACCATTGAGAGTTGGGCTGGAGTTAAAGCAGCCACTTCAAGAGTGTTGGTAAATGGAATGATTGCATCACCTAAAAAAGCTTCGGGAGTGCAAATAAGAGGGATTGATCCGGCGGAGGAATCTCAAGTTACTCAACTGGATTCCTTGATAGGTGAAGGAACTTATTTTGAAGGGATCAAGCGAAATCCTATTCTAATAGGTAAGAAGCTCGCAGAGAAACTAGGTGTGGGAGTGAAATCCAAAGTGGTTTTAACTTTTACTGATGCGAACTTGAACCTTACTTCAGCAGCCTTTCGTATTGCTGGAATCATTGAGAGTTCATCCCTAAACCTCAACGAAGGTTATGCCTTTGTCAAACAATCTGATTTGACCCGCTTACTGGGCATTCAGGATGTTCATGAAATTGCTGTACTCACGGATCCACAGATTGATGAGGCAACGATTGTTGCAAAATATAAAGAAGCATACCCATCTGATCTTCCAGAAACGTGGAAAGAAATAGCACCCGAGTTGGCATTGATACAGGAGATGTATTCCAGTATGCTCTATGTGCTGATTACCATAGTGATGATCGCACTGGTTTTTGGTATTCTGAATACGATGCTGATGGCAGTACTGGAGCGTTTCAAGGAGTTGGGGATGCTGATGGCTGTGGGTATGGCCAGGATCAAAGTGTTTGGAATGGTACTTCTGGAAACACTCTTTATAGGTGTTTTAGGGGCTCCAATTGGTTTGCTGTTTGGCTGGTTGACCATGCTGTATTATACAAGCCATGGCATAGACCTAAGTGCTTACTCAGAAGGTTTGGAGTCGTTTGGATATAGCTCTATTCTTTATCCATACATAGAAGATTCCACCTACATGACCATTGCCATCGCTGTAGTTATCACCGCATTTGTCGGGGCAGTGTATCCTGCCTGGAAAGCAATTAGATTAAAGCCTGTAGAGGCGCTTCACAAGATTTAAAAACAATTAATGAGCAAATACAATGAGTGTCATTAAAGCTGAAAATATTAACAAGGTCTATAATGAGAAGACCATTCCTGTTCACGCATTAAGTGATGTGAACATTGAGATTACTAAAGGAGAATTCACGGCCATCGTTGGTCCTTCAGGATGTGGTAAGACAACATTACTGAATATACTAGGAGGATTGGATAATCCATCTTCAGGTAAAGTAATTGTGGGAGATACAGAGATTACAAAACTGAAGGATTCAGAATTGATTGATTATCGTCTGAAGCACATAGGATTTGTATTTCAGGCATATAATCTGATCCCTGTCTTGACAACCATGGAAAATGTAGAGTTCATCATGCTGTTGCAAAAGCGGTCCAAACAGGAACGTGATGCCAGAGCTATGCAACTACTGGAGGAAATGGGAATAGAAGATAAAGCCAGTCAGCGCCCGTCTCAATTGTCTGGTGGTCAACAGCAGCGTGTGGCTGTCGCTCGTGCATTGGCTTCCAAGCCTGAGTTTGTTCTGGCTGATGAACCTACTGCCAACCTCGACTCAACCAGTACCAGTGCACTCTTGGACATCATGGCCAAAATGAATCAGGAAGAGGGAGCGACTTTTGTTTTCTCAACACACGATCAACGAGTAATTGATAAGGCAAGAAGAGTAATTACTCTGGAAGATGGTAAGGTGATTAGTGAGGAGCATCGATGAAACGATTCTTAGTTCTAATACTATTGATGCCAATGATGGTTCTGGCTCAGGATGACCAAGAGCCTAAGTTGATTGTCAAGGGTTATGTGAAGGATATGGTAACCTTCAATTTCGCAGGATCAGACTCTACATTAATTGATAATCTGATCCATCATCGGTTGAATATTGCCTATTACCCTTCGGATCATTTCACAGCAAAACTGGAATTTAGGAATCGTGTATTTACTGGTGATTTAGTGAGGCTAGTTCCGAACTATGGGAGTCTTATAGATGTTAATAACGACTATTTTGACCTGTCCTACATGCCTGTGAATCACAATAAAATTGTTATTCACAGCATGATTGATCGAGCCTTTGTTCAATGGAATAAAAATGACTGGGAAATCACATTAGGTAGGCAGCGATTGAATTGGGGAGTGAATCTCGCCTGGAATCCAAATGACTTGTTTAATAGCTATTCCTTCTTTGACTTTGATTACGAGGAGCGACCGGGAAGTGATGCCTTGAGAATAAGAAAGTACACGGGTTATGCCTCGGAGATTGAGTTTGCCATCAAAGCGGCTGATTCTTTCGAAGAGATGACCACAGCGATCAAGTACCTGATCAACAAGTGGAACTATGACATCCAATTCATTGGAGGAGTGATGAAAAATAATTTGGCCTTGGGTAGTGGCTGGGCAGGCAGTATCGGAGGTATGGGTTTCAAAGGAGAAGTAACCTACCTCAATGAATTGGATAGCTCCAATTCGGGAGTTTTGACAAGTGTTTCTTTGGACTATATGTTGCCGAATTCATTGTACTTCAATGCTTCCGGATTGTACAATAGTTATGGTCTTTCAGAGCCTTATTTTGGGTTAGTGAATACCTCATCCAATTTGGATATTCGCTCCATTTCTCCTTATAAGTGGTCCGCTTTCCTGCAATCAGCTTATCCGATTCACCCACTGTTAAATGCTGGAATAGCGTTGATGATATTTCCATCCGATGGATCTTATTTTATCAATCCAACAATCACTTATTCTATTATAGATAATTTGGATTTGGATGTAATTGGTCAACTGTATTACAGCGATCAAAGTGATGCTCAAGCCTTGTATTTGCGGTTGAAATATAGTTATTAAACGACGCTATCCAGAGATTTGGAGATAGTGAATGTAAAAGTACTACCTCCTAAATCATTGGAGTCTATCGAAATACTTCCAAGATGCAGCATTACAAGTTTTTGGGTGATTGCCAGACCAATGCCTAATCCATCTTCTTCTGGTTTCTTTTCAAGACGTGAGAACATCTCGAAAATACTTTCTCGATCTGATTCGCTTATCCCAATACCATTATCTATTATATGAAATGAATGAAATTCAGCGGTCTCAATATATTCGATTTTAATTACAGGAGGTACATCATTTCTACAATATTTAATGGAGTTGGAAATGAGGTTTTGAAAGACTTGTTTTAATTCTAGCGGATATGCAGAAATTGTAGGTAGATGACCGTGCTTGATTTTAGCTTTTTTCTCTTTGATGGTAGAATGCAAGTCTAATTTGATTTCATGAACAAGTTTGTTCATGTCAATTCTGATTATGTTGGAAGACTTGCCGGTGATGGCATAATCCAGAATTCCTTTAGTTAAACCATCCATGCGGTCGACACATCTCACAATAAAATCAATATATTTCGGGAAAATTTTGTCGGTCTTTTTATTCTCATAGTCCAGAAGAGACTTGGTGGTGCTTTTAATGGTCGCTAAAGGCTCTCTTAGGTCATGAGACGCAATTCGCACAAAACTTTCTAATTGGCTGTTTTTTATTGATAACAGTTGTTCATTCTTTAAGACCTCTTTCATGGATCGGTTCAATTTGTGATCCGTTGTCTGCACTCTTACAGTTACAAGGAAGGAATAGAATGACAACAGGATGATGGTTAATATGGAATATATAATCACACGATAGATCCAAATTTTCTCTTTATCGATTTTATTGTCGGCCACCAGGGATATCCATCCTTTATTGTGCAATGCGATATTTGTTTTATGGTGTTGATTGAAGTCTTCGACAACCTTCCTAAAGTCAAGAGCCTTTCTCGTATAGCGTTCTGTTAATTCATCGAATATTGGTGTTTCAGCAGTGGTCTCATAATAGGTGCATTCAGGGCAAGCCATTACACTCATATTGATACTGTCCTGATTAAACACCAGTAGTTTTTTCTTTAGTTCCACACCTTGAACCAAATTCTCTATGAAGTCATTCATGTTGACATTGATGATTGTGTACCCAACTTTTAGGTTGTTTTCATAAATAGGGCTTACAAGTCTGATCACAAATTCTAATGGACTTACGACTTGACCGTTTTCCTGGTTTAAATCAAGTTTAGAAATGTAAACCTGATCTTTTTGGAGTTTCCTGGATTCTTTGAAGTAGTAGCGATGGCTTTTATCTTGTAGAAGGCTGTCTGGTATGATAACATGGTTCCCGTCTTTATAATCCACCCGTACCATTTCATTACCGAGAGTATCTAACAATCTTATTTGATAATACTCCCTTGATTGGGAAAAGACGAAAAAATCACTTTTGAGGAAAATGATATAATCCTCAGTGCTTACGTTCCTTCGATTACTTATAAAAAACAGATCGGCAAGAGGCTCTTGAAGTAGCTTACTAAGATTTCTAAACTCCAGATCAATTATATGACTATTGTTCTCAGTATTTTGTTTTTTAGAATATTCTGTAAGCAGATATTCAAATAACAAACCAACTAATATCAATATTATAATGGCTGGAATTAGATTCCTTAAATAGTACTTTAAAACTCTTTTCATACGACTTTTCTCAAGAAGTCGCTGCTAAGATGATGGGTTGATCAAGGTAACACAAAGTTCGTTAGTTTGTTCTAAAATTGGCAGTAGAAATTTGTGCATTCATCTAATAGTTCAAATTAATTGTCTGAAATAATAAGATTGGAGAATACTAAATCAAGGGTAATAGATTTTGATTAATTTCGATTATCCAATTTGACTTTTGATTCCAATGCTATCAACCTATATTCAAAATATCCAGCAGTTCATTGAGGAAGATTTATGGAAGATCAAGATTAAGACACTTCCTAAGCGAAAAGCTTTTCTTTTTCAACAGTTAAGGATTTGGGTGATCACCATCTCGGAGTTCAACAAAGATAAGTGTGGGGAAAAGGCTTCTGCTCTGACTTATTTCTCTTTGATCTCATTCGTTCCTGTTATTGCCATGGCATTTGGAATTGCTCAGAGTTTTGGACTAGACGATTATTTGGAAAGAGAGCTACAAAATTATTTCAATGGTCAGGACGATGTATACATATTCGTCAAAGGATTTTCCGATAAAATGCTTGCCAATACGAGCGGGGGAGTGATCACTGGGATTAGTACCGTATTCTTATTTTATGCCGTAGGCCGTCTGCTCAATAATATTGAAATGTCTTTCAATAGTATCTGGAATACCAAAAAGGGTAGGACACTGAAAAGAAAAGTGACAGATTACATGAGTGTGATTCTCTTGGGACCAATTATCCTCATCATGTCCAGTTCAGCCACCGTCTATATCACTACAAGCATTGAGTCACTCACAGAGTCGATTAGCTTTATTGGTTTTTTTAAACCAGTTATTTTGTTCTTGATCAAGCTCATTCCATACACACTAATTTGGTTTCTGTTGTTTCTTTTCTATCTCGTTTTCCCAAATACCACCGTCAAACTTAAGCCAGCGTTAATAGCAGGTATATTGGCCGGTACGGTTTACCAGATCGTTCAATTGCTTTGGGTGAAAGGTCAGGTTTATCTGACAACATATAGCGTGGTGTACGGGACATTTGCTGCACTTCCGTTATTCTTGATTTGGCTTCAACTTAGCTGGACGATTCTTCTTTTTGGAGCTGAGTTTGCTTTCGCAGTTCAGAGCGTAGGTACTTGGGCTTATGACAATGAAAAGCTTACGATGAACTTGAAAACTAAGCGGAAGATGACCTTGTTAGTCCTAAGGAAGATTGTTCGCCACTTTGAGAAGTATGATGACTCGATCTCCTTTGAACAGATTTGTGAAGAACTTGAAGTACCCCGCCGTTTCATTCGAGAGGTATTGGAAGATTTGGTTCACTCCAAGCTGGTGAGGCGTTTAAATAATGAGTCCGAGGAGGAAATACTCATGCCTGGTATGGATATTCATAAAATGGATATTTACACCGTGTACGATCGCCTGCAGGATATTGGTATGGGTAGTCTTCCACAAGCATATCAGAATGAAGGATTTAAGGAAATCGAACACATCATTGATGATATCGATGAGTCATTCAGAAGTGCTCAATCCAATAAGAAGATATTGGAATTATGATTTCTTACTTCTTTGTTTAAAAGACCAGGTAAATTCAAACTCCGAAACAATGGTGCCATCTTTCATTTTTCCAACTGTTTTGAAAGTAGCCATTTGAGATTCACCGGTTGCAATGGCTTTTTCTACAGCATCAAATGCTTTAGCTCCATCCTCACAAGTGAAGTAAACTCTGTCAGTTGCTTTTTTGCCAAAAGTAGCTTTTAGGTCTACAATGATAAAAGCTATAGATGGCTTGTGTCCTTCTATGGCTAGTAGGCAAGGGGTAGCTGTCGAAAGTTCTGCTGCCATACTTTGCACCGCAAAATAGATGCTTTTAAATGGGTTTTTAGTGAGCCATTTGAATGGGACGGAGGTCACACATTTGTTTTCATCAAGTTCCCTTAATCGCATTCCAGCCACGAGTCCCATAGGAAGTTGAGTTAACAAGAAAAGCCCAAATTTAAATGGGCTTGTTACCTGTCTTTTGAGCTTTTCTTGTTTGGGGCTTAGTTCTGTCATTTATTACCAGAATAAGGCATATAATGCTGTACAAATAATCAATATAGCAAATGCGCCTATATTGAATTGTGGGCTTGTTTTGAACAACCCTGAAGTCAAATTAATGCCTTTTGAATTGTCCTCACCTTTGCCATCCATAAGGCTTACTATCACAATTACCAACATGGATAATAGGCACGTTAGACCCATTTGATTCATAAATGGAATTGATGGGAAGAACTTAAATCCTGCAGCAATTGGAATAGAAAGTAGTGCTCCCCAAATAGCTCCTGCATTGGTTGTCTTCTTCCAGAACAGTCCAAGCAAGAATACCGCAAGAATACCAGGACTAACAATGCCTGTGTACTCCTGAATGAACTGGAATGCCTGATCAATACCTCCCAATAGAGGTGCCATCACACAAGCTACAACCAAAGCAACCGCGGCAGAGATTCTACCTACGTTTACAGTAGTTTTATCATTAGCAGTTTTGTTAATATACTGCTTGTAAATATCCATAGTGAAGATGGTAGAGGTAGAGTTTAGCATGGATGCCAAAGATGATACTACCGCCGCAGCTAGGGCTGCAAATGCAATACCTTTCAATCCTACAGGCAGAAGTTGCAGCAACCAGGGGTATGCTTTGTCAGATTGTCCAGGACCTGGGACATTAGAAGTTCCAAGTTCACCCAATCGAGCCATGATCTCAGGATCATTTACTACTACATATGCCGCAATACCTGGAATCACTACGATGAACGGGATCAATAATTTCAAGAAAGCAGCTAGTACGATACCTTTCTGTGCCTCTTTTAACGACTTGGCAGCTAAAGTTCTTTGAATGATATATTGGTTGAATCCCCAGTAGTATAGATTAGCTACCCACATTCCACCAATCAATACCCAAATCCCAGGAAGGTTCATGAATTCCGGATTGGACTTATCGAGGATCATGTGAAATCTTTCAGGCACCGCATCCACCACTTGGTTGAAGCCAGCTATTACACCTTTGCCATCAGAAAGAATATCTAAAGCAAGATATGTAGTCAAAAGTCCACCTAATACAAGGAATACTACCTGTACTACATCGGTCCATGCTACAGCAGATAGACCTCCATATAAGGAGTATGCTGCAGCAAATAGTGCTAAACCCACTACTCCATACATCATGGGTATTCCCATGATGGTTTCTAGTGCCAAAGCACCTAGATACAATACCGAACTTAGGTTCACAAATACATACAAAGCGATCCAGAAGACAGCTAGTATGGTTTTTAGTTGGGTACTGTACCTTTTTTCCACAAATTCAGGGATGGTATACAGTCCTTTTTCAATGAAAATTGGAAGGAAGTATTTACCTACAATTAACAATGTGATTGCTGCCATCCATTCATATGACGCGATTGCCAGACCACTGGCAAATCCCGAACCTGACATGCCAATAAATTGTTCGGCAGAGATGTTTGCCGCAATAAGCGAGGCTCCGATAGCCCACCAGGGTAATGATTTACTTGCGAGGAAATAATCCTCTGCATTCTTTTCATGTCCTTTCTTATCTCGGGAGACCCAAAGTCCAACCCCAACGATCAAAAGACAATATCCTACAAAGACAATAATGTCCGCAGTTGAAAAATCCATAGTGCTAGATATGATTTAAAAATTGCATTTTAATGAGAGCCCCAAACTTATGCAATATGAAATTGCCGAATTCAAAATTTGAATCCTATTTTTTCAAAAAAATGAAATTAATTATGCTGTTTAGGGAAAATCGAAGTGACCAACAAGATTATGAAGCAGGAGAGGCTCTTAGTTGCTCCTTTTTCTCTTGTTTCATGATTTTTTTCTTCTCTTGATTCAAAAGGAATGATTCCAAACCACCTTCAAAGAATTTCAATCCAATAGCTAGCAATAGTTTGATGAAAAGACCTACATAATCTTTCAAGCTATTGAAGAAGTTGCCCAGATCTACTGAGGAGAGATAGTTTTGAATAGCATCTTCTACGAACAGTTCTTCCCCCAAGAATAAGATTATGGCTAAAAAGAATAGGGCAGTGGTAGCTCTTCGTCCTACTTTAGCTTCAGCTAGTTCAGAGATTGTAGTTTCAAGCTGGACATTTTTATCCGTGATTTCATCGTTTTGTTCACGAATCTGGATATTGGCATTATCGAGTTTCTTCTGTAGTCTATCTGAAACTCTGGTAATCACTTTGGCTTGAGCGACTAGCTCTTCGTATTCATCGCCAAAGGATTCAAGATCTTGTTTGTAGATAGCATGTGTATCTAGCTTGGATCTAAAATCCTTCAGTCGTTTTATTTCCTCATGGTAAAGTTCCTTAGGTCTTTCCATCTACTACGGACTCCTTAATCAAATTCTTCGATTTCGCGGAAGTTGAAATCTAGATCTAGTAAGTCTGCATAATCCTCACCAGCTTCCATCATATCCTCATCATCCTCTTCATAAAACCAGTTGATAGTCAGCTCTTTGCCTTCATCGTTGATTTTACTCAACTTTTTGAACACATCAAACAAGCATTTTGATGAACTCGTGTTAAAGTATTCGAAAGAGAAATTGGCAGTGAATTCATCTCCACCGCTTTCAGCAAATTCATCTAAACTATCAATGATCTTCTGATAGAATAATATAGAGTTTTCAGGGCTCGATCGACCCTTTACCTCCAGAATACCCTCTTCCGGATCAAAGTTTACTAATGGTGTTACCCTCGTTGGCTCAATAAAAAACTTTTCCATAAGGTTGTTTCACAGCTTTTTCTGCTCAGTAGCCTATACTTCTCTAGGCAATCTTACCTGCAATGTAAAATAGGTTACATTGTCGGTCACTGGTTGAAATTTATATCTTAACTTCTGTCCGCCTGTTTTTCTTGCGATATCAATAAAACCAAGTCCTCCTGTTCCTTTGTCAGAAAACTCTTGTTCGTTCAACGCTTTTTTGTACAAAGCACGAAGTTCATCAGGTTCTACCGAATTTATATCATCAAGTCTGGATTTTATTTCGCCTATTTTCTCAGTAGGAACGTAGTTTCCAGTCTGTAGACTATAAAATCTTTTTCTTGCTGCTATTAAAATTAGTGCAGATCTGGAATCATAACTACTAATTCTGATTTCATCTGCGTTTACTTCATCCAGGTGATAATATAAGTTTTGAATGCACTCAGTTGCCACATTGTAAAACTTCTTTTTCACCTTTCTATTTTCCTCTAATTCCTCCAATCTCTCTTCAAGAGTTGCGATCATAGAAGTTACTAAGTCAAAGGTCAATTCACCCTTGTACATCAAAATTATATTTTGATCATAAATGTTCTTATAACTTCTTAGGTAATCCATGCGATTTAAATGTGATAATTCACTTATGGCTGTAATCAAAAAACAGTCCGCTTCGAATTCGAAAAGTAAAGACTATTTATGGATTAAACCAAATCTTTAATTATTTAAATGTCAAATGATTAAAATACAGCGAGTTATAGGTTGGGATATAGCTGCACTGTGCTCTTATTGACTGCAATATAATGCTGATTGATTCTTTTTTTATACCAAATGATATCTAATTGCTTTTTCAAATGTTGTCAGAATCAGAAATTATGGATAAAATGCATGATGTTTCAATTTGGAATATTTTGTGATAGGCAGTATTTCAGTTGATACCAGTGGTTTTGAACTTAACCAGTCAAAGTTTTGAGAAAAAGCCGAATAAGGCTTTATTTTGTAATTCACTTAGTGGATTATTCTAGGACTCAAGCGATTTAAAAAGATTGATTAAATTTAAGATTGCTGAGTTAATCCAATTCTAACCAACCATTAACGAGTATGTTAAAGAAGGATCTTTACGCTATAGCCTACGTGTTGACAGCATTGTTTGTTGCAGGTTCGGTAGCTTATTACATCTTCTTCGTTCAGAAAGACTTGATTGATAACTTCAACGATGACCCAATAGCGGTGAAAGTTGCAGCGGATCAATCGGCCATGGGGCAACAAATAGTAAAAGCGGCCCTGGGTATGGGGTATGCCAATACTGAACGAAACTTTTCCATTTGGCAAGCAGAGATAGGTAGGGTATTGCCGATTTGGAGAAAAGGTCACGAGGCTTTACTAAATGGTGATGCAGATTTAGGCATACAGCCCTTTTCTGCTGGAGCTGAATACAACGAACTACAGAATAATCTAAAGTTCTATTTCAATGAGATGAATACCAATGCCGGTAATCTACTGGATGTGGTATACACTGAAAACAAAGCTGATGTGAATGCATTAGCACTCAGAAGCAGTATTGTTACGCTCATTACAACCATTAGAAATTACCAGACAGCATCTGAAAAAATCACAGAATTTTGGGTGGGAGAGTCACAATCATACAAGACAGGTTACAGTCTCATCGAAAAGATTGTATTCGGTGTTTTCCTTGGTTTCCTATTGATTCAGGGATTCTTCGTATTCAGACCGTTGGTAAAACTTGCTGGCGATAACTACTTATCTGCAAACAAGGCCTATATCAAGGTGAAGAAGTCTGAGGAGCAATTGAAAGTCAACTTCCAGAAACAAAAACTCATTAACAAAAAGCTTTACCAATCTCGAAAAGAGTTGGAAGAGAACAACAAGAAATTACAGGATTCCGAGGCTAAGTTGTTAAAGTCATCTGAAGAGCAAATTAGAATCAATGAGAAATTGATCAAAGCACAGGATGATCTGAACGATGCCTACAAGAAATTACAGGATTCTGAAGAAGAGATTAGAGAGCTCGCTGATAAGCAATTGCTCGATAATGAGAAACTGTTCTTAGCGGAGAAAAAGTTGAAAGAAACACTTAAGAAAGAGCAGGATTCTAAGGAAGAACTCAACAACGCACTGGAGTCCTTGAAAGGAGCCCAGTCTCAGTTGGTTCACTCTGAGAAAATGGCATCACTTGGTCAGTTGACAGCTGGTATTGCCCATGAGATCAATAATCCGATTAACTTCATTTCTTCTGGTATGGTTTCTATTAAGATGTCCATTGAGTCATTGAGAGAAATTGCAGAAGAATACTCCAAATTAGACGAGGGAGACGCTGACATTGAAGAAGTCATTGAGAACATCAAAGAGCTGAAGGAGGAGCATGAGTACGAAGAGATCATGGAAGAGCTTGATGAGTTGATCAAGGACGTAAACTACGGTGTAACCAGAACAATTGAGATTGTAAAAGGTCTTAGAGTCTTCTCAAGATTGGATGAAGAGGAAGTTAAGCAGGCTAATGTCAATGAAAATATTGATGCGACCCTGACACTTCTTAGAAACAAGACCAAGAATAGAATCAAAGTATCTAAGTACTATGATGAGAAGATGAATGAGATTGAATGTTATCCTGGTCAGTTGAACCAGGTATTCATGAACATTCTGAACAATGGAATCCAAGCGATACCTGAAGACAAGAAGGACGGTGAAATCACGATTTACACTGAGGAGCTTGAAGATGAAGTAGTAATAAGACTTAAGGATAATGGCTCTGGTATTCCTGAAAAGATTAAGAATAGAATCTGGGAACCTTTCTTCACTACGAAAGCGGTGGGTGTTGGTACCGGATTAGGGATGTCGATTACCTATGGTATCATCGAAAAGCACGGAGGTAAGATTGAATTTACGAGTGAAGAAAATCAAGGTACTGAGTTTGTAATTACTCTTCCAAAATCTGTAAGAGAAGCAAACAAAGATTCAAATACGAAAGTTGCAGAAAGCAAATAATTCAAATAACCAACTCAAACTTTATAAAGAACGCCTAGCATTAGAGTGATGGAAGAAATTCAAGAGACTGCAGAATTAAGACAAGGGAAGAAGGAGAAGAAATACTCTTTGCTTTATGTGGACGATGAAACCACTAACTTAAGGGTATTTAAATCCAACTTTAGAAAGTTCTTTAATGTATATACTACGGCAAGCCCCATTGAAGCTATTGATATACTGGCAGAGAATGAAATACAGGTAATCGTGACTGATCAGCGAATGCCTGAAATGACAGGGACTGAGTTGTTGGAGAAAATTCTTCCTGACTATCCAGATATGATCAAGATCATTTTAACTGGATTTACGGATATCGAAGCAATCAAGGATGGGATTAATAGATGTGGTATCTATAAATACATCACCAAGCCCTGGAATTTTGATGAAATGAAAGGTGTGCTCGACAGAGCAATGGAGACGTATCAAAAGTCTCAAGACAGTGAGGAGCACCTGAAGGAATTAGAAGATACCAATACAGAGCTTGAGCGCAGAGTAAAAGAACGTACAGAGGAGATTAATAAGATCAACAAACGCTTGATTGATAGCATTAGATATGCAGGTCTGCTGCAGCAGTCTATGCTTCCAAATGAGCGGTATTTAAATAGAATATTTGCTGATCACTTTGTTATGTACAGAAGCAAGTACCTGTTTAGTGAAGAGTTCATTTGGACCACCAGTTTGAATTTCAGATCGGAGGACTATACTGTTGTTGCTGTCATTGAGTTTGATGGTAAGGGTATCGTTGGTTCCTTGAAGACTTTAATAGCAGATTCTGTACTAAATGATTTGATTCAGGATCGGAAGATTTTCCATTCTGGAGATATCATTAAAGAACTTACTCAAGAATTGGATGCCGCAGGTTCCAAGGAATTGCAGTGTGAAATGAAAGTTTCTGTAGCTTTGTTTGATAATAATGCGAAGACATTACAGTTCAGTGGAATCAACCAGGATATGATCATCTTTGATGGAGAAGAAATGGTGGTATTGGAAGGTGAATCCCCAGAACATGCTTACGATTTAATGGCAGATAAAATAGAGATCACAGAAGGTTCTACCTACTATATGTTCTCGAATGGTTATTACAATCAGGAAAATCAAGATGGTGTGAAGTTCTCTCAGGAGAAATTTGAAGAGATGCTTAAATCGATACACACGAAACCTTTAAATGAGCAATACCAGTTTTTAAGTCAAACGATTGATGATTGGAAGGGTGATAGTGGTTTGAATGATGATATTTCAATAATTGGCTTTAAGCTTTAAGAGTAAAATATGGCAGTAAAGGCTAGCAATTTTAAAAATTGGTGTACGGAGAACATAAGTCCTCAATCTTGGACCAGGATATGCTTAAAATGCTTAGATCAGGTTCGTGAAAGAGGGATGACTTTGAAGCAGATGGAAGAACTAGATCCAGATATAGATTTGGATAACGAGTTGTTAACTTCCTTAAATAATGCTCTGGGAGAATTGTACGAATTATCTGTAGATGAGGAACTCCTGGTACGCTACTAAGTAGGAAACTTTCAGAAACAAATAAAAAAGGACTCTAGCGATAGAGTCCTTTTTCTTTAGTATTCAGTTAAATGCTATTATTCTAAATTTCTACTCCCAGTACGACAATGTCGTCCGTTTGAGGTGTGTTTCCTTTCCAGTTGTCAAATTCTGTCTCAAGAGATTCTTTAAGGTCTGACATAGGGCTTTTAGCTCCATCTTCAATTAGCTTTTTGAAATTCTTCGTCATGAACTTCTTGTCATTGTCTCCTCCAAATTGGTCTTGATAGCCATCAGAAGCCAGGAATATTTTGTCGCCCTCTTCCAGTTGGATGGTTTGCTTTTCCAATTGCTCAGACACCTCTTTTTCATCTCCTTCAATTCCACCAACCATCATTTTAGGGCTTTTGTACGTTTCGAGTTCAGTAGCCCCGTTTTTAATAATGTATAGAGGAATCCCAACTCCTGCGAACTCCATGGACAAATCATCAAGGTTGATTACACAAATGCCGATTTCCATACCGTCACGACTATGTTTTTCATCATTGTCATCACGCTGAAGCTCAAACTTGATTACCTTATCCAGACGAGCGAGTATTTTAATTGGGTCCAAATAATTTTGGTAATAAACAATATTTGTCAGCTGATTACTTCCCATAATGGACATGATAGCCCCCGGTACACCGTGGCCAGTACAATCCGCACACGCAATAATCAAGTATTCATTTCTTCCTTGTCTTACTCTTTCAAACCAGTAAAAGTCCCCCGATACTACATCTTTTGGCTTATAGATGACAAAAGCATCTTTAACCAAACGAGACATGACATTAAGTTCCGGAAGTATTGATTTCTGAATTCTATGTGCGTAGACTATACTATCCGAAATCTGATTGTTTACTTCCTCTATTTTAAGTTTTTGAGAATGAATTTCATCCTTCTGAGCCTCGAGTGTCTCATTGAATTTTCGCTGCTCAGCCAAACGCTTGATTAATCCTTTTGATGCTTTATTTAGGTTGTCTGCTAGTTTGCCAAGCTCATCATTGGAGTTGACTGGTATTTCTGTTTCTAAATTACCAGCAGCGATTGATTCAGCTGCTTTCGTAATTTTTAAAATAGGTTTTACAAACATGTTTGCAACAGCAAGAGCTAGAACAATTGAGCCTGCAATTACCGCTAAGACCGTCCAGATAAGTTTAGTCTGTATGCCATCTATGGTATTCTGCACAGTAGTTGATATCGTTGCAGGATTATCAGCCATTGCCTGGATAGCTTCACTACCAAAGGCATTTTCCAACTCCATATTTACCAGGAAATAAACCACCGACGAGGTGATGACAACTAGCACAACACAAAGAAGGGTGAGTTTGGCGTATATGTTCATTTGGTATTAGGTTGATTTCTACTTACACAAAAGTAATAGACTTTGAAACAAGCTAAATAAACTGAGGCAATTGTATTCTATTTTATTAACGATTATAGGTGATTTTGCGAAATTTTGCGTCCAAAGTGTGTTTTTCTTATACGAATGCTTTCTTCCCAAGTCAATATTTAGTTTTTTAGCGGTTGATTTCACCGTAATACGAGATATGCTTAAACCTTTGTTACTCGCAGCTGGCCTGTTTGTCCTAATGAATTTTGGCTTTGGACAGAATCTTACTGTATATAGAAGTGAGAAAGGAGTAGAGCAAACAGTTGCAAAATTGATTGAAGTAATCAAAACAAATGAAGAACTGATCTATTTTGAGACGGTTTCACATGATGAGATTGCTCGTGAAAGAGGGATGGAACTGGACTCTACTCGTAGTATTCTATTCGAGGAGCCAAACTTGACCACACAATTACTTCAGTGTCAGCCCACAGCCGCATTAGATCTTCCATTAGAAATCATCGTATGGGAAGAGTACGGAGATGTTTACATTGGTTTCATGGATCCCAAGTTTATGAAACGTAGGTTTATGATCACAGATTGTGAAGAAACCATCGTATCACTGACTTCAGTGATGACGAAAGTAACCATGGACGCTTTGCGCCAGCTATAGTTTTGGCTCGAATTGCAAGGACCAACTCAATTCTTCCCAATCAAATTTCAGAGCATTATTATCTAGCGTGAATTTCATTCGTTCATCAAAACTAGACTTTTGGGGATAGATGTTCCATCTAATGATATCAAGCTCCTGGTTGTAATTGAAAGCACCCCATTGATCCCAATCTTCATTGAAAATTATCGTCCATGACGAATCTGTAGGGATTGTGAAAATAGAGTATTTGCCAGCAGGTATTTTCTTTCCTTCCATAACCAGATCACCATCCAGTTCGATAAACGAGGCTCTATTGGCTCCAGTTCTCCAAATCTCGCCGTAAGGCACCAGTTCTCCCCATATCTTACGCTTACGGACTGCAGGACTGCTATATTCAATCTTAATGGTAGTGTTTTCTACTTGAATGCTATCTACAACCAATGGAGATGGTCTTTTTTCCTTTTTACCTGAGCAAGAAATGCAACAGAAAGCTACAACAAAGGTAGAAGCAATAAAGGTGTCTAAAATTCTATTTTTGAACATATAAGTGTTCTTAATCGGTCATATGAAAATCCTGAGATTTTATTAACTCATTGATTTAAAGATGGTTGCGTATTTGGGTATATTTTTTGATATCTAATATAGACTAAACCGACAGACTTATGGGAATTATAGGAATTGAAATCCCTCAACTTAACGAAGAACAAGATATAGAGGTTGAGGTAAGAGTAAATGGAATTAAAAAACAATACAATTATCGTGTTGAGATTTTTTACTGGGATGAATGCCCTTATCCAACGGAGGATAGAGTCGAATGCATTCGTCAGCTGATCAATAACTATGACAAGAACTGGGATCTTGCTCATATTGGTCTGCCAACTGACGATTACATTCCTATTACATTCCGTAAGAAAAGAAATTCTTAGAACGGCAAATCTTCATCCGAAGAGAAATCTTCCTTCATCCAATCATCTGAGGGTGGAGGAGGAGTTTCTGATGAGCTAGGAGATGCAGGACCACCGCCGGCTTTCTTTTCAAGTCTCCATGCTTGCAGACTGTTGAAATATTTTACTTCACCTTTTGGGTCTGTCCATTTTCTTCCTTTCAGGTTGAAAGATATGGTCATTTCATCTCCGATGTTGAAAGAATCGAGCTGCTGGCAATTGCTTTGAATCAATTCAAACTTAACAAACTCTGGATATTGAGGGTTTTCAGCATATTCCACTACGAATTCTCGCTTCTTAAAACTGTTGCTTACCTCTTGTGTGTTAGATTTCTCTATTAATTTACCGTCTATCGTCATATCTCTTTTTAAACTATTGCTCAAATTTGCAGTTCGATATTAGGATATGAAAAGATCAAAGAAGATTTTTTTTGTAATTGCGGCAATTTTTCTGATCATCATGATCATTATTGGATATGATATGAGTACCAGAACTACCTGGCCCGGGGCAAAAAAGAATTTGAAAGAAAGAATTTCTGAGAGTGAGTAATAAGATTGATATTTCGAAAATTGATCTCGAAAAAGAAAAAGAGAAAATAGCTGACCTACCCGGGCTGATAGAATATGCTCATACAGTAGGAGGAGCTTTGGTGAAGCCTGAGGATAAAGGCAAGATCAAAGGTCAGGCAATGGCAGCTATGCAAGATCAAACAACCAGACAGTTTGATCAAATTTTTGGTCAAATGAAAACTCTTTTGGATCAGGCCAATCAATTAAAGAAGAGGGTGGAAATGTCTGAAAGAATTTATCAGAGTGAGATGGGGTTTTCACCAGTGATCGGTCAGACATATCATCTATATACCAGAGAGAATGGTACCGATTTTTTATCCATGATTACTCCTTCTGAGTGGGGTAGGTCCAAAAAGTGGTCAGATTACATTGGAAGCGTCAGACTTTTATCAGACCACACCTGGGAAGTATTAGATGATGAAGAGTGATTTTTTCAGGTTTGAAAAACTGATTAGTTTTATTTCTACGTAGATTATCATAAAGTATCTAAATGAAATTATTACCGTCTTCACTGATTCTGTTATTGCTAATAACAATTACCCATTGTTCTTCTGAAAAGGAAGGAGATTTACTTCCAGATTGTTCGCAAACAAGCCTGTCGTTAGAAATCGTTGAAACAATAAATGCCAAATGCGAGACTCCTGGAGAAGTAGAACTTTTGGGTTCAGGTGGACAGGGAGGCTATTCGTATGGTCTTGATGGTAATACCTTTCAATCATCACCAACTTTCGATGGCTTATCTGCCGGTGGTTATACTTTTTACGTAAAAGACATAGCAGGATGTGTCGTGTCAGTTCCAGGAACCATTGGCGCAGATGATGGCAGTGTTGTAGGGGCTGTTGTTTCTTCATTAGCATCAGGATGTGGAGGCGATCAGGGAGCAATAACATTAACTGCATCTGGTGGAGATGAAAACTATCAATACAGTGTAGATGGTGGTGACTTTGCAAGTTCATCTACCATTGAAGGTCTTGAATCAGGAAGTCATACCTTCATTGTAAAAGATGGTTCTGGCTGTTCTGATGATGGAACTTTCGATATTCTGACTGGAACAAGTCTTGCCAATGAGGTTATGCCAATTATTGAGGCTAATTGTGCTGTAAATGGTTGTCATGGTACATCTCAACAACCAGTTTTAAATACGAAAGCCGCGGTAATGGCTAGTGCGAGTAGGATTGGAGTAAGAACTTCCGCCGGAACGATGCCACCAGCGGGGAGAACTCCTTTGACACAAGAACAAATTGATCAAATAGCTTGCTGGGCCAATGATGGTGCTCCAGATAATTAAGTTTAAATGCCAATAGTACCATCTTCCTACAGTCATACTCCTTTTTATATGCTCAATGGGCATTGGGAGACAGTGATTCCATCCTTATTTTTCAAAGTGAGGGACAAATTATATGAACGAACTCGTCTCGAGTTAGAAGATGGTGATTTTCTAGATATTGATTGGATACGAGCAAATAATAAACGCTGTGTTGTGCTTACTCATGGACTCGAAGGGGATAGTGGGAGGTATTACATGAAACGCACGGCGAAGTTTTTCAAGGAGCTGGGATGGGATGTGGCTTCCTGGAACTGTAGAAGTTGTAGCGGGGAGATGAACCGATTACCAAGGTTTTACCATCATGGAGATACACCAGATTTACACGCTATAGTTTCTGAAGTTCTAAAAGGAGATTATGAACAAGTCTTGTTATTCGGTTATTCCATGGGAGGGAGCATGACCTTGAAGTATCTTGGAGAGAGTAAAAGAGATCCAAGAATTCTGGGTGCATGTGTTTTTAGTGTGCCATGTAATCTCAGAGATAGCGCTGTACAATTGAAGCAACCAAGGAATAGATTTTATGAAAAGCGTTTTTTGGAAAAATTATTGAATAAAATCCGAATTAAAGCAGAAATGTTTCCAGACCAAGTGTCTGCTGCTGGTCTAGATCAAATGAAAGACTTTGATGAGTTTCATGATAAATATACGGCTCCTTTACATGGCTATTCATCCAAAGAAGAGTTCTTTGAAAAAGCTACTTGTGATCAATTCCTTCACTTAGTTGATCGGCCAGTATTAATTGTAAATGCTGCCAATGATCCAATGCTGGGAGATGGATGTTACCCAAAGCAAATCGCAGAATCTAGTGAATATGTTACACTTGAGATTCCAGAGAAAGGTGGACATGTAGGGTTTACTATTAATAAAAAGGGCCCTAGCTATATGGAGTTGAGGGCCCAACAGTTTCTTCTTGAGAAATTTGACCTTTAGTCTTCTTTGACGAAATCCAATGAGACGGAATTGATGCAATATCTAAGCCCAGTAGGTTCCGGTCCGTCAGGGAAAACATGTCCAAGGTGACCTCCACATCGCGCACAATGTACCTCAGTCCTGGTCATACCTAATGAAGTGTCATTTTCCTCCCCAACATTGGTATCATTTATTGGTTCATAGAAACTAGGCCAGCCACTACCGGATCGGTATTTGGTGTTGGAAGTAAATAGTGGTAATTGACAAGCGGCGCATACATAGGTGCCAGTCTCTTTGTTATTCCAGTATTTACCTGTGAAAGCTCTCTCGGTGCCTTCTTTTCTCAATACATAAAACTGCTCTGCGGTCAGTTTTTCTTTCCACTCATCTTCAGAGAGCTCTATTTTGTCAATAGAACTACTAGATGAGTTGGATTTATCTGCTTTCTTATTTTGAGCACATGCAGCTAGTGAAAGAGCCAATAGCGCAGAAATAATGAATTGTTTGGATAATGTCATTCTCTTCTTTTAATCGGTTACATTCTCAGTAACAGCAAAGAGATGGGTAAAGGTTTTATCAATTAGTTGATTTTTTAACTAAAGGTCAGTTATAAGACTTTTATTAGCGATCAAATCGCTTCAATGCCAATCCTGCAACGTGATCACCAATCGCTAGTGACGAAGTAGCAGCAGGCGATGGGGCATTACCTACATTGATTACCTTTTCACTTTCTAGTATCAAGAAATCATCAATTAGACCACCATCACGATCGCAAGCCTGGGCTCTAACACCAGATCCACCCGGTTCCAAGTCAGACTTTTGTATATCAGGTAATAACTCTTGTAGCGCTTTGGTAAATGCATTTTTGGAATATGATCTGTAGAATTCTCCCAGACCTGTTTTCCAATATTTACCTGCTACTTTTCGGAATCCTTTCCAACCAAGGCTACCAGCAAGATCTCCAAGACTGATATCACTTTTAGTATATCCCTCTCTTTTGTACGCTAAAACCGCATTAGGACCTGCTTCAATTCCTCCATTAATCATCCGTGTGAAGTGTACACCAAGGAATGGGAAATTAGGGTCTGGAACCGGATAGATTAAGTTTTTAACCAAATGCTGCTTTTCAGGCTTGATTTTAAAGTACTCGCCTCTGAAAGGTATAATTCGATAGTTTACTGGAACGCCAGTTAATTTGGCGATTTTATCAGAAAAGAGTCCTGTACAGTTAATAACCAGTCGAGTAGTTAGTGTTTGTCTGTTAGTCACTACCTGAATAAAACCATTTGTTTCTTTTATGTCAGTAACCTTATTGTCAGGGAAAATATCACCATTGAAATGCCTGATCTTCTCCGCATATTTGTAGGCTACTGCTTTGTAATCAATGATTCCAGTTTGAGGAACAAAAATACCCTGCACTCCATTCACATATGGTTCATAGGATTTCAGTTCATCCCTCACCAGTTTTTTCATTCCAGTAAGTCCATTCTGTACACCTCGATCATAAAGCATGTTCAAAGTAGGAAGTTGGGCTTCATTCGTGGCAACTACAATTTTGCCACAGAGCTCGTAATTAATCTCCTCTTCATCACAGAATCTGATCAGTTGATTATAGCCATCTACGCAATTCTTCGCTTTTAAGCTACCAGGTTTGTAGTAGAGTCCAGAATGGATCACTCCACTGTTATGTCCTGTCTGGTGCATGGCAAGGTCTTTCTCCTTCTCCACTACAGCTACACGTAGTTTGGGGTTGGCCTCTTTGATCTTCAAAGCCGAAGCCAATCCCACTATTCCACCACCAATTATTACAACGTTATACATGATCAAATATTGTGTTTGCACACAAATATGACCAATTTCGTTTATTCATCTAGCTCGATTAGCTGAATTTTGTTTTCAATTATTAATTGATTGATCTCGCTGATTTCTTTATTGAAAATTTCATATAATTCCTCCAGTTGAATATCAATTTTTGCAATGATTTCCTCTTTGAATTCATAGTCTTGTTTCGTTGGTGCATTGTCACCATAAGAAACCAAGGCAGCTAGGTGACCCAATTTATTATTCAATTTAACAGGGAAATTCAGCGGGTCCTGCCGACTTTCATTTTTGGTCTGATAAAGTTCCTTTTCAATCGCAGACATGCGTTTCACCACATCTTTTGATTTGCCTAACAATTCTTTATGTTCTTCAGAATCCAATGATTTAGTAACGTCGTTGATTTTAGCTTTGGCTTTACGAATGTTGGTAATTGCTTCATGTGTTTCACTGAGTTTGTCTCTTACCTCAATTAAGAAATCGAATTGAGCCCGTAAGTCTGCCTCTGTAGCACTACTTCTTGGATCTTTGATTAGTTCAAATTGCTGTGATTGAGTTTGGCCGTTGACAGCTAATTCTACTGTATATTTTCCTGGGCTTGCCATAGGGCCACTTGTTTTGCTCCACCAGAGGATCATGCCATCGAATGTCTTGGCATCCTCATAAATCATGTCCCAATTGAACATGTTCATGCCTTCTTTGAACTCGAGCTTCTCTTCATTTGCTTTTTTATCCGGATAGTTGCTAAAAGTCTTGATGATAGACCCATCCAATTCTTTGAAAGAAAGTGCTAATGTATCCACGGAAGAAGTGTCTTTCAGGAAGAAATAGGTTAATACCCCTCCAGGGTGGTTAGTTCCGGCAGTTTTAGAAGTTCTGCCATTGCCGCCGCCCATACGATAAGAATCCAACGGTTTGAATAAATGGAAAGAGGATTGAGTTACCTGATCATTTAATTGATAAAGCGGAGTGAGGTCATCTATCATCCAAAAGGCTCTACCTTGTGTTGCAGCTATTAGGTTATTGTTTTTGATTGTTAGATCTGTAATAGGCACAATAGGAAGGTTCATTTGGAACGGTTTCCATGATGCTCCATAGTCGAACGAGATGTACATGCCACTTTCTGTTCCGGCATATAGTAAACCTTCTCTTCCTGGATCAGCTCTTACTACCCGGGTAAAATGATCTGATGGAATACCTGAAGTGATTTTAGTCCATGTAGCTCCATAATCTTTAGTCAGGTACAGATAAGGTTGGTAATCTCCTAGCTTGTATCTTGTACCTGCAAATAGCATCCCCCCTTTGTTGAAAGGGTCGACCTCAATACTGTTGATCATTGTCCATTTTGGTAAGTCTGGAGGAGTAATATTGCTCCAGTTAGTACCTCCATCTTTGGTGAGGTGTATCAAACCATCATCAGATCCTGTGTAAATAACTCCTTCTTCATGCTGGGATTCGGCTGCAGCAAAAATGGTACAGTAGTATTCGACTGAAGTGTTGTCTTTGGTAATCGGGCCACCTGATGATCCTAATTTAGTGGTGTCGTTGGTTGTAAGGTCAGGACTGATCAGTTCCCATGAGTTTCCACCATCAGTTGTCATGTGTAAATGGTTGGAGGCAGCGTATAGCTTTTTGGGGTTGTTAGGAGAGAAGAAGATTGGGAAGTTCCATTGAAATCTATACTTCATTCCTTCTGCACCCCATCCCATTGGATTGTCGGGCCACACATTTACGGCCTGAGTTTCTTCAGTTTCATGGTTGTAGCGGGTTAAAAAGCCATCATAGCTTCCACCATACACGATTTCATCATTGGTAGGGTCTATTGCTAGATGAGCACTCTCACCACCTGCGGTGGATTCCCAATCACTTTCACCAATGAAGCGGCCAGAAGTTCTATGAGCAATTCTCACTGTTGAGTTATCCTGCTGCGCTCCATAAATTCTATATGGGAATGCATTGTCTGTTACCACCCGGTAGAATTGTGATGTAGGCTGATTATAGTAAGTCGACCAGTTTTTACCTGCATCGAATGATATTTGAGCACCACCATCATCTCCAATAATCATACGCTGATTGTCAGATGGATCAATCCAGAGGTCATGATGATCGCCATGAGGTGCATTACTTGCTTCAAAGGTCTTTCCACCATCTTTGGATACATGATAATTAACATTCAAGACGTAAACCATGTTTTCGTCCTGAGTGTCCGCGTAGATTCTGGTGTAATACCAAGCTCTCTGTCTAAGTGAGCGACTACTGTTCGTTTTTCTCCATGTTTTGCCGGCATCATCAGATCGATATACTCCTCCATCTTTGTTTTCAATTAGTGCCCACACCCTGTCTGAGTTCATAGGGGATATCGTCACCGCCGAAATCCCCCAGATACCTTCTGGCAAACCGTCATTTTTGGAAAGATTGGTCCATGTATTGCCACCATCGGTACTTTTCCAAAGGGCAGAACCTTCACCTCCACTTTCCAGGCTATAAGGTGTTCTCTTGATTCTCCAGCTTGATGCATACAATACGCGAGGATTGGTTGGATCCATTACCAGGTCTACAAAACCAGCGTTATCATTTGCAAATAAGATTTTCTCCCAGGTCACACCTCCATCTTTGGATCTGTAAATACCCCTCTCAGAAGTAGGTTTGAATAAATCACCTAAAACTGCAGCATAAACAAGATCAGGATTTTTAGGGTGAATTTTAATCCTAGGAATATGTTTGGAATTTTTTAAACCAATTTCGGACCAGGTTTTACCAGCATCAACTGACTTCCACATGCCATAGCCATAGGATACATTACCTCGTACGGTTTTTTCACCACCACCAACATAAATTACATTGGGATCCCAATCACTAACCGCCACAGCTCCTATGGAGCCTCCGAAGTAGCCGTCCGAAATATTTTCCCAGGTATTTCCTGCGTCATTTGACTTCCAGACACCACCGCCAGTGGATCCAAAATAGTAGAGGTTTGGTTTGCCGGGAACACCGGTTACCGCTGCTGAACGTCCACCTCGGAAGGGACCAACATTTCTCCACTCCAGACCTCCATAAAGTTCCTCAGGATAGGAGAGTGTACTACTTGGTGATTTCTTGCGCTTTTGAGCTTCCGCTCCTAGAATTATAAGAATTGCTAAAAGGGTGAAAACAGATACTTTCAACTTCATAATGGTTACATTGGGTGTGTGACCAATAAAAGTATCCAACTTTCACTCGTTCTGAAAATAAGTTTTACGAACGGTCAGATATTGGCGTGAATATCAATGCTCCACTGTTCATACAATATCTTTCGCCGGTTGGGGGAGGTCCATCATGAAAGACATGCCCAAGATGACCGTCACATTTACCGCAGGTAACCTCGGTACGAATCATTCCAAAGGATTTGTCCATATGATACTCTACGGCATTTTTCGCAACAGGTGAAAAGAAGCTCGGCCATCCACAGCCTGAATCAAACTTGGTATCTGAAACGAAAAGCTCATTTCCACAAGCAGCGCAAGAATATTTTCCATATTCTTTATTGTCAAGCAATTCTCCGGTCCACGCTCTCTCGGTTCCTTTTTCTCTCAAAATACGATATTGCTCAGAGGTTAACTCTTGTTTCCACTGCTCTTCTGATTTTTTAATCTTGTCCATTGATGTAATTCTCTCGTGCCTTATGAATATCAAATCTACGGTTCGCAACTGAAAATTGCCCGTTTATCAATAATGTACATTTTTTCGCAACAAAAATTCCAAAATCCTTTAAATCACATGACTTTTTGAAAAATCACTAACACGAACTGAACGACATGAAGAAGAGGCAATGGATAATCCTAAGCGTTCCCGCTGGGATTTTGGTGTTTGCATTTGTTCTTTCTCAATTTTTTGCAAGCTTGAAAGAGGCTCCCGAAGTAAAAAAAGCACCTGTTTCAAAAAAGTATGTGGAGACAAAGGCGGTGGCCTACAATGATATTAAAACCTATATCTCCGCTTTTGGTAGAGTGGAAACGGCACAGTCACTTGATCTTTTGTCGGAGGTGTCTGGACGCATGTTTCAAGGAAATATCCGATTGAAAGAAGGTCAAAATTTCAAGAAGGGCACTCTGTTGTTTTATGTAGATGATACAGAGGCATCGTTGACTTTGAAGTCACAGAAAAGTAATTTTCTTAGAGACATAGCCGCAATACTGCCTGATTTAAAGATTGACTACAACGATAATTTTAGTAATTGGGAGACTTACTTCTCCAGTATAGATATTGAGAAAAATCTGCCAGAGTTACCAGAATTGAAATCAAACAAGGAAAAGACCTTCCTGGCAACCAAAGGAATTTATTCTACTTATTACACGATTAAGAGTGCTGAAGAACGTCTACGAAAACACAGATATTATGCACCATTTGATGGAAGTATCTCTGAGGTAAACATGGAGTCTGGTGCCTTTATTAATCCTGGGACTAAGATTGGGACAATCATCCGAACAGGATTGCACGAACTGAAAGTAGCGGTGGAAACCAGAGATATTCCTTGGGTTCAGGTAGGAGCTCCTGCGGAGATTTACTCCAGTGAGACACAACAGAAATGGACTGGAGAGGTAGCGCGAATCAGTGACTTTGTCAATCAAAATACCCAATCAGTGGATGTCTATTTGACAATTGATCCAGGAAAGCAGAAAATCTATGACGGGCAATTCCTACAGTCAGCCATTCCAGCGAGTACAGTGACAGACGGAATGCTCATCCCAAGAAATGTGCTTTACAATACCAATGAGGTGTATGTAGTTGAAGATACACTGCTTAAGGTCAAACAGGTTTTTGTACATAGAACCATGGAAGAGAATGTTGTTATCAGTGGGTTGAATGAAGGTGAAGACCTTGTGGTTGAGCCTTTGGTCAATGCACATAATAATATGGTGGTGTTCAAATCTGAGAAGAAGGACATCAATATGGAGTTAAGTAGTAGTGCAGGATCAAACTAAATCTTCAAGCAAATGAATTCTATAAAAGGTTTAGTTGCCTATTTTGTAAAGTACCCAATACTGGCAAACATTCTTATTGCTCTAACGATCATCGGAGGAGTAGTAAGTTTTTTAAATACCAAAATGTCTTTTTTCCCAACGGCAAAGGACAGAGTGATCAATATCACTGTGGCTTATCCGGGTGCCTCTCCTGAGGAGATGGAAGAAGGGGTGACTACTAAGATTGAGGAATCGCTTAAATCTACAGCTGGTATTGATGAGTTGACCTCTACTTCATCAGAGAATGTAGCGAGCATTAGCATTCTGACCCTTGATAATTATGATATTGATGAAATCTATACGGAAGTCAAGAATGCAGTAGACGGCATTTCGTCTTTTCCTGCAGGAGCAGAGAAACCTATTATTTTCAAGCAACGTCAGCGATCTACAGCACAATGGTTAGGACTCACAGGAGATGTGAGTTTGAAAACCTTAAAGGAGTATGCTGAACAGATTGAGGATGACCTAATGGCGACTGGTTTTATAAGTCAGATAAATGTTTCTGGTTTCCCGGCATTAGAAATCTCTATTGAAGTTTCGGAGGAAACATTGAGAAGATACAATCTAACCTTTGATCAGGTAGTAAGTGCGGTACGGTTAAACAACCGGGATATTTCCGCTGGGTCGATTAAAGGAAGCAAGGAAGAGATCTTGATCAGATCCAAAGCGAAACAAACAGATGCAGATGATATCGCTGATATTATTGTAAGAAGCAATACAGATGGTACCAAACTTCGCCTTAGAGACATTGCTACTATTAAAGAGCAGTTTGCAGACGAACCTAGTAAAGGCCTGCTCAACGGCCGGGAAGCGGTTTTTCTTGAAGTAAGAAAATTGGAGACAGAAGATTTGACTCAAATCTCTGAAGCTGTAAGTGAATACGTGACGAAGTTCAATGATGAACATGATGCAGTGGAACTTACTACCACCTGGGATTTCAACAATATGCTGAATCAGCGCCTTGACTTGTTGACTTCTAATGGTATTGTGGGACTAGTGCTTGTTCTGATTTCATTGGGTTTGTTCTTGAGCTTACGATTATCGTTTTGGGTGGCTTGGGGAATTCCATCCTCATTTCTAGGGATGTTCATTCTTGGTTCCTTTGTTGGGCTAACAGTAAATATGATTTCGCTATTTGGGATGATTCTGGTAATTGGAATTTTGGTAGATGATGGAATTGTAATTGCGGAGAATATTTATACCCATTTTGAGAAGAGTAAAAACCCTATTCAAGCGGCTGTACGTGGTACTTTGGAAGTGGTTCCTGCAGTGTTTACTTCGGTACTTACTACTATCGTTGCATTCCTTCCTCTTTTATTGTTAACTGGCGGGTTTGAGTTCTTAAAAGACATGGCTTATGTGGTGATTTTCAGTTTAGCCTTTTCACTGTTGGAAGCATTCTTCATTCTGCCAGCTCATTTGGCCAGTAAGAAGGTGCTAAGTGTGAAGAAAGAAGACACACGAAGCTATAAAATCAGAAAGGTGCTGAATGGATTCATTGATTACATGCGTATCAAAATCTATGGTAGGACTTTGAGTTTCGCGATGCAGCATCGTTTGGTTTCTATGTCGGTACTGGTAGGTTTTTTGGTTGTAATTGTTGGGCTACTTAGGGGAGGTCAAATAAAAGCCACCTTCTTCCCACAGATCCCATTCAATAGCTTCAATATCAATATTAGTTTCAAACCTGGTGAACGTGAGCAAAAAGTTGAAGCCTATTTAGAGAGATTTAACGATGCTGTTTGGAAAGTCAATGATGAACTGAAGCAGGAATTCGAAGTAGATAATGATATCGTCACTTATACATTCACCAACGTTGGCTTCTCTGGTGATGGTGAGAGTGGTTCTCATGCGGGTAATGTGAATGTAATGTATGACGAACTAGATCCTTATGGAATCAATCAGTTCGACTTGATCAATAAAATACGAAAGGAGATTGGTCCGGTTCCAGAGGCTGAGAAATTCAGTATTGGTGGCGGTAACCGCTGGGGTAAGCCAGTTTCAGTAATGCTTCTTGGTAAAAACTATGAAGAGCTTGGAGAGGCGAAAGAATTTTTGAAAAAGGAATTGGCTAATATTCCTGACTTAAAGGAAATTCAGGATAACGTACCAATTGGTAGGAGAGAAATGTTGTTTGACTTGAGACCAGAGGCCTATTTCCTTGGGTTAACGCACAATGACATTACCAATCAACTACGACAAGGATTCTTTGGTGAGGAAGCACAGCGTTTTATGAAAGGTGATGATGAACTGCGCGTTTGGGTGAGATACCCAAAAAGTGATCGTCAGAGCATTAGTCAGGTGGAGGATATCAAAGTGAAGACATCATCAGGTCAAGAGTTTCCATTGAATCAAGTGGCTGACTACCGAATAGAGCGAGGCGTGAGCGGGATCAAACACTTTAATTCCTCTCGTGCTGTAACTGTGGAGGCAGATCTTCAAGATCCATTCGCTGAAGTGCCTCCAATTTTAGAGAAAATCCAGAACACAATCATACCACAACTTCAGGCTCAGTTTCCAACTGTGAGTGTGGACTATGGCGGACAATCCAAGGAGAGTGCCAGAGCAGGTAAGGAAATCGGGATGTTCTTTGGTGGAGCATTTCTGCTGATTTTCTTTATTCTAATGATCACTTTTAGGTCATTCTATCAGGCTTTGCTTATTACGTTGATGATCCCGCTTGGATGGTTTGGAGCTATGTTTGGTCATGGAATAGAATCATGGATTAGTAATAGAGAGTTGCCAGTATCCTTATTGTCGGTTTGGGGAATGGTGGCTTTGTCTGGCGTAATTATCAACGATGCGGTGGTTTTCTTATCAAAGTTCAATTCGCTGGTCAAAGATGAAGGGTATACCGTTTATGAGGCTGCCTACGAAGCTGGTCTTTCAAGATTTAGAGCCATTATGCTCACTTCGTTGACCACTGTTTTGGGGCTATATCCATTGATTAAGGAAACAAGTTTCCAGGCACAGTTCCTGATTCCAATGGCGATCTCTGTTGCTTATGGAGTTTTGATAGGAACCTTTATTATTCTGGTGTTTTTTCCAGTGCTCATATTATTCTTCAACGATGTAAGACGAGCCTTTAAATGGCTCTGGACGGGGCAAAAACCAAGCCGTGAAGAGGTAGAACGAGTGCTAATGGATGAAGAGCGCCTGGAAGAATACAGAGAATCTGCTTAAATCATTTTAACCTAAGAAATTTATAATGAAGTACTTCACTTTATTAATCACCATATTATGTGGCGCTGGGAGTTTATTTGCTCAGCAACCTCTGTCACTATCTGACGCCATACAGATTGGGTTGGAAAGGAATTATGATATTCGAATAGAACAAAAGAATGTCATCACCTCACAAAACAACAATAGTTGGGGAGAGGCGGGGATTCTTCCGACCATAAGATTGGATGTTGCCAGTCAGAATAATATCCGAAATCAACAATCCGATAATCAGTTTTTTGGTGGACAATTATTCCCGGGGTTTGAGCTAGATGATCAGAGAACATACGGACTTACTCCTTCTCTAAATATTAATTGGACGATTTTTCAAGGTAATAAGGCGATCATTAGTAAAAGGCGATTGGAGCAATTGGAAGCAGAATCTATGCAGAATGCAGATGTGGTTATTGCTAATACACTGCAGGCAATCATTTTGGCGTATTACAATGCGGTTTTGGAAAAAGATCGTCTAGATGCTTATCAGACACAATTGAGCTTGAGCAGAGATCGCTTTCGATACACAGACACTAAATATCAATTAGGGAGTGCGGTTACGAGCGACGTGCTTTTGGAAGAAAATAATTATTTGACCGATTCGACAAACTTCATTAATCAGGGCCTGATCTATAGAAATGCTGTAAGAAGCTTGAATGTTTTACTGGTGAGCGAAGATTTAAATCAGAACTATGAATTTACAGATGATTTGGAATTTGAGGAGCAGCAATATCAATTTGATGAACTAAGTAAGGCTATGCTATCGGAAAATGTAGACATCAAGAAAATATACATTTCTCAATCCATTTTGGAAGCACAGGTTAAACAGAACAAAGCAGACCTTTATCCAACTTTAAGCTTCAATGGGGGATATAATTGGAATAGAAATGTGTCTGATCTCACCAATGCGTCCTATAATGGTCCTAATCCAGATTATCAAAATCCACCAGAGCCTTTGGTTTCTAATTCAGGTACCTATTTTGCTAATTTTACCCTAAGCTTCAATCTATTCAACGGAGGCAGAGTTAATCGGGCAATTCGCAATGCCGTTGTTGCANAGGATATCGGGAATTTAAGAATTGAGAAATTACAGACTACTCTTGATCGAGATTTGTATCAGGCTTATGAAAGGTACCAGGTNCGTCGACAGCTTTATGGTATTAGTGATCGAAGCGCAGAAGCCGCAAGAATAAATTATTCGATTTCTGAGGAGAAATTCAAGGGGGGAACAATCAATTCGTTTGACTTCAGAGTAGTACAGAATAATTATTTGACAGCATCTGTTCAGAAGCTTCAGGCACTGTACAATCTGATGGACTCGAAAGTTGAACTGATGCGATTAACAGGTGGGTTAATTGCTGACTATGGTGAATCGGATCAATAACTATCCCGGATAGTCTCTAGAACTTTTTGCATTTCCGATTTTACCTCATTGACAGAAGTGAGGTAATTATTGTTCATAAAAGAGAAAATCAGCTTTTTTCCGGAGTTGGTGACTATATATCCGCTCAGGCAGTGGTTGTTGCTCAAGGTGCCGGTTTTGGCGTAGACATAAGGTTGGTTTACTCCTGCATACCAATCCTTAATCGTACCTGTTTTTCCTCCATTGGGGAAAATGTATTGTATGTTTTTCCAATCGGTGGCTAAATAGATCTGATTCAATGTTTTTACCAAAGTTCTAGGAGTAAATAGATTGTATCTAGACAAACCAGAACCATCTACCCATTGGATGTTGTTCGAAAACCCCCAAAGTTCCAGGAGTTTGTTTCTAAAAGCGTTGAGGTTGTTGTGTCCAGAGGTTCTTGAGGCCGTAATCAATAATTGTTCTGCCAGGAAGTTGTCACTTCGCTGCATCATCAAGGCAAGTACCGGAATAGTAGGTTGATTATAGATGATGTCATATCCAGCTCCCGAAAAGTCATCTGCAGAAATGTTTACAGGAGCTTTTGTGGTATCACTTAGTAACGTTGAAAGTAATTCATTGGAATATTGAAATGGGATTTTACGTTCGAATTTAGAGGAGTCATGCTCCATCCAAACATTGAATAAATTGTAGTTCAGGTCTCTGTGAATAAAGCTGCCAGGTTTCTCACCAAGGTACAGTTCTACATAGTCTGAGAAGAAAGGAGGAATAACATGTAGGGTGTCTGTATTGTAAATTCGGACTTCATTAGCGTATACTGGAAGCCACGATCTTTCTGCCTGAAAACTGTATTGATAATCATCCCACGCCCATCCGGGACCAAATACAGGCAATTCTGTTGTTGGTAAGAATATATTAATAGGACGATTATGGATTTTGTCAATGGCAGGTTGATTTGGGAAGTCGGGATGAAGAAAAGTTGGATCTCCAAGTGGGTAAATAGAGAGGGTTGAATCTCTTTTTATTTTAAATGTGGGAATAGAGTCTTTGAATATGCTTAGACATGCTGCTGTGGTGAAAATTTTTGTATTGGAAGCAGGAGTGAAGTGGAGGTCAGCATTATGTTCAATGAGGTATTCTTTGGTGCTGGGGTCAAAGAGTAGAAACCCTGTAAATTGATTCGAGAAAATTACGGATTTTTTGAAAGATTTTTTCACCTTCATTGATCCCAATCCTTGCCTGACAGGTATACAACCATGAATTAGTATNAGAACACAAAATATTGCAATAAATCTGATTGGAGTAATTTTCATATTGTAAGCAAAAATCCCCTTTTATTTAAAATATGCCAAGATTTCTATCAAATTGATTAGTCAATAAAAGTTAACCAATATTTTTTTTGTAATATTATACTTCTTATTTTGGCACAGCAAATATGGACTATCAGGAATCCATAATATAGATCATCGCATGAGTATACTAGACCTTATAACGCTACTAATTTTTCTAGCAGCTGTATTTACCTTGATAAACATCACGGTTTTGAAGTTACCAAGCACAATTGGCTTGATGGCTATCGCTTTGATGATGTCACTATTTATCCTTTTAATGGGCTATGTTTTCCCATCTGTAGCACGCGGTGCCGAGCATATTGTTGAGGAGTTTGACTTCAAAGAAGTTCTCATGGGAGTCATGCTTAATTTTCTGCTGTTTGCCGGTGCATTGTCAGTGGATTTAAGGAAGCTTTTAGAAGAACGTGTTGCTGTTATCATTCTCGCGACAGTTGGCACACTCCTGTCAACGTTTATAGTAGGAACCTTAGTGTTTTACATATTCCCATATTTAGGAGCAGAAATTGATTACATCTACTGTTTGTTGTTTGGGGCATTGATTTCACCTACAGACCCTATTGCAGTATTGGCTTTGATTAAGAAGTTTGGTCTTTCCAAAAACCTTGAAATTAAGATTGCAGGAGAGTCATTGTTTAATGACGGTGTGGGTGTGGTTGTATTCTTAACTATTCTAAACATTGCCTTGTCAATGCATGGTGGAGCAGAAGCTGCACATGGTGCACATGGAGGAGGAGAAGTAACTGCAGGTGGCGTAGCACTTTTATTTGGACAAGAAGTAATCGGAGGAGTTCTACTTGGAGCCATTTTTGGATTTTTAGGATTCCGTCTATTAAATTTTATTGATAATGACCATGTGGAGCTGGAAGTTTTGGTAACACTTACCCTTGTCATGGTAGGAGGTAGAATAGCTGAATTCCTTCATGTTTCTGGTCCACTTGGAATGGTGGTAATGGGACTTTTCATCGGAAACGAAGGTAGAGATGAAAAGCTTGCCAATGCTACTGGAGAATATGTGTTCAAGTTTTGGCATTTGCTCGACGAAGCACTAAATGCCATATTGTTCATTTTGGTGGGGTTAGAAGTGATCGTAATTGCCAATACATTCGAGCCTAAAAGTATTCTAATTGGTATCGTTGGTATAATTATCGTCTTGTTCGCAAGACTTTTGGGGGTGTCTATTCCTGTCGGAATCATGTCTACATATCGGAAATTTGAACCGAAGACCATTGCCATTCTTACATGGGGTGGATTACGAGGGGGAATTTCCGTTGCACTAGCGCTTTCATTGTCAGAATTTACATGGATTGAAGGTTCTGTTAAAGAAACTATACTTTTTGTTACATATTGTTGCGTAGTTTTCTCAATTTTGGTGCAAGGTTTAACAATGGGAGCATTGTTAAAGAACAAATAAGATACCCAACTATCTAAACTATGAAAATTAGCATTGCCGAAGGGCTTTATCTCATAGCTCTTGATGATGAAGAAGGAAGATTGTTAGCAGCAGCCGAGAAAACCATTGTACCTGGTTTGATCAGTGCTTGTATCCTTGAGCTTCATCTGCAAAATAAATTAGAGCTTTCAGATAATGTCATTACTGTTACGGATTCAGCAGGTACAGGAAATGGGATTTTAGATAATGTATTGAAAAAACTAAAATCTGGAGGTACTCTCATTGATTCCATTGAGAATTTAACTCACCATTTCAAAGACATTCAAGAGGACCTGAATCAATTATTGATTCAAAGAGGTATCCTTCGCAAGGAGGCTACTAAGTTGATGTGGATTCCATTGTCTGAGCGTATGGATAACGCAAATTATGCGTTTGAGCAGCAGATCAGAGATTCTATGTTCAATATCGTATTCAAAAGTGCTAAACCAACTCCTGGTTTTGTGGTGTTAATGTCTTTGATTTATGACTGCCAGATTTTAAATGAGGTGTTTAAAGACAAAGACGAATTAATTGATGCGGTGAAGGTGGCAAAAGATATTGTTGATTCTCCGGTAGTCTCTGCGGATTTGTCTAAAGCCCTTAAATCACTAAAAACATTCTTCGGAAACTGATTATTCTTCAGTTTCCGGTTTCTTTTTATTGTCTGATTTTAGATTGTTTGATTCGAGTTTGGTGATTTCGCTAATCTCCTCGTCCANGTGAAACTNTAAAAGTTCATTTGCCTCAGAAGTTACCGCTTCTACAGNCTTACCCGAAGCGGCTGCATAGGTTCTGATTTGCAACTCAGTTAGAGTCTTCATGTATGCAAGTATCGTGTCTTGCTTAGCGACTAGCTTATTGGCTCTAAAAGCCATAAATCCGAATCCTTCGTGTGGGTTATTGTTATCTTTCTCAAGTATTAAGTATTCGATGCCATCCACGGTGATTTTATCAAAATGAAAACTAATGTTTTCATGAATCTCTCTTGGCTGGAACGCTTCACCTTCATTGATATCTCTATTCTTACATCCATATAAAGCAACTAAGGTGATTATTGCGATAACAGATAGTTTATTAATGCTTTGCATGGATTAACTATTTTTTTCTCTGTAATACCCTTCATTTACATGGAATGCACGTCTGATTAGTTTGAAGGCCTTTCCATTGAGAATAATGATTAAATAATCTCCTGGAGCGATTTTGAGGTCACCCAATGGGTTTTTGATAAGTTTTTTGTTGCCAAATTTGTCTCGCTTAGTTATGCCAATCAATACGCTGTTGTACTTAGCCTTTAGCTCAAAGAATGCATCTTGATAGGGNTTGCCTACATATGGATTATTAGAAGTCACCAAAAATTGCTTGATGTCATAATCCGAATCGGCTCGTGCGAAGGACATAATGTCTTCGCTGTACGCAGCTACATCTGGCTCAAACATGTAAGAAGCAAGTAGTTTTGAAGAGAGTTCATGTTTTGAAATCGTATTGGTTACGCCGGCACTAATAAAAGTGTTTTTCAGGTCACCATTTTCCAACGTAACCACATAATCCAAACTTGGAAAAACCTTCTTCAGATTTAAGATATAGACAAGCTTCTCTGTGTCATCATCCAGATTGACAAAGACAATAGAGGATTGCTCAATGTTTGCCTTTTTTAACAATTCGTATCCGTTGAAATCCGAATAAAGAATGAATATGTTCTTTGAATTAGGGTATTGATCTTTAATAAGATCAATGTCATCTCGTTTATTTGTAATTAGGGCCACTTGCTTACCCACGCCAATTAATTGGTCAAGAACCATTTTACCAAATTCATTCCAACCAATAATGATGGCATGTCCTTCAAAGGAGGTTCCATTGTAGCCGAGTTTCTTGTTTTCTTTAATAGTAGCCATAAGGTTTGTGATTTGCCCAATTAAAATACCATAGATACCTACACTCATCAAAATGAAGATGTATGCTATGCCTCTGCCATATATGGTGGCAGGGAAAACATCTCCATACCCAACAGTGGTCAAGGTTACCAGTGCATACCAAAGAGCATTCTGAAAGTCCTTAATACTGGCTTGAGTACTATCTTTCTCTACATATACCAACAAGTAAACTAATGCGAAAAAAATTAGGAAACCCGCCAGTATCTCGAGGCTAATCTTTAAAGCCTTGCTCTTAAAAAGGTCTTTTAGCATGTGTTAAATCAGGTGAAAATCAAATATAAGAAAAAGCAGAGTATGTCTGCTAATACCGGGTGCACACTTTGAATAAAAGACGATTGATATAATTACCTCGTGTTGGATTGCCTCTTTGTATGTATTACATGATATTTTGTGGAATTTGACTAGAAGAGATTGGCTGTTTGCTTTTATTATAAAATATTATCCCTTTAATTTATGAATTGTTAATAAAATCGATAAATCATTACGTTAGTAATATTCTAAATACCAATTTATGCAAAGACATACGTACGATTTTGGTGTAATCGGCAATTGTGCATACACCGCACACATTCACANGGATACTAACATATCCTGGATGTGTTGGCCACGATTCGATAGTAGCTTCATTTTNGGAAGCTTGCTGGACAAGGAAAAGGGAGGTGAGTTTTCCATTAAACCTTTAGAGCCGGATTTTGAGACCAAACAGTACTATGTAGAGAATACCAATATCTTATGCACGGAAGTGACCTCTGCCACTGGTGTATATAGAATCACGGACTTTGCACCTCGTTTTTATCAAACAGACCGCTATTATCGTCCTTTGATGCTGATCAGGAAAATTGAGCGTATCGAAGGGAATCCACGAATTATTGTAAAATGCCAACCAAAAGGTGACTATGGTAACATTACACCACAATCATCTATGGGTAGCAATCACATTCGGTTTTTAGGACTGGAGTCTCATTGCAGATTGACGACTAATATTTCTCTCAACTATGTGCTTGGAGAGGAGAGTTTTGTTTTGAATGAAAACAAGTATTTGGTCATGACTTACGGGCCTCCATTGGAGGCTTCCTTGGAGGAGACTGCTGAGGTGTTTTTGACTAATACCAAGAAGTATTGGAGAAACTGGGTGAAGACTGCTGCAATCGTGAATTTTTATCAGAGGGAAGCTATTAGATCTGCCCTTATCCTCAAAATACATCAGTACGAGGATACTGGAGCGATCATTGCCGCTGCTACGACTAGTTTACCGGAGTCCCCAGGTAGTACAAGAAACTGGGATTATCGTTATTGCTGGATGCGAGATACCTTCTATACGCTCAATGCATTCAATAATATTGGTCACTTTGAAGAATCAGAGAAGTACTTCCATTACATTCTAAACACTACCATTGAGGAGCAGGATCGGTACCAGCCACTTTATGGCATCAGTGGGCAGAAACGACTGACAGAGAAAGAAATTGCATTGAGTGGTTATCAGGGCAATCAACCTGTGAGAATTGGTAATGATGCATATACGCATATTCAAAATGATGTGTATGGTCAGGTGCTAATATCGTTACTTCCATTGTATGAGGACAAGCGAATCATTTTTACAGAAAGGTTTGATTCATCAGAGTTGGTGACTAAAACGCTAGATATGATCGAAAAGACTTTTGATGAGACCGATGCTGGACTTTGGGAATTTAGAAATCTAAGTCAGCATCATACCTATACTTACCTCTTCCATTGGGCTGGAAGTAGTGCGGCTGTTAAGATTGCCAAGGTAATTGGTGATAGCAAGATGGGAGAGAAGGCTGCTAAACTGAAGGAGCGATCCATCAAGATGATTGAGAAGAGTTACGTTCCTGGTAAGAAGGCCTATGCGCAAGCAGTTGGTGTGGATAGGATGGATGCCAGTACACTTCAGTTGATTATGATGAATTACTTTGGAGATAATCAACAAGCTGCTAAAGACCACTTAATTGGTCTGGAAAAAGAACTTCATGCTAAAGATGGCCTTTTCTACAGGTATAAACACCAGGATGACTTTGGTGAACCTGAAACAACCTTCCTAATATGTGCTTTCTGGTATGTAGAAGCCTTAGCTTGTGTTGGGCGTCTGGATGAGGCGATTAAGTACTTTGAGAACCTGATTTCTTACTCGAACCATGTGGGATTGTTAAGTGAAGATGTCAAGGAAAGTGACGGTAGCATGTGGGGTAATTTCCCTCAGGCATACAGCCATGTAGGGTTGTTAAATGCCGCTACCAGAATTGCAAGGAAGTTGGATAAACCCGATTTTCTTTGATTTAAAGAGTATTAGAACAAAAAAAAGAGCTATCAAAAATGATAGCTCTTTTTAGTTAAACTCTTTGCTCAAAGAATAGCAGTGATCATAGTTTAATTGATCAAACTCTTAAGAATATCTCTAATCTCCGTATGATCGGTAACCCGGTATCTGGCTGCTGAAGAGGTGCTTCCGACTTTGATCGAAAAAGCACTTCNAGGCATAGCTTTAAAGGTATCTTCATCGGTCCAATCATCTCCACATGCCATCACAAAGTCCGAAGGATAGTTATTTAACCAAACCGATGCAGCCCGTCCCTTATCAATTTCAGAGTTCTTGATTTCCACTACTTTGTTACCTTCTAGTACCTTCAGGTTTCTATCTACTGTGATATATTTCAAATGGCTTGTTAATTCTCTGGTTCTGGCTTCTCCAAGTCCAGTTTCTACCTTTCTATAGTGCCATACCAGGGAGTAGTCCTTCTTTTCAACAAAACTACCAGGAGTTCTGTCTACATACCCATCAAGAACCTTTTGGATTGCTTCTTTCCATTTGTCATTAAGATTGGTAATGGTACGGAATTCTTTACCACGTTCTTTTAACCATACTCCATGCTCAGCAATAATCTCGATATTATAATCTTTAAGCCATTCAGCTAATGTTTCACGACCCCTTCCGCTAATTACGACAACTCTATTTTTAGGGTCATCGGATAGCTTTTTGAGAATGGTTTTTAATTCTTTGTCTGGTTTGGAGTCATTTGGGTCGCTAAAGAACCCGACCAGCGTGCCATCGTAATCAAGGAATATCAATCGTTCTTTGGCATTCTTGTAATTGCTCTTAATTTCTGTTCTTATNTCTTTATCGACGATCTGTGTTTCCAAAGCNTTTTGTTCGTGTTTAATATAGTTAAGACGTTCCATGAAGAGGTTTACCCAATGATGGATGTTGTANCGNTGAAGNGAGCGTTGCATGGTTGTCATCGCTGCNATCTGCTTTTTAACAGGCATGGTCAATGCTCTTTTCAGTGCACTTACCAATTGATGCATATCATTTGGATTGATCAAAATGGCATCTGATAGCTCTTTAGATGCTCCTGCCATCTCACTCAAAATGAGTACTCCTTTTTTATCTAGTTTGCTGGCAATAAATTCTTTACAAACCAGGTTCATTCCGTCTCGCATTGGTGTAACCAGGGCCACATCAGCCATTCTGTAAAACGCAGAAAGTGCATGAAGAGGAAATGATCTATAGAAGTAATGTATAGGTGTCCAATTCAATCGAGCATGCTTACCATTGATACGGCCCACCAATAAGTCAACCTCTTCTTTTAACTCCTTGTATTTGCCAACAGAATCACGAGATGGAACTACCACCATTAAAAGGGATACTTTACCTGTATATTCCTCATTCTCTTCCAGGAATAGCTCAAATGCCTTTAGACGTTGTGGAATTCCTTTTGAGTAATCCAATCTATCTATGGAAAGGATTAATCGCTGTTCACCAACAGATGTTCTGTAACGAACCTCTCTGGCAAGAGTTTCTGGTGCTGCAGCGGTCTGGGCATACTTGTCATAATCTATACCCATCGGCAGAGCATCTACCATTACTTTTCTATTGTCAACATTGATCTGTCCGTTGCTATTTCCAAGTCCAGCTAGTCTATTCACTGATGACAAGAAGTGACGCATGTCGTCATAGGTATGGAACCCTAAAAAGTCAGCACCTAACATGCCGTTTAGTAGTTCTCTTCGCCATGGTAAGAGTCGGAAAGACTCGTAAGAAGGAAATGGAATGTGTAAGAAAAACCCAATGCTCGCTTTTGGGCCATGTTGACGCAAAAGCTGTGGAAGAAGTAGTAATTGATAGTCATGAACCCAAATGGTGTCATCCGGTTCTAATACCTCTTCAATAGCTTTTGCAAATTTCTTATTAACCTTTTGATAAGCTTTCCACATATCTTCATCAAAAACAATGTATTGATTGAAGTAGTGGAAATTAGGCCATAATGTTTCGTTACTAAAACCTTCGTAGAACTCCTCTATTTCCGTGGAAGTAAGGAATACAGGCTTCATGCTTTCCTTCTTCAGATTCTTAGTAATCTCTTGCTGATGTTCAGATTTGGAAACGGGTAACCCTGGCCAACCAATCCAGATATTATCACCGTCTTTATAGATAGAGCCAAGACCTGTGGCTAAACCACCTTCACTTGGTTTGTATTGAAATTCCCCATCTTCCTGTGAGATTTTAACTGGTAATCGGTTTGATACAATGATCGTTTTGGCCATAATTAAAGGTTTACATTAAATATACAACCCAAAGCTGTTTTTGTTAGATGGGTTGGTTTAAGTAATCGTGTCTTCTAGTCGGGCCGGGGCTTACCNAAAGGTATTTCTAAGTCGTATTTTTGTTAGTTTTCGTTTAGTATCTAAAGGAAAATCACCTTTCATCATCCAATCATAAAAACTAGGTTCCTTTTGTAAAACTTCGTTCACTGGTTTTCCTCGATGTTTTCCAAAGTTGAATACCTCCACATTGTCCGCATTGTAAACAATACGGCCAGCCAGGTCTACCATCTTTTGGTTGGTTAATTCATGTAGGGTGTTCATGTTGTTTTCGATGATTCCAATATCTTCACCTAGTAAGTTTTGAACCTTCTGGCCATCATATTTTTCAATTTGTGACACCAACACTTCGTAAGTAGCTTGAGTGTCTGCCAAGGCACTGTGAGCATTTTCCAAAGTCTTTCCACAATAGAACTTGTATGCTGCACTCAGATTTCGTTTTTCCATGAGATGGAAAATTTTCTGAGCATCAACAAGTTTTCTATTATCTACATCAAAATCGATATTGGCTCTCAAAAACTCTTCCACCAACATCGGTACATCAAATTTGAGAATGTTAAAGCCAGCCAGGTCACATCCTTCCAGCCAGGTAGCCAGGGATTTACCTACTTGTTTGAAGGTTGGCTCGTCTTTCACATCATCATCATAGATGCCATGAATTAGACTGGTTTCCAATGGAATTGGAATAGTTGGATTGATTTTACGGCACTTTTCTTCGATGGAGCCATCTGGCATTACTTTTAATAATGCCATTTCTACAATTCGATCTTGTGAAATGTTAGTGCCAGTGGTTTCTAAATCGAAAACCACCAATGGGTTTCTTAAATGGAGTGTCATGAAAAGGTTTTTAGTGCTTCAAAGAATTGATCATCGGAAACACCGATTCGATTCAATAAAGCTTTGGATCCAGCCGCATGGGCTGGAAATCGTTTGCTGGTAGATGCTACTTTTATTTTCTCAGATCCATGAATGACGATATAGCCTCCTTCAATTGACTCAGTTTGAAGCGCCGTATATTCAATGTTTCTAACGTCTTCACGTTCTTTCTTCCCCATTAGGGTGGCTACATTATCCCCTTCAAAAAATAGGAAGGTGCCTGCCTTTGGTAAGTTGTCAGCCAGTAGTTCGAACTGAGCAATGTACTCTTCAAAGCTTTTGTATGGCTCAGGAACATCTTCATCAATGCGATGGATCAATAAAATGTGAATGTCCAGTTGATGAAATAAGGCCTTGCCATCAATTAAATCATCACCACCCTTTATCAATACAATTGGAGCATCAGATAATTGGTTGTCTTCGTCGACAGAATAGTAGTCAGCTGGTTTTCCAATTGTGGTTAAAACATGTTGAGTAAGCTCATAAATCTTCTTAACTCCGTGATTACCACCAATGTATATTCTCTGCTTATTCTTTAGGAGATCAGTGTTTATTTGCATGGGTTGTTACGTATAGCTCAAAAATAAAAGAATTTGAGGGGGAGCCAAACTTTTGGAGCATTATGAGACGTTTATAAACAAGGTATTATGCAGAAAAATTTATCCACACAAATGTTGTGTAAAAGTTGGTGATTAGTTCTTTAGACATCATTCATAGTTGTGCTAGGTTTGCTTTGAGAAAAATTTCACATGGAAGGAAATAACCCATCAACCACAAAGGGAGGAGCGAAATCCCGTAGACTTGCTGTGTCTGATTTGTCCAGGCAACTCGGCAAAATGCCACCACAGGCAATTGAGATAGAGGAGGCTGTGTTGGGAGCACTCATGCTAGAGCGTGATGCGCTGACTAATGTGATTGAAATTCTTAAACCGGATAGTTTCTACAAAGATGCTAACCGAATGATTTTTGAAGCCATTGTTCATTTGTTCAATAACAGTGAGCCAGTTGATATCAAAACTGTAGTTCACCAGCTTCGAAAAAATGCTACGCTTGAGATAGTTGGGGGTGCATACTACGTATCCGAACTAACTACCAAAGTAAACTCTGCTGCGAATATTGAGTATCACGCAAGGATTATTGCAGAGCAGTCCATCAAAAGGCAATTGATTCATATATCATCTGAAATTCAGAACGATGCCTATGAAGACACCAAAGACGTTTTCGATCTTCTAGATAAAGCACAGCAATCACTTTTTGATGTTTCTGAGTCTCATATCAGAAAGAACTTCGATCAAATGAGCTCCTTGATGCATCAGGCGATTCAGGAGATTGAGGAGCGAAAGAATCAATCTGATGGCCTGACAGGTATTCCGTCAGGGTTTACCGCTCTAGATAGAAATACCTCAGGTTTCCAACGATCAGACTTAATTATTATAGCAGCACGTCCTGGTATGGGTAAGACGGCCTTTGTAGTTTCCGCTTTAAGGAATGCTGCAGTCGATTTTAATATTCCGGTGGCTATCTTCTCCCTGGAGATGTCTTCAGTTCAGCTAGTACACAGGATGGTGTCTGGAGAGGCAGAACTCGAGTCTGATAAACTTAGAAAAGGTAACCTTGAGGGTTATGAATGGCAGCAATTAATTAGTAAGACCAGTAAGTTATCACAAGCACCAATATTCATTGATGATACGCCTGGTTTGAGCATTCTAGAATTGCGTGCTAAGGCAAGACGTCTGGTTGCGCAACACGGAGTTTCCATTCTCGTAATTGACTACTTGCAGCTGATGTCTGGTGATTCATCTGGAAATGGAGGTAACCGTGAGCAGGAAATTGCACAAATTTCCCGTTCATTGAAAATGATTGCTAAAGAACTGAATGTGCCTGTAATCGCACTTTCCCAGTTGAGTCGGGCGGTGGAGACCAGAGGTGGAGATAAGCGACCTCAACTTTCGGATTTGAGGGAATCTGGATCCATCGAGCAGGATGCGGATATGGTAATGTTCTTGTATCGTCCTGAGTATTATGGTATTACGCAAGATGAAAATGGAATGCCACTCCAGGGTCAGGGTATTGTGATCATCGCTAAAAACCGTCATGGTAAGCTAGAAGATGTGCCTCTTAAATTCATTGGTAAGTATACCAAATTTGAAGATTTGGATGCTTCTATGTCTAGTGGAGGGGATACTTATGGTCAGTCATTCCCATCTGGAGGAGCAAGTAATTCTGACTTTACCATTACGCTGCCTAGCAAAGCCAACAACAATGATGGTAATGGTGGCGGAGGTGGTGATGGTATGCCATTTTAATACAGCCTGGTAACGTTTTAAAACACCCCGAAATGAAAGCTCTAGTTGTAAAAGCTAAGGAAGGACAGTACGGCTTAGATTTTGTTGAGAAATCAATACCAGAACTTGGGAATGGATACTGTCTCATCAAAATGAAGGCAGCCGCTTTGAATCGACGTGATTACTGGATTTCTGTTGGTAAGTATCCGGGAATATTGGATCAAGTAACCTTGGGATCTGACGGCTGTGGTGAAGTAGTGGCAGGTAGTGATTTATGGAAAGGCCAAACAGTTTTGATCAACCCTAATCAAAACTGGGGTGATGACCCGGATGTTCAATCCTCCAAATACACCATATTGGGTACACCACTCGATGGAACTTTGGCAGAATATTTATTGGTTCCTGAAGATCGATTGGTTGTAAAACCTGATCACTTAACCGATGAAGAGGGTGCGGCTATCCCACTAGCAGCATTAACAGCGTTTAGAGCTGTGTTCACTAAAGCCAATATTCAGGCAGGAAGTAAGGTTTTGGTCACAGGGATAGGCGGTGGAGTTTCGCATTATGCACTCATGTTTGCTCAAGCAATAGGAGCAGAGGTCTATGTAAATAGCAGTAGTGACGAAAAGTTGAATCGAGCTTTATCCCTTGGTGCAAAAGGAATATTCAATTATAGAGATGAGGATTGGGTAAAGCAAGCGTCGGAGGTTGGTAAGTTTGATGCTGTGATTGATAGTGCCGGAGGAAATGCAATCAATAATTATTTAAGACTGATAAAGCCTGGAGGTAAGATTGTAGTGTATGGCAGCACAACCGGAAAAACAGAAGGGTTGGATTTGTTTAGGTTGTTCTGGTCACAAGTCTCGCTGGTTGGCTCTACTATGGGCAACGATGATGAATTTCAGGAAATGATACAATTCGTAACAGCTCATCAAATCAAACCATCCATTAATAAAGTGTATTCATTTGAAGACGGAATTGACGCAATTAATTCTATGTCTGATGCTGAGCAATTTGGAAAGACCATAATCAAGTTTTAAGCACTTAATTTGATCTGATCGGTCAACTTACTCAGCAATTGGTTTGGGGTGAATGGTTTCGCCAAATATTCATCCATTCCCGCATTCAAACAGGCGTCAATATCTTCTTTCAGAACAGATGCTGTAAGCGCTATGATGCGTGCTCCCTGATTGGGTACTTCCTGGTTTTTGCGAATAAAAGAAGCCGCGTCTAGACCATTCATTAGTGGCATTTGGATGTCCATCAAGATTATGTCATAGGACTTCTTGTATACCGCATCAATGACTTCCTGGCCATTTTCAACAATATCCAATTCCACCTCATGATTGTCCAGAATTGATTTTACCACCATTTGATTGATGAAATTATCTTCTGCTAATAAGATTTTCATTTTAGGAAGTGGTTGTGTTGTTACTGATCCGTGTTCTTCAACCATTACAGGTTTTGGAGCTTTATTCAATTGGATTTCGAATTTGAAACTGGATCCTTCACCAACTTTGCTGGTAACATCCAGATTTCCTTCATATAGTTCAATCAGCTGTTTGGAAATACATAGTCCTAACCCAGTGCCGCCATATAACCGTGCAGTTTCACTTCCACCTTGATCATAAGGAGTGAAAATGTCATTGATTTTGTCTTTTGGAATTCCTCTGCCTGTATCATTTACTTCTACAGCCAATCGATACCCATCATCATTTTTAACACTATGAGCGACTACATCTACTCCACNTTCATTGGTGAATTTAATCGCGTTATTGATAAGGTTAGTCAGAATTTGACTGAGACGAACAGGATCTCCTTTGACACTATTTGGTACATTCAAATGGATAAATGACTTTATATTAATTCCCTTTTTCTGCGCATTCGCCTGAAAGGTATTGACTGCAGCTTCTATGGTTTCAATAGGGTTGAATTCAATATCCTCCAGGGTCAGCTTACCTGCATTTATTTTGCTTAGATCCAATATTTGGTTGATCAAAGCATGTAGCATACTTGCTGAGTAATTTGCTGCTTCGAGGTATCTGCGTTGTTTTCCATTGAGGCTAGTTTCTAACAATTGTGAGATCATTCCNATTAAACCATTCATAGGTGTTCTGATCTCATGACTCATTTTGGATAGGAAGTTGTCCTTTTCCTCAATGTCACGGCGCGTTTTAAGTTCAGATTGTTTTAGCCGTATTTTTATGCTTTGAATTAGGCGAGAATTGGCTTTGTATTCGACTATCCTTCCAATAAAGAATGCGATTGCAGAAATACCAATGATCAACAGAGAGATTTGTATCCAGTTAATGCTTAGTGACTCAATAGTTAGTTTCATGTGTGCTGTAAGTGACGTTACAGATACAAAAGTCATTTTTCAACCGTTGCTAAACATGAGTATAGTACGCTTATTAAAATTCTAGCGTTTTACGTACCAAAGTAGGAGAAATGCCTACCTCCTTGGTTGGAGATAGGCATTCAATGTATTTAAGGTTTAATTCCGATGATCAGAATATCATCTGATTGAGGTTCTTGACCTTTCCATGAGGCAAACTCTTCTCCAATGACCATTTTTTGATCTTGTACAGATCTTTTGGAGTGATGTTCTAAAAACTCCTTAAAAGCAGGTTCTGAATATCTGCTACCACTTTCGTTTAATTGATTCGCAAAGCCATCTGAACATAAATAGAAAGCATCTCCTTTGCTGTATTCTATTTTGGCACGTTCAAAGACATTGGATCCAATACCAAGTGGGGACTCGATTCCATTGTATTCAACCAGTTTTTCATCAAGCCTTTTAAAATATAATTTGATAGCTGGTCCAGAACCTGCATAAAAGGCAAGACGCTTGTTGGAATCAACTACTAATACACCGATATCTAGACCATCAACCATGTTAGAGTTTCCACTGGTTTGTAGAGCTAGTTTGATTTTTTGATCTAAGTGTCCAAGTATTTTTTCAGGAGGTAGAATTTTTTTCATGCCTACGATCTCATTCAGCTGTGAGATTGCCAGGGCTGAAATAAAGGCATTGGAGATGTTAGGGTTACTACATGAGGCGGCTACTGCTACATTGTAGCCCTTCTCTTTGCCATGCCAGTAGAAATCACCTGATACACTTCCTTTGGGTTCCAGTAGTACAAAAGAATTAGGAAATACGCTGATAATTGAATGGTCTTCTCCGAGAAGAATATCCTGTAATCCACCAATGACATTCTCCCGCTCTTTAAATAAGGTTAGCTCTACCAGGTCTTCATGTCCTGAATAACTACTCTTCTGTTCCTCTATCACTCCAGACAAGTACCTTACGGCAGCTAGTGTAGGCACTTCATTTCCTGAGTCGTCTAGATATTGTACACTTTCGTTTCGGATTAGGCTTACTCTTGTCTCCCTTGGTAAATTAAGATATTCATTGACCTTGAATAAGTTGTAAGAGCTTTCTCCCATTCTAACCGAAACTTGACTTACGCTCAATTCGGGTTCTTGATTTGAAGAGGTTTCTTCCAGTATCCCAAAGATGGATCCTGTTTTCTCCTCCATAGGAGAGAGTCTGAGTCCTATGGTGAATTTGACCAGGTAGAAAATGATAAACGAAATGCTCAAAGTGAATACCATACACACGACAATACCCAAGCCTTGAATACCAAGTTGTTCCCATCTGGAATGAGCTAAAAGTTCTTCTTTCCCAAAAAGTGCCACACAAAGAGTACCAAATACTCCTCCAAATCCATGAACTGGTATGGCTCCAACAGGATCATCTAATTTCAATTTTTCAGAAATGAATACATAAGCAAGGTTGTGAATGATGCCGGCGATCAGACCTATCATCAAACTTCCTATTGGTGAAACTACATTGCAACAAGCGGTAATTGCCACTAAACCTGTGAGAGATCCTCCTATTACTTTTTCTATTAAATCAGTGTTCTTTTGAGCAAACTTTGCATGCATGTATGCACTGAAGCAAGCTGCAGCTGCTGCCAGGTTGGTATTTAGAATGATTAGAGGAACGTCTACGTTAAAAGCTAAAGTGCTGCCGCCATTAAAACCCCACCAGCCTAGCCAGAGGATCATGAGACCTAGTATGCTATAAGCATAATCTGAAGCTTTAACTGGTTGTATTTTACCTACTGCATTGTATCTTCCAAGTCTAGGACCGACCATCCAGATGCCTGCCAAACCTACCCATGCACCTACCGAATGTACTACTGTGGATCGTGCAAAATCCATGAATCCAAGTGATGCCAACCAGGGGTGATTGTCTTCTATCAATAGATTTCCCCAAGCCCAGTGACCAAAAACAGGATATACGATGATGGCAGTGAAAAGAGAGGCGACAAAGTATGGAGCCAATGCTGTACGGCCAGACATGGCACCCGATACGATGGTCAGTGCTGTTCCAGCAAAAGCAAGTTGGAATATAAAGAATACCATATCATATCCTTTGTCAATTCCTAGGCCAAAAAACATACTGGTTCCCATGATCCCATGGGAGCTTTGGCCAAACATTATTCCGAATCCTATGGTGAAGAATGCCAGGCTTCCAGCGACCCAGTCCATCAGGTTTTTTACACCTATTCCTGATCGATGTTCCGTTTTTACTAAACCTGTTTCTAAAACTTTAAATCCGGCCTGCATGAAGAATACTAGCGCAGCGGATATAAGAATCCATAAGGTGTCTGCATTGCTAAATGCATCACCCAAGAGTGATTGATTTTCCATTGTGTTTGTTGGTTGGTGTAAGTTGACTGGAAAATTACAATAAAATGGCCTTAATATGGATTTAAATAACTATTTGTATTGGAAAAATACAATTATTTTATTTAGGAATACGTCTTGTTGAGAAAAATGTAATTAGGAAATACAAAATTAGCTAAATATTAAGTAAATCAAAATAAAAATCTGAAAAACAGGAAAGATAAGAATAAAATATTGTAAAAATTGATTTTTATTCATTCTCAAATTGAAAATTGGTGTAGGCGGATTGTAATTCTCTGAGTGCATGCGCTTCGTTTAATTCTTTGGCTTTACTAATTCCATTTGTATAGATCGTTTCAGCTTTTTCGATATTGCCAAGTTCTGATTGTAGTGCAGCAGCGTGATAATAAGTGCCGATATAATCAGGATGATTTTTTAAAAGATTATCAAACAATTCCTCTGATTTTAGTTTATTAGAAGGAAGATATTCCAGTGCCAGGGCATATTTGGAAAAGCTGTCGTAAGGATCTTCTTGTAGAAACTTTTCGAGTTGTTTTACTCTATCTGGATTCATGTCACTGGTTTTTATTTAGTGTATAATTGGCTAACTTCGAATGCAAATTTAATAAGCCATATTTTCCCATAAATTTTATGAAAATACTTGTTTGTATAACGCACGTTCCGGATACAACGTCAAAGATTTCCTTCACGGATAACAACACCAAGTTTGACAAGGCTGGAGTGCAGTTTATCATCGGACCCTATGATGATTACGCACTTGCCAGAGCAGTTGAATTGAAAGAAGCAAGCGGTGGATCAATCACCGTTTTGAATGTAGGTGAGGCAGAAACTGAGCCAACCATCAGAAAAGCACTTGCAATTGGAGCTGATGATGCGATCAGAGTAAACGCTTTCCCAACCGACGCTTTTTTCGTGGCAAAGCAAATTGCTAAGGTTGCTGAGGAAGGAGCATATGATTTGATTTTGATGGGACGTGAGTCTATTGACTTCAATGGAGGTCAGGTTCACAGTATGGTAGGTGAGTTGATGGGCTTACCATCAGTTTCTCCTGTGATGGTTTTGGATGTAGAAGGATCTACTGCCAAAATACAGAGAGAGATTGAGGGAGGTAAAGAATTCATGGAACTTGAGTTGCCATTCGTAGCTGGTTGCCAGGAGCCTATTGCAGAGTGGAAGATTCCAAACATGAGAGGGATCATGTCTGCACGTACTAAACCCCTAAATGTGGTAGAGCCAACAGGCGATGGATCTCCTGTGAAAGTGGAGAATTTTGAGTTGCCACCAGCTAAAGGTGATGTGAAACTCATTGATCCAGATAACCTGGGTGAACTAGTAAACCTATTGAAGAACGAAGCAAAAGTATTGTAAGATGTCAGCATTAGCATTTGTAGAATTAGAAGAAGGATTAGTAAAGAAGTCATCACTAGAAGCTGTTAGCTATGCATCATCCATAGAAGGTGATGTTGCAGCGATTGTTTTCGGTGCAATGAATGATGGTGAAGCTGACAAGATCGGAGCAGCCGGAGCAAATAAGGTGCTTCACGTGACTGACGATTCTTTAGCACAACCAAATATCATGGCCTATGCCTCAGCAATTGCTGAAGCTATGGACAAAGAAGGAAGTGGTCTGTTGGTATTGGCAAAGTCATCTCTAGGTGATCCAGTATCTGCAAGAGTTGCGATTAAAACTGGAGCAGCCTTAGCAACCAATGTGGTTGAGCTTCCGGATACCTCAGCAGGCTTCAAGGTGAAGTGTAGTATTTACACCGGTAAAGCCTTTGCGATCAACACGCTTTCAGGTGATAAGAAGATTTTAGGCCTCAAAAAGAATGCTGTCGCTATCAAAGAAGATGGAGGATCAGCAACTGTTGAGACTTTTGCACCAACTAAAAATGATGGTGATTTTAAAGTGAAAGTGACCAACACTGAAAAGCAAACTGGTGAAATCTTGTTGCCAGAAGCTGATTTGGTTGTGTCAGGCGGAAGAGGATTGAAAGGTCCTGAAAACTGGGGAATGATTGAAGAATTGGCGAAAACTATTGGTGCTGCAACTGGATGTAGTAAGCCGGTTTCAGACATGGATTGGAGACCTCACCACGAACATGTTGGACAAACAGGTGTGAAAGTGAGTCCTTCTTTATACATTGCAGTAGGGATTTCAGGAGCTATCCAGCACTTGGCTGGAGTGAACTCTTCCAAATATATTTTAGTAATCAACAAAGACCCCGAAGCACCATTTTTTAAAGCCGCTGACTATGGAGTAGTTGGTGATGCATTTGAGGTGGTACCAAAACTAACTGAAGCTATTAAAGCACAGCAAGGTTAATGGCAGATAAGATTAAACTAGAAATACTCGGACTTTCTTCAAGTCAGTCACAATCGGGCTCATTTGCCCTGGTATTAGGAGAGGTGGGATCAAGTCGTAGACTTCCTATCATAATTGGGATGTTTGAAGCTCAGGCAATAGCTATTGAGATTGAAAAGATCACACCCAATAGACCTATGACCCATGATCTCTTCAAATCATTTGCCTACAACCTGGGCTATGATATCAAAGAGATCTATATATCTGACTTGAAGGAAGGAGTATTCTTTGCTAAGATTGTTTGTGAAAGCAATGGGAAGGAATTTGAAATAGATGCAAGACCTTCTGATGCGATCGCAATCGGTCTCCGATTTGATGTAGACATTTATACCAATGAGTCTATTTTGACAGAAGCTGGTATTGTGTTGTCTGATGAAGAAGAGGAGGTCACTGATGTGAAGCAAAAATATAGTGAGTCTGTCAAACCCGAGCACGTAGCTAAAAAGATGGAGGATTTGCCTTCAGACCAATTGAACAAAATGCTGGATGAAGCATTGGCTCAAGAGGACTATGAGAGAGCAGCCAAAATCCGCGACGAAATTAATAGAAGAAACTAAATTTAGTTAATGGATATAATCAGGGCGCTACTTGGCCTCATCTTTATTGTGGCCGTAGCTTTTGCATTCTCTCTCAACAGAAAGTCTATCGATTGGAGACTAGTAGCTACAGGAATTGGTCTTCAAGTCATCTTCGGTTTATTAATTACTCAAATCAGTTTTGTCCGCACAGCGTTTAGTTGGATTAGCAACAAGTTTGTTGTTCTTCTAAGCTTTGCTGATGAGGGATCTAACTTTCTGTTTGGTCCTTTAATGGATACAGAGAGTATGGGATTCATTTTTGCTCTGAAGGTGCTTCCTACAGTGATATTCTTTAGCACATTAACTTCTGGATTGTATTATTTAGGAGTGTTGCAGTGGATTGTAAAAGGGATTGCCTGGATAATGGCCCGGACCATGAAATTGTCTGGAGCTGAATCACTTTCAGCGGCAGGAAACATATTTCTGGGACAAACAGAGGCTCCTCTTTTAGTACGGCCATTCGTACCTAACATGACCAAGTCTGAGCTAATGTGTTTGATGACTGGAGGTATGGCAACTATAGCAGGCGGTGTACTTGCTGGCTATGTGGCATTCCTTGGAGGAGGTGACCCGGCACAGCAAGAAAAATACGCAGCCTACCTGCTTAGTGCGTCAATAATGAATGCTCCAGCTGCCATTGTGATGTCTAAAATGATGCTTCCCGAACTGTATAAGGATGATATTAATACAGATCTGACTGTATCAACCGAGCAGATGGGAGTGAATCTGGTAGATGCTTTAGCTCGAGGTGCTTCAGAGGGACTTAAATTAGCATTGAATATTGGAGCTATGCTTTTGGCATTTATCGCATTGATTGCGGCCGTCAATTATGTATTGATGGCAATAGGTGATGTTACTGGTTTAAATGCTTTGATTGTTTCTTCTACTGATGGAAGTTTTGATGGATTCTCATTAGAGTATCTTTTAGGTCAAATCTTTAGAGTCTTTGCATTTGTGATTGGAGTGGACTGGGATCAGTCACTTCAGGTTGGTAGTTTACTTGGACAAAAGGTGGTTGTTAATGAGTTTGTAGCTTATCTCGGTTTGTCTGAGTTTGTAGCCACTGGAGCATTAAATGCCAAGTCTGTGGTTATTGCTACTTATGCATTGTGTGGATTTGCCAATTTTAGCTCAATAGCGATTCAGATTGGTGGAATTGGGGGAATGGCTCCAACACAGCAAGGAAACATCTCTAAACTAGGAATGAGGGCTTTAGTAGCTGCGACACTAGCCACTATGATGACTGCTGCAATAGCGGGAGCCTTGATGTCTTGATAGTGATAAAAATTGAATACATATCAATCAGGCTGTCTCAAAAGTGCGCACCAGCTGTCGTTCTGAACCTGCCTGTCGGCAGACAGGTTTATTTCAGAATCTAAACAGTTGTTCATATGATATTGCAGATCCTGACATTCCATGCGGAACATGTTCAGGAGGACTTAATAATTACTTTTGAGATGGCCTTTTTTTAATGTCTTGTTGGAAGTGCGTTTATAGCCAGTGATATTGATTTCCCGCTCATTGACTTCTACAATAGCGAACGAGTTGTTTTCCAATCCATCATAATCGACCATACCCAGGTGTGTGCAATAGTGAATCCCGTTTATTGCTGTATAGTTTTCCACGTGGACGTGTCCGTGAAAAGTGGCGATCACTTTTCCAGAGTCTTCCATGATCTTTTGAGCTCTCACGTATTCGTTCATGTGGAATACGGCATCACCTTTCACAAAGTGGTATAAGGTGAAGTGAGAGAAAACAATTGTCGGGAGTTTGGTCTTGGCCAGATCATCTTCAAACCATTCCCATTGTGATTCTGGTAAATTGGCTTCAAACCATTCATAATCTCCCTTATGGTGTGGTCGTCCATCAGGATGGAAATTAGGGTCCAAAACGATGAAATGAAACCCATTGTGATCGAAAGAGAAATAAGTCTCTGACGAATCGATGCCCGTATTGGTTACGTTGGTTTGAAACTGCTCTTTAGAAATGCTGTCAAGATCATGGTTGCCTATGCAATGATATCTAGGACCATTGAATTGGCTGTATTCTGATTCAATATCCTGCAGAAATTTGATTGTGTCGGATTCAACCCTGGTAGGGTGCTCATCTTTGAAGTCACCCAAATGAATGGCAAAATCTACCTTCTCTTGATTGAGTACATTGATAGCCTCTTCCATTTTTTCCAGGGACTGTCTGTAATATCTAGTACCTGAAGGTTCACGATCGGCATAATGTGAATCAGTCAATACGCCGAATCTAACAGACTTCCTCTTTTTAATGGCTAACAATTCACTGGGAGCAATGGTAGCTAGTGTTGCAATACCCGTACTTGAAATCAGAAACTTTCTACGAGAGATGTTCCAAGTCATAATCAATGCATTTTGAACATGCTGTCCATCATGAGACGTGCACCAGCTGGGTTGGTAGCTAATGGGATGTTATGAACGTCACATAGCCTCATGAGCATTTGCACATCTGGTTCGTGTGGATGTTTGTCCATTGGATCTCTAAAGAAGATCACCATGTCTAACTTTTTTTCTGCAGCTTCGGCAGCAATCTGAGCGTCACCCCCAAGAGGACCGGATAGGTATTTGTGTACTTTAAGACCAGCTTTTTCAGCGTGAGATCCTGTAGTTCCAGTTGAGATCAAATCAACCTGTTCAAGTTGATGTTTATAGTTAAGCAAAAAAGCCACCATATCGGCTTTTTTACCATCGTGAGCTATGATTGCAATTTTCATAAGGTAAGTTTAAATAAAAAAATAAGGACACCCATGATAGGTGTCCTTATTTGCTCTATTAATCTGCTATGAAAGTTTTCAAAGGGTAGATTCCTCAACGAACTCAAGGTTCGGTGTAGGTTCTCCGCCAAGGATTTCTTCATTCGCAAACTCTCTGAATTTGTCAAAGTTCGCTTTGAACTTTTCAGCTAACTCGTTTGCTTTTTGATAGAAAGCCTTGTCATTTTTCCAGGTTTCCTTAGGACTCAAGATGTCGTTAGGAACACCAGGGCAAGTTGTTGGCATCTCTGCACCAAAGATGGTGTGTTTACGGTAACCAACGTTGTCCAAAACGCCGGATAAAGCTGCAGTAATCATTGCTCTGGTGTATCTGAGTTTGATTCTGCTTCCTACACCATATGCTCCACCAGTCCAGCCAGTGTTCACTAGCCAGACATTCACCTCATTTTCTTCCATTTTTTGACCTAGCAACTCAGCATATCTGGTTGGATGTAAAGGCATAAATGGAGCTCCAAAACAAGCAGAGAATACCGGTTGTGGTTCAGTAACACCAGCTTCAGTTCCAGCTACTTTAGAAGTATATCCAGAGATGAAATGGTACATAGCCTGACCTTTAGTCAATCGCATGATTGGAGGCATTACACCAGAAGCATCACAGGTTAAAAAGAAGATGTTTTTAGGCACACCACCTATTGATGGTTTCGCTGTATTCTTGATGTGATCAATTGGATAAGATACCCGAGTATTTTCTGTAACCTCAGTATTGGTAAAGTCTACTGTTCTGGTATTAGGAATGAATCGAGTGTTTTCAAGGATTGCGCCATATTTGATGGCATTCCAAATGTCTGGTTCATTCTCTTCAGACAGGTCAATCACTTTTGCATAACAACCTCCTTCGAAGTTGAAAACGTTGGTTTTGGTCCATCCATGTTCATCATCGCCAATCAATAATCTGTTTGGATCAGCAGAAAGGGTAGTTTTACCTGTTCCACTAAGTCCGAAGAAAATCGCTGTATCATGATCTTCTATACCCATGTTGGCAGAGCAGTGCATTGGTAATATATTCTCTTTGGTAGGAAGTAAGAAGTTCAATACAGAAAAGATACCTTTTTTCATTTCACCAGAGTAAGCAGTTCCACCTATAAGGATCATTCGCTTAGTCATGTTGATTATTGCAAAGTTTGACTGTCTTACTCCGTCAGTATCAGGATCAGCTTCAAACTCAGGACAAGCTATGATAGTGAAGTTTGGATCAAAGTCTTCCAGTTTGTAGTCCGGAGGAGTAATGAACATGTTATAGCAGAACAGGTTGTGCCATGCCATGGTGTTGATTACTCTCAGCTTTAATTGATGTGCTGTGTCGGCTCCAGCAAATGCATCTCTTACGTAAACTGTTTTATCTTCAAGATATCCCAGCATTTTAGCATAGATGCGTTCAAAACTTTCTTCAGACACAGGTTTATTGATATTACCCCACCATACTTCTTTTTCAGTAAGTGCGTCTTTTACAATAAATCTGTCTTGTGGTGATCTACCAGTGAACTTTCCTGTGTCGCACATTAAAGCTCCAGTATCGGTGAGATGTCCTTCGTTGTTTCTAACAGCAATCTCTGTTAGTTCTGTAGCAGTAAGGTTCCAGAATGCTTCTTTAACCTTTTTTACACCTGCAGCTTCTAAGCCGCTTTTAGTTGATTTTAGACCGAATTCTTCCATGTTTCTCGTTGTTGATTTAGGACTACACGAAGATCGCTAGACCTACAACGGTGGGTAATGACCTGCATCATTGTATTTGGTGACATGCGGCATACGCTATGCTGTCATATATCAAAAAAGCCCAGCTGAACAGCTGAGCTTTTTCTCTTAGGTTAGATAGTGATTAAATCACTCATAGTTAGGGTTAGGTTTTGGCTGTCCTGCCATAATTTCCTCATTAGCAAATTCCTCGAACTTGGTGAAGTTCGTATTGAATTTGCGAGCAAGGTCATTTGCTTTTTTGTAAAAAGCGTCATCATTTTTCCAGGTTTCTCTCGGTGAGAGGATTTCGTTTGGTACATTCGGGCAAGTCAAAGGAATTTCTGCACCGAAGATAGAATGAGTTCTGTAACCTACATTGTTTAACACACCACTCAGAGCAGCAGAAATCATCGCTCTGGTATATTTTAAGCTAATACGCTTACCGACTCCATAAGGGCCGCCAGTCCATCCTGTATTGATTAACCATACATTGGTCTCATGTTGCTCCATTTTCTTGCCTAGAAGCTCTGCGTATCTGGTAGGGTGTAATGGAAGAAATGGTGAACCAAAACAGGCTGAGAATACAGGCTGTGGTTCTGTAACACCTGCCTCTGTACCTGCTACTTTAGAAGTATAACCAGAAATGAAGTGGTACATAGCCTGTCCCTTAGATAGTCTTTGAATGGGAGGGATCACTCCGAAAGCATCACAGGTTAAGAAGAATATGTTTTTTGGAATACCACCGATTGATGGATCCACTGCATTTCTGATGTGGTAAATAGGATAGGAGACCCTAGTATTTTCAGTTACTTCACAGTTTTCAAAATCTACCTCTCTTGATCCTTCTTTAAAGCGAGTGTTTTCTAAGATAGCGCCATACTGTATGGCATTCCATATATCTGGCTCTTTTTCTTGACTTAAATCGATTACTTTGGCATAGCATCCCCCCTCGAAGTTAAAGACATTCTTTTCAGTCCAACCATGTTCGTCATCACCAATCAATAAGCGATTTGGATCTGCAGATAAGGTGGTTTTTCCAGTTCCTGATAATCCGAAGAAAATAGCCGTATCATGTTCTTCAATACCCATGTTGGCCGAGCAGTGCATGGACAGTACGTTCTCTTCATGAGGTAAAATGTAGTTCAATACGGAGAAAATACCTTTTTTCATTTCTCCTGAGTAGCCAGTTCCACCGATAAGAATCATTCTTTTGGTGAAGTTAACTACTGCAAAATTCTTCTGACGTGTACCATCCATCTCGGGATCTGCCTCAAATTCAGGAACACAAATGATCGTAAAGTTCGGATCAAAACTTTCTAATTTGTATTTCTCTGGCCTTAAAAACATGTTGAAACAAAAGAGATTGTGCCAGGCCAGTGTGTTGATCACTCGTACTCTTAGTCTGTGAGTTTTATCCGCTCCGGCATACGCATCTCTTACATATACCTTCTTATCAGATAAAAATCCCATCATTTTATTATACAGGAGATCAAATTTCTCGGGAGTAAATGGGATGTTAATGTCTCCCCACCATACCGCACCTTGCGTTTTTTCATCTTTTACAATAAATCGGTCTTTTGGAGATCTACCGGTAAAGACTCCAGTATCGCACATCAAGGCACCTGTGTCTGTTAAGTGTCCTTCTTTATTTTGTACGGCTTCTTCTATGAGCTCCGCCTGACTAAGGTTCCAATGGGCTTCTTTTACCTTTAATCCTAGAGAAGATAGATCTGTTTTATTCGATTTTAGTCCGAATTCTTGCATGCTTTCGGTTTTAGTTTGATTTTGTACCAAAGGGTTCAAAACAGCCATTCTTTTAATTTGGGGTTCGTGGAAAAATGCTTGTTTTAAGCGTTTCAGGTTAATGAAAACGTTTGCAAGCGAATTTAAAATAGATTTCCAATAATTCTAAATGAATCGGTACAAACCTTAACTAAAGATCGAAATTAGTTCCTGTCGACTTTTATCAGCCTTCTTTTTCAAAGAAAGGATCTACTTGCTCTTTGGGGGATGGTTTTGTTAATAAGCTAACAATAACCAATGCAAGAACTGATGCAAGTAAAGCTGGTATAGCAACCATTTTGGAATCAAATGGGAAGGACATAATTCCAAGGTCACCCACAAACCCAGATCTGTTGAGGACTTCAATGATAACCACGGATAACATACCTGCTAAAATAGAGGCGATTCCTCCTTGCTTAGTTACTCGCTTCCAGAAGAAGGTGGCCAATAGAGGCGGTGCTAGTGCTGCACCTATCATTGTGTAAGATATGAATGCCATTGAAAGGATTTCCTCAAACTGCGTCATGATGAGGTATGCAATAAAACCTAATATGACAATAGCAATTCGTTGTACCAACAGTTTGGTTTTATCTGAAGGATTCTTGATATAATATTTTTCTAGAATGTCTCTTGAGAAGTTGGTGGAGGTCACCATCAGGAATGTGTTACCTGTAGATAATATGATTGCTGCTCCTCCGGCAAAAAGGAGCGACCCTACAAGTGGTGGTAGTTTTTCAAACCCAATTCTAAGAATAATTTCTTCTGACATTGGGGCATTGATGGACCCATCAGGCATGAAGAACCTTGGGTCATGCGCATAGATAGCAAAACCAACTACGGCCAAAAGACACATCAAGAACTCAATTCCAACAACTCCGATAAACATACCCATTACAGCCTTTTTAGCTGATTTAGCATCTTTAGCAGATGAGAACTTTTGATAGACGCTGCTTTCACTCAGCAAAAGAATCAAGGTAGGCAGCATAATACCAATGTACCACATAGGCTCGTGGCCTTCTGTGATCGATAGGTGATCTGGACTAACTTCATTGATGGTATTGACCACATTATCCCAACCTCCAAAGCTGGAGATAGTAAATGGAACAGCTAATATGATTGCCAGGATCATGATGATACCATTGAAAATATCAATGGAGACAATTGACACCATACCAGCCAATGCGGTAAAGGCTATAATGATCAAAAAGGTGATCAAAGTACCCTGTTCTACTGAAATAGCGCCTTCGGTAAGAATCGAGAGAAATCTACCGCCTCCTTTGAACTGATATCCCGCAATGATTAAGTATGCAACAATGATGGTGATTGTTCCAAGTAGTCTTGCTAGAGGGGAGTAACGCTTCTCTAATATATCCGTGAGTGTAAACTGAGAAATACGTCTAACTTTCGCGGCAATGAAATATACTGCTAGAATACCTACCCATGCACCAAGTGAAAACCATAACTCAGAAAAACCTACTTGAAAGGTAAGACCTGCGGTTCCAAACAAACTTCCTGATCCAATCCAGGTAGTCACTAAGGTTCCTACCAATAAATAAACAGGAACATTTCTGCCAGCTACAACAAAGTCTTCTTCATTTTTAACCCCACGACTTTTATAAATAATTATCCCGGTGAGAATAAGAATGTAAGTAAGTGTAACTATTATGTAGATCATATGGATTTTTGAGTTTGCGGCTCGAAGATAGTCATTTATTGTAAAAATAGGTGATGGCTTATCTCATCGAAAATATCGCACCGAACGATAGCTCAAGACCCTCTATAACTATTGAAGGTTCTGGTAAGTCAACCTGTTTTGTTTGCAGAGTCGAAGAGGAGTCCGATACTCCACTATAAGAACCTCTAAGTCCCGTTTTACTTCTCCCTCGCAGATAATTTGCTTCAAATGTTAAACTAACATCTCTACTATAAGGGAATTGAAACTCAAATCCACCAAGCCAACCATAACCTAGCTTATTGTTGAATTCAAAATCAGAATTTAGAACCTCCCATTCTTCGTAAGCTCTCCAGGCTCTGTCCATGTTTCCTTCATTTATTCTGGGATTAATATTCCACCATCCAAAGCCTCCGATCATGAACTTAACGCTGGCATCATTCATTGGAATCTTTAAATAAATATCTACTGGAACCAGGGCAGCAAAATGTGGACCAATAAGAGGCCGGTTATAATCAAATGGGAGATCATCCATAGCCAGACCTGGAATGTTATACAGGGTCGCCCCTGTTTCAATACCTATAACATCTCCAACACCCAATCCTCGGATCGAGAAAGGGCTTACCGGTGCTGTGAGATATCCATTTTTAGGAATTAAGTATGAAAAAGAAACTCCCTGAGCTAGAGAAGAAGGAGTGATTGTCCACACAGTAATAAATACAAAGAAATACTTTACAAGTAGTTTACTCAGTGGTTGTTTCATACTTATCAAACAGGTCTTGGTAGGTATTTAGTAATTCGGAACAGCTGTTGTTGATAATATTGACATTGAAATAAAGTGCTAGCGCTGTTGAGTAGGGAGGGTTTTCGTCTTGTTTGATGACAAATGAACCCAGGTTCTCAAAAAATGATCTGGAGAACTCAGTAAAGAAAATCTGCGTTTGGTATATCTCTGCAACATTGATCAGAAATTCCTGGTCCAATTTGTTAATGGCACTGTTGTTTTGAGCAATCACCCAAGCCGCATCTGTTAAAAGCTCCAGGTTATATTTAAATGTAACATTGTTTACCTCATCAGGATCCAGGCTCACCAAAGAATCCAAATAGCTGGCATATGATTGGTTGGCAATCAGCATTGAGTCGATTTTTGCTTTGTTCTGATGACATTCCTTTAAAATTGATGCTTTAATGATTTTTGCTTCCTCATTAATGTCAATCGACTGTTTGTAGGAGTTAAGACCTAAGGCTAATAAAACGGCAAAAACCACAGATATGAACTCCATAGCCAACTGACCGATTGGAATGTTGTTTAATTTCATAATGATACACGGTTCTTACTACCTATTGCAAAGTAGAGGATGGTGCCAATAAACGGAAGAAGGATCACCAGGATGATCCAGAGTAACTTTTCATTGTTGTCCTTGAATTCTCCTTGTATAATGTCTACGAGTGTCCAAATCCAGACCGCAAATAAGAAAAGCGCAATAAGTGCAAAAAATAACATGTTCTGAGTATTAAGTGGAGTACTGCTTATATACTCTAAGATAGGGGAGCGTGGTAAAAAATAAAAGCCCCTTCGATTTCGAAGGGGCTTTCTATTAGATATCTATAGGAATTGATTACATCATTCCACCCATGCCACCTGGCATTCCACCTGGCATTGCAGGAGCACCTTCTGGCTCAGGCTGATCAGCTACTACAGCTTCAGTAGTCAATAACAATGAGGCAATAGAGGCAGCATTCTCCAAAGCAAGACGAGTTACTTTAGTTGGGTCAATGATACCCGCTTTGAACATGTTTACATATTCATCAGAAGCAGCATTGTATCCGTAATCATCTTTACCTTCTTTCACAGCGTTTACTACTACAGAAGCTTCTCCACCAGCGTTTTCAACGATAGTTCTCAATGGAGCCTGAATTGCATTGTAAACGATTTTCACACCAGTATTTTGGTCGATGTTACCAAGATCCATTCCGTCGATAGCATTCAACGCTCTGATCAAAGCTACACCACCACCGGCTACGATACCTTCTTGTACAGCAGCTCTAGTAGCGTGAAGTGCATCATCTACTCTGTCTTTTTTCTCTTTCATTTCTACTTCAGTAGCAGCTCCAATGTAAAGGATAGCTACACCACCAGAAAGCTTAGCAAGTCTCTCTTGTAGTTTTTCTTT
>PBTY01000011.1 GCA_002729235.1 Rickettsiales bacterium | reverse complement strand
GCCGATGGCGTTCATGCAGGCCGGAGCGCAGATCTCCTGCTCCTGGTAGGGTTGGATGACATAGATCAGGCCCCAGCGACGGAGACAGCGGTTCACGAGGTCATTGAACCATGCTTTAGGGATCTCCCAGCATCCCAGTTCCGGGTTCCAATTTGGCCGGATGCGCCGACCATTTCTGAGCCAGGCATAGTTGTCGTCCGTATAAGGAAGGCGGACCCAGACCCGCTCGCCCTTGCCGTCACGGCGAAGCACAACAGGGATTGCCTTCTGGTTCCAGGCTGCTTTCAGGCGGTCGTCGTCCTGCATCGTCGTCCTCACTGCCCATCATGAGAATCTAACTCCGCGAAACCATTGCATCCAGTGGATCGCTGTTGGCAGCTGCCAACGTCAGAGCATGGGTTCATCTTGGACGGCCAGAAGCGTCAGGGCCTCATCACCTTAAAAACGCACAATTCCGGAAGAAAATCGGAATATCACTTGAAGACTATATAGGCTTTGGGCTATCATCCCTGATGAGAGGAAATGAAAGCGCGCCTGGCGATCTTGCAGGTCGCGCGTGTGTTTCGGGGACGGGTCCGGAGTTGGGGCGCCCGCGCGTGGATACCTTGAACGGGTCCAAGCATGCCAACATGAAGGAGTTGCGGTGCGATGCGGATGACGGAGTGTGGCGCGTAGCCTTTGCCTTTGACCCGGAACGCAAAGCCGTGCTTCTGACTGCTGGCGACAAATCGGGGGTGAACCAGAAGCGCTTCTACAAGAAGTTAATCAAGACCGCAGACGCGCGCTTCGATGCACACCTCGAGCGACTGAAAGGAAAAGACAGATGACCGTTTCCCTGGACGATGTCCTTGCCGAGCTGTCCGACGAGAACCGTGCGAAGGTCGAAGCCGGCGCCGAGCGCATCTACGACGAATATCTGACTCTGCAGGAACTGCGGAAGGCCAAGCAGGTAACCCAGCAGGAACTGTCGCGCCGCCTCAACAAACGGCAGTCCACCATCGCACAGATGGAGAAGCGCAGCGATCTCATGATCTCCACTCTCCGTGACTACATCGAAGGTCTCGGAGGGAAGCTCACTCTGCAGGTCGAGCTGCCAGGGCACGCTCCTGTCACTCTGAATGGCCTGAGCGACACGGACGACACTTTTCCCCAAGGCTTTTCGAAGTCCCGAGGAAGAGTCCCCCAGGATATCGACCTGCACGAGTAACACCCTGCTCGTTCGTCACCGTGGGAGAGCAGCATCAACTGTGACCTGTCCGCGACACATCGACCTCAGGGAGCTTTGCATGACAATCCTCATAGATCGCTCCCCCGAAGACTTGGCGGCGATGGAGAGAACCAGAGAGGCCGCACAGCAGCTTGAAGATGATGCGCGTGACGTCATCTCTTGGCTCGACGCGGAATTCCCAGGCCTCGTCGTCAGCATGGAAGTGCAGCGTCACCACTCCTGCGAGGACCACGAAATCGCACATGTCGAGCCGCGAGTGACGGATCGGTCGCGGCGCCACGAGGTCCAAGATCTGGCCGAGACGGCACTCGAAGCACTGGGCTGGTCCCTGCGGCCAGAGGGGCGCGATGTCCGCTCAGCTTTCTGCCGCCCTGCGAAATCCGCGCATGCTCGGCTGGCGGCCGTTGATCGCGTTCAGCGCGCTCTGTCGGCCGAAGGCATTGTCGCGCTTCATCGGCACGTTCCCTAACCGTTCCAGATGGACTACCTTTTCAGGATGACGAAAGCCAGCATCGAGAACTTCGCCATCCTCGACTTCGAGGCGTCCAGCCTCTCCCAGGAGAGTTGGCCCATCGAGGTTGGGCTCAGCTGGATTGCGAATGGCCATGTGCAGACCTGGTCGTCGCTCATCCAGCCGGCACCCACGTGGGACCTGGATGACTGGTCGACACAGAGCGCCGCCGTTCATGGGGTTCCCTTATCAGAACTCGCCGACGCCCCGCCCCCTGCTGAGGTAGCCGAAGTCCTCCTCGATGTGCTCGGGCACCGCAGACTTGTCTCGGACGCCCGCGAGTTCGAAACGCGCTGGCTTACCCGCATGATGGAGGCTTCTGGTCGGAGCGATGTCCCCGTCATCGAAGACTTCGATGCTGTCTCGTTTGCCGCCTATCAGGAATACGCTCTGGATCTGCTGTACGAGACGGTAGAGCGGCGGCCGGCGCCTCATCGCGCAGGTCCGGATACCGCACGGCTTGCACGGGGCTGGCTCAAAGCGAGTCAGCATCAGGCATCACTGGAAATCGAAGGGAGGATCGCATGACCGAGATATTCACCATCGAGATCATCGTCGCGAGTGGCCTGCTGGGAGTCAGCGGCCTGGTGATGATCGCGAGTGCGACCATGCTCCGAGCCCCGCGGGATGATCGGCCCGAGATCGACATCGATGCCGTCATTCGGGATGCACCGTACCATCTCCTGCATCGCATCGGGATCACAGTGACCGAGCCAGTCCAGAAGGCTTAGCACCTGACGAGAAGATCAGATTTTTACCTGAAAACAAAAATAAGGGTTTGAAAATGGTTTCTGGGGGTGTATGTATGCCTCAGCAGGAAGGGGAATCACATGCAGACAACGACACACATGGACGCCCGCATGAACCAACGGGGCATCAACAGGGAGCTGATCAACTTGGCGCTCGAATACGGTGAGCCCAAGGGCGACAAGACCGTTCTGGGGCGCAAGCAGTGCAACGAAGTCATGCAGCAGCTGCGCCGCGAACTGAAGGCCCTCGAGCGGGCAATGAGCAAGGGAGGGATCACCGTTGTCTCCCACGGAGAGATCCTCATCACCACCTACCGCACCGACAGTTTTTCGTCGGCCGCCGCAAAAAAATAAGGGGCTGAAACAGAAATGAAGTCAAGATACCAAAACATCTGGCGCGCTCTGGACGGTATTCGCGGATATATCAGGCCCTCCGAGATGCCCGAGGCCCTCCTTATCGAGACGTCCCAATTCCTTGGCATGCAGCAAGACGTTTCAGACCCAAGGTTCAGCGTATGGGAGAGCCTTTTGGGGACCGAAGCACGCCGGCCCCTGAAAGAAGCCAGGTCGCTCTTTCTCGCTTTGTCCCCGCAGGAGAGACTCACGGCTATCGATGAAATGATGAGTATCTATCGTTCGGATACAGGTTTCTCCTGGATTGGGCATCAGGCCAGCAAGCGCATCGTCGAGCTGGTAGGTGATTCGGATACTGTCCGCTGCGCATTTGCGAGTTCCCTTCACCCGGCTTTGTTGTTGGCAATGAACGGAACGAGTGTGCGCTTCGAGGACATCAACCACGACGTCTGCAACCTTGCGAGAATGATGGCAGTCATTTTGGAGGTTGTTCTTCAAGTGGTTCCGGCCGACCCGTTTGCCAGACTCGATGAAACACCAAATGACGCAGAAATCATCATGGCACCATTCGGGCACAAAATCCCCTCAACATCCGATCTTCCCAAAAAGACTCTGGAGATCCTCGGGGACGACGGCCGGTCTCGGCGCCTTAGCAGCGAAGCCGTGGCGCTCGCCGACGCTCAGGTATCAACATCCGAACTCGTTGTCGTTTCGGTTGCCGATGGTGCCATGTTTCGGGGTGTCGGTGTCGAACCCATTGCCAGGGAAGCTCTCGTGGAATCTGGCCAACTCCGGGCCGTTCTTGCAGTTCCGGGAGGAATGATCTTCCAGAACACCGGCATTGCCAGCGACATCCTCATTCTGAGTTCGTGGCGGGATCCCAAACTCAAGGTTCGCTTCGTCGATCTGAGCGCGTCTCAGTTTTCCGGGCGGACTGTTCGCGGCCGTCCCGAGATAAAGTCAGACAGTTCTTGGCTAAAAGCCACCGTGGTGCCCGTCATGGCAGACAGCAAATCGGCGGCGGATGTTTCAATCTCCGACATTCGGAAAAAAGATTACATCCTGAGCTTGGACCGATATCTTATTTCACCCGCAGTCGCCGATCTGGAGTGCTTTCTCTCCGAAAGGAGAGCTCTTCCGCTTCACGAGGCTGTTGAGCTCATCCGTCCGCTGTCGCTTGGTCATGGTGATGACGGCGATTTCAAGATCCGGGAGGCAGCTCCTGCGGATATCGGCGAGCGCGATTACCTGCCGTTGCCCAAGAAAGAGATTTCGATTGAGCGCGCGCAACTCAGAAAGGCACGCAATCAGAGACTGATGCCAGGAGATGTTCTCTTGTCAGTCAAGGGAACCGTTGGCTCGGTCGCCCTGGTGCCTGAAGAAGCTTCCGTGGATGAGGAAAGCCATTTCTGGACAGCCGGGCAGTCCTTCATGATCCTCCGCCCCAAACAGGGAAGAGTTTCGGGCATCGCGCTACTCGAATACTTCTCGAACCCGTCCGTGAAGACCGCTTTGCGATCCCTTGCCGCCGGCGCGGCCATTCAAACGATCTCCATCAAGGACCTCAAGGAGTTCCGCGTTCCCATACCCTCGGCCGAGGAAGAGGACGAGATCAAGGCGGCATTCCGGGACCGCCAGGCCCGCATGGCCGAGGTTCGCGCCATCCTTGAGGGCATCGAGCATGCCCGTGATGCCTCATGGCCTCACCGAGAACTTCAGGGGGCGCGAGTATGAGCACCCCTCACAAAGACGATGATCCTGGGAAATCTCCTTCGGCCACAGGAACCCGGACCAATATCCAGAGCAGCCCCGAGACCTCCCGCACCAGCACTTCCAAGGACCCCATGACAAAAATCAACGGCAACACCACGACCCTGGCAGACTTCATCTGGAAGAACGCAGATGATCTATGGGGCGCCTTCAAGCACGTCGATTTCGGCAAGGTAATTCTGCCGTTCACCCTCCTTCGTCGTCTCGAGTGCGTTCTCGAACCCACCCGGGCTCAGGTCCTCTCCACCTCCCAGTCGATGGCCAACCAGGGGATCGACATGGATCTCGTCCTCCGGCCGATCGCGGGATACCCGTTCTACAATACCTCCAACTACGATCTCGGGAGCCTTGGGGCGACCCGAACCCGCCAAAATCTCGAAGATTACATCTCCAGTTTCTCGGCCAACGCTCGCGTGATCTTCGAGCAATTCGATTTCGCCAACACGATCGCGCGCATGGATCGAGCAGGCGTTCTCTACAAGATCTGCCAGAACTTCGCGGCGATCGATCTGCATCCGAAGGCTGTTCCTGAGCGGACCATGTCGAACGTCTATGAACACTTGATCCGCAAGTTCGGCGCCGAAGTTAACGAGGCTGCGGAAGACTTCATGACACCGCGGGACGTGGTGCATCTGGCGATCGAGCTTCTTCTTGACCCTGACGAGCAGATCTTCGTCGACAACCCAGGCCTGATCACCACGCTTTACGATCCGACCTGCGGGACCAGCGGCTTCCTTTCGGATGGGATGGAGCACGTCGATACGCTGCGGGATCGCTACGGCCGCGCTCCCACAATCGTTCCCTACGGCCAGGAGCTCGAGCCTGAGACACACGCCGTGGCACTGGCATCAATGCTTCTCAAAACGATCCCCACCGACCCAGGACGTGACCTCTCTCAGAACATCAAGCTCGGCAGCACCCTGTCGAACGATCAATTGCCGAACGAAAAGTTCAACTACTGCGTCTCCAATCCGCCCTTTGGCAAGAAATGGGAAATGGACCAGAAGGCCGTGGTCAAGGAGCACACTGACCAGAAGTTCGAGGGCCGGTTCGGACCCAAGCTGCCTCGTGTGAACGACGGCTCCATGCTGTTCCTCCTGCATCTCCTCAGTAAACTCGAGGATCCCGAAAAAGGTGGCGGCCGCGCGACCATCGTGCTGTCCGGGTCGCCCCTTTTCAACGGGAATGCCGGACAAGGCGAGTCCGAGATCCGTAGGCATCTACTGGAGAAGGACGTGGTCGAAGCCATCATCGCGCTGCCGCAGGAGATATTCTTCCGCACGGGTATCGGCACCTACATCTGGATCCTGTCGAACAAGAAGCCGGAACATCGCAAGGGCAAGGTCCAGCTGATCAATGCCACAGAGATGTATGAGCCGCTGCGAAAGAGCGAAGGGAACAAACGGCGCAAGATCGGCGACGATCAGATCCGCGATATCGTCGCCATGTATTCTGAGTGCGAGCCATCGAAACAGAGCCTGATCCTGGATGCGCAGGATTTCGGCTATCGGCGCATCAAGGTTCTGCGCCCGCTGCGCAAGAAAATTGTCCTTTCCGAAGAGGGTGTCGACGCCCTGGAAGGCGAGAAGGCATGGGAAAAACGGTCTGCCAAAGAGCAGTCCGCATGGCTGGACCTCTTCCGTGAAAACATGGGCTGCGACCAAGACTGGCACTGGATGGAGTCCTTCGCCAAAAACGCGGCAAAGCGCACTGATGCCTTGGGTAAGGTCGATGCGGCCCTGATCAAAGCGTTCCAGAAGGCCTTTGGCGTACGTGACCCCGAAGTCGACGAGGTGGTCGACAAGAAGGGCAACGTGATCCCGGATGATGACCTGACGGATTACGAGAACGTGCCGCTGGGGACGGACATCCGGGACTATCTCGCCGCCGAAGTGCTGCCCCATGCGGAAGATGCCTACATCGACGAGACCTACCGGGACGAGACCGATGGCGGCATCGGAATTGTGGGCTACGAGATCAACTTCAACCGCTACTTCTACGAGTACCAGCCGCCGCGCGAGCTGGAGGACATCGACGCCGAGCTGAAGGCGGTGGAAGCCGAGATTGCCGGGATTCTGGCGGAGGTGACGGAATGAGCCTGCCGAAACATACCTCGTTCAAGTCTGCAGTCGCGCCGTGGATCCAAGAGATCCCATCGCATTGGGTTGAAAAGCCCTTCTACGCTTTAGCACGAGAACGGAAGGTGAAGAACAAGGGAATGAAGGAAGACAACCTTCTGTCCCTGAGCTACGGGGAAATTGTCCGTAAAGACATCAACACCCCAACTGGCTTGCTGCCGGAGAGCTTCGAAACCTATCAGATCGTCGAGCCCGATGATGTTATCTTTCGTCTAACTGATTTGCAGAACGACAAACGCAGCCTTCGAAGTGCAATCTGTTCAGAGCGCGGCATCATCACGTCTGCCTATTTGGCGGTTCAATTTGAAGACATTCTGCCTGCCTTCATGAACTACCTTATGCGTGCTTATGACGTGCAAAAAGTCTTCTATTCGATGGGTGGCGGTCTTCGGCAGTCGTTGGGCTTCGAGGATCTGCGTAGAATGTCGATTGTTGCGCCTTCTCTCGACGAACAAATCTCCATAGTGAACTTCCTCGACCGCGAGACCGCGCGGATTGATGCGCTTATCGAGAAGAAGGGCCGGTTCATCGCGCTTTTGAAGGAAAAGCGCGCCGCCGTGATCACCCATGCGGTGACCAAGGGCATTGACGTCGATGTGCCGATGAAGGACTCCGGTGTCGCTTGGATCGGGGAGGTGCCAGAAGCTTGGACCGTCACTAAGCTGGGCTATCTGGGTCGGTCTGCAAACGGCATCAATATCGGCGGTGATGCGTTCGGCAGCGGGTATCCGTTCGTCAGCTATGGTGATGTCTACAAACATCGCCAGCTTCCTGAAGAAATTTCAGGTTTGGTGCAGTCCTCAAAGGAAGATCGTCGATCCTACTCCGTGAGATCTGGCGATATTCTGTTCACACGAACGTCGGAAACGGTAGACGAAGTTGCTTTCCCATCAGTGGCTATGTCGACGATTGAGAATGCGGTATTCGCTGGTTTCTTGATCCGGTTTAGACCCCATCCCAACACTCTCCATCCACTATTCTCAAAGTATGCTTTTCAAAACTCTGGCCTCCGGGACTTCTTCGCCCGTGAAATGAAGATCGTGACCAGGGCATCCCTAAGTCAGGGCTTACTGCAAAGCATGCCAGTCACGCTACCACCGCTTGCAGAGCAAGAGCGCATCGGTTCACACCTCGAGACGCTGAATGGTAGATTTGAACGCTTGGTCGCTCAGACCAACCGCAGCATCGAGCTTTTGAAAGAGAAACGCTCGGCGCTGATCACCGCCGCCGTAACCGGCAAAATCGACGTAAGGACCGCAGCATGAGCGACCTGCATCACGAAAAGCACCTCGAAGCCTACATCGTTCAGAAGCTCACCGACCAAGGTTGGCTTCTGGGCACCTCAGCTGGCTACGATCAGGATCACGCACTTTATCCGGAGGACATCGAGGAGTGGCTAAAGGCCACGCAGCCCGCCAAGTGGGAGAAGCTCGTCGCCATGAACGGCGATCACGCCCGCACGAAGTTGATGAATAAGCTCGAAGCGGCTCTCGAGAAGAACGGGCCGATCCATGTCCTACGCCGGGGCTTCGCCATCGCCGGTTGCGGCCAGATCGACATGTCAGAGGCCGCGCCAGAAGATCTCCGGAACCAGAAGATCATCGAGCGCTACAAGGCCAACCGCCTCCGCGTGGTGCCTCAGCTGAAATACAAGCACGGCCACCAGGACGCGATCGATCTCGGGTTCTTCCTCAATGGTCTGCCCGTGGCGACAGTCGAACTGAAGACCGACTTCACCCAGTCGGCCGAGGCCGCGAAGCTGCAGTATGTCGAGGACCGGCTTCCCATGGAGCCGAGAACGAAGCGCAAGCATCCCCTGCTGACCTTCAAGCGCGGCGCCATCGTGCATTTCGCCATGTCGGACAGCGAGATCTGGATGACGACCAAGCTCGCTGGTGAGAATACCTACTTCCTGCCCTTCAATCAGGGTCATGAAGGGCGCGGGGGCAATCCGCCCCGCCAAGATGGCGAGTATCCTGTCGCCTACTTCTGGGAGAAGATATGCCAGCCCGACGCCTGGCTGCGCATCTTTCACAGCTTCGTCTACGTCGAGAAGAAGGACGTGGTGGACATCAAGGGGAAGTGGTCGGTCAAGGAGACCCAGATTTTCCCGCGCTACCATCAGCTCGACGCCGTGAACCAGATGACCGCGGACGCCAAGAAGAATGGCCCCGGGCATGCCTATCTGTGCGAGCACAGCGCGGGCTCCGGGAAAACCTCGACCATCGCTTGGACTGCGCACGACCTGGTCAAGATGCGGACCGACGACGGAAAGGCGATCTTCGATACGGTGATCATCGTCACGGACCGGAATGTTCTCGACAGTCAGCTCCAGGATGCGGTTCAGCAGATCGACCACCAGGAAGGCCTTATCGCTGCCATTGATCGGGAGACCAGCTCCAAGACCAAGAACCAGCAGCTCACCGATGCGATCCTGAAGGGCACACCCATCATCGTGGTGACAATCCAGACCTTTCCCTATGCCATGGAGGCGATCCTCACGGAAACTTCTCTGAAGGATCGCAGCTTCGCGGTCATCATCGACGAGGCGCACACCTCGCAGACCGGAAGCACCGCCTCTAAGCTTCAGGCTACGCTCGCCATGTCGTCCAGCAAGGACATAGCCGGAATGACGGTCGAGGAACTGCTGGAAGAAATTCAGAAGAGTCGCGTGCGGCCGAGCAACATTTCGCATTTCGCGTTTACCGCGACGCCCAAGCACTCGACCATGATGCTCTTCGGGCGCCGGCCAGACCCCTCCAGGCTCGCGGGGAAAGACAACCTCCCTGCCTCTTTCCACAAATACGAGATGCGCCAGGCGATCGATGAAGGCTTCATTCTGGACGTCTTGAAGGGCTACCTGCCCTACAAGACCGCCTTCAATCTCGGGAAGCAGATTGCTGACGACAAACGCGTCGACGGCAAGACAGCGAAGCGCGCCTTGGCCAGATGGATGAACCTGCACCCGACGAACGTGACCCAGAAGGTCCGGTTCATCGTAGAGCACTTCTCGAAGAACGTAGCGCACCTGCTCGATGGCCAAGCAAAAGCGATGGTTGTCACGAGCTCGCGTCCGGCGGCCGTCCGATACAAGAAGGCTTTCGATGCCTTCATAGAGGCCAACCCGCAATACAAGGAAATACGAGCTCTGGTGGCCTTCTCAGGCAAGCTGACTGGCAAGGACGTCATGCACTCCGACGACGATCGGATATCGGGAGAGGCCTTCGTCTGTGACGACGATGCCGAGTTCACAGAAGCGAACATGAACCCGGATGTTAAAAGCAAGGATCTCCGGATCGCCTTCGACCGGCCAGAGTACCGAGTAATGCTCGTCGCGAACAAGTTCCAGACAGGGTTCGACCAGCCGAAGCTCGTGTCGATGTATATCGACAAGAAGATCGCCAACGAGGTCGATATCGTCCAGACCCTCTCTCGCCTGAACCGCACCGCGCCCGGCAAGGATCAGACATTCGTCGTCGACTTCGTGAATGATCCGGAAGCCGTCCTTGCCGCATTTGCCAAGTATGACTCCGGGGCAAAGATCGAAGAAGCCCAGCCCCTCGAAGTCATCTACGAACTCAAGGAGCAACTGGAAGAGCAGGCTATCTACATGCCGTCTCACGTCGCCGCCTTCCGCAAAGCCAGATACAAGACAGGATCAAGCTCCTCCGTTTCCGAGGACGCGCAGCACAAGGCAATGTATGCCGCCACCCAGGAGCCGACCGACCTCTACAACATGCGGCTGAAAGAGCTTCGAAAGCGGAGCCAACAGGCCGAAGCCGACTACCAGGCCGCGAAGACCGCCGGGAACGAACCAGCGATGGACAAGGCTGATCACGAGCGCCGTCAGGTCGACGAAGCCATCGGACAGATGGTCGACTTCAAGTCCGGCCTGGCCCGCTTCTCCAGGACCTATGCCTACATTGCCCAGCTTATCGATCTCGGCGATCCGGAACTCGAGAACTTGGCCAGCTTTACCAAGCTGCTGTCGAAGCGCCTCGATGGCATCCCTCCGGACCAGATCGACCTCTCGGGAATTCGCCTGACCGGCTATGACATCCAAGCCGTGGACATGCCTGGCCAGCCTGGATCTGACGACGAAGAGGCCAATCTCGCGCTGAAACCGATAGGCCCAGGCGGCTCCCCTGCCCCAGGAGGCCTGCCTGTCTACCTGCAGGAACTCATCGAGCGACTGAACGGCATCTTCGGGGAAGCCGCGCCGCTGAAGGATCAGGCCAACTTCGTGAACCACATCGCCGCGATCACCCGTGAAAATGAGATCGTCATGGCGCAGGTTGAGAAGAACCCCAAAGAGCAAGCCCTGAAGGGCAACCTGCCCGGAGCCATTCAAGCTGCCGTGGTCAGAGCCATGGCCTCGAATAGCTCCCTGGCCGCCACCTTGCTCAAGGAGGACCGCCAGAGCCTCGGGATCATGACGAACCTGATCTACGATCTCCTCAAGAACGACACGAACATCGATCTGAGGGATCTCGACACGGGCTGAGCTGGCGCCTCATGAAGCGAAACCAGCGAATCAACGCCCCTCAGTCAGGGCCTGTAGGGCCCTGATTCGGCCCTTCTGCCCTACCTCAGCCCAGTTGATGCCCCTGTAAGAGGCTCCGCGAGGCTCTGGTAAGCAACTTCCCTCACACGGAAAAAACGGCGCTCACGCCTTCCTATACAAGCGCCTCATGTCCGTCTCGACGGTGTGCCGTGAACGACCCTCGGTGCCGGTTTTCCGCCCCCATGAAATTTCGGGACGCGCGAAACCCGCCATATGTGCCTCTGAGGGCCCCTTTCAGACAAGATATAGCCCACCATCCCATCCCTTACGGGTCGTCCGAGCTCCAGGACCAGATTGCGAACGCAGTGAAATAATCCAAGAAGGACAACGGCTTACCGACCAAAATGGGAGGTTCGCTAAATGTTCCAGAGAGGGGTGAGTGGGAATTTCGGGTATTTTATCCTCAAAGTAAGCCGTTTTCGCGCCACCCTCTGAACAACCTCAAAACCGCGCTCCTGCTGAACAGGGCGCGGTTTCTTTGATGAAAACAAACACTTGCCCTGTTCATGGCGCTGTTCACCAGACTGGGCCTGGTCATGCCGTGAACAGCGGCCGGAAGCCCCTTAACTCTTTCTTTTATTTGAAGAAAAGAAGGGTTCATGCATGCTGTTCAGGGGGCTGTTCAGCAACGCAAGAATCCTGTTCAGCAAGTGGCGTTCAGCACGTTCAAACAGAACGAAAAGAGAACATTTTCTTGAACGCGGATTCCGAATTGATTTACAGTAGGTTAACCGGTCCGTGTTCAGGGCAGGAGCCCTGTTCAGGCGAGGTCGGAAAAAACGGATGAGGCAGTTTTGGCTCGGAATTTTCCGGGGTCGGGCGTGTATTTTTTTCCGGGTCGGATCATGCCCGGGAACGCCAGATATGGGGTCGGAAAAAACTTCGCGCCCCATAGTTTGCGTATAGTGCACTTGACGGCACGCGCAGGCGGAGAATACTGGCGTTGAATGGAGGATGTGCGCGTGAATGCCGAGCCCAGGAATTTCCGACCGCCGACCGATCGGCAGATCGAACTGATGAGCTTCATGGCGTCCTACCATGCAGCGCATGGGGAGTGGCCAAGTCATCGCCAGATGGCTGCCGCGCTCGACATCAACTCGCCCAACCTCTCTCCCTATTTGAACCTGCTCGAAGCCAAGGGGCTGCTGACCAGGATCGAGGGGAAGTCTCGCCGCAATCGGGCGCTCACCGAGCTCGGTCGCAAACTCGTAACCGACCAGGAGTGGCAGCCACGACTGATATAGGACGCCCATAAAGACGAAGCCCCGGAATGCGCCAACATCCCAGGGCTCCAAATCTAATAAGACTGTCGCGGTCTTGAGGGGAGAATATCCCCTGGGCGTCCCCGAATCAAGGGGGACCAATGGGTAAAGCTGCCCAATATCTCGATGTGAACCATGTTGTGGTCGCTCCGCTGCCGGATCTCGGCGTGGAAGCGCTCCTGCATGGCCAACTCGAAGACACGGTCCGCGACCTGCGGAGGGCGGAGCTTATTCAGGCAGGCTACGCCTCAACCTCAGTCACCAAGGGTATCTCAAACACGATCTCAGCTTTGAAGGCTTTCCGCGCTGCCTGTCACCTGCAGCGCTACGACCCGGTTGAAAGCGAGATGATGGATCCGGCGAAGTTCGACCGGGTCTGCGACCTGATTTACACCTTCGACATCTCCGACAAGACCGCCAAGCGCCATGTCTCGGAGCTTCATAGCCGGATCCGGCCTTGGGCCGTGATGCTGAAGAAGCAGCAACTGACCCATTACGGGACCTTGGGTAAGACACTGCAGGCTTTGATGGTCATATCCGGGTTTTCCCAGCACGAGCTCGCCCGCCGCGCCGAAGTGGTGCGTGAAACTCTGGGCACCTGGATCCGTGGCAAGGAGGTGCCGTCCACCCCGGCGACGCTGCAGGCGATCGGCCGGGTCGAGGTCGAGCTCGGGGTGCCCGCCGGCACGCTCTCCCGCTTCTGCGAGATCAAGAAGATCTACATGCGCCGCGACCGTTTGAAGATCGACATCCGGCCCGATGACCTCAAGCGGGTCCGGCAATACCTGCCGGACGATTTCGAGGCCCTGACGGCCGCGAAGCAGCAGGAAATCTACGACTGGGTGATGAGCAACATCATCCTGTCGCCGACGGATGACGAGGGCGATGAGGTCGGCAGCCGCGAGCCCTATCGCTGCAAGCTGCGCAAGCAATGGCTGCATATCGACACGCCCGGCACCTTCAAGGCCCCCGAACGGTTGCGTCGCCAAGTCGAGGGTCTCGTGGCGTTCAAGACCGAGGTGCTGACCCCGATCGGCAAGAAGCGCGACAGCAAGAAGGGCCGTTGGACCTCCGAGGAGAGCGTGGATTCAAAGCTTATCGCGCTTGAGATCTTCTTCGGGGCGCTCAGCAAGACCGGCACGCGTGAGGTCGATCTCGGGCTCGAGAACGTGCTTGATCTGAAGAAGATCGACGCCTTCATCACCTACATGCGCAAGCGTCGCGGTCTCTACACCGATACAATCACGCTCGTCCTGATGTCGCTGGCTGGGCACACGAACCCCGAGACCGGCTATATCACCCAGCACAAGGCCGATATCCTCGGATCCCGGAAACGGATGAGCGACAAGGCCTGGGCCGAGAAATGCGCAGAGGCGAACGCTTTCCTCTGGGGCCGATGGCGCCAGATCGAGCCGCATATCGCGGTTGGCCGGGATGCCTTCCTGCCGATCCGGCCGGTTCTCGACGAGCGGAAGCCTTTGCATGCCTATTATGCCATCGCCGACGAGATACGGGCGCGCACACCGTTGGCAGCTGCCAACCCGCTGCAGCGCGCCCGCTGCTTCCGGGACCTGATCATGTTCCGCTACACTGGACAGTTCGCCCTGCGGGCGGGGAATTTCAGCCGGCACCGAATCCTGCCCAAGGGCGCGCCCATGACTTCAATGACCAAGCTCCGGCGCGCCCGGCTGTCCGAGCTCTGGTGGGACGCGAAGAAGAAGGTCTGGGTGCATCGCCAGCCCAAGGAGGCCTTCAAGAACTGGCGGAGCCCGGCCACCAAGGACATCGAGCTTCCCCTCGCGGACACCGACGGGCTTTACCGCGAGCTTGAGGAGTATCTGAAATTGCGGCCGCTGCTGCTCGACGGGCATCCGGATCCGGGTGTGCTCATCGTGGCGGACATGACGCAGGGCGGTTCCAACAAAGCCACCCTGACACGCGGCGGCTTCACCCAGGTCTGGAAGAACATGATCCGCCGTTACGGGATCTATAACCCCTACACCGGTCTGGGCGCGATCGCAGGGCTGAAGGTGCATCCGCCACACGCTGCCCGGCACGTTCTGGCCACGCATGTCCTGCGGATCGATGGCAGCTTCGCCAAGGCCGCGGCCGCGATCTTCGACACCGAGGCCATCGTGGCGAAGCGTTATGCCGAGTTCAGCGCTGAGCACCAATACGAGCTGGCGCGGTCCGTAATCATGCAGGATCCGCCGCGGTCCCGTCTCAAAGGAAGGGCCACCTGACCATGTCCTCCCGCCGCTACGATGTCGAAGAGATCAAGTCGCTCCTGACCCAGGAGCGCAACATCGTGCGCGTGCTCGAGGCGCTCTACAACGGCGAGGCCACCTACGACCGGCAGAGCAATACCTACCGTCTGGCCGATATACGCGGCGGTGAGGGTCGGAGCTGCCAGATCAAGATTTCCGGGCAATACGCGGGCCGCTTCATCGACTTCAACCCGTCCTGCAGCCGCGAGAAGGGCAGCCTGATCGACGCTGTCATGGAGGTCAGGGGCTGTGACTTCGTCGGCGCAATCACCTATCTCGGGGAACTCCTGGGCGCGGAGCCCCGCCTGCAGAGCGTCGCCACGCCGGCAAAGCGTCCGGAACCCGCGACCCGCTCGCAGGACACCGCGCCGATCAACCCGGACTCCCACCAGCGCATGCAGCGCGCCCTGGAACGCTGCCCGGAGGCCATCGCCTACCTTCAGGGACGCGGTCTGAACTCGAAGACCATCGCGCGCTTCGGCCTCGGCATCGCCCAGGCCTATCCGCCGCGGGCACCTGTCGAGGAGCAGGTGACCGGCGCGATCGCCTCGCCGGTCATCGATCGTGAAGGCCGGTTCCTGTCGCGGGCGCCGAAGACCACGGTCCCGGGCTTCACCACCAATCCGCGCGACGACAAGGGCTGGAGCACCGGCTCGCCGCTGACCTACTGGAACGGCTCCGCGCGCGGCAAGACCGTGCTCTTTGTGGCCGAGGGCATGAAGGACCTCTGGCGTCTCAGCCAGGAGATCGAGGGCACAAGCCTCGACAGCCGCATGGCGATCATCAGCTCGACCCACGGATCCGGCATCCCCGAGGAATGGCGCGACAGCGATTTCTGGAAGCCCTGGGACGCGGTCTATCTCGGCCACGACAACGACGCCGCCGGCGAGCGCATGGCGCAGCGCATCCGCGAGCATGCTTTCCGGGACATCCGCCGTCTCGAGGTGCCGCGCTCGAAGGGCAAGGACTGGACGGACTTCTTCCAGGATGGCGGCACGCTGGCCCAGTTCGAGGAGATGATCGACAAGGCGCCGAGCCTCGGCCTGCGCCTGCCCGAGCCCAGCCCGAACCGGCCGCTCGAGGAAGACGACGACGGCACCTACGAGATCGAGCGGATCAACATCAACGGCGCCTTCGTTGGCGGCCACATGTATTATCCGTTCCGGGTGCGCGAGACCCGCACCGAGAGCCAGTGGGTCACCGAGCCCGACGGCACCCGGCACAAGCAGTCGATGAAGGTCCACGCCCGGCTCACCCAGGTGGTGCGCTCCGACGGCATCGTGCTGACGCCCCGCGAGATGCCGGCGCCGGCCGGCACGCCGGACGACAGCCGCATCGTCGCGCTCGAGGACGGCACCATCGTCAGCGCCATCCCGAACCCCGAAGATTACTCGACCTGGCGGTATCGCTCGATCCGACAATACATCGACGACGTGCAGTCCGGCCGACCGGCGCACCGTCCACTCGGTGAGATCGTCGACGACCTCCTGGCCTATCTCAGGACGCTGACCTGGCTGCCCTACGAGAGCGATTACGCGCTCCTCGCGGGCTACGTGGTCATGAGCTACGTCTTCAACGCCTTCGACGCGATCCCGATGATCCTGATCAACGGCGAGAAGGGCTCAGGCAAGTCGACCACCGCCGAGGGTCTCGCCGATCTCAGCTACAACGGCCATGTCCTCGGCGCCGGCTCCGAGAAGGCGATGATCCGGTTCGTCGACCAGGCCCGCGGCCTGGTGGTGCTCGACGACCTCGAGAAGGTCGGCCGCCGCAACGGCAGCGACGTGTCGGAATTCTCCGACGTGAACCAGATGCTCAAGGTCTCCTACAACAAGGCGACCGGCGTGAAGACCGTGGTCGACAAGCACGGCAACAACCAGCGGCTCATGTTCTACGGGCCGAAGATCATCACCAACATCTCCGGTCTCGATCCCGTCAACGAAAGCCGGACCTATACGGTCTTCTGCCGGCCGATGCCGAAAGAGGTTGCCACCAGCGGCCAGATCACCGGTCTCAACCGGGAGATCAGCCACGAGCTGCGCCAGGAGCTCCACGCCTGGGGCATGTCGAACGCGCTCGCGGCCAACACCGCCTACAAGAAGCGCATGGCGAGCCTTGGCGACCGGGCCAAGCAGATCGCGGCGCCGCTGGAGGTGATCGCCGAGCTTTCCGAGCATGTGGGCTTCGCCTCGGCCCTCAAGGACGCCCTCGATCGCCAGACCGCGAAACGCACCGACGATGTCACCCCGATGGAACTCGTCCGGATGGCCTGCGAGGAGCTCGTGCTGCGCGGGGCCCGTCACTACATCACCGCCGAGCAGCTCCGCTGCGAGCTCGCCCTGATGCCCGAGAGCATGCTCCTGCGCGAGGGCCCCTCGGTGCCCGAGGACCTCGCGGTGCTGAAGGACACGCGCTGGCTCGGCAAGGCGCTCATGGCCCTCGACATCCGGAAATCCAATGCCTCCTCGCGGCTACGACTCTACGGCGTCTACAATCGCTGGTATGATCTGAACCCGAACTTCGTGGCCCAGGTGCTCGAGTCGCGAAGCGAGGCCGACGACGCTCCGGCCCAAGCCTATCCCGGCACCGACACGCGGCACGCGCTGGCTTATTGCGAGACCAATGCCTGCGCCCGCTGCCCCTATGCCTCGGTCTGCAACACCGTGATGCCTGAGGTGCGCCAGGCCAAGAAACAAGCCGATCCGCAGGCCGGCCGCTGACGCGGCCCCTGCACCCAGAGAAGGAACGCCCCATGGCGGCACGCAAAAGCTCCCTGCGGGACCTGGCCGCGAAATCCAGGAAGGGGTTGGCAGCTGCCAACACCGGGCCGGTGGCAGGCCGGATCGCCGAACTCGACCCGGGCCTGGTCCACGCCGGCGGTCTCGCCGATCGCCTCGATGTCAGTCAGGCCGAGATCGCGACCTTGGCCGAGAGTCTGNGCAATGCCGGGCAGAAGGTGCCGATCCTGGTGCGGCCCCATCCAGCGAAGCCAGGTGAATACGAGATCGTCGCCGGCCGGCGGCGCCTCGCGGCCTGCCGGCTCGCGGGGATCAACGTGCGCGCCGAGATCCAGGACCTCGACGATACCGCCCTGGTGATGGGCCAAGCGATCGAGAACATCGCGCGCGAGGACCTGACCTATATCGAGCGCGCGAAGCTGGCGGCGCGCATGGTCGACGAGGCCGGGCTTGCCGCCGCGGACATAGAGACCGCCTTCTCCTGTGGAAAGACAGACAGATCACGGTATCTGAAGATCGGCCGCGGCGTCCCGGACGATATCCTGTCCTTCGTGGGCAAGGCTCCCGGGATCGGGCGGCCCCGCTGGGAGAAGCTCGTGGCGCACATTGAGGCCGACGAGACAGCGCTCCCCCGGATGCGGGAAGCGTTGGCAGCTGCCAACACCGAGGATGGCAGCCTGGGCGACTCCGATGCCCGCTTCTCCCATCTCTACGACGCGGCCTTTCGGTCCGAGGCCAGCTCCAAGCCGACCGAGGCCAAGCCTCCGGCTGGGCACGAGATATGGGTCCCGTCACATGACAAGCCCGTGGGGACGATCAAGCGGACCGGGTCCGGTGTTCAGCTGACGCTCCGTGATTCCCCGAAGACCGGGTTTCTCGACTGGCTCGCCGAAAACGGCGAGCTGCTCGTCGTGCAGATGCTCCGCGAATACGAGGCGCACCGTTTTGTCGAGGACGTAAGCGACGCGGTGAACGGCGAGCAGGAGAACGAATGAGCCGGAAGATGAAAATCATCGCGGTCGCCACGCAGAAGGGCGGCGCGGGCAAGAGCACGATCTCGATCCATCTTGCGGTTCAGGCGATGCAGTCGAAGAAGTCCGCCCAGGTGATCCTGCTGGATCTCGACCCACAGGGGTCCGTCGCAGACTGGGCGAAGCTGCGCGAGCTCGAGGACCCGATCGTCCTGCAGGCCATGCCCGGCAACCTCTCCGCCTATCTCTCCCAGGCCGAGGAGGATGGCGCCGACTACGTGGTGATCGACACGCCGCCCCATGCCGGCGGCACCATCGATGCCGCAATCCGCGCGGCGGACCTGGTCGTCATTCCCATTCGACCGGGGCCCTTCGACATCAACGCGGCCGCGGGCACGGTCGAGATCATGAAGCAGACCGACCGGCCGGGGATCTTCGTTTTGAGCCAGGTCGCGGCGGTCGGGCCCGAGGGCGACGACACCGCGGCGGTGCTGCAGGAGCTCTACCCGGACGTGCCGGTGGCCAAGGCCCGGCTCGGCCAGCGCAAGGCGTTCATGCAGGCTCTGATTTCCGGCCAGGCGATCACAGAGTTCGACCGGCCGAGCTCGAAAGCCGTCGGTGAGATCAAGGCGCTGTTCCGGGAGGTGCGGAGTAGGCTGTGACAGCGTCCAGTGCCGTCAACTTGATTTTTACGAGGAAGTTCGTATATTGACCAAGAAGATTGGATTCAAGGAGGCCAAGCGACGCGCGATAGAGGCCCTGCGCAACAAGACCTACCAGGTCGCGACGCGCAGCCAGATCGAGACGAAGAACCTGCTCTACGCCAATGCGGTCTCGGAGGAGGATATCATCGCGGTCATCAGCAAGTGCCGCGGACAGGATCACGAGATGCGTCCGCACGACATGATCAAGACGATCGACGTGCATATCCTTCGCAAGGATGGCTGGTACATCAAGTTCTACTTCCTCGATCCCGAGACCTTCTTTCTCAGCGTCCACAGGTGACACGCCATGAAACTCTACAGTGCCGGAGACAAGTCCAAGGCGATCTGCGAGTCCTGCCAGGAGCTGGTCGAGACGACGTTTCTCTATCGCGATGTCCCGTTCGATGACGGATCCGGAGAGGTGAAGGATATCCTGGCCTCCGTCTGCGATCGCTGCGGCGAGGTCGTGGCGATCCCGGCGCAATCCCTGCCCGCCATCCGGCGCGCACGGGAGAAGGTCGAGGCCTCTCTCGAGGCCCAGGTGCCGGCATCGGACATCGAGGTTTTGGACGCTGCAGCAACCCGCATCTCCGAGCGCGCGTCAGCGCGGCACCGCAAGGTCCTTCTGGCTTTCTATGTCCGGAAGATGGCCCGGGACCCGCAGGCTGGTGAAAGGCTCAAGCATCTCTTCTCGGAGGCCAAGGCCTTGAGGCCGAAAGCGAAGGTGAAGGTTCCCCGGAAGCGCTTGTCGTTCAAGGTGTCGCATGATTTCGAGGAAGAGTTCGCCCAGCTCGCGAAGATATCTGGACTGAAGAAGACCCAGGTCCTGCGCGGTGTCGTCCACGAAATCCGCTCCGACCTGGTCTACCCGGAGCACCCGGCCTCGTTGCCACAACTCCGGGAGATGGTGGCGACGCTGGAAAGCTGAAGCCTTGATCGTCAGCCGATTGTTGGCAGCTGCCAACATCAATCTCCGCGACAGATCAGCCCCCCATTCGAGGCCTGGCTATTCTCCGAGAGATCAAAGGAAGACGGCTGCGGGGCCTCATGGCTCGATACGCAAACGGCGGAGGAACCCCTGCTCCGGGACCCTGTCATAGACGTCGAAGCTGGGCTGCGCCTTCGGTTGCCACACCCGGCCGAACTCCACTGAACATGAGAGCGGCGCCGCTGGAAAGACAGACAGATCGACGTCGTGTCCATGCTGGTTCTGGATCTCATCGAAGGTGCGGCGAGTAACCTCCCTGAACCGCCTGAGATCGTCCTTGTGCCTGATGATGCCAGCGCGGTGAACGTCGCTGCTGATCTCCCAGATCGAAACGTCGGTTCCGAGAGCCTTCACCACGGCATCATCGCTGACCTGGTTGGTGATGGATAGCTTCAGGGCAGCTTTCTTACCGCCCGGTGCCCCGCGATGCAGCGCGAACTGGACTTCCTCGCGGTCCTCCGGCCAGGACCACTGCACGGGCTCGCGTTGCAGTTCGAAGACGTCGGCATCCGAGATGTCGGAGAGCAATCGCCCCAACTCCATCAGGAGGGGGATCGGGGCGAGTCCGAAGACCGAAAGATGGCGGATGTCACCGCCCTCGAACCGGCCGAGCACCTTGCTGGCGAAATCTGCCCGGAGCACGTCCGGCTGCACCTGCCAATAGGTCGGGTCCGTGTCCTTGTAGTGCATGCCCTTCACCTTGATCTCGATGGGCCTGGCCTCCGCCGGCGTGCGATGCGGCAGTATGGCCGTCACGCAATCATCGAAAGGAACGGCAGTTTCGTTCGGGCCGATCGGCGCGCTGAACTGGAGAATGTGAGAGCGACGGTTCGGGCCAGCTGACAGCACCATGTCGACCCACGCCTCGTGATCCCGCTTCATCTGTCGCAGGCGCTCGGGCGGATAGGCGTCCGGGTTCTCGCGGTCGACCTCGCGATGACAGGGATCGCAGAGGAGCATGACGTTGGTATGGTCATTGGCGAGACGCGGTGAGAGCTTCTCATCGCCCCTGGGCCCGTTGACGCTGTCGGCGATGATGTGGGCGACGTAGCCCTTGTTGGCGCCGGAGTTTCCCGACACCAGGTGGCCGATTAGCGGCTCATTGCAGTTCTGAAACTGACATCGTCCGGCGGACTTCGCCCATACTATGCGCCTGGTTGTGTCGCTCAGATTTCGGGTTCCACTCTTGCCCATATCTCGTCCTCACTGCACCCGCCTGAAGGGGCGGTTTCTATGGATTCTTCGCTGCACTTCTCGGGGCGACAGCTTCGGGGTCAGGTCGACCAACCGGCCAAGCCACGCCTCCGCCGTTTCCGCGCTCACCTGCATCCAGAAATCCTGGAGCGGGGTGCCGCAGCACTCCTCCGCTGACAGTCGGCCTCCACAGGGGCACCCGGCCTCCATGTCCAGAGGGTCATCGTCGCGCCGGCGTTCCAGAACATTCCGAACCTCGGTCTTTCTCGGGCGGCACCCGATGAGTTCGGCCACCGCATCGATCCAGCCATCGACCCCATGATCCCATTCGTCGAACGGCCAGTCCCTGCCCTCCCGCCGGAGTAGCTGGCTCAGGAAGAAGTTCCTGAGTGGCCCCTCCAGGAAGGCCCCGATCGACGGGTCCTTCTGGGTCACCACCCATGTCTCGAACACGGTGACGCAGCAGACACCCGCGGACGAACAATGGAAGCTGTCACGCCTGGGAATGCTGTCATCCAGCATCGTTACCCTCGGCTCTGTCCCCGGATAGTCGGCTGGAATCTCGATCTTGATGCGATGCTCCGCCAACGGACCACGATCCCGGTAGGCAGGCAGCTTCGCCAACAGCAGGTAGGTGCCCTCCACGACGACCGCCTCATCCCGGACCGCAATCTCCAGGTAAGGCTGGTCGACGTAGAGGGCATCCCGGACGTCTCGCAGGAGTGTCTTCACCGCGTCATTCACCGGGAAACCAGGGCTTCGTCGTGGTCCCTGAGGCTTTCACCGCGGCGGCCTCTTCGGCGGCCACGGCCGCGCTGGCTGCCACGGCGGCCGTAGTCAGGGACATCAGAGGCGCGACCTTGCGGATCGTTTCAGCCGTCATGCTGTCCCGGAACGCGGGCGGGATGGCATCGAACCGGCTGCCGGCCAGATAGGCGAGGAAGTCCTGGCGAGCGCGTCCGATCCAACGCTCGAAATTCCTGCGCTTGACCGGCTTGTCCTCCCACTTGTCGGCGAAATTCTCCGCCGGGTAGGACGGGTTCGGGATCACAGCGACGGGTCCGAGGTCCTCGATCGCACGCTGCATCTTGGGCAAGATGTTTCGAAGCGTCTCCGAGATCGTCGTCTCGCCATTGTAAGCTTGTGCCGCCAGGGTGGAGATGATGATCGAGATCGGCTTGTGCTCATCTCCGTCGAACATCACGTCCCGGTGCCGCTTCAGCAGCTTGATGGCGTCCTGGAGGGGCGTCTGGACCTCGTGGTTCGGAAAGTCCTCGACCGAGGCAATCACGCGGCCAGCGGCGTTCATCTGGGCACGCTTCTCCTCGAGCACCTGGCGCTGACGGCCGCGGAACCAGCGGAGATACCCCTTCGGGTTACTGACGAGCCAGGTCGCACCGCGCACATGATAGCCGTCATGCTTCTTGTCGGTGATGCCGATCGCCGTGCTGGTGTAGGAGCGGACCCCATCGAGATCGTAGCCGGCGGCGACGAGCGACGCCACGTAGCCGCCTGTCCCGGGGATGCTCGGCAGGATGTCCATGTGGAAGTCCGCCTCGTCGGCATATTCCATCGTCCAGCAGCGCCGACAATCTTGCGGCGCCTGCTTCATCTGGTGCCTCGTGGCATATGCCTTGATTTCCAGGCCTACCAGGCTCTTGAGTTCGGCCTGCGACATCCGCGTGTGGTCGCCCTTTTCAAGCTCGCATACCACGTCGACATCGTAGGCGTCGCCGTCGCCGACGGGGCGGATGACGGTTCCCAGGGCGAACGAGCCCTGAGCCGAGATCTTCGGCTTCAGATGATGGACCTTCGAGTCCGGGCGGTCGAGCCATTCGCCGATGGACCGATAGCGGCCACGCGCCTTCTCTTCATAGGTCCGCGGAATAGAGATCTCCCGGATGATGGCCCGGAGGGTGCCCTCCTTGGAGGTGATCTGTCTGTCTGTCGGAGCGTTCATGCTGTTTCCTTTTCTGCTCTATTATCTGGCACCATATCGTGCGGAGGGCCTGTCAAGCTGCCCTTATTATGGTATGCGGAACAGAACATCGGCCTCGGACATGCACGGCGTTTTTTGTTCGATGGCGCGGCTACCGACTGCGAATTGATGCTATTGATTCAGACCAAAACATCGCGGTCTTACCTTCTTATGCGGAGGTGCGACCGACCTCGGACACAGCCATGTCCGAAGAGTGTTTTCCTCTCCGCATAAGGTAATGAAAGGAGAATTTGCCCATGGCTGATGCCGATCCACCCAACACGAAAGAACATCTATCAGTCGATGAGATCCGTCATGCCCTGGGTGAGCTTACCGATGCACAGATGGCCAGGATCGAGAAGTCAGCTCGAATATTCAGTCAGCATCCAACGTCGCCCGACGACCTCATTCAGACGGCATTCGAGCGCGCTCTTGCCGGCACCAGGAAGTGTCCGCGGGACTTGCCGCTCGATCGGTTCTTTGCTGGCGTGATAAGGAGCATCGCCGATGGTGAAGCCAACAGGATTGAGAACACGCAAGAGATGGTGCCGGTCGAGGAAGATTCTTCGCCGGAAAGCGCTGGCGTCACACCCCGTGACCCGAAGCCGGATGTCGAGACCAGAATGGTCGCAGATGCAAAATACAAAAGCATGCAAAATGCTATCCTGGACCTCTTCGGCGACGACGAAGAGGCGCAGCTGATCATTCTCGGTATATTTTCGGACCTCGAAGGCCAAGACCTACGCAAAGAAACCGGCCTGACCCAGACGGAGTTCAACAGCAAGAGACGCAAGATCAGACGCCGGGTCGAAAAGGCCATGAAAGATGGGAAGATACAATGAATACGGGAGACAAGACTGACGATCGTAAACACTTCATGGCTCTCGCAGACATGATGCTCGAGGACATATTCGAGTCCGCGGACGACGAAATTGTCCAGGAAATTGTAGACGGCGATGAAGGTCTGGACGCCCTCAGAAAACGCATGAGCAACAATGTTGCGATTGCCGAAGAGCGCGCAGGCGAGGCGCGTCGCCGCGTTGCACGACAGAAGCTCAAAGATCGAAAAGCACGCGCCACGAATATCGTTTCGATCGATCCCGCAACGGCTCGCCGCAAGGTCGAAGAGGCTTTGCGTCGAGACGACCTGTCAATGGCAGCTCGCAACGAGACTTCTTCGGAACTCTCTGATGATGAGATTTTGCAGAAATATAGAGACCTTGTCGATCTTGGGGTTATCAAGCCCGAAGACGGTGGTCAGGCATGACTGCAATCGACCCCGCCGAGCGACTTTTACGGTCGCTCGGCATCAGAAATCCGAAGGATATCGATCTCGAGCTGATTGCATGTGATGCCGGCGCGTTTATCGAATATCGCAACCTGCACTCCTGTGAGGCCGAAATCCTCGGAACAAAAAATGAAGCAATTATAGCGGTCGACCGCAGCGTATCCCCGGAAAGGAAACGATTTTCAATCGCGCATGAATTGGGGCATTGGCACCACCATCGTGGAAGAAAACTGCGGTGCCGGGTCGAAAAAATGATTGGCGAGGGAAGACAAAAGCCAGAGGAGCGAACCGCAAATACCTATGCCGCGTCGCTCTTGATGCCCTCCTATCTACTCCGTCCGATCGCACTCGACTACAAGCGCCTCACTTTCAAAACCATAGTGGAAATCGCGGATCTTTTTCAAACCAGCCTGCAGGCAACTGCGATCCGGCTCATTCAATCTGATATCTGGCCGGCAATTCTCGTCTGCCATAGTCAAGGTGGACGAGAGTGGTTTGCGCACGCGCCTTCGGTGCCGCGCAAGTGGTATCCAAGAAAGACGTTGGAGCCAGACACATTTGCCTTTGATGTTGTATTTGGATCATCTCAGGGGAATAGCTGCCCGATGGGGCTTGATGCCTTTGATTGGTTCGATCGTGCTGAAGCAAACTATTTTAGCATCAAGGAGGAAACGAGGCGCATCGAGACCAATAAATCCTTGTCGATCCTCACACTGACGGATGCTGACATGATGGATTCCGACCTTGACGTTCGCGAACTCCAGGCCATGCGCAGGTGAAAGCAAGAGAAACCCCAGCATCGCAGATACCCGACGGGGGCGTCCTTTAGAGCTGGAACGAGCCAGCAGCGGCCGGCCCTCTACTTTTCGGAGCTGACCGTCATGAGACGACAGGCGAGTTGACGGTCGCCCCACCGGGTCGCGAAGGCCTCGCTCGTCGAGAACCAGCCGCCATCGTCGCCTTGGCCGTGGTTGGCCCCCATGCAGGAACACTGGCACTCATGGCCGATGGCGTTCATGCAGGCCGGAGCGCAGATCTCCTGCTCCCGGTAGGGTTGGATGACATAGATCAGGCCCCAGCGGCGAAGACAGCGGTTCACGAGGTCATTGAACCATGCCTTGGGACTCTCCCAGCATCCCAGTGCCGAGTTCCAGCTTGGCCGGATACGCCGGCCATTCCTGAGCCAGGCATAGTTGTCGTCCGCATAAGGAAGGCGGACCCTGACCCGTTCGCCCTTGCCGTCACGGCGAAGCGCGACAGGGATTGTCTTCTGGTTCCATGCCGCCTTCAGGCGGCCTTCGTCCTGTATCGTCATGCTCGTTGCAGCTCAAACAGGCTGAATCCGGGGAAGCATTCTCAATAAAGCGCTACTTGGAGCTATTTTACCGCGCTGGTTTTTTCAGATTCTTAGCTAGCCCGATTCAAATATCAATAGGGCAAAAAAATTACATAAAACGAATTATCGGATTTTTTATAAATTGTTGTTTTCATGCAATTTTTATTCACTCCAGTCGAGTTTCAACCAGTATCGCGTGTGCCTCCGCTCGCNGGTTCGAGCGAGCACGCCCTTCTCGACCAGATCCTGCAGATCGCGGGTCGCNGTNGCGCGTGANGTTCCGGTGATCTTGAGNTAGTTGTCGGCGCTGAGGCCGCCTTNGAAACCGCCAGGGCCTTCCCGAAACATTCGAGCGATGGCCTTGGCCTGGCGTTCGTTCAAGTGGTCTCTGTGACGATCGTAGAAGTGTGCCTTGCTGATGAAGAAGCCGACGCGGTCGAGTGTTGCCTGTTGGGCTTTCAAGACAACTTCCGCGAACCAGACGAGCCAATCGGTCACATCGAGCGTTTTTTGATGCTGCTCGAGCTGGTCGTAGTATGCCTTGCGCTGCTTCTCGATGGTGAAGGCGAGCGAGATGAGGGTCGGCTGGCCAATATTCTGCGCCAGCGACTTTTCAGCGAGGGCGCGACCCAAGCGTCCGTTGCCGTCTTCGAATGGGTGGATGCTCTCGAAATAGAGGTGGCTTAGCCCTGCGCGCGTCAGCGCTGGAAGCGGCTCTGCTCCCCCCGGCCCGGTCTTGTTGAACCAATCCGCGTATCGCTCCATCTCAGGCATGAACCGCTCCGAGGGCGGCGCTTCGAAATGGATCGTCGGCCGGTCAAGGCGGCCGGAAACGATTTGCATCGCCTCGGCGTGTTGTCGGTAGGCCCTGATGATTTCCAACCGACGGTCATGGGACAGTAGCATCCGATGCCAGCGGTACAGTGTCTCATGGGTCAGCGGCTCTGCAAAACTGGAATAGACATCGACCATCATTTCCGCGACGCCCTGTTCGCGCGGTTTGGCAGGGTAGCTGTCCGGATCGAGGCCCAGATGGCGGCGCAGCGAAGACTGGACACTGAGCCGATCGAGGATTTCACCCTCGATGGCGCTCGTCTGCATCGCCTCCTCGCTGAGCAGTTCGATGCGGAGTTGCTCGCGCTCCGGCTGGCTGACATGATGGACCGCTCCGAGGATTTCTCCGGACGACAGCAGGAACGTCTGCTCAAATGGCTCCAGAGCGGAGGCGTTATACCGGAATTCCGGCCAATCAGGCAGCGTCCAGTTCCAAGCCATGAGTTATAGGCATCCTTTCTATAGCTCACATTTAGATCACTTATGAGGCATAGCAGTCAACTCTATCGCTCAAAGGACCTGCGGGATGGGATGACCCACAAACCGCCGCGAGGTCTTGAGCTAGGCCTTTTCAAGGTGTGTCAGATCTTGCTGGCGCGGTCTGGGGATCTTCGGATCGACAGGGTTCTGTTCCGGCGCTTGAATGAATGGTTCATAGCGAACGTCCTCCATGGCGCCGTCGAACCAGGCAGGCTGCACGTCACCATTGTTCCATTGGTAAAGGTAGCCAACCAGATTTTCAGATGTCTTGCAGAGGATGCGCATAATCGGTTCGCCAGTCAGGCGGGGCTTCGTATTCATAATGCGTTCCTCCTAAATGGACCTCGTAACTCGTCACCACTGAGGTCTGAAATTCCCTATGACGCTCATTAGCGCCACGCTTTCCGCAACTGCAAGGCGAGCTTCCGCCGGTGGGCGAAAATCCACCGGCGAAACGCAAGTATCTTTTCAGATAGGTCTCTTACGGTGCGTGCGGTTCATGCAGCGATGCAGCGCGAACCGCAATTTCTTCCAAGATTTTGTCGATCTCGCCCCAAATGCGTGGTTCCACTTGGCCGCGGATCAGAGCCCATTTACTCAAGACGTCGAGGGGGTCGTGGTCCCGGAGGAGGACACCCAGGCTGGCCGCATCTACTGCCAGAGATGTCCGGGCCTGCCACTGCGTGTTTCGAGTGCGCCGCTCCTCCGCGACTGGCGCGAAGACCGGCGACAGTTGCCAGCCTTTGACTGCACGGCGCAGGGCGGCACGCACCACATGTGCTGGCTCAACACCACAAGTTTCTAGCGCTGCTTCCTGTCGCTCGAGTGCGTTGACCCTGATGTCGATCTTCCGGGTCGGGCTCAAAGCGCGGGTCGATACGGGAGCTCTCAGGCTGGTATGCGGGTCAAAGCTTTCCGCGGTGACTTGGTGCGGCGCCACGGTACCGTCCGGCGCACGCTCTGCCTCGTGCCGATCAGCGTCAACGTCAGTGGCTGGGGTGCCTGTCTTTGTTGCTGTGACCTGTGCCTCATCTTCCTTCCCGGGAATTTCGCGGTCACCCTGTTGCAGGGTGGCGGCGTAGGCTGGGTCTGGCCTGGTGATGGTCGGGATCTTCTTGCGCAATCGACTGTCCTCACGCAGCAAGAATATTGTTGAGGATGTCCGTCGCCTCCTCGAGCGCCTCGACGACATGACGTACATGTGGACGCATCAGAGGGTTTGGATCAGATTGCTTTTCCAGTGCCAAGGCGTGGAGAAGCCCCTTCTGGTCCATCTCCTTGTAAGTGTTCCGTCGCATCATGACGGTCTCTATCACCGGAAAACGGGTGAGCGCTTCTTCAATCAGGGCGGCGTCAGCACGGGTCGTTTTCGGGTCGACCATGTTGAGGACGACGTGGTGGCGCGGAAGGTTGGAGGGGTCGTCAACACGGGATTTCAGCTTCTCAAACCAATCAGCCGTCTGCGCGCCGACATCGAAATCAGACGTCGACAGCATGACGGGCGTCACGATGTGGTCCGCAAGCACCGCGATGCCGTCTGACCATTCGGCACCGACCCCTGCGGTATCGATGAAGATGAAGTCTGCCGTGCCTGCCATGTAGACCTGATCGATCTGATCCTCGACACCCGCCACGCTTTCGACGGTGGCCGAGCAGAGAAGCGACGAACTCAGCCCACCGGCTTCCGCCCGAGTATGCCAGGCCCCGAGTACCCTCGTGCTGTCCGTGTCGATCAACATCACTCTGCGTCCGGCGGCGATCGCGGCGCTGATCAAGGCGCGCGAAAGCGTCGTTTTTCCACTGCCCCCTTTCCGGGCCATCGCTGCGATCACCACAAGATTTTCGTTCGGCATTCTGATCCTCCGCAAAAATAGTGAATTGGAACGATAATACCACGATGTCGCTAAACGCATGAGGCGGAGGGGTCAAGCAGAAGTCGGGATGCGACCCGCGTTTGGCATGCAGCGGGCGGCGTTGTGCGAT
>PBTY01000010.1 GCA_002729235.1 Rickettsiales bacterium | reverse complement strand
CATATAATTGGGTTTCGCTCTGGAGTTCTTTTCCTCCAAAAAGATACTTGTTTTCCGTGCCGGAACTGTAGCTGTTAAAAGACCCACCAAAGGGAGTATAATCATTGCAAAAATTTGAGCTTGCGGGATTTTTTTCTAAGGCTCTCCCCAAAAAATAAACGGTCGCTTTTTCTAAGCCTTCCCCTTGATCGTATGTAAATCTTAAACAGCCCATTCTATAAGTTGTCAAGATAAATATTTCCTGTGCGCAAAGGAAGGAAAGACGTTTTTTTGATCGAAGTGCGCCCGTGTAAAATCTCCCTTCTGAACGTAAATGCTATGGGCGTGCTTCGGGCAAAAAAATGATCCAAACGGGGCAGTACACTTTGATCAGGGCAGTAAAGGTTCTCCCGTGCGGAAGGATGCACTGAACTTCCCTTTTTTGCGCCCTTGTGCGCTTTAGATAAAAGCCCCGGTTGATCCCGGGGTTTGGGGTTAGATTCTTTGGCGGCTGGATTTTGTGCGTTGGGTTGCGAGCCGCCTGCGAGTGCCACCACCAGCCTGACAGGGAAAGTGACCAGAGGGAACGACTGGCAGTGTGGAGCGCATGGAATACCGCTTTCATTTACAACTAATCATTCCATGCGACTCCTGTCTGGTGGTGGCCGCAGGCTCGCACTAAAATGGGCTGTGTAGGGATTTTTATTTCCTTTCAGCTTGGGTTTTGAGCGTTGGCATTGAGCGGCTGACAGGGGATAAAAAGACCGGGAACAGCCGTGATGGGAAGACGTGGCAAAAGCAGAGGGCATGACAGACTCGGAGCGTAGCGGAGACCCGTAGGGCAGACAGTGTGCCGATAGGCTCTCTGGCTGGTCTGGCGTGACCTATGCTGCCACGGCTGGACAGCACTCCGCTTTACCAAGTGTTTTTTACCTGCCCTCGATGGGCTGGTAAAAACAAAAAGAGCGTTGGCAAAGGGTTGGCCTTGTGTGTTTGGCCGTGGGATCAGGGGCGGACTGGCGGGGTGGGTTTAGCCGATCGGGTGGAACTGCTGCACTTCTTCTTTCAGCCCTTCCATTTCATTGTGCAGATAGCCTTCTGTGCTGCTGATGTAACGGTGTCCGGCCAGGTATTGGACTTCCCGTAGGTTGTACCTTTTCAGCCATTTGACGATTACACTTGCCCTGATCTGCTTGGCGTTCAATACTTGTGGGTTCTGTTGCCTGAGTTGGATCATGAGCCTGTTTACAAAAATGCTGATGCTGTGGCAGTTCCCACCGTCCCCGATAAACAGTTTGTCCGTTTCTTGTCTGGCCTGGTTCTTTCGCTTGGGTGGCAGGGCTAATATCTGGTTCCTTACGTTCAATACATAGTCGTACATATCCATTACCTGGTGCGCTTCCAAACTCATTTCCCTGCTGCTGCTTTTGATCCCTCCGGGAACGTCTATTTTACCTTCCCGTAGTTTGATGTCTTTCACTTCCAGTTTGGCCAGTTCTGCGGTCTGTAAGCCCTGGTAAACGAGTAGTCCCAACATCACTTTGTTTCTTCTCTCTTTAGGTGATCCTGCTTGGCATTGGTTGTAGAGCTGGTGCAGTTCGTGGGTTTCTAAAACGTGGTAGAGTGTTTTCCTTTTTACGCCCCTGATCTCTATGTCTGTGGCCGGATTGATCGCTACCTTTCCTTCTCTCAAAAGATGCTCGTAAAAGTGCTTCACGATCACCATGTAATGCTGGATCGTCCGTTGGCTTCTTCCTACCTGCTGGCAGTATTTCATGAACAGTAACAAGTCATTGTAGCCCACTTGCTCCGCTTCCATATTCTCTTTGTCCAGCCACTTCCAAAACTGGTTGATGATCGTCAATCGACTCTCTATGCTCTTCCTGCTGAACGCAAGTGTTTTCATGTATGCTTTAAAGCCCTCTTTCATCCTCTGATAGTTTGGTTGGGTCGTAACTGCCAATGTTGTTGAAGGGCTGCACTCCCTCGATTTCAACTCCGGCAACATGGGTGTAAATCTGAGTGGATTCCAGGCTGCCATGCCCTAAAAACCTGCTGATGCTTTCCAGCTTCATTCCGGCCTGTAGTAGTTGGGTGGCGATGGAGTGCCTGAGTGTGTGTAGTCCTATTTCCTTTTCTTGTAGCTCTGTGCTTCCTGTTTGGTATTGCAGGTTTTTGAGCCGGATAAACAGGCTTTGGCCTTGCATCCGTTTGGTCGTGGAGTAGGCAATAAACAGGGCTTCTACTTTTGATCCGCAGGTAAGTTCCGGCCGGTGGTCGTACACGTATTCTGTCAGGTATTGGAGATTGGTTTTGCTGATCGGAACGAAGCGTTCTTTATAGTTCTTTCCTTTTCTCACGTGGAGCAAGGAGCGGTCAAAATTGATGTCTCCAACGTCTAAACTTACGCCTTCACTTCTCCTTAACCCACAGCCATAGAACACGGCCAGCATGGCCCGATCCCGTGCCTGGATCGCCTCATAAACTGCCTCTGATGTGTTGGGCTTTTTCTCTGGTTGCTGGTAGGTCGCTTTAAAGAGTTGCTGGATTTCTTCTATGGTCAGGTAAATGATCTTTGATTCGGTTTCTTCGTCTTTCAGGTTGATTTCAGGGATTTGAACCCGTCCTACTTTGCGCAGGTATTGGGTGAACTTCCGTAGTGTCTGGATGTGCTTGTTTAGATGCCCGTTACTGAGCCCACCGCCCCGCCTTTGATTGGTTCTCTCTTTTAGTTTCTGGTAGTGGCTTTCGATGTGCTTAATGTCCAGTTCTTTGATGTTCTTGATTTCCTGTTGTTCCAGGTAGTGGAGCAGCTCCCGGACGTGTAGCGGTAGGTTGTAAACGGTACTTGGTGCATAGCCCTGCACGTCCAGCCATTCTTTAAAACTGTTTTCAAGATATCGGAACGAGGCATTGGATAAGGCTAGTTTTTTCATTTTTGATTACTGCCGATTTATCGGGCGGTATGTGTTTTCTGGATTTTTGAACTTTCGTTGTAACTCTTTGATTTTGTGTGGCTTTACTGGTTCATTCTACTGATGAACTGGTGTGAACCGCTTGAACTGGTCACTTCCGTGATTTCCTGAGCTTATTGAGTATTTCGTCCAGTACGCTGCTGATCCCGTCTTTGAGCTTCTCGTATTCTTCCAGGTTGGTGATTTCATAGTGATGGGTTTTGCCTTTCTCTCCCTGTACTTTCCGCACATAGTCATAGTCCTGCAGTTGCACCATGTACCGCTTTTGATTGCTTGGGTTGATCCGTATGGACTGTCTTACTTCCTGATTGGTGAAGCTTGTTTTATCCTCTCGTTTCAGCCACCCTTTCAGCCATTCGAGGTATTTTCTACAGGCAGCATTCAACGGATCGGACTTGCGGATCAGGACTTCTTTAAGCAGTTTGTTGGCTTCCTCTATATCTTCCAACGTGGTTTCAATATATTCTTCGCCTGTGTCCTTGTCGTATTGCTTTTCACGCTGGTACTGGTGGTAAAAGGTCACCGCCTCGATAAAGGCCAGGTAGTGGGCATTTGTCCTTCTCGGCTTAAAGACTTCTTCGGGGATCTGGAGCTTTTCGGCAAAAGGGTTTCGGATCTGGACAGGCTGCAACACCCTTTGCATATTCTGGAACTGCTCTGCTATTTTGTACTGCTCTGTTTTATCGACCCTTCCGGCTGATTCAGCCCTTTGGTAGTCCATGATCTTGCGGTCTTGTTCTTTGCTCTCATCGATGTAGATCAGGAATGATCTGTTGGCATTGTCTTCATACAGGCTTTCTTTGGTGGTGCAGCCAGCCACGCAGACGGGCCCTTCTACAACTAAACTCACGGTTCGGGTTTCGCCTTTGGTGTTCTTGATCACTACGGTCTTGGTGATCCGCTTTTTGCTCTTGATCTCCCGCAGTGGGTACAGTACTTCGTCCGTGCCGTCCAGGTCTTCGATCAGGATCAGTTTGTGCCTGAGCTCCTGTTGTCCGAAGTAATAAAAGGCGTTTCCGCTCAGGGTGGTGATTTCTAGTTTGTCCTCTTCGGGGATTAATGCGCTTACTTTCTCCTGCAGGTGGGTCTTTCCGATTCCTGAACTTCCCAAGCTGATGATATGTAAAGGGTTGTCACGCTTGCGGCTGGTAAAGATCAGGTACATCAACAGCCGATTGGTTTCTTCCCCGATCACCCCGGCCTTGCCTATGTCTTCCATGGTGCGCTGCATCAGCTTTGAGGTTGACAGGTATTTGATCGCACGGTCTATTTCTTCCTTTCCCAAAAACTTCCGTTTGTCTTGTACCTGGCTTTGCCGCTCGATCTCTTGTAGCCTGTACTTTTCCAGTTCATCAGTCAGGGCAAGCAAAGCGGCTGCCGCTACGCTGGTTCCGACCTCTAATCTTTCTGCAATCTTCCGGATCAGCTTCTCGGTCTGGTTGTCATTGTACAGGTCAAGATTGTGCCTTAGTGCCAGGTGTTCCACTTGCACTTTTAGCGTTACCCGCATTCTGTCCAGTCCTTCGAGTTTCACACCGCCCAGGATCGCTATGTCCAGCGGTGGGTGCTGGTAAAGGATGTGGTCGGAGTTGGTGGTGTCTAGTTTGTTTTTCATTCCTCAGATTTTTTTGCAAACTTTTTTGTCCACCTATCAGTGGATTTTTTGATTATACAATAATCTATATTTAAGTGGAATAATACAAACATTAAAGAACTATCAGTACTTCGTTTGGTCTATTACGGTAGGATTAAGGCGTTTTAAAAGCTATATTTATGGAAAAATATTTTCTATTCTATGGATTTTGGAACAAGGTTGGCAGACACACGGAAGGAAAAGGGATTGACACAGGATGATCTTGAAAAAGCTACTGGTATCAACAAGCGGTTGATTTCTCGCTATGAAAAAAATGATACCATGCCCTCTATTGATGTGGCTCGTAAGCTGGCTTCTGCTTTGCAAGTCTCTTTGGATTACCTCACTGGATTGGATTACTCACTGTTCATCAATGACCCTGAGATGACCAAGCTGCTTAAAGGTTATGAAAAGCTAAAGGACGAGGACAAACATATCATCAAAAAAATGCTCAAAGCGTTCAGCTTCTATTCCAGGATTGAGGATACTCAGGCTGATCTGGTATGAAAAAGCCCAACCATTTCTGATCGGGCTTTCTTTTAAATTTATATGGCATTTACCAGCCGATTTCTACAAACTTATCGACTAAACGTTCATACACTTTTCCCTCGGAAGTGATGTGATAAAGTTGATCAAACCCTTCTAAAACTAGCTTATCCTTGACTTTTTGAGACAAAATTTCTGCATCATCATCGTTGATCTTGAGTATGTAGGTATCATCCTCATTCTTGATCCATTCTGCATTATTGCCATAAGTCTCTAAAAGATCATTCAAAATAGAATGTTCTTCACCACTAATTAGCATTTTATTAATTTCCATTAGATAGCTTGTTTGCCAGTTTTGAACTTGTTTTCCAAGTAGTTATAACTTTTCCAGTATTAGGATTCACTGCAACTGTCGCTTTTTGACCGACATATTGTACACTCGGTCTACCTGACGCATCATACTTTACTTCAGTTACTTTTAGTGGGTTAGACAAAGCGTCATTAACCTCGGAAGGTGATACTCCTCGTAACAATGCTCGGCTCTGAACATGATTATACATTCTATTATAACTAAATACCTTGTTAGAAGGTAGTCTAGCTGATCCTGGGGGAGCTGGAAACATAGTATGACCAAACATCATCATTCTGGCTGATCGCTCATCCACCTGTTTCAAATAATTATGAGCTGTAACAGGTTGAAAATCGCCTCTTTCTTCTCTTCTCAGTAATTCGGCAGTAATCACATTTCCACTACCCAAGCTCAATAGCGCAGCTCTCGTTTTTAAATCGCTCTTATCATACTTATACCCAGTTTCATTATTACTTTCTAATGATGATGGGTTGGCTTCAGGATTTTGTACCTGTACTGTCTCGTACCCGGAGGCATTATCCTTATTCTCTCGCTGTTCGTAATACCTATCGTCTTTATCATTTTCAAGTACAAAAGCCACCTTCCCATCTCTGTAGTAATAGTCATCAAGCCCATTCGGATCTATCCTTGTAATCGGATTATTCTGGACATAGTTGTAAGGAGTTACCCATGGACGATTCTCAGTGTGAGCATCAATAGAACTAAATCTACCCAGCCAAGGATCCATCATTCTGGCTTCAAAATCATATAATTGGGTTTCGCTCTGGAGTTCTTTTCCTCCAAAAAGATACTTGTTTTCCGTGCCGGAACTGTAGCTGTTAAAAGACCCACCAAAAGGATAGTAATCATCCTTCTGCACTACCGGTCCATAGCTGTGGTTAATTTCCAGATCATCAAAGAACACATTGAAATCGTCCAGCGTTTCATTGCCCACATAAATATACACATATCCCTGCTTATCTGCCTGTAGCTCCAGCGTCAGTTCTTCAAAACCTCCATCTGCAGCAGATGTTACCTGTGCAAATCCACTGGTGATGTAGTTGAAATCATTATCAAAGTAATGGTAGGTCAGATATGCCTTTGGCAGGTCAGGATCTGATGAGAAGCCCAGGAAGGCTGATCCACCACCCAGCAAGGTATTGATCGCCTGGTAGGCAGCACCAGACTCACCACCAGCACTTAACCCAAAACCACTGATTACTTCATCTGCAATAATTATAGGGTTACCACTACTTGCCGGGATACCGGTGTATTTGGCATAGACTTTCATCCGTGCAGTATCCCCTGCGTTTATCCTTAGAGTCATTGTAGGCCCAACTACTTTCCCATCAGCTGCATTGAGTCTGGCAGAATTAGCACCTAAACCATAAACCAAATGGGTGTGATCGTATAGGACATCTAGCTGCCTTACCTGGTTGACATTACCAAAAACCACCGTATCATACTCAGCCATCTCCGGCTCCATAGTCGCCAGATAAGTATAGCTTTCTTGTTTGCTAGTAAGGGTTAATCGCACGTTACCGAGATGATCTTTCAAGTGGTATTGATACTCCCAGTTGCTTGAATCCGGCATCACACGCCCCTCTGCGTGCTGCATGAATTGTAGAACTCCATCTTCAAACACCATCGGTCCCTGGTAGCTAGTCGTAGAAGTATCAGAAGGGGTCATTGTTGTTTTCTTCAGTTTTACTCCAGCTGCATCGTAAGTATACAGTACAGTGACAGTATCCATATAGACCGCAATCGGCAAGTTCAGGTGGTTATAGGTAATGCTATCAATTCCTTTGTTCAGATCCTGAGTCATATTTCCATTCTCATCATAGAAATACTCGTTAACTAAGTCTTCGCCATCTTTGAACCCGAAATCATTTTCGGATACATCCTCTACTTTGATCAGTTGGTTTCCTGAGTAGAAATATTCTAGTTGATCAATGACCGTATTGATATTATCCTGATCCATTCCTCTTCGGGTCAGACTCTTGATGTTGCCATTAGCATCATAGCTGAATCCTGTCACGTCAAATTTGTTGGAAGTGAAGGTTCCATTCTCACCATAATTGGCAGAAAGGATGCGGTTCAGGTTGTCATAGGTATAACCATACTGGAGAGCTGCTTCATCGAGTGAAGTCTTCCAGGTCATCTGACCAATGTTGCCATTGTACTGCGCATAGGTTCCGGCATTGTCATATAGGAGCTGCATCCCAAAATGATCCAGACTACCGTATTCTGCAGTACCATCAGAAGCCAGATCCGCTTCATTGAGCTTACTAAGCCAGCCTCGAATGTTGTACTGGTAATCCAATGACTGCAGCGCACTATTGCCTGCTACGTGAAGGTTCTTTTCTTTGAGCTGACCCAGTTGGTTGTACTTGTTCGCAGCTATCAAAACCTCATCCTGTCCATTAACCTGATGATATGTTTCAATCAGTCGATCTGCATGATCATATTTATACTGCTCTGTAAACGTAAGTGCATAGTCNCCTTTGTCGTAATACTGAACTGANTTAANGACTTTACTGGTAAAATCATANTAAGTCGTCAGGACTTCCTGCTCATCCTTNTCATTGTTGGTACGNGTCTGCACAGGTCGTAGTTTCTCATCATAATAAGTAACACTGTTGACCCAGGTTCCTTCAGAGGGAACAAATGTTTTACTTCCAGTAAGTTGTCCCATTGGGTGATTAATCACCTGAATAGATAATCCTTCAGGCATAAGCTCAGTGACACTTGTGGGATTATTAACCAGGGTACCTTCATTTCCGTTTCCAGATTCATCCACAAGCCCTTCTGACATGTCATTCATAGTCCAGTATCCTTGCAGCCCTTCCTCATTGCCTGTAAGCTCCACAGACATATACTCTTTGATCTGATCAGCAGTTCTAGGTGTATGCCAAAGTCGAACTTCCCCTATTTTACCCTGGAAATAAACATTATTTCTACTTCCATTAAAGCTAGTAGCCTCGGAGCCATCCCCAATGAAGCCATAGCGAGTAGTTCCCTTACCCAATGAAATACCTCCATGTGGGTTAGTTTTCTCTAAATCCAACTCCCCATCTATGTAGATTCTTTTGTCTACGCCATCAAATACCGCTACCAAATGGTGCCACTCCCCATCATTAACCGATTGTACAGAGAAAAAATCGTCTACATCACCTGCTGCATAGGTAGAAAAGCCTACCTGTCCATTGTCACCACGAACAAAGAAGCTATAATACTCACTACGGTCAAAATCAATTATTGCAAAATTATCGGTCCATGATCCTCCTGAAAAGGAAGTATTAACCCATGCTTCGATTGTTAATAAATCAATGCTATCTGTTTCGTTATAGAATTGATCCAACGCAATGTATTGATTGGTTCCATTCGTTTCTACCGCAGAGATTTCGTCGGGATTGTTAAATTCTGAATTTTCAAAATCTGCATTTTCTGCAAACTCATAGTTATCGAAATAACTCACAGTTAATATTTCCCCCAAAGTTCCTGCTGCACCGATATTAGTAAAAGGATAGGCCATGGTGTCGTATCCATGGATAAAAGAACTATCATAACTCAAGCTGCGTTGTGTTAAACCCATTACATGCGAACGCAATGCAACAGAATCCCTGGTATCAGATAAAAAGCCGGTAATTACAGGACGATTTAGCTGATCATAAGCGGTAAAAGTCCACTGGTCATTATTTCGCTGATTACCATCCTGTGTCAGCACCAATCGATCCCACTGGTCATACACCATGTACACTGGTTTAGCTCCAGGTACTTTCTTGGAGATCATTCGCCGATACTCATCATATTGATAATTGAATGCAAAAACATCCAATGTGTCTGCATTTAAAGGAGTGCTTGAAGCACTGTTTCTTGGAGGAAGCACCCAGCGTAACTGACCAAAATCATCATACACATAATAAGTCTGGAAGCCTTCCACATCCTTTAGCAACACCTGACCAGATTTATTGGTGTATTCTAATACAGTATGACCTTCCTCATCAGTGGTTGAAGTCACCCACAATTTATCTTCAGGATAATAGCCATTGTTGACCAAAATATTCCCATTCAAATCGTACTGAACAACTTCGGAAGCTGTATTTGTTCTCCAGTCATTGGTGATGGTATGTCCTGAACCTAGCTGCCAGGATTGCCCGGGAGCCCCTTGCGCTATTGGTCTACTCAGAGGACTTGCTTCAAAAGAAGTCTGTGCTAATGGATAGTTATCTACTACCACATCATTGTTCGTATCCTGGTAGAAGGCAAATTGATCACTATTGCTGTAAGTCACCGGATCTATGGCATTGACCTTGAATGCTCCATCATTTCCTGAAGCATAGGGTAAATAGGAAACAGACTGTCTTCCAAGATCATCGTAAACAATTGGTTGTATTATATCTTTTTGAGTTGGGGATTGTCTCCAGCCCACAGTTTGCATGGGTCTGCCCAAACCGTCATAATACTGTATTCCAATTGCTTGTTCTGAGCTCGATAAACCTTCCACATCGTCCCTGGATTTTTCATCAGGTACTTTAATTGTATGTGTAACGATGTAGTTGTAGTTACCAAAATTGTTTTCGGAAGCTGAAATGGTCGTTATAAGTGAGGAACCACTGACTCCCTGTCCATCCACAAACGAAGCATTATAGTTACCTGCACCAGTTGCCGAAAAAGTTGGATTAGTAGCTCCAGCTATAGCCTCTCCATTTTTGTACCATTGAGTTACGGTAAATCCTGGTAATGAGAGGACAACCGGCTCGCCAAGTGATATGGAAGAGCTTGAAGAAGTGATGGGTGAAGCCTGCAAAACCTCGATTACCTTTACATCACTATTTTCACAGGTATTGCCGTCCTGATAGGTATAGGTTACTGTGTGGCTTCCGACAGTAGCACTTGATGTTACAAATGTATTATTAAGCACGTAATTTCCAGACCATGTACCTCCTGCAGGAGTACCACTCAACGTGATATTGGCTGCCGTGTTATAAACGGTCACATCCGCCCCGGCATCTACCGTTGGGAGGTTATTGATAGTTACCGTTATGGTATTTGAATATTTTGTTTGATTACAACCGACTGCTGTTCTACGGAATTGCGTTGTATTGGTCAATGCTCCAGAATTGTAGGTTGCTCCCGTTGCTCCAGAGATATTGGACCAATTTGACCCTCCATCAGTACTCAGTTGCCATTGATACGCATAGCTTCCATCTCCACCTGCAGCGGAGCTCGTACTAGTAAAAGCAGCAGGGTCTCCTCCATAACAGATAGTCTGTCCATTGCCAATACCTCCTGCACTTAGATCAGATAGAACAGTCACGGTAACTGAGTTACTATACTTGGTTTGACCACAGCCAATAACACCCCTTCTGAATAGAGTGGTAGCTGTTAATGTTCCTGAATTGTAGGTACTGCTTGTAGCGCCACTAATATCGCTCCAACTCGAGCCACCATTGGTACTCTTCTGCCACTGATAACTGAAACTCCCATCACCTCCTGAAGGTAAACTGCTATTGGTAAAAGCCGAAGGGTCTCCTCCATAGCAAACCGTTTGACCATTGCCTATGCTACCTGCATTCAAATCAGGTAACACAGTAACCGTTACATTACCAGTATATTTGGTCTGTCCACAACTAGTTACTCTTCTTCTGAAGAGTGTAGTGGCTGTCTTAGCTCCAGAGTTATATGTGGTACTTGTAGCGCCACTTATATTACTCCAGCTAGATCCTCCATTGGTGCTTATTTGCCATTGGTAGGAATAGCTGCCATCACCACCCGATGCAGTGCTTGTGCTGGTAAATGCCGATGGATCTCCTCCATAACAAACCGTTTGACTATTACTAATACCGCCAGCATTGAGATTGGATCGAACTGTTACTGTCACTGCACTCGTGTATTTCGTTTGGTTACAGCTAGTGACTTCTCTTCTAAATTGAGTGGTCGTCGTTAGGGTACTTGAATTGTAAGTAGAACTGGTAGCTCCACCAATATCACTCCAGGTAGAACCACCATTGGTGCTTTTCTGCCATTGATAACTGTACGAACTATTTCCACCTGAAGCTGATCCTGTGTTGGTGAAAGCTGAGGGATCACCTTCATAACATACCGTTTGACCATTACCGATGCTACCTGCATTCAGGTTCGGCTGAACTGTTACTGTAACAGTATTACTGTATTTTGTTTGGCTGCAGCTAACTACCTTCCTTCTAAATTGTGTCGTTGCCGTTAATGTTCCAGAATTGTAGGTAGCACTGGTAGCTCCACTGATATCACTCCATGTAGATCCACTATTGGTGCTTTTTTGCCATAGATAGCTATACGAACCATTCCCACCAGAAGCAGATGCTGTGCTGGTAAATGAAGAAGGATCACCCCCATAACAGACCGTTTGACTGTTTCCAATTGAACCAGATCCTAAATTAGCATAGACGGTTACTTTTACAGCGGACGTGTACTTCGTACCACATCCTGCTGCCGAGATAGCTGCTCTTCTATACCAGGTAGACTGGGTGTGGGTACCTGCGTCATAGGTACTACTGGTAGCTCCACTTATATTGCTGAAACCACTGGAAGCACTGGTTGTAGATTTTTGCCATTGATAAGCAATTCCCGTTCCACCAGAAGCAGAACTACTATTGGTAAATGCTGACGGATTCCCATTATAACAGATAGTTTGGGCTCCTCCTATGCTTCCAGCATTTAAGTTTCCGTAAACCGTGACTTTAACAGCACTGGTATATTTGGTTCCACATCCAGATGCAGAAGTAACTCTTCGCCTATACCATGTACTTTGGGTAAGAGTACCAGGATCATAGGTACTTCCCGTCGCTCCGCTTATATCACTGAATCCACTAGAGGAACTGGAGGTAGATTTTTGCCATTGATAAGTACGGCCAGTTCCTCCAGATGCAGAACTACCATTAGTCAATACTGAAGGATTCCCATTATAACAGATGGTCTGTGCTCCTCCAATACTTCCTGCGGTTAAATCCGCGTAAACCGTGACTTTTACAGCAGAAGTATACTTTGTGCCACATCCTGAAGCAGAAGTAACCATTCGCCTATACCAGGTACTTTGGGTTAGAGTGCCTGGATCATAAGTGCTACCTGTAGCTCCGCTTATATTGCTGAATCCACTGCTCGCGCTTGAAGTTGACTTTTGCCATTGATAAGTGCGACCTGTACCTCCTGTTGCTGAACTACTATTAGTCATTGCCGAAGGATTTCCGTTGTAACAGATGCTCTGTGCTCCTCCAATACTTCCAGCTGTGAGATTCGCGTAAACGGTAATTTGCTTCGCACTCGAATAAGTCTCTGAGCAAACTCCATTTTTCACTTTAACTCGTACCTGTACCAACATATCCTGATTACTGGAATTGGTAATGGATTTACTCTGTGATGTAGAACTACTGGTACTAAAAGTAGACCAGCCAGACCAGGAACCAGAACCTATCTTTTCCTGGTATTGCCATTCTTTAATAGTGCCACGTTTACCAGAGGAGGTAAATGACACTGACGAAGAATAACAAACCGGATCAATATTTGCACCTATACTCCCACCAATGGAAGTTTCCCAGGATTTAGCGGTCACCTGTGTCCTACTAGAAGCAGCACAACCAAAAATAGTTTTCAATAACACATAATAAGTCTTCGTCTGTCCTGGGGTGATGCTCACCGTGTATGAATTACCAATGTGCACTGGACTTCCTCCAGTAGAACTTGTATACCACTCATCAGTGGTGTTGTTAGAAGTCATGGTAATACTAGTGACATTACAACTTTCAAACAATGTAGATGAAAGTGATCCAGGAGGCGATGAATCCCAACCCGATACATAGACTTGTGATGCACTACTCCAACCCACGGCATTTTTGGCTCTTAAATAGTACCAACCCGAGGAAGTAACGGTCCAGGTGGAGGATGAATTGGAAGTACTTGTTCCGGAAGAAGAGGTCTGCCAGTACCAGGTACTTCCTGATGGTGGTGAACCATTAAACGAAAGAATGGCATTGTTACAATTGTGAGCATATGTCGGAGCGGGTGGAGTAACAGGTGGTGGAATGATTGATACATCCAAATAAGATATCACCTGGCTGCTCTCCAGATATTGTACTTTTCCAGTACTACCGGAGCCCCATTGGACGCTGATCGTCTTGGTTCCCAATCCTGAAGTGACCGTACCACCAGTTACTACCCAGGAGGAACGCCCTCCAATACCCGGACAATTAGTGCAATCATAAGTTTGTGTGGAGTTCTGTGCCACAACAGTTGGCCCTGTCATACCTATTAGCATCTCTTCAGAAGAAGGTTCAGGCATGAAAAGAGAAAGAATGGTTAAAACTAAAAACATATCATTAAGGCTAGTATGATCAATATTTTATTCGGCAAGTTCTACCTGATGGTATTTTTGTGTTTGAAGTAAGTCTTTTTCGAAATCATAGACAGCAATCAATCTTCCAAAGTCATCATACTCATAATGTACTGCGTCTCTATTGGCAGATGACTTAGTGACTAACTGAAAACGGCTATTATATACATACCCTTCCAGAAGGGCTCCTTTAGGATAAATTTTCACATCATCATAGTTCACCGTTGTATCTGTCACATCCATAGTGAGTTTCCCTCCCGGGTGTGAAATAATCCATTCTTTATACTCCCAATGAGATGAATCAGTCGAAACCGTCTGCCAATTGCCAGAATCAAGCCCAATACTACCACTGCCATTTGCCCAGGCGGACACGATGTATTCACCAGCAGGAAGTGAATTATAGGTCAACTTAGTGTTGGCATAATAGTCTCCTGAATATCCAGTACCCAGAACTCGATCACCAGATAAAACCCATCCTTTTTCGGGTATTTGATCAAATCCATGGAATCCAACCTCATCACGAGAGCTGTTGGTCGCTTTACCTATGATCATTGTCTCCGAGGAATCCCATATAACCACCTGGCTAACCCCGTCCTTCTGGATAAATTCTGAGGGCTTTCCACAATTGGTATACTCGTTTATGGTTAAGGTGGTATTGTAGTTGTATGCAGGCAAGAATGAAGTAATCTGACCACTGGCATTGGTACTCTGAGAAAATCCAGAGATTGGTGATGTGGTAACGAGGCTCGCCGTATAATCAACAAGGGGTTTACTCCCCTCCAATCGATATGCCGCGACACTAGAAGAAACTACATCATCTTCCAGGTAACTAACAGAAGATATCGCTGTTCCATGCCGGTTAGTCCCCATCAAGGTGGCTATTGATGAAATGCCAGGATCATACTCAAAAGCATAAAAAGTCTCTTGCTTTACCTCCTTGCCCTTACTATCTAATGTTTCACTGGACTTTAACACATGATAAACCGTATCGTAGGTATAGGTTGTATGATTTTGAAATATGCGTCCATCAACATATTCTGTTTCAATAGAAGATTTCAGACCAATCCACATGGTTGGAAGGTTATATCTCACGATATAATACCCTAGAGGTAATCCATCTTCCACTATCCCTGAATGATCAATCACACTCATCCCTCTTGGGATAGACAACTCATTTCCAGTACTATTAGACCTGAAAGATTGGAGTCCCGCCCATCTCATACTATAGATGTTTTCAGACTCCTTGATTAAGCTTCCATTAATATCATAGTATTTTCTACTTTTCTCCTTACCTATAGTTGGGAAAATATTAGGCAATACGGTACCCTGGAAAAAATAAGCAGTTATATCTGGAGGATACTTATCGGCCAAAGAAGGACTAGGATTTCTCGTTTTAAATATTTCCAGCAGTTCATAAGTATCCGTAACGTCAAAGAAAAATTGATCAAACCGATCAAATTCATTATAACCTTGATACATCATGTCCACAAAATCTCTTGGACTTGTATAATTCAACTCGGTATAGCCAGCACTTGTACCTGAGCTTTCAACATCTTTGATCAGTACCGTACCGTAATTAATGTGAGTATTACCCCACGAATACAACTGAGGATTGGATCTAACGATTATATCGTTGATAAAATAAGAATCTTCAAAGTCACGTATACAAGGAAGGTCAGATGTTATAATTGTATCAGCATTGGCAAAGTCAAAAACAACACTCCAATCTAGCGACCTAACTATTGAATCAGGAAGTACTGTAATCCCACAATGGTGATCCACATTATAATCCAGTGTATTGGTAGAATACAGCAATTGACCAAATGAATTTCCTGATTGATCCTGATACTCGAAGATCCTGGTTAGACAATCCCCGTCACCTTCACAATTATCAATTCTTTGTATTCTCAAACCACCGGTTAGTTCGTTTGTATTGGCACTTCCAAGATTGTGAAGGTATTGCATTGATAGTCGACCCGCATAAATACTGCTACCTGTGTTTTCAGAATCACAGACTTTGATTTCAACCCGATATGTTCCAGCGTTAAATCCCCAACTAAAGGTTTCGGTTGTATCATTTGCCTGACCATAAATGGATAGAACAGGGTTGGTAGAGTTTTCAGGGAAGATTTTGATGTAATGACTTGTAGAACTACATCCCGGATCCCCCGCCAGAAAATAGTCCATCGTAATTGTTTGTGATAAATTAATCGTAAAGTATTCGATTGTTTCATTTGAAGGGGTTGCCCCCATAAGTGTAATCTGCTCTGTTCGCTCCTCACACTCATAGCCATCTCCACAGATATAATTATAGTATTCATAGTTCTTCCTTACAGAAAAATCTTCATTTTGTAAATTGTATGTGTTTGCTTCATAAGTATACTGACTATATCCTCCTGTTGGGTAGATTATTTTTTTCAAACTCCCTGCCTGTGTGAACAAACCTGTAGAATCTATACTTCTATCTGCAGTCCCAAATTCTTTGACATAATCTTGCCCAAGACCCGTTCCTGAAGGTTGTTTTACATAAACTTTAGTCTTTTCAACATAAGAGGGATTGGAATTGATCCCATTGTAGTATCCCCATCTATCCTGACCTGTACTCACTCTGGATGGTAAAGGAGTGGTATCGTATTCAAACCTTCTGTAAGACAAAGAATCGGTACCTGAAAAACCTAACTCGTTAATCCTGTCCAGGAATAGACGCTTATCATATCCAGAACCACCCCAGTTATATTCGTTGTTAAAATAGGTATTCCCTATTGAGCTCTGTACCTCATGATAGCCAAACCGATACCATTTTATCCTGGCATTATCTGCACTATTGTTCACTCTGATTTCATCAAGTCGTGGAGCTCCTGGTATATCTCCTCTAGTATTGGTAGAGTAGTCCAAATCAATACTATAATTTGTTGAGCTAATACTTGTAACATACCTTCCCTGACTCAAATTCTCGTTTCTACAAGCGTATTTAACCACACCTGTTCCATTATCATATTCATTAGGTGACCACTCATAATTGTAATTTGATGCTGCATAGGTAAAGTCAATAGCACCACATATTGGAGACTCGATTTGACTTAAATACCAGGCACTATTGTATTGATTCACTCTGGAGTCAGTGGCTGAATAGCCGCACGTTATTCCATTCTTTGTGGTAGTCTCTACCACATCAAAATGGTAAGTCACTCCTCTATTGTCCACCACAACAAAGCCTGTTTCAGGATCACCTGTAATTCGAATATCCTGGTAAGGATAGGTAGTAATAGACCCATCGTAATGAAAGATGAAAGTCCCGCCTCCACCTGGAAAGGAAAAATTATAAATATCAGGATGAGCATCAATCATATTAACCGCCACATCACTTAAATAATGAGAGTAAGCTACATCAGAACCAGTAAAACCATCAATATCAGCGCCTCTCTGAAAGTACCCATTTGTTGCTTCATCCGGTAAGCCTCTTACCGTTCTTGTGATAGAGCCCCCAATACCAATAGACCATCCAAGCCCTACAACACCTGAGATATCAGACACTTTAATTCCCCCTGTATTGTAACTAAGGGCCAAATCGACCATTAGGTCCTTTTCCTTAAGTGTAAACAGTGGAACGTTCACTGGAATTTTGCCACTTGCTCCTGGATCAGTAAATCCAGAGAAGTCGGAAAAAGATTGTGCGGTAGGTGATGGTGGATAAGTAACATTTTCTAATCCAGTACTTTGTCCAAGAAGCACATTGCATACAATTAACAGCAATGTAGATGCAGTGTATCGAATCACAGCTTTGGTAGTTTAGTTAATCAATACGGTATCGCAATTGAACCGTTGCAGCTAAACTACATGTTTTCTTCGATCAATATGAAAAAAATATCGACTAAAATTAAAACTTTTTATTTCCTATATAACGTTTTAATAGTTTCGCAAAAATTATTCGGTTAATGAAGGATTAGTGGAACTTAACCGTTGTAGGTGTTATCACCTATCAACTCTTTGGAAATAATAATCTCTGGAAAGTGATACGCCAACATTTTTTAATTGTTCCATGATCTTGTTGGTGATAATTTCAACAATAGTGGAGGGACAAGAAGCAGTTCTTTAAGGAGATGGCTTATTAATTAATTGCCCATGCCGGTGTTTTCACCTGCATTTTGAATTTATGGATTAAATCTTGTTGATCATATGACCCAAAATGGTGAAAGCTGCACAAATAAAAAGGTGTAAGCAATAATTCCATTTCTTCTTTGGGCCATGAAAGCCGCAAGGCTATTTAGGTGACTATGCGTCCCAGTAGATAAAATCTACACCTAGTTAGGGGTATCAAACTGAGATCAAACAATTAAACTTTTTAAAGAAATGAAAAGCCCTCTCCTCCAAGGAGAGGGTTTGGGTGAGTTGCTTAAATACAGCTATGAAAGCCGTAAAAAATATGTAGGTGTAGCCGATGCTACACCTAGGATGGGCTGCTGGTTGTAGAAATCGTGTAAGGCCAAGCATGATTTAACCTCAAAAAGCAAATCGGATCGCCAGTTGCCTTCTAGAGATAGTGCTATTTCCATCTTACTCTTTTTTACTCGATAATTAACTAATCTGGCTAGTGATTCAGCATCTCTTTCTCCTCCAATAATGGCTTCAATTATAGCTCTTCCAGATTTTCCCATAATATCTCTAAGTGCTACATCCAGCCTAATATTCATCAAGCGAAGGGCTTTTTGCATCTTATTGATATACTTGGACATTTGATTAATTAGGTACTGCCGATGACTATTATAGGTCCTTAGCATTTGTAGATCAGTCTTGCCTATGCAGGTGTTTTCACCTGCATTTATTATGTATCAAACATTTCTTGTTGGTGATAACACCAACAAAGGTGGAGGTAGATACAATCTACACCTAGTTAGGGGTATCAAACTGAGATCAAACAATTAAACTTTTTAAAGAAGTCAAAAGCCCTCTCCTCCAAGGAGAGGGTTTGGGTGAGGTCTATACAAAACAGCTAAGAAAGCTGTAACAATAAAAGGTGTAGCTGATGCTACACCTAGTGGTGGATAAGAAACAGTTCTTTAAAGAGATGGCTTATTGAAAATGTTCAGCACTCAGCCTTCCCAATTCATCAATCACCTCCTTGGTAAGAGTGAGCACCCGATTAGTCAACTCAACATGAGTAGGATAGCTTTCATTTTGGCTAACCAGATCATTTAACGCATTTTGAAGGTTGTCTAGCTTGAATTGTCCATTCAGACTTTTAATTTTATGAATCTCCTTCTTCAATTCAGCAACATCTGGTTGCACCAGAAGAAGATTGACAGCTTGATAAAAGTCTAAATAGCTCTGTTGACATTGTTGGATAAATGCGTCTCTAAAATCGGTATCATCACCAGACAATTCACCAATGATGTCCAAAATAACTAATTGCCTTCTTGTAGGTACAACTTGTCCCACATTTCTCCTGAGCACATCATAAAATACAGATGGTTTGAAAGGTTTGCTCATGAAATCGCTCATACCCATAGCCTGTGTTTGGCCCTTGATATCGGCAAATGCATCCGCAGTAAGGGCAATAATTGGGACTTTCTCAAAATACTCATCTTTCAAATTCCGAATAGCCCGGGTAGCCTCATACCCATCCATCACCGGCATTTGCAAATCCATAAATATCATGTCATAGGCGCGAGATTTCGCCAACTCCACTGCTTTGGCACCATCAGATACAATGTCATGAGCTACATGAACCCTATTGAGGTATTTCATCACAATCATCTGGTTGGCGGTGTTATCTTCGGCTACCAAAACCCTAAGATCATTCAGTTTATGGTTTGGCTTTACGCTTTCCTCTTTAGCCTCCAGGCTCTCCTCTTCTGCATGTGGCAGTTCTAATTCAAAATAAAAGTTGGATCCGCCACCCAACTCACTCTCCACATGAATGGTGCTTCCCATCAATTCAATGAGCTTCTTCGTAATGAACAATCCTAGTCCGGTACCACCAAAACGCTTGGTGGTACCCTCCTCTGCCTGCTCAAAGGAATTGAAAATCTTATCCTGATTGGCTGGATCTATGCCAATACCATCATCTTTAACGCTTATTTTAATTCTGGATTGGTTCTCATTGGTCACTATCAACTCTACCGAAATTATCACATTTCCATCATTGGTAAATTTGATGGCATTGCTGACCAAATTATTCATGATCTGGGCCAACCGGGTCACATCCCCAACGAATTGATCTGGCAGGTTATCATCATACACCACTGAGAGTTTTACCAGGTTTTCCCTTGCTTTGAAGGCGAGAGAATTTTTGATATTCTCTATCAGATATCTCAAATCGAATTTCCCAATACTCAATTCGATTTTGCCAGAATTGATCTTTGAAATATCCAGAATGTCATTGATCAATGACAGCAGATTTTCTCCAGAAAAGCGAAGCAGCCTGATTTGCTCTGCCTGCTCTGGTTTATGATCCTCCATCTGCAGAATATGAGCAATTCCAATGATGGCATTGAGTGGGGTTCTAATTTCATGGCTCATGGTGGCCAAAAATTCTTCTTTGGAATGAGCAGCAGACTCTGCCTGGATCTTAGCGTTTCTAAGTTCCTCTTTCTCCAATATACTCTGAGTTACATCCTGGGTAAACATCAACAAACCTCCTACCTGATCTTCCGAACGATACCATGGACGAACCTCCCACTTAAGGTATTGCATGGACCCGTCTTCTCGCTCAAATGGTTCTTCGTCATTGATGTTGACATGACCTTTCATGCATTTTTGATGGATCGCTTTCCAATCATCACCAATTTCTGGAAAGACCTCATAATGACTCTTTCCTATAATTTCTTGTCCCTGGATATTGTAGTCTTCTTTCCATTTGTTACTTACCGCGAGGTATCTCATGCTGGTATCAAACATGGCGATAGCTGCAGGTGCACGCTCAATAAATACCTTCAGTTGCACTTCCAACAGCTTCCTGTCAGTCACATCCAAAACTCCACCAACTAATAGTTCTACCTCACCTTTGGCATTTTTCCTGGCATTTCCGGATGCTTCTACCCAAATGTATTCACCCCTGTAGTTTTTAACGCGGAGCTCTACGGTCGTAGGCTCTTCCAATTCTATTGATCGTTTACTCGCCTCTAGTAATATGGGTAAATCAGTCGGATGGACAAGGCTCATAAATTCATCCGCTGTGCCTTGATAGTCTTCTTTCGAAAACCCTAAGATTTCATATAATCTGGAAGACCATTTCTCTGATGATTCTTTGACGTCCTTCTCCCATATCCCTACCTTGATGGTATTAGTGAGAAATTCGAGTTTTTGCACTTTACTTTTTTCTCTTGATATGGTTGCCTGAAGTTGTTCACCAACTTCCTCAAGTTTGAATGAAAACCGTTTGATCAAATTAAGAGAAAACAGCAAAACAAATCCGCCAGAGCAAATGATGACCAAAGCCAGTACGTAATTGGACATTGACACATTAGAATGAATATTTTCAAAGGTCTCTGCTTCCTCTTCTTCAAACACATTGGTAATCCGATCCATTAAAGGTAAAAAAGTGGATTCTGCAACCAGAAGTGCTTCCCTGCTGTAGCTAGATGCACCGTTCTGAAAGTCATGAACTTCAGAAATGATCTCCAGCATCAATGGTTGTATCTGCTCAAATAGCTGATTGAGATCTTTATTGTCAAGCTGCTTGCTTTTTTCTCTCAGATAATCGTGTGAATCCTCAAATAACCAAAGAACAGAATCCAGTTCATTTGTAGCCAGCAGACTATCAGTTACCTGATCTGTTTTTAAGACCTCTTTGACCAACCATTGACTCAGCATACGTTGCCGTCCAGATATATTGATCACCGAACCAAGCTCCTGGCTATTAGCAATATGCTTTGCCTGTCGATGATTGAGGTAGATGATCAATCCAACGACCATGCTTACAACTATTAAAAATAGCGCAATGAGATTGTTCCTTACGGTAGCAAATGACTGCATTCAGATGAATCAAGTGAGAATGATCCAAGTTAGTCAGTAACACCTTAAAATCCAGCCTCAAACGCATGGGTAAATCACCTAATCTTTGCTATCAATCTCGAATATGCCTGATTAACTTGTGGATCATTGAGTAGCCGAGCTCCTTCTTGCAATATTGCCAGATCATTTCTTGAGGGAGTTTGATTGGTTGCCAGCAGATCCTCGATATGTTGTTGATAGAAACGAATAGTCCTTCTGATCAGTATTTCGCCTTGATCCTCCTCTCCTGTTGCTCGTAAAATTTGCCCCATCTGTAGATCCGCATAAGATGGTCTTAAGTGATCAAAATATAGATTCTGATAGGCGAATTTGGTTACTTCCTGAGCTTTTTCCTTCAAACCTGCTTTCAAATACTCACTGATCAGTTGATTAAATGCGAAACGCAACGGGTTAATCATCCGTGCATGATAGTCTTCATAATTAAAGTAAACGGATGAGTTGGCCAGATTGGAATAATTAGCTTTAAGTACCAGATTTTCGTAGGATTGATCCAAATCTACTGGGATCTCTCTTCCTGTATGAGGAGTAGATTGGAGTTTATAAACCAATCCTTCCTGGACGACATAATCCTTCATATTGATTTTAAGACTATTGATCGAGGTGAAATTGAAATAAATGGGTCTGGTCCAATCATTCGAGGCAATTATGTCGAGAATAGCCATTTCACTTTTGGGCAAATAGGAACCACTGATTTCAATCCCCATTTCGCCTTCTGGTGTTTTCAAACTCACTTTCCTTGACGGAAGAAAGAATAATTCACTACTACGATTTCTGAACATGAGGTTTGGATTTCGAGCATTCAGAGCCTTCATGTATTTGTTCCAATCAATGACACTGGTCATTCGCTCCTGTATGTAAACCGGATCATATGGTCCATATTCATTGTCTCCAGTCTTTAGTGTTAATTCAAAAGGTGGTGAGTCGTAATAGGGTCTGCTAAGCTGATTGATGTACCAATCTGCGTTGAAATAACTCAAGACTTTAACTCGGACATCAGTCCTGAAGCCTTCTACTTCCTGCAAATACCACAATGGAAATGTGTCATTGTCACCCCCAGTGAATAGTATCGCTCCCTCTTCACAACTACCTAAAACAGCACGTGCATAATCCACCTGAAATGTGCGATCAGAACGATCATGATCATCCCAATTTTGATACATCATCCAGCCAGGAATCAAAATCAGTAATGACGAGATATAAGCTTTCTTACCTTCAAACCTAGAAGCAATCCACATCGCACCAATGCCAGCCCAAATACTGAATGCGAGATAGGAACCCACATAGATATAGTCTCGTTCTCTCGGCTCATTTGGGGTCCCATTTAAGTATATAGTGAGCAACAATCCTGTGATCAGAAAAAAAGCCAGATTAGCTACAAATCCACTACGATCTCGTCGGGAGTGTATGAAGAACCCTAATAAACCTAAAAATAAAGGCAGCAGGAAATATTGATTATTTGCACTATTGTAAGCAATTGCTTCCCGATCAGCTAAGCCATACCAGGGTTTTGACCAGTCAGCGTGCTGCTCATCACTAACCCGACCAGCAAAATTCCAAAGCAGGTAACGCAGATACATATGCCCAACCTGATAGCTGAACAAGAATTTCAGGTTGTCAGAAAATTTAGGTTTCTCATTCGGTTTTAATCCCGTCCATTGTTGATAGACTTTGATATGGGAAGGGTCATTACTGTAAATCCTTGGAAGAATCGTCATCCTATCTGAATCGTATTGATAATCAGGAACTTCCCCAACCTCCTTATACCCTCCATCATTCAACACATAGGACTGTGCCTTGGTAGTCACATCTGTGATTTGTGCATCATAATATGGCCCATAAACCAAGGGTCTCCCTGGGTAGGATTCACGATTCATGTAGGGTTTAATCTTCGCCAGGTTGCCTGGTGTGAATTCGTTTATTGGAGGAAGCTGAGCTGACCTTATGAACAACATTAGATATGGAGAGAAACCTGCAACAATGAAAACAACAGCCAAGACACTTAAACGAACCTTCGGGAGTTTATTCCATAAGACAAAACTCGTGCCTCCTAGAATTGCTATCAAGACAAAAACACCAGAATACACCGGCAAGGACAATTTGTTCACCACGAAAAGATCAGCAAGAAAGGCCCACTCGAATAGTGATACAGCTACAACTTTACTAATGAAAAGGATGATTACCACTCCAATGACAAATGAAAGTCCCAGCGATTTCCAACTTGCTTTTTGATCCTGAGGAAGCTGCCAGAGTATAACACAAACTGGTAGTATCAAGATGGACATGGGATGTATGCAATAGGCAATCCCAAGTAAATAACTGATGAATAGCACTCGTTTTTGCTTTTTTTCTTTGGTCATTGACTCAGTGGGGATACTCAACCAAACAAGCAAAACCATAAAGAATACTGAAGGGCCATAGGTCTCTGCTTCCACAGCAGAAAACCAAAATGAATCTGAGAATGTCAGGATCAGTGCTCCAATCAAACTTCCTGTAATCAAAGCTATTTTGGAATTGATGAATCGGCTACCTAAATACCAAATAATGAGAAACGTAATGGCCACTGCTAATGAAGAGAAAAAGCCAGACATCAAGTTGATGAACCATGCCACCTTCGTTACATCCCCCATCGCCAGCATGGAGAACAACCTTCCCAACAACAAGGTCATGGGTGTTCCCGGCGTATGTGGAACTTGTAGTTTGAAAGCTGCAGCCAGAGTCTCTGAACAGTCCCAAAGCGAAGCAGTGGGTTCCAGAGTGAGCAAGTAAGTAATGAACGCTATAATGAATGAACTAAAGAATCCGATGGTCTTCAAACTATCATTCTTTAAAAGACGAGTTAAAGAACTCTTATTTATTGATTCGGAAAATGCAACCACTGGAAGCATTAAACCCACAATCAGTACAATAGGTGAAATCCATAAGGTAAGCACACCGAAACCATTTGGAGCGGGATCAAGTGCCATCATACCAAATGCAATGAGTTGCAGAACTCCAGCTGTAAGTAATAAAACTCGCTGTTGGGTAGACAAGTATTCTTTCATCCAGCAATCATAGATGGATGACCAGGAAAGGATGGTTAAGAAGTGTAAAGAAGTGTTAAATGAAAGTTAAAAAGATAAAATCTCTTTATTGAGCGGTATTGAAGAAGTATTTTTAATGTCAAATAGTCGTGACGTGAAAAATCTAATTATCTACGGTGGAGTGGCTTTAGGTATCCTAATATGCACTCAAATCTACTGGTTCTCGAAAGCATTTGATGCCAACTCTGAGTCATTTGATCATACAGTATCTGCTGCACTTTTTGCAGCAGCAGACACCATGTCTGACGAGGTAAGTGTGGAGAAGAGAGCTGCTAACTACTTTTATGTGACTAGCAATGCCCTCGTGACCAGCAAAACTGTAGACACACTGATAAGAAAGGAATTGGCGGCGAGAAACATCCTGTTGGAATATGAAATAGGCGTTTACAATGCGGAAGATGATTCGCTCGTACACGTTACTTCAGTTAAATCTCCAGCTACTACACCGTTTGAAGATCTGAAGATCGAAGCTGATGCAACCCACAAAAATTTTGCAGTTATGTTCCCCACACGTGAGAGTTTTCTGGTAGGTAAAAACGACCTGATCCTCATCACGCTGATTGTCTTAGCTCTAATTGCCTTATTTATATACAATTACTTTGACATCAACCCCTTTTCAAACACTAATAATTCGCTTAACACGAATCAAATAAGCCTGGGTGCATGCACGCTAGATACACATAATCAAATTTTAAATGTAGGTAAAACAAGCCATCAATTAACCTACAAAGAAAATCAGATCTTAAAGCTCTTTTTCGAGAATCCAAATCAGGTAATTGAACGCAAGGTCTTTCTGGAAAATATCTGGGAGCAGGACGGTTTTTTTGTAGCTCGAAGTATGGATGTATTCATATCCAAAATCAGAAAATATCTAAAAGCAGAGGAATCTGTAAGAATTGAAAATCTACGCTCGATCGGTTATCGACTGGTGATTAATCAAAACTAATAGAAGGTTATCTGTTGAATTATAAAATCACAAAAAATACAAGTGCCTATAAAAATCGAAAGCCCCAGTGGAACCCGGGGCTTTCTAGACCGGGTACTAACCGGTCAGCCATAATGATTAACTAATACTCGAAGATAAAAAAGAATTAATCTTAATTCCTAATATCTGATAAAGTTTTATGTACAAACAGATTTTGTAAAAACGAGAAGTCCTTCGTAATCAGTCATCTACACAAAAGCATCTACCAAAAAAAATACTCGTGCAAACCTAATATGATGGCAAAATTGCAAAAGTCATTGAAAATGAGGTTTGTAGGAAATAGCCCAGGTGTTCTACTTTGTTATTTCCAATAGGGTAAAGCCAAAAAATACGAATCGATTTCTTATGACTTCTAACTGATTCAAGTTGCTCCAAAAAGTTGATTACGTTATGTTTAATTTTTTTATTCGAATTTTCTAGAGCGAAATAAACCCTCAGTGTACATTGAGCTTTTAAATGCTCAGAAATGGAAACCATCACTTCTTTTAACCTTGTGATACATCCAGGCGATTCCAGATCTCCTTTGATCAGAACTACTTCATACTGTCCCGCATACTGGATATTACAATCCTGACATGTTAATTCATCCATATTTGATTTTATTATTGATTAATCAAAGTTCATGAATGAATTGCTGCTACCTAGCAGTGCATTACCCAATCTGAAATTCCAATGTAATACCTATTGATTTTAGAGATCCACGAGCGAGAATCACCTAGTCAACCAGGTTATGCTCAATAGCATACATCGTTAAGCCTACAAGATTCTTACATCCAGTCTTGGTCAACATGTTATTCTTATGCCCTTCAACAGTTCTGACGCTGATGAAAAGGGTATCTGCTATTTCCTGATTAGATTTTTCCTCTAAAATTAGTCTCAGAACCTCCTTTTCCCTTGGTGATAGTTCGGTTTCAATGGTTAAACGCTGTTTTTGAACAATATTAGGACCAGACATGCTCTCCATCACCCTTCTTGCCACCTCCTCGGAGAAATAATTAACTCCATCCAGGATCGAGTTTAAAGCCTTTACCAACTCACCTTTTCCTGTATCTTTTAGCACATACCCATTGATTTGTAGCGTCAACATTTTCTTTATGGATTTGATATCATCAAACATAGAGAGTACCAGGACTCTGCTTTGATCACCTTTGTCACGAAGTGATTGGACAAATGCCACACCATCCATAACTGGCATATTGATGTCTGTGATAATAATATCAAAACTGTCATTTTCAAGTATTTGGAGTGCTTCCTGTCCATTATTTGCCTCCGCCACGATCTCAAACTCCTCATCAGCAGCGAAATAAAATCGAAATGCATCGCGTACAATCTCATGGTCCTCGACCAGTAGTAATCTTTTCTTATTCATAATTATACAGGTGGTAATTTTGCGGATATAGTAGTTCCCAAGCCAGGACCCGAATCCACTCGAAAAATCCCATTGCAGGTTTTAACTCGTTGTTCAATATTCTTTAGTCCATTTCCAATATAGGAACCATGGTTCAAATCAAACCCTTGACCATTATCACTCAGATTGAGTTCCAAATAATCCTTTTGCTGAATGATTTGCAAATGAAACTTAGATGCCTCGGCATATTTCATCGTATTGTTAATAGCTTCTTGTACTATTCGAAAGACATTGCCCCCTATGTGCCCATCTATGACAGAATCATCAAATTCGATCTCCATTTCCACCTCCAATGTTTCGGGTAACAACTGCACGAGTTGGAACAATGCATCTTTCAGACCATTTTCTTCTACGAGTTTGGTAGACATTTCTCGTGAGATTGCTCTTGTGTCTCGAACACACTGATGAATCAGATCATAGACTTTATCACAAACTCCATTCAGTTCATTACTTTCAATGGTTGAATTTTCTTTGACATGATCAAGATACATTTTGGCTGCGCTGAGTTTTTGGCCAATATTGTCGTGCAATTCCCGCGCTATTTCCTTGCGTTCTTTCTCTTGGATTGTTTCCAGTGCCAGAAAATTGGACCGATCTGAAGTGATATCTACAATGGTACCGAAGTACTTCGAATTACCAAAAGTTAGATCTGGCGAAACGATAATCTTGGCAAATCCGGGTTTCCCAAGTTTGGTAACATACCTAAACTCCATATTGAACTCTTTACCATGTGTTATAGCACTTTCCAAACTACTTACAAACAATGATCGATCGGATTCATGAATAAACTGGGTGAGCCTCTTAAAAGAGATTCGCGAATTACTGATAGAGGATATTTCCATCAGTTTGTTGAAGTTCTTGGAGGTACTAATTAAATCTGTTTCAGGATCATATTGGAAACTTGCCGACTTGGTAATGAGCTCTGCCTGATTAAGTATTTGCTGGTTTTTATTTAGCTCTTCCTCGTAAATCTTTTTCTGAGTAATATTTCTGCTTACACCAACCAACCCATCGACTTTTCCCTTTAAGAATATCGGAGATTTGACCGTTTCTAAAACAACACGATTGCCCTGGTGATCAATATAATCAACTTCAAAAACCACCGTTTTACCATTGTGTAGTACTTCAAAGTCTGTATGCTCCGACTCCTTCAAGAGAATATCAAACCCGAGTTCTTCGTCTTTTCTTCCCTCGAATAATGCTTCATCGATTCCAAAATGTCTAGAGAGTGCCTTATTGACTTGCAGATACCTTCTATTAATGTCCTTCAGAAAAATAAAGTCTTCAATATTATCCATAAGGGTATGAAGTATATTGGACTGCTGTTCTGACCTTTCCTTATTCTGCTGAGAAATACGATTGTACTTAGCTGTTTCAATTGCCTTGTACATTACTCTGGGCATTTCTTTAAGGTGCTCTTTAAGAATAAAATCTGATGCCCCATTCTTCATCAGATGCACGGCCCGCTCCTCTCCTACCGTTCCTGAAATAATGATTACCGGTAGAAAAGTGTCATATTCTTTAGCCAAATACAAGACCTCATCACCTGTGAACTCTCTCATTTCAAAATCTGAAATAACCAAATCATAGCTACCTTTCTCAATCTCGACTTTGACATCTGCAAGTGTCATGACACTTGTTAAAGTATAGTCCAGTTTTGATCTATTGAAAAGCATGATCATCAAGTCAACATCATCGACGTTGTCTTCGACATACAAAATATTAATGTGTTCGCTCATTTTGTTTAGTTACTTATTCATGGTATTTCATTAACCAATAACCAATAGAGCCCTACTTTTTCTGTTGCTTTAATAAATTCTTTGTAATCAATTGGCTTCACCACATAGGAGTTGGCTCCTATATCATAGCATTCTTTCAAATCGCTATTTTCTCGTGATGATGTTAATATGACTACTGGTATGTTTAGTGTGGTTTCTTCTGTTTTTAATCTTCTCAATACATCTAACCCTGATACCTTTGGGAGTTTTAGATCGAGTAATATCAACCTGGCCTTTTCAGAACGAGGATTTTCCGCATATTGTCCTTCTCCAAAGATGTAATCTATCGCTTCTTCTCCATCTTTGAGCCAAACAATCGGATTCTTAAGATTCAAGGACTTTAAGGCCCTCATCATGAGTTCTGCATCATCGCTTGAATCTTCTACTAAAATTATTTCGGTATACATAGCTGCTTATTATTTCAATTGGATTTTAGTGTAAAGGAGAAGGTTGAACCCTTTCCTACTTCACTCCTTGCTGTTATTTTTCCCTTATGCCGACTGATGATTTTATAGCAGAGTGCCAAACCAACTCCTGTCCCCTCAAACTCATCGTCACGATGGAGTCTTTGAAATATTCCAAATAATTTTTCAGAGTATTTCATATCAAACCCAACGCCATTATCTACCACGTTATAACACACCTCATCATCAAATTGTTGTCCAGTAATTTCAATTGAAGGATTAGGCTCTGTACTAGAATACTTTATTGCATTTGAAAGTAAGTTTTGAATCACCTGTCTTATCATCGCCTTATCTCCATAACAATTTGGCAATTCACCTATTTTTATTGGAGCACCAACAAAGCAATCATTGATAACTTCCCTCACCAGTTGATCCATATCAATCAACTTGATGGATTCCTTACGTTTATTAATGCGACTGAACTCCAATAGATCATCAATTAAGTCACCCATTTTAAGACTGTTTTTTATAATGCGCCTTAAATAATGATGTCCGTCTTCTGTCACCTGATCCATACAGTCTTCCTCCAATGCCTCTGCAAAACCATTAATTGCTCTTAGCGGTGCACGTAAATCATGTGAAACTGAATAGGTGAAAGCTTCCAATTCTTTGTTGGCAACTTCTAGATCTCTGGTTCGCTCTTCTACTTTATATTCCAGGTTTTTATGACTGGTCTCTAAAACCAATTCGGCTTTTTTCTTGGTATCGATATCTTGAAAAAGTCCATGCAATGCAACCACTTGACCATGCTCTTTTACCACCTTTCCAATTGCCCTTACCCAGATCTCTTTATTTTTAGCTGTCACCAATTTTAATTCTAAGTCCCAACCTTTACCCTCGCTTAATGCCTTATCAATTGCTGAATGTATAATTGGTTCAAAATCTGTATGATAGAAATGAACAGCCTCGTCTAATTTAATCTCTGTGCCTCGTGGCAACTCATGTATGTCGTATACAACTTCACTCCATTCCAATGAATTATCCTTCAGATTCAATTGCCAGGTGCCAATTTTGGCCGTTTCAGACAAATCCGATAAGATCCGAGTTTGTTGATGTATTTGCTCATCCAATTGCTCCAACTCATCCTGAAGTTTGACTTGCTTACTGATAATGTCATGAAAGGCGATAAAACCACCAATCTCACCATCAGCATCTTTCCATGGATGTAATTTCCAGTTGAGATAAATCTCTTCTTCGTTGAAGGTTATACTATCTGAATCTTGATGTATAGAATGTCCGCTCAACACCTTTTCATATCTAGTCATCCAGATAGAATCATCACTTAAATCATCGAATGTGGAATATAGAGATTGATTCCTCTCATTACCTACTTTGTACTGATCTGACCAGTTTTTATTGATCATGATATAATTCAGATGACGATCTACCATCGCTACAGCTCCTGGAGACAGTTTCAAAAACATTTCAAAAAGTTCTTTCAATCGCTCACGCTCTTTTTCATCTCTGCTCAGCTCCTCCGAACTTTTATATTTTAATATCTCAGGAAATGTGATCCCCAAAACAACTGCTGTAGATAAAGAGACAAAAGCAGTAATTCCTTTAATCAGACCACTAAGCCTGTAAACAGGTTCCCAAAAGAGAATGGCATCAATCAAATGTGAAATACCACAGAATGCTATGAAAACAATGAAAAGACCAACGATCCATTTCATTTTCCCAAGTTCCTTTTTTCTGATATACCACAGCAGAAATATTGGTATTGAGAAATAGGATAAAAAGATGAGCACATCTGATAAAATATAAAACCAACCCTCCCAATCAGACCACTGGCCACAGGTCCAACGCGCTGGCCAATAACGTGTTTCTAAAAGGTTTGTAAAATAATAATCAGTGCTACCTAAGTCCACAGTAGCACCACAAACAGGCAATTGTTGCTCTATTACTGAAGTATTTTCTGCTGATACAATCAGTGAAGAACATACGAATATGAACGCTATGACTAGCGGGAATCTCATTGACGGTTGCGGTTATATGACTGTCAATAATATGAAATCAATCCGTTAGAAAGGAATTTAATTAGGCAGAATGATCACATCTTGCGATGAACAGAGAGAAAAGTTCGATGAACAATAAAATATCAAACTCTCATTTTTACAACCGAATTTTTCACCGTTTCTAAATCAATCCACTATATAAATGGAGAAAATTAATCAATACCAAAAATATTGGAACGAAGGATTCACGCAGTAATTCCGTGAAACACGTAATTATTAAAATAAGTATTCCTCGGTAACATTCTTTGATGCGAATTTGGAGCTTTGTGAAGAAATCAAACCGCACGAAGAATGTCTCGCTCAGAAATCACCAGAAAATGGCCATTAATTGTACTTTTCAGCCTTTATCTTCTTCTAACCTACTTTATTGAATCAGGATTGAGTCTTTAATTACCAAATTGGGTAGTTGCAGTTATATACAATTCATTGTATATTCAGAGAAATAAACAAACTTAACACTAACCCAATTATGAAAAAAACACTCCTTCCAGCTATGGTCCTGGCGATCATAGCTTATGGCTGTCGTATGGATCATGAAGAACAGATTCTAATTGACCCAACAAATCAAACTCCTCATCTATCCACTCAATTGATCAATCAAAAAGCGTATGAAATACTCACTAGAGATGGTGAATTTCACTGGAATCAGTTGACCAGCACAGAGGTTTCATCTGCAATGACTCAAAATGATTCGACATTGGTAGTCGGTTATCAGCCAGCAAACTTCGAAAACGTAAACCAAAGACTTCATGAGATAGACATTCAGTCTCAAGAATGGCAATCAGCACGAGACAAAGTATTGAATGAGATCAATCAGGTATTGAGGATTCTGGACTCTGAACAAACTGCTGAAGACCTGATCGTTAAGGAACATGACCAACTACCTTTCATTAAAATCAAGACCTACCAGGTGGCAGTGATTGATCAACTACGAATGATGAAGGAAGTACGATATGCAGAACCCAATTCCTTTACCTACGATGTAAGCGGCATTACGCCAACCAAAAATAAAATAACCAGTGATTCAGGATGTGATGTGAGTCCTGCAGGTTCTATCCCTTCTGCTGACTATGTGACAACAGCTCCAGGAAGTAAAATTCCATGGAACTATTATGTGCACAACATTCCATCAGCATGGTCATACAGTACTGGAGACAACATTACTGTTGGTTTGATTGATACAGGGATTTCTCCTGATCAATCCAATCTCAATGGCAATTTTGCTTCAGGTTACTCAACAGGAAGAAGTCGTACCAAATATGGAACGTATGTGAGCTCCTGGTGGTGGTGGGCTGACCCAGATGGACCAGATGACCAATGTGGACACGGTACACAGATGGCAGGCACTATCAGTGGTCCAAGAACTTCCACAGGAAGTTCGATAGGTGTGGCTTACAAGTGTGACTTAGCCGCTGTTAGAGGCACCGGAGATGTAGTCATCAATGGTGGTAGTGAGAAAGATGGAGTAACAGATGCTTTGGTTTTATTAGGAAATCGATCGGATGTCAAGATCATCAGCATGTCCATTGGAGATGTATTTTCTAATGGTCAGGTAGCTGATGGGGTACGATATGCCTATGGCAGAGGAAAAATGCTCATTGCAGCTGCAGGAACTTCGCTTACATGGACTTCCTGGTATGGAGTCATATTCCCCGCTACGATGAGTGAGACAATTGCGGTCACTGGAATCAAAGACAATGGATACAATAGATGCAACACCTGCCATGATGGTAGCAAGGTAGATTTTGTTGTAACCATGCAGCGTGCAAGTGATACCGATAGAACCTCGCTTACACAAGCGATGAGTGGCAATCAACCTGCTTATGTAGGCGGATCATCTGTAGCCACAGCAACAACAGCAGGAATTGCTGCTCTTATTTGGGCAACGAACCCTTCTCAAACCAGAGATCAAGTACTGACAAGAATGAAAAATGCCTCCGATTTTTATCCATCGCGAGATGGAAACTTTGGCTGGGGTAAAATTGATGCCTTAGCAGCTGTTCAATAAACAATGACTACAATAGGGTGACCAATCATCCTATTGTTATGATTATTTCAAACTCGTTATTTATAAATTAATTTGATTACCTACCTACTAGTAGGTATATTTGCATTCGAATGATTTCCACGAAGGATCAGATATTGCAATTAGCAGATGAATTAATCTTAAACAAAGGATTCAATGCGTTTAGCTTTGCTGATATTTCAGAAAGGTTAGGAATCAAAAAAGCTTCCGTTCATTATCATTTTGCTTCCAAAGAACAGCTAGGGGTTTCCCTGGTTAAGTATCATACAGACAAGACAAAGTTGCTCTTTGATCAAAAATCTGATCTATCTGCTATTGGGAGGCTATTAACCTTCTTCGAAATCTATGAACAACGTCACCAATTGAGCCAGGTATGCCTGGTGGGATCTCTTGGGACAGATTTTTATACCATCCCTGATTCCATGCAAGCCGAACTTAAAGAATTGAGCAACGTCATATTAAATGGACTTACCGACATACTTATAGACGGAAAGCGGGAAAATACGTTTAGGTTTGCCGATCAACCCAGGACCAAAGCTCTGATGATCATCACCAATTTACTTGGTGGATTGCAATTGTCCAGACTCACTGGTACTGATGACTTTGAAACGATAAAACGATCTATATTAGATAACTTACTATATAAACAATGAAGCGAGTAGTAGTAACTGGCCTTGGTGCACTTAGCCCATTGGGAACTAGCCTAAAAGAAACCTGGGAAAATGCTGTCAAAGGAATTTCTGGAGCTCAGCCCATTTCCCGATTTGATACAGAGAAGTTCAAAACCAAATTCGCTTGCGAAATAAAAGGTTTTGATCCTACTGGTGTATTGGATCGAAATGAAATCAAACGCTCTGACCTGTTCACTCAGTACGCGCTCTATGTGAGTACTGAAGCACTCAATGACAGTGGTTTGGATTTAGAAAAAGTCGATCCATTTGACGTTGGAGTGATTTGGGGGTCTGGTCAAGGTGGAATGGACACCTTCGAACAGGAAGTTGGTGATTTTGCCAAAGGAGACGGCACTCCTCGATTCAGTCCATTCTTCATCCCAAAACTGATATCCAACATGGCATCGGGTATGATCTCCATGAAATTCGGTTTGATGGGAATCAATTACACCACTGTAGCTGCCTGTGCCACTGCCAACTCGGCGATCATGGATGCATTCAATTACATCAAGCTTGGTAAGGCCAAAGTTTTCATTACTGGAGGATCTGAATCTCCTGTTACTTCAGCTTCAATAGGTGGATTCAATGCCATTAAAGCCATGTCAACCAGAAATGATGAGCCTACCAAAGCTTCGAGACCTTTTGATGTGAACCGTGATGGATTCGTAATGGGTGAAGGAGCAGGTGCTATTGTTCTGGAAGAATACGAACATGCAAAAGCCAGAGGTGCCAAGATCTATGCTGAGATCGTGGGATCATCAATGACGGCTGATGCTTATCACATGACCGCTACACATCCAGAAGGTATCGGTGCATCTCGTGCAATGGAAAATGCGCTTGCAGAAGCTGGCCTTTCCGCTGATAAGGTAGATTACATGAATGCTCATGCTACTTCTACTCCAGTAGGAGACATCAGCGAGATAAAAGCCATTAATAACACCTTTGGTACTTCAGAAAAGCTTCATATTAGCTCAACGAAATCAATGACTGGCCACTTGCTCGGTGCTGCTGGAGCGATTGAAAGCATATTCTGTATCAAAGCGATTCAGGATGGAGTAATCCCTCCTACCATTAATCTGGAGGAGTTGGACCCAGAAGTACCCGGACATTTGAAAATTGTGGCAAACGAAGCTCTGGAGACCAAGGTGGAAGTAGCAATGAACAATAGCTTTGGATTTGGTGGGCACAATGCCATAGCACTATTCAGGAAGTTCAATTAAGAAAACACACTCAATAGAAGCCCTTTTCTGGATCAGAAAAGGGCTTTTTTGGTTAAATAATCCCTAGCTCATTGCGTGATCAGCTAATCAAAAATTCTGATAAAATGATAACAATCTCAGAATGAGCTCGTTATATTTATACGAAACAACAAAACTTAAATACCCAAATATTATGGATTTACAGATTAAAGGTAACTGGCACCAGTTAAAAGGTCAGTTAAAAGAAAAATATGGAGAATTGACAGACGATGATTTGATGATGGCTCAAGGAAAAGCCGAAGAATTAATCGGGATACTCCAGGAGAAAACAGGAAAAACAAAAAAGGAATTAGAGCAGGAGTTAGTAGAACTCGACTCTAAACTGCTATAAGAGTTAACAACTCAAAAATAGAAAGCAGGTCGAGAGACCTGCTTTTACTTTTTATATTCATCATTAGTACATCACTCCCCCTACCACAATACATCATTACTTCATCACTCTATAAGTAATGGTCCACTGATTCTCGGCTCCTTTAGAGAATTCATTATCCTTGTTGAATCCCAAAACCATAAACCTTGATGATGAAATTCTCCCATTGCATTCTTTTCGCGTGCACTGCCTTTTTCCTATCCTCATGTAAGGACGATGTTCCAGCTACCAAAATCTCCGGTACAATCATTGACAAACACACCAAAGAGCTAATTGCCAATGCATCTATACAAGTATTAGAAAATGGACCTGTGACTACCTCTAGCTCCGATGGCACTTTCCATTTTGACAATTCATTCTTAGAAGATATTGAAGAAGTTAGCCTGGATGGTTCAGCAAGCACAGCACTTCATGTCACCCACGAAAGTTACCGTCCGATAGAAATGAACATTCAATTCAACTCAAGTTTAGAGATAGGTCTTGCCAGCAAGGATCTCCCGGTCTACTATTACAATCGTCCGGTTCAATTGAATGATAATATCTCCACAAGACCTCTGTCAGAATCATCACTTAACCGTCAAACGATTCAAAACCTAATGGACAAGGTCATCAATGATAGATACAAAGAATTACATAGTCTTTTGATCTATCAAGATGAAGCGCTTATTATGGAAGAATACTTCTTCGGGAACAATGACACAATTGACTTTGAAAACAATGTCATTGTAGATAAACAGCCCGCTCCTATTCAGTGGAGTCGTACCACGCCGCATTATATCGCTTCCATTAATAAGGCATTAACATCTACATTGACAGGTATCGCATTGGATCAACATCAACTGCAAACTTCTGCCAAAATTGCCAGTTATCTACCTCAATACGCCTCCTACTTTGAAGATGCAAATAAGGCTGCGGTAACTTTTGAAAGTTGTCTTACCATGACTGCTGGCTTCCGTTGGGATGAGTGGTCATCAAATGATCTGGCTCTGCTTTGGAAGTCACCAGACTTTGGAGAATTCGTTTTATCCAGGGACAATATGGGTATTGGTTCCGAATGGAGATATAACAGTGCTATTCCAAATCTTTTACTAAAAAGCATCGAAAATATGACAGGTGAAGATGTCAGAGTCTGGGCACAGGATAACTTCTATTCAAAACTAGGAATCACCAACTTCAAATGGCAATCACAACCAGACGGAACTCCTGAAGGGTCGGCAAGAATATACCTTACCCCGAGAGATATGCTAAAAATAGGGATTACCTATCTCAATCAGGGCAAATGGCAAGATGAGCAAGTTATCCCATCGTCTTATGTAAATGAATGCTTCGAGATAAAGAAATCTACTGAATCAGGGGACTATAGTTATTATTTCTGGATACGCGAACTAAATGGAATCACTTATTTATCTGCAGAGGGTGATGGTGGCAATTACATCAATATTTTTCCAGAGCAAAACATGGTCATCGTGATCACTCAAGGACTATATCTGAAATGGCCAAGTTATGTAACACAAGCAGATGATATCATGGGCAACTACATACTCCCGGCAATAGAATGACCAATCACTAATTAATCACAGATCAGCAGTCAAACTCATTCGAACAATCCATGTATTTTTGTCTGGATCAATAGTAGTTTGGCTTGCTCACACTCAATAAGAATTTTTATGTCATCAATTCACTAGTACTCTTACTAGTTTCTGGTCTTCTATGGCTGAAAAGTGATGCAGATAATTTCGTCTACTGGCCCGGAGCTTACATACTCACCATTTGGCTAATGAGTGCCTTCATCTTTCAATTCCGACAAAGTCAGCTCACATTAAAAACTGTTGTTTTTCAAGGGCTATCATTTAGTATCGGAATATGGCTACTAACGAGTTTATTCATCCTCATTTTAGAGCGCTTTTTCAGAACCAATGAGCACTATTCCTTAAATGATTTACCTCAGCTCATTAATCAAAACTGGGTACTACTTGTCGATGGTTTGTTATGGTTTATATTGTATCAAATAGTATTCTCCTGGTTGAATTACAAACAAAAAACGGAAGCACTGGAAACACGCATTCAAGACCTGGAGAAAGAAATAAGCCAAGCTGATTTGATTTATTTGCGCAAAGAAATCAATCCACATTTTCTCTTTAATGCCATGAATGGAATTGCCATGAAAGTTCGCTTAAAAGAAAACAAGGCGGCAGTAGCTATGATTGCTGCTCTAAACAACTTACTTCGCTTGAGTTTGAGCAAAAGCAAGGAGCAACTCATTACTCTTCATCAAGAATTAGAACTTTTAGACAGTTATTTACTGATAGAAAAACATCGATTTGGAGATCACGTGCAGGTAGAAATAGACTTTCCAGAAGAAACCCGATCCAAAAAGGTTCCCGAACTCATCCTTCAACCCTTGGTAGAAAATGCATTTAAACATGGGCTGTCCCTGAACCAGGAATTACAACATATTAGTATTTCAGGGAAACTATCAAACGAGCAAATCATCTTATCTGTGTTTAATACCAAATCCAATGGGGTTAATTTCAATTTTGCCAAGAGTGGTATTGGACTACCCAATATCGTTCACCGGCTTAGAAGGATTTACAACACCAATTTCAAGTTTCAAAGCTTCAATGAAGAACACGGAATTGCATTTACTATTACCTTACCACAGGCAATATGAAGATCAAATGCCTGATCGTAGATGACGAGTTAACGGCCAGACAAGGCCTCAGTTTACTCTGTGAGGAACACGATTCACTTGATGTAATTGGTACCTGCAAAAATGGAATGGAAGCCATCGAGGAAATTAAAGCGCTAAAACCTGATTTGGTACTTCTAGATGTACAAATGCCTAAGGTCAATGGTTTTGAAGTACTAGCAAGCATTGATGATCCAAAACCACAGGTCATTTTTATTACTGCGTTTGATGAGTTTGCCATCAAGGCATTCGAAGTAAATGCACTGGACTACCTACTCAAACCGTTTAGTGACTCAAGGTTTGAGCAAGCTATCGAAAGGGCTATTGAGCGAATTAAAAGTAATCTCCCACAAAAACTACCCTCTTCTTTTTCTTCCAATTCTCAGGACCATAAAATGGAATCAGATGACGATCGACTAGCTGTAAAAATAGATGGAGCCATTCATATCTTGAATCGATCACAAATCAGCCATGTGGAGGCTTTCGACTATTATGTCAAAATTCATTTAAGAGAGATGTTCTTTCTCTTACGCGAAACGATGAAGACCATGGAAACAAAACTTGACAGTGACCAATTCAAGAGAGTACATAAGTCCTTCATTGTCAATAAAAGCCATGTAAAAGCCTTAGAAAACCCTTCAAAAAATGAGCATGAGCTTGTGTTGCAGACTGGACTGAGGATTCGAGTCAGTCGATCTAAATTCACCGAAGTAAAGAAATGGCTAACCTCGTAGATCAGTTTACTGCAACAGGTACACCATTCACTGCAGAACCATTATATTACTAAGCAATAGCACGTTACATTGATCATCAGATCTAACTCAAATCAACATGCTAAAAAATCATATCATCTTTGCCCTCCGATTATTTCTAAAAGAGAGAATCTATTCTTTACTGAACATACTCGGCTTAACTTTGGGCATAACAGTTGGCATCATCCTACTTCTTTATTTGCAAAATGAACTAGGATATGATACTCACTTCCAGAAGTATGATCAAATTTATCGGTACACCAATCATCTAAAAGCTCAAGGTGCTGATTTCAATACCGCTCGCTCTTCTCGTCGACTTGGAGAGCTCTTCAAGCAAGATCTACCAGAAGTAATCGATTATGTGCGATTTGTACCAGCAGGTAATCCTTTAGTCTCGGCAGATGATGACAATGCTTCAATAAATCAATTCTATGAGGACAAAGTCTTCCTGGCAGACAGTAATGTATTTAATCTATTTGACCATATTTTTTATGAAGGCAACCCGAAGACATGCCTGGTAGGTCCTAATAAAGTAGTCCTTACTAAAAGCATTGCAGAAAAGTATTTTGGCAATGAACCAGCATTAGGCAAACGCTTAAAATTTAACAATAGCAATACACGAGAAGTTACCGGGGTGATTTCAGATCTTCCAAACAACACCCATCTAAAATACGACCTGTTACTTTCTTTCATTCCACCAATCGATTGGGACAAAGGTCAGGCAGCAGAACGAACCTCCGAAATCTATTGGAACCCTGAATCTTACACGTATTTATTGCTACCCAAAGATTACAATGTCCAGAACTTCTATGATAAGTTTCCGGATATCTATGATAAGACCTTCAAGATCTTTGGAGAACGAATCCAAGGAACGGTAGATCCAGAACTACAACGAATAGACCAAATTCATTTTCAATCTAACAAAGGAGGGGATGAGCCTACAGGCAACATCAACTACGTCTATACGTTCGCTGCTGTTGGTCTTTTCATCATTTTGCTTGCATGTATCAATTACATGAATATGGCCACTGCAAGATCCGTGACACGTGTAGGTGAAATGGGTATAAGAAAGGTGTTGGGATATTCACGTCTTTCATTATTTATGAGTGTGATGATTGAGGCACTTCTCATGGCATTCATCGCTTTGATTTTAGCGAATGCCTTTTCATGGATTATTCTTGAGTTTACCCCTTTTACAGATCTAATCAATAAGGAACTACATATCAATTACCTCACTAATCCAACTTTGATTCTGGGAATGCTGTTGATTGCATTGCTAATTGGGGTAGTCTCTGGCCTATACCCAGCACTGTACATCCCATCAGTACCTGTGGTAACAGCCCTAAAAGGCACATTTACTGGAGACAAAGCTGGCGCATTTCTCCGAAAAGGATTGATTACTTTTCAGTTTGCCATTTCATTATTTGTGATCATTTGTACCGTCCTTATGGATCAACAAATAGACTTCATGCAAAACAAAGATTTGGGACTGAATACTGATCAAGTAGTATTGATAGAGGTACAGGATACGGTAGTAGAAAATCGATTGTCAGCAATCAAAAACGAGCTTCTTTTGAACCCTAATATTGTTAGCACCTCCAACTCCTATGGAGTCCCTGGCAGAGGGATTGGTGGACCAGTAATGATGATCGAAAAAGACTCCGGCATGGTGCAGCAGCATTTAAATTCGCTATATGTAGGTCTCGGCTATCTAGATATGATGGGGATTGAAATCACCCAGGGACGTGCATTTAGAGAAGACTCTGATCCCGAATATTACAAAGCGTTTCTAATCAATGAAGCGGGTGTTAAAGAATTTGGCTGGGGTGATGATGCCATTGGGAAAAAAGTAAAGCACTTTCATGGCCAGGAAGAGTATCATGTGATTGGGGTTTATAAAGACTTTCATTTTGAATCTCTTCACAATAAAATCAATCCATTATTCCTTGTACTGGATAGTGACAAAGGTGGCACCTACCATATCAAGATCAAGAGTAACAATCTGAGCGAAACGATGAATTACATTCAGGAAGTATGGACCAAATTTGATACCCAACATCCATTTGAATACACCTTTATGGATGAGGAGTTTGCCAAACAGTATGAAGCTGATCAAACGCAGCAAAAATTGATCTCCATTCTTAGCTATATCTGTATTCTGGTAAGTCTTCTGGGTTTAATCGGGCTTTCAGCTTTCACTGCAAGTAGAAAAGCTAAGGAAATAAGTATACGCAAGGTGCTTGGTGCAAATATCCCAGGCATCATTATGCTATTCTCCAAAGACTATGTCAAGCTTATCGTAATCGCTTTTGTAATTGCCGTACCCTTGGCAAACTATGTGATCATTGAGTGGATGTCCAATTTTGCCTATCGCATGGACATTAACTGGCTGTATTTTATCCTTCCGGGCATTGTTGTATTGAGCTTGGGACTATTAACCGTTGCTGTTCAATCTTTGAAATCAGCTAAATCAAATCCAGTGGATGGGTTGAGGAGAGAATAGTGCTGTTCGAAATCACACAAGTGTTGTTACAAAACCGGACACCCTATAAAAGATAAAACCACCCCTGATGGGGTGGTACTATACATAATGTAAAATTTAAAATGGTCTTTTTTACCTTCTAATTGAAGGTTATTTTTTCAATGTCTTCAAAAGAGAAGTATCTAATTTCTCCACCTTTTTTAACTAATACTCCTTGATTCTTATCTGACACATCCTGTGAATCTCCTAGAAGATACTTCTCTCCATTCGTGAGGGTTACACTACAATTGTCATAATTTTTTGGAGCTATTTCTCTTATATATTTGAATGGAATGATCATTTCTACATCATCCAGCATTCCTTGAAGCACTTCATACTGATACGCTTCATCCAAATCATAAATCAACTCGCCGGTAAACTGATCTCCATTTCTCAACTCCACCATTCCCACAATTCTGGTTTGATCAGCAAAAGTCTTATAAGCTGGCCCTGATCCCGGAGCATCCATAAAGGTCACCTTATCAAACTCATCCCACGGAACGTCTATTCGTCCCAAACCTTCAATTGCAACAATAATGCCACGATTCTCATCATTCACATCATTACTTCCTCTTAGCTCCAGCTCGCGTCCAGATTTAAGGATAACAATGCTTCTGCTACTGCCATATCTTTCAATGGATTTGATATTGGAGAATGATATAGAAACATCTCCATCTTCCGTGTCCCCATCGAGTTTATCCTCAGACACACGTTCATCATGATCCCACTGGATATATCCCTTAAACTCTCCTTCAGAAGTTTCTACAATCCCATAAAGTGGGCTACCAAATTTCTCTTTGAGTTTAGATGGAGTGGCTTTAAATTCTATTAACTCAATTCTATCCCAATCAATTTCAATAATACCTAACTCAGCATCAACTACCTTAATATCTGTATTGATATCGTTATAACCCTGACCATCTAAATCGTAAACAACGCCGTTTTGCATGGTGACTTCCGCTCCTTGACGCCTTGTGGGTCTAATTGATTTGATTTCTCCAAACTGGCAAGCAAACTGATGCACAAAATCATCATCATAGTCCCAGGTCCAGCTCACATTCACCCATCCATTGTGACGCTCAAAGACTCCTCTGCGTCTTTCTTCTAATTCGTCGATTTCATCTCGAGAGAGATAATCCAGGTTTTCATTTTCGTCTTTAGACGCATTGAACATATCTGTCCAGTAAGCTTCTTCTTTGTTCCACCTTAGCGCTCCTTCATACGACTTACCATCGATGGTAGTGACTTTGCCATACATGAATCCTTCATCCTGGCTGTAAGCCTGGTGGCCAAATAGAGCGGCCACCAGGATAGTTGAGTAGGTAAGTAATCTTTGCATTTCCTTTTATTTTGGTTTGTCCTTAGGTTTTTGATGATACTAAAGTGCACTTTTGTTAAAAGGAAAAAAATGATATCCCGACGAGTCGGGAGGTCTCCTAACCGAATCGGGATATACCAGACCGAATCGGACCGTGATTCAAACCAATAACTGGAAATAAGTGATTTAAGGGCTATGAAAAATTCACTCATCAAGCAATTTGATCTTACTCTCGATATCAGAAACAATGTCTTGAAGTCTCTTGAGCAGGAAGATATTCTCTTCAGAATACCTGAGTCTTTCAATAATCATATCCTATGGAATGCTGGACATTTGATGGCCACTCATCAAATGCTACTCTACACATTCTCAGGATCCAAAGAGCGACTGGACGCTGGCTTTATTAAGAAGTATGCTAAGGGTACAATTCCTGAAGAAGGAGTTAATCAAAATGACCTAGTCTACGTGAAAGAGAACCTGATCGCTTCAGTCAATCAGGCTAAACAAGATTATGAATCGGGCTATTTTGGAGAATACAAATCTTTGACAACCAGTTTTGGAACCACCTTAGCATCTGTGGAAGATGCCGTTCAGTACATCGTACTTCATGAAGCCATGCACTATGGACAAATCAAGATGTTGGAGAAATTACTGATCTAACCAGCCTTTGAAATCCGGTGTTTTCTCGGCGCTAATTACGATCTCCAATTCAGATGCTGGCTCCAACTCCAACTTCAATCTTCCTTTAAAATAAGGATGAATTTCAGAAATGGATCCGAAACTGACAATGAACTGGCGATTGGCTCTCATGAACACATCAGGATCTAGTTGCTCTTCCAGCACCTCTAATGTCTGATCCAATGGAAACTTCTTTCCTTCTTTGGTCACCAGATAAGTCAACTTATTTTGACTGTAGAAATATGCCACCTTTTCAATGGAAACAGCTACAATCTTAACTCCCGATTTGATCAGAAAACGAGATTTGAAGGACTTTTTCTGATTTTGAATGAGGTCATACAAACTCTCAAAATCTGCAGGAAACTTATTATTCGCTTTACGCTCTTTGAACTTATCGATTGAGGCAATGAGCTTGTCCTTGAGGATTGGTTTTAACAAATAATCGATGCTATTTACTTCAAAAGCTTTGATAGCATACTGATCATATGCCGTAGTGAAAATGACGGGGACATCAAGCTCCAATGATCGAAACAAGTCAAAACTTAAGCCATCTAGCAATCGAATGTCACTGATGATCAGATCAGGACTTTCATTTGACTGAAACCATTTTTTACCTTCATCAATTGACTTGAGCACACCAACAATAACTACATCTTGCTCTATTTCTTTGAGCATAGATACTAGCCTGTCAGATGCAAGCTGCTCATCTTCCAAGATTAGTAAGTTCATAACAATCCTCTTTTTATCCTCTTATATCTCTTCTATCTCAATCAGTGGCAAACTGGCTCTAAACACCTCTCCCACTCGATTGATCAGTACTTCTTCATCGGTATAGTATTTATACCGAGCCTGAATATTCTTTAGTCCCGTTCCAGATTTTGTCTTTAAATCCTCCGGTTTTTCATTGACATTGTTTTCCACAAACAACCTGGCATTCTTTCGATAGATTCGGATCACCAATGGCTTTTCTGCAGTGATATTGTTATGCTTTACGGCATTCTCAATCAGCATCTGCAAAGTCAATGGTGGCATCATATACATCAATGAGTCGTCCTCATCTAATTCAATTCTAAACTGAATAAAATCCTGAAACCGTGTTCTGATCAAATAGATGTAGGTCTCAATGAAATTCATCTCCTCCTCCAGGGTGATCAAATCTTCTGCCTTAGTCAGCAGCATGGTTCGGTAAACCTGAGCAAACCTTCCCAGAAACTCCTGTGATTGATCCTTATCTCTATCAATAAGCGCAGAAAGAATATTCAGATTATTGAATAAGAAATGTGGATCCAGGTGATTCTTTAAAGTCTCCAGTTGTGAACTCATACTCTCTTTTTGGAAGCGCTCCATCTCTAGTTCGGAAGCTTGCCAGTGATTCAAAAAGTGCAAACTGAAGTAGATAGAGAATATCGGAATGATCACAATGGCCCCATACACATTGGCCACTACCAACTGCTCCGTGGTTGGGACAAAATCTGTGGCAATAATTTTGACGAGATAATAAGCTGCATTGATCACGCCAATTGAGTAAATAATGCCAAGGAATAAGTGAATGAAAAACCTGCGTTTGCCGAATGTGGTCCAGGGAAACCATTTATCCAATGTCCGGGTAATAAACCAGTTACCGAGATAAAGCAGTACTCCTACCAACGCTATGGAGGCAATGGTATAGTAAACAGCAATCTCAGGTTGATAATACCATAACAAAGAAGCAATCGTCCCGATAACAACGATTGCTGCAATAAACTTCTTTGACTTTATGAATGAATTCACTCTTGTGTTTAATCAAATATGATTTCGGCAATTTCTTCCCATTTCACATATTGCCCTCTGTCATCCCGAGACCTGAAGATAAGCAAACCATCGTTATGACTATCCACATCTCGAGCATCTCCTAACAGCAACATTTCACCACTTCTCAACTCTACTTGACTATACGCATAATTTCTTGGAATGATTCTTTTTACATGACGAAGAGTTACTTCATATTCCACATCATCATCTTTGGCATCCAATGTTTCTATTTCCCATTCTTCATCAAGGTCGTAAATGATCTTACCACTGATCTCCTCATTTCTTAGGGTAATCACCTTGCCATTTAACCCTTTTGGCGCTGCATAACTAGCATATGATTGACCACTAGTTTTCGGTGTTTCAAATGTCACTTGCTCAAAGTATTTCCATGGAATGTCTACTCTACCCATGCCCGGAACATCAACTATAATCCCTCTATTTTCAGAATTAACATCATTAGAACCGACCAGGTACAGCTTACGTCCATTCTTCAATTCTACATCTGATCCATTTCTATATCTGGCTATACTTTTGATCTGATTGAATGGAAATGAAACATCAGTCCCATCTTCAATATCTCCATCCAATTTATCATCTCCCACACGTTCATCATGATCCCACTGGATATATCCTACAAATGTTCCTTTTCTTAGGGTTTCTACCTTTCCATAGATTGGAGCTGACTCTTTGATGTTTAAAGTCCTTGGTGTTGGTAAAAAGTCCACTTTATCAATACGATCCCAATCGATATCAATTCTTCCTAATTCCTCATCATAAACCTGAATCTCAGCACCAACATCATTGTATCCCTGCCCACTCAAATGATAAGTCATACCATTTTTGAGCGTTAGATCAACATAACTTCGCCTTACATTCTCAATGGTCTTGATATCTCCAAACTGACAGGTAAACTGATGGTTAGAGGAGATATTGTCTGACCAGATACTACTAAAATCCCAATTGAAGTTCTCCCAGTCAAAATCCTTTTTACTAGATTTTACACGATATTGATCGTGTTTGCTTTCACCGGTCTTGGCTGCATTGAAGTAGTTGTGCCAGAAGGCTTCTTCATTTCCCCAACGTAACCTTCCCTGATATACCTTACGATCTACAGTTGTCACTTTACCATATATGTATCCCTGCACATCCTGGGCTTTCAATTCCTGAAGTACAATCAAGAATGCAATTAAGTTGCCCACCAACAATAATATAATCCTCTTATTCTTCATCATCCATGTATGTATATGGTTTCCTGACTTCATAAACCCAAATCTGGGTAAATGGATGCATAAATATAAGAGAAGCATCCCTCACCCGGTAATTTACCTGACCGAAACAGGACGGAGTCTTACCGAAACGGACAGTGAAAAATGCTACCTTTGATCTATCTTCCACTAATCACTCAGCGCTATGATCTCACATCACTCTCTTACAGACCAACAATTTGAGATACAGTTTGCCAACTGTGAACTTGCTCCAGAATTGTTTAGTCATGAAGCGCACATTCGTCTGGCATGGATCCACATTAATCGTTATGGAATTGATCAGGCAATCACCAATATCTTATCACAGTTAAGAACCTATACCAGACATGTAGGGGCGGCTGATAAGTTCAATGTGACCATAACAGTAGCTGCATGCCGTGCGGTTTATCATTTCATGCTGAAATCAACAACTACTACATTTACGAGCTTCATTAAAGAAAACGAGCGACTATTAACTCAGTTCAAACAATTGATGGAAGCACATTATTCTACAAATATCTTTACTTCAGAAGTCGCCAAGGAAGCCTATTTGGAGCCAGAACTCCTTCCTTTTGATTGATTTTCCAAAAATCTTAACCTACGTACCAAAAATCTATGGTGATTTCCCAATCATCTAATTAAGAGCTAGAAGCCTAAGTCGTCATTATACTTTTGGATCATACAAAAGCAACAAGGCGATGAAACAGCAACTTTTATTAATCGATGATAACCCAATGATGGGTGGTTTTTTAACTCACCTGTTTGGAAGAGACCATGACGTAATGTGGTGCACCACTGCCGAAGAAGCAATGGGCTGGTTACAAAAAAGAAACCTTCCTGATCTAATCATTTGCGATTACGAATTAATAGGAATTAGTGGCCTAGAATTTTTAAAGCACATCAAGAAAACTGGTTTCTTTAAAGATATCCCAGTGATGATGCTTTCGGGTAAAACAAACAGTGAAAACAGGATCAAATGTCTGGAAGCTGGCGCAGAGGACTTTATCACGAAACCATTCAATCCCACAGAACTAGGAATCAAAGTGGGTAACCTCCTATCTAAATCGAACGAACTCGCTCGAAGAGCATACTAATTCACTAAGCATAAATAGAATGAAAGAGATCATCCTTATCAACCAAAGACATCTGAAAAAGCCATTTCAAGAACATGGCTTCAAAGTCACCATGATTGATTCATTTGAAGAAGTGGTTTTGGATATTCACAAACGCAAGCATTTCAACAAATTGCAGGCGACTTCCATTCTATGCGAGATGGATACTGCTAATCAGTATAAAAACCTGATCAGCTATATCAACTCACAGAAAGTAAACCTTCCTGTAATTGTCATTACCAATCAACACAACTTAGCGCTTAAACAAGAAGCGTTCGAAGCTGGTGCGGCAGATTACTTTTATTACGGCCTAAATCTGGATGATCTAATTTTTAGAATTGATCACCTTGACCAGATCAAAAACAAAGATCAGAAACAGGCATACCAGATCAATTACAGAATGCCTATTGGTAAAAGACTATTTGATATAATGGTTTCAGGCTTTTTGCTAACCCTATTAAGTCCCTTGTTTCTCGTCATTGGACTATTAATCAAATTAACCTCCAAAGGACCTGTATTCTACAGCTCACCTCGAGTAGGAACGGGCTACAAGACATTTCCTTTTTACAAGTTTCGATCCATGCGAGTGAATGCTGATCATTTATTGAAAGACATGCAACACCTCAATCACTATGCTAACACAGATCAAACCAAACAACCAAACCATAAGGTAAATAAGGAGCAACCAATGCTTTTTAGTGATGAAGGATTCATTGACGAAACAGCGTTCCAACACTTGAAACAACAAGAAGAAGAACAAGCTTTTGTAAAGTTCCAAAACGATCCAAGAATCACCAAAATCGGACATTTCATAAGAAAAACAAGCATTGACGAATTGCCTCAGTTAGTCAATGTATTACTAGGGCACATGTCCATAGTGGGCAACAGACCATTACCCCTTTATGAAGCCGAAAAACTTACTTCAGATATGTGGGCATTGCGTTTTATGGCACCAGCAGGTATCACCGGCCTCTGGCAAGTAACAGAGCGTGGAAAGGCTAGCACATCTACCGACAGCCGCAAACTTCTTGATATCACCTATGCTCAGAACTACTCTATGTGGATGGATTTAAAAATCCTTTTCAAAACTCCATTAGCAGCAATTCAACAAGAAAAAGTGTAAACAAGATGAAAAAGAATTTACTAGCTTTAGCAGTGATGATAGCTACCATTAGTAGCTGTGTTACCAGTACGGAAAAAATTGATCAAATAGTGGATGATACGTTGATCAGTGAAGAATTGAATACCACCAATTTCACCACAACATCTATCAATGTGGCAATCAATACTCCTTCAGGTGAAAAATTGAGTGGAATCCTATTAAAAATTTGGAGTAACTCCCCTTTATCAGGTGGTCAGATACTATTCAAGGGTATAACTGATTCTGAAGGACAGCTGAATACTGATTATAATTTACCGAATCATTTAGAATCTGTGATCCTGGAAATCAGCTATCTCGGGATGCCAAACTTTTTGATCATTCCAGTAGAAGATTTGGACAACATCAAGATTAATGGATATGAGCATAAGTATGCCATACTAGAGGAGTCCTTAATCCCTGGACAAAGTAATCCTGAAGATGGAGTGTATGTAGAAAATTCTTCCAACAGAATAGCAGCAACTTCTGCCATTAAAACCTTAGGCACTTACAATAGTCTAGGAACGCCTGATTATCTTTTGGAAAGAGATATCATCTCGGCTGAACTATTAAGTTTTGTGAATGCTTCCTTACCAGAAAGCATGCCTGTTCCTACCTATCACCCGTCCTATTTGGCAGATGGTACGCAAACCAATCTAAACATTATAGCTCAAGCTGATGTATGGATGACTTTTGTCTCTGAAGGAGCGGGTTTTAAGAATTCACTAGGTTTTTATACTTATCCAACTGGCACTCCTCCGGTAACGGCTGATGACATTGACACACTGTACATCGGTTATCCAAATGCGTCAGAAGGTGGCTATGGCGGAGAACTTCGATCAGGTGACAAAATTCATTTGGGAACGTTTGAAGAAGGAACAACCATCGGTTTTGTCTTGATTGCCGACGGATTTGATACCAACACATCACTAATTAAGACAGGAGCCAATCGCTACTATTCAGACACACATTTGAATCCTGAGGGTGCAGCAGAAAACAGACAGCACACCGTTCTACTTTGGGATGAGACCAATGAACTTTTCTTAATCGGTTTTGAGGATCTTTATAGAGAAGGATCCAGCGATGACGACTTCAATGACGCGGTATTCTACATTACTTCTAACCCAATTGAAGCAATCAGTATCGAGAATGTAAACCCTATCGACAAACCTGTTGATGCAGATGGTGATGGAGTAAATGATACCTATGACGAATATCCAAATGACCCAAGATATGCTTATGAGTATAGTTATCCAGGAGAATCGACCTATGGCACTTTCGCCTTTGAAGATCAGTGGCCAAATAAAGGAGACTATGATTTCAATGACCTGGTAGCAGACTATCAATACCGACAAATAGCCAACGCAAGCAACCAAATGGTGAAACTCGAAGCTGAATATGTGATTAAAGCTGTAGGTGCAGGATTTAAAAATGGTTTTGGAGTACAATTGGATATTGCTCCATCCACCATCAGTCAAGTATCTGGCAACTACATTAGCTCAGATCTTTTCGCCCTCAATGCCAACGGAACTGAAGCAGGACAAACCAAAGCAGTAATACCAGTAACAGATGATGCGCATGCAGGATTTGAAGGACGAGGATTTATCAACACTGACGAATCATTGGCATACCAGGATCCTGATACCATTACGGTATCGGTAGAATTCAATAGTGGAATTACCTTAAGCGGTGCTGGAGTGGCTCCTTTCAATCCATTCCTGGTGATCAATAATACCAGAGGCCGTGAGCTACACATGCCTGGTTATGCACCAACAGATTTGGTAAATACAGATTATTTCGGCACAGTAAACGATGCAACTGATTTAGGAGCGGGAATTTACTACAAAACACAAGTGGGTCTTCCATGGGGAATGAACTTACCATTATCCTTCGACTATCCAAAAGAGAAAACAGACGTCCGTGAGGGTTATAACAACTTTAACCAATGGGCACAAAGTGGAGGATTTAGCTTCATGGACTGGTATGTGGAAAAAACAGGGTATCGTAACCCAGATAGAATTTATAAGAAACAATAACCAAAAGATATACAAGAGTGGTTTGATTCAAAGGGTTTCTGGCAACGGAGGCCCTTTTCCTTTTTTATAGTAGTTTTATGTTTAAGACCTAATACCTAATCAATGGAAAGAACTACTCGCCTATTTCATTTGGTCAGCTATCTGCAGTATCCATTCCACCTATGGGGATTATACCATATTGTAAAAGTCTATATCGTATTATTTGGTGGGTTTGATGGCAATCTGGAGCCAATGCTTCCAGACATACAAAACAGTCTGATCTTCATGGGTATTGGTATGAGTTTTTCCACCCTTCAAGACACCAAGAAGACTCAGAATAACATATCCAAAAAAATATGGCAGAGCCCTACTAAGGGAAAAATCTTCATTTTTTCTCTTGCAGCAAGTAACTTATTCATGTTTGTACTTGGGATATCCGGACTATACGTATCACAAGACAATGCGCTCAGTGAAGTGTCGCTAGGTCTGATTGTATTTGCTATAGGAATCCTGGGAGTGCTAAAAGCCGCAATGGAGATGTTCGAAAACCATCGATTGGATAAGAATGGATAATTCTCTTATTGAAAAGGCCAAGAAGTATCGATCAGAAGGCTATGATCATGGCACTATCAGGCGTTACCTCAGCAACGAGGGATATGAGCCTTCATCAATCACTTCTGCATTAAAGCAGATGGATAATGAAGAAATTCTGATGGTATATGGCAGACAAAAAAGGAATGAAGCTCTCAACAAACTAATCATCAGCATCATTATAACCTTGATAAGTATGAGTTATGCATTGTACCATTTCGTAAAAACAGGATCTGTCGACACCTGGGCAGTTGCCGTTTTCGTAGGATCAATTGGAAGTGCGATTTATCACTATCGACTTAGAACAGAAGAAACAAGTACAAGAGAGATATTTAGAAAACCTAAAAATTAAGCCTCCTCCAATTCTTTTTCGGTTCCCAAATAGACCATGGCTAATCCAATAAACACCAATATTCCTGTTGGTATCTGAGTAAGTAACCCATTGGTATAGCTTGCCAAACAAAGGCCCAACAAAGCGCTATAGATGGCCACCAACTTTTGCCGAAGTGGGGAATCTTCCATTTTCCACAGCCGAGTTCCCAGATAAAAAATGATGGATGCAAGCATCAGTAAATAAATCCAGAGACCAATCACTCCAGTTTCCATCCATATTCGGGTATAGTGACCATCGGTACCAATTTCAGCTAAAAAAGTACCAGGTGTAAATCGTTTACCCCAAAATCCTGCACTTCCTATCCCTCCACCAAGTGGTTTATCCGATAGGTAATGCTCTAAAATTTTCTCACGCTCTTTTCGTACTACCAAGGATGGATCATCAGCACTCAGAGCTGTTCGCATTCTATTCACCTGATAGTTAGATTGCATGATGGTCGTGTATTTCAAAAAGACAAATGCACTACCAGCCACTAACACTCCGGCTATCACGATCTTGAAGTTTTTGGTCATGATGAAGTATGTAAACCCACCTAATGCTATCACTCCCAAAGCTCCTCGAGTCCCTGAAATCAGCATACCATAAAAAGAAAACAAACCGATAAACAAATACAACCATCGATACTTCATCTTTCCTGGATATAATCCAATGATCCCGAAAACCACCGCAGTATGTGCCTGGCTGGCACCAAACTGTGCTGCATCACTGAAATAGGAGAATACTCTGAGCTTACCAAAAAGGATGTGCGTACTCGCCGCTCCTGCATTGAGCCACATTTGCTCGGTATGACTAACTCCCAGGATCAACTGTTTAATTCCCCACAAGGTACCAAACGCTGCAAACGCTGCCCAAATAATTAAAAAGGCATGCAAGTGCTTTTGTCCTCGATAAATGTACATGGTGGTGATAGTCAACAAAACCGGATAAAAAGAAAGCCCTCTGTTGGCATAGAACCAGGCCTCTTTGCTCTTGGCTAGTGGATTAAACAGCATTAAGCATGTGAAAATCAACCAAACTAAAAGTGAAATGGTCAATCCGTTGACGATGTATTTACTCTCAAACTTTGTGTTAGGATCAAAAATCAACACGACGATCATCAATCCAAGCAATCCATCTACACTCAACCCAAATGGTATTCCTGGCACATACCTACTCAACAAAGAGATTAGAAATCCCATAGCAATAACGATGTGCATGAGCCACTGAGGCTGTTTGAAAGCGAAGATCACAAACAACAATACTGGTGGAACAACCACCAGTACAATGCCAAGTTTAAAACCTCCTGTAGCAATGAACTTACCCACCAGCACCAAGATGGCTAGCAACAAGACATAGCGGAAAATCTTAAGTAATAGTTCGGTGTTTACTGTGAAGCCCATTTGCGTTTTAATGATGCAGTATCAAATGCGAATCGATCTTTCATTTTTAAGAATGGCGTTTCATACCATTTGTATGACACATGAGCTATACCAACTGACAATCCAAAGCATGTCACATGTATGATCAGATTGCTCCAAAGATTCACAGGCAAAGCCAGGTAATTAACTAAACCGAGAACCAAAGTGATCACTAGCGTATGCCACATGTAGATACCGTAAGAGATATTACCCAAATGCAACAGTGATTTACGCTCAAGAACAGTGTGTAACTCTGGCCTTTTCACCACATGTATTAACATGATTGCAAAGAATACCGCATCCAGGTATAATTTTAAAACGAAGTGACTACCACTCACTGATGATCCAATCAATAAGACTATTGTCACAACTAATATCCACTTGTTTAAAATAAAAGATACGATACGATCATATTGATAATACAACAGCGCTGCTCCTATACCTCCCACTGCCATCTGCTCTACCGGGAACAGCGCATAAATTCTTTCTAACTTCAGTAATGCTGGATGAATGTTAACTGATACTCCAATTAGCAACATCCAATGAACTAATAACTTGATAAATATAAATGCTCCAAAAAACGGAATTATCCTTCCAATAAATCTTCTAATTAGAATTGGCCAAACAGCATAAAACTGTTCCTCGATCCCGACAGACCATAACTGATTAGCTCCCAACAACGTAGGGTGCATGACTCTTAGTAAATTTGGAAGTAAGAAGATCAGACTAAGTAATGCCGTAAACGATAATTCAGAAGGAATATCGAATCCAAGGTTTTTAGAAAATGGAGCCAGAAAAAAAGCAATAGCAACGATCAAAAAATACAAAGGCCAGATTCTTAGAATTCTTCTCCAGTAGAACTTACCCAAATTGATCGTTCCAGATTTTTGATGTTCCACCATTAACAAATAGGTGATCAGAAACCCGCTCAATACAAAAAAGAATGATACAGCCTGATGTCCCAGACTATCAATGACTGCATTGCCCCAGGCACTTGATATACCTGACCAAAACTTGTACTGCTCTACATGATGAAAAATCACCATTGAAGCGGCGAAAAATCGGAGTCCGTTTAATCCTGGGAAATACACTTTTGATTTTGCATTCATACTTCGAAAGTGTATGATTTATAAGTATGTGTTCAGGCTATTTCGACCAATGGTAAGAATCAAACGATTTTTGGAAAACCCCCAAATTTCATCGTATAAGTACATTTAAACACTCAACCTCACTCTTTTACCAATAATCGAATAAACCCTTCCAGTTATCTATTAACCAAAAGATCCACACAACGCCCCATCTACATTTACATTGAAATCAAACCATAATTACCAGTGAAAAATATTGTTTTACTCCTTTTGACGATAGTCTCATTTGAGCTATCAGCTCAGGACATCACCTCAGGGTTGGTAAAGGAAGAATCCATGTACCAGCAAGAGATTTTGAAGGTGAGTCACGTAATTAACAATCCTGAGCTACTGGATTCTCTTGTACAAAAAGCCTATCGCAACTCTGCGACCATCAAAACATTTGATGAAGCCATGGAACTTTATGATGAAGAATATCTTCAGAAAAAGCGCAACTGGGTTTCTTCTTTCCGTCTAGGTGTCAACCTATTTTCAGCAAGCACATCCTTAAATCAGGATGATCAATCTTTTACCACTTATGGCGTTCTTCCCAATGTAGGGCTTAATCTAACCATCGACCCTGCGCAATTGGTCAATAGAAAAAGCATGATGCGGCAAGCTGAGAACAAGAAGACTCAGACTTTTTTCCAGCAGGAAGACCAGAAGCAAATGTTAAAGGTTCGAATTCTCAACCTATACTATGAATATCTGGCCATGCTGGAATCGATATTGATTCGTCAGCACTCTTTAGATGCACGAAAACAATACCTTCGGGTGTTTGAGATAGACTTTAAAAACGGCAACCGCACACTTGACGAACTACTGGTAATCCAACACCAGGTATACCTCGCTGAAGAAAGCTTAATGAAAGGCCACGTTCAGTCGATGAAAATGAAGAGCGAGATTGAGATACTTTTAGGAGAGCGGTAATCATGTCTTTATTTGACTTCATAAGACTCCTTTACAGAAATGCCTTGATGGTCGTATTTGTGCCGATGGTTCTTGCTTTCACTGTTTTCTATTTCACTAGAAATCAGGATAAAGAATATGCGGCCAGCGCGATGATTTACACAGGTATCGCCTCTGGGTTTAATATTGAATCGGGTGCCGATCAGAAACTAGATTATAAAGCTGTCAACAACGCCTTTGACAACTTGCTCCTGGTGATTGAATCTCGTATTACCATGGAAGAGGTCTCACTTAGATTAATTGCTTCACACCTGATATTAGAGAAACCAACCTACGGTATCATTGAAGCAAAAGCTTTCAATGACTTGCATACTTACTTTAGTGAAGAACTGAAAAGCAAAGTAATCAGCGAAGATGAGGAAGAGACCTACCAACGTCTTAAGGCTTTGTATGAGTTGGGCAATCCAGAATTGCAGCAGTTGATCAACAAAGGAAATAGTCACTGGTCTCTTAAACGACTTTCTGGTATTTCTGCTAAAAGAAACAAGTCAAGTGACATGGTGGAATTGGCTAATACCTCTACCGATCCTGGTATTTGTCAGCAAACGCTAGTGATTCTTTTGGATGTGTTTACCAGACGCTACAAAGACCTGAAGCAATCAGAAACTGGTGATGTAGTTGCCTACTTTGAAGCGGAACTTCAAAAAGGCAAAAACAACCTGAACGACGCAGAAGATCGATTGACGGAGTTTAGAGTAAAAAGTAGAGTGATCAACTACGTGGAGCAAACCAAAGCCATCGCCTTCAAAAAGCAAAATGCTTTGGAAGAGTTTGCGATGAAAAAAATGAACCTAAAATCAACGGAAGCCGCACTCGTACAAATAGAGGAAAAGCTGAAAATCCGCGAGAATATTTTGGGTAAGAATGTAGAAGTACTAGACAAGAAAAATCGCTTAACTGAAATCACTGGTCAGTTGGCATTGCTTCAAGCTAAGAATGGAGAAGATTCTGTTTTTCAACAATTGACGACTGAACAGAATCAATTAAAAAAAGAACTAGAGCGGGATCTGGAAATACTATTTAGTTATTCAAACACCAAGGAAGGCTTACCAAGCAGACAACTACTCAATGACTGGTTGAACAATGTGGTTCAACTGGAAAAAGACAAAGTGATTGTCAGCTTATATCAATCTCGATTAAATGATCTGGATGGTGAATATGACCGCTTCGCTCCTATGGGTTCTACTATTGCTCGTTTAGAAAGAGAAATCGACGTATATGAACGTGAATACCTGGAGATCCTCCATGGGTTAAACATGGCCAAATTGCGCCAACAACACATCGAGATGTCCAGCAATGTGGAGATTTTGGATGAGCCACAGTTTCCTCAGGAGGCATTAGCATCAAAAAGAGGTTTATTGATAGTAGCCTCATTCATGTTTGGGCTGTTTGCTGTGGTTGCTAGTTTACTTGGCGGTGTATTATTAGATAGTTCTCTTAAAAACCCGGTTAAAGCCAACAAGATAACTGGACTGGAAGTCGCAGGAGTCTTACCAAAGATTGATGCTCGATTCGAAAAGAAATACGATGGCATGGTTCCACGGCTGAGTAGCATTTTAGCTAATAAAATCAAGCTAGAGAAGCATGCTCAAAACCTAACAGAACCCATCCTAATTGTGGGGTTAAGCACCCAACAGCAAGAAGGTAAAACCACAGCATTATCACCGTTATTTCAAGCAGTGAAAGCATCAGGTGAAACCGCTTGTTTGATCTCCCCAAAGTCTGATCAAACTATTGATGACGTAGATTATTTCGAGTATGAAATCACTCCTAATCTTTCTAGTTTCAAAGCACTAGAGGACTTTACTGGTCAAGAGGTAAAAGGCTACGACTATATCTTTTTAGAACTGCCTGCTTGGGTAGAAGGACATGTACCGGTACAGCTAGTTAGTGACAGTGATTTGATTCTTTGGACAGTTCGGGCAGATAGATCCTGGTCTGTGGCTTATAAATCCATGCTGTCGGATTTGGAAAAGCTTTCCGCTAATAAACCACAGTTGATACTCAATGGTGTAAAACACTACTATCTGGATCAGATCATTGCAGAACTACCGGTAAAAAGAAGCTTGCTGGTGAGTTGGGTGCGTAAAGTCGTTCGTTTTGAATTGGGGAATTCAGGTATTAAATCAAAAACAACATGAAGACAGGAAAAGACATAGTTTGCATCACTATGACCACCTGGGAAGGTGATTATATGAAAACAATTGTGCACATGATGACACAACTGGCAAAAAATCATCGCGTGTTGTTTGTAGACTACCCTTTTACAGTGAAGGATGTAGCATCAACGATTCTCGGCAAATCAAAAGCGCCTGTCAAGCGAATGCTAGGCATCAACGATCGACTAAGAACTTTGGAAGCCAATGAAAATGATGTATACCATCTCACGCTCCCTCCTATTCTGCCCATCAACTGGATGAATAATGAGGGTAGCTATCAAAAAATCAATCAAGTACAATCCCACATCGTTCGAAACAGTATTTTAAAAGCAATGAAAACTCTGGAGTTTCAAGACCCCATAGTCATCAATGCATTCAACCCAATCATTGGCTTACCATTAGCAAGTAAACTGAACGAATCTAAACTCATTTATTACTGCTATGACGAAATAAGAGCTGCACAATGGTGTGGTAAACACGGAGGGTTGATGGAAGATCAGTTCTTGCAGAAAGTCGATGAAGTCATTGTCACTTCAGAAGGTTTGTTAAGCAGCAAATCAAAAAAACACCCATCAGTTAGTCTTGTAAAAAATGGTGTTGATTTCAAGCTATTTCACGAAGCCTATCATCCTCAAATGAAAGCAAGAAAAACGATAGGATATGTAGGTTCTGTTGATTTCAGGTTGAACTATGAACTACTGGAACACCTGGTAGAGAGGCTACCTGAATATGACTTTCATTTCGTAGGCCGAATCACAGAAATGCCTAGAGCTATGAGTCTGGACAAACATGCTAACGTCCAGTTTTTTGGAGCCCAACAACCCAACGATATTACACGCTTCATGCGCGAATTTGATTTGGGAATCATCCCCTTTGCAAAGAACGATTTCACTAAAAACATTTATCCATTAAAGATCAATGAATACCTCTCTGCAGGTCTTCCGGTAATCAGCACTGATTTTGCTGAACTATCAGATTTCGAATCACTTATCAGTATTGCCAACAATGCGGATGATTTTGAAACATACGTTCTCAGAGAACTGGAAGCGAACACTTCGGATAAAGAACTAAAGCGAATAGCCGCTGCCAAACAAAATGATTGGTCAGCAAGAGCTGAATTAGTAGAATTAATTCTGAATAAAGATGAATCGTTTGCTCAACAAGCTTAAGTCTCTGCTAAACAGCGATAATGGAATTGTCCTTATAGGCAATCTAATGGCGTCAGCATTAGGTTTAGGTATCTTTATGCTGTTAGCCAGAAATCTCTCGAAGAGTGATTTTGGAGCCTGGGCTTTGTTCATATCAAGTGCTGGTCTTTTGGATCTAATGCGCACTGGTCTTGTGAGACAAGGAATGGTTCGAACTATTGCCACTTCTGAAAACGATAATCAAAGCACTCTGGCTTCCGCAGGTTTTCTAGCTGCAGCCATTTCCATTATGTCCTCAATTGGAGTGTGGATATTAAGTCTATCAATGGATTGGTCCAATTCTGGTCTGGAAATTTTCATGAGGTTTTATCCAATCTTAAACCTTGTGACATTGCCTTGGAATTTTGACACCTGGTATATGCATGCGCAAGGCAAATATCGACGTATGAATGCCTTGAGACTTCTGGTCAATGTGGTTTTCATATCACTTGTAGTTGCTGGTTCATTTCTTGGATTCAATCTAGAAGAGTTTGTCTGGGCTTATTTAGCGGCTAATGGACTTATCTCTATTTATTCATTCTCCTCGCTGAGAGAAATTCACTGGAAGGAAATCAGTAAAACGGAAATCAAAGCACTGCTAGATTATGGCAAACATAGTTTAGCGACACTGACCGGTGCCAATCTTCTAAAAAGTGCAGACAACCTCATTATTGGCGCATTGATGGGCACAGAAGCGGTGGCTACTTTCGCAATACCCATGAAAGCACTGGACTTAATGGAAATACCTTTGAGAGGCTTTGTGATGACCGCCTTTCGAAGACTCTCACAACTGCACAATACAGGACAAAAAGAGGCATTTAAGAAATTACTTTTTAGTAACATATCAAAGCTTACTTTGCTATGCATTCCTGTAGCTGCAGCGATGCTCATTGCACCAGACCTGATCATTCGCATATTAGGAGGTGACTCTTATGAAGAGAGCTACACCCTGCTAAGAGTATTATCCATTCCGTTAATTCTACTCCCATTAGACAAGTTTTTTGGTGCTTCACTGGACAGTATCGGCAAACCTCGTATCAATGCGATCAAAGTTTGGATCATGGTTATTGCCAATGTAGCCTGTGACTTCCTGGCCATCTGGCTATTTGACTCATTGCTGTTAGTGGCGGTAGTGACAATTGTTAACATAGTTGCAGGCATAGTTTTCACTTTAGCTAATCATCCCTATTTAAAGTCAAACTCAAGCACTTTGGAATCAAACCAAAAATCGATCATTCCCATCCAGTCAGCGAATACCCAGACTCACTCCTAATTGAGTCATATACTTTTGATTTAAACAATTAAGAGTATGAACAAGCTTCCTAATTTCATGATCATAGGAGCGGGTAAATCTGGAACAACCGCTCTATACGAATACCTGGCAGAACATCCCGATGTTTACATGAGTCCAGTGAAGGAAACCAATTTCTTTGCCCTGGAAGGCGAAATGATGGTAGATCCTAAAGATGATCCGGAACAAATGTTTCACTACCCATGGTCAGTGACTAACTGGGAAGACTATGTGAAATTGTTTGATGGGGTGGAGACTGAAAAAGCAATTGGTGAAGTTTCTCCAATGTATCTCTATTCTGAGGAAGCAGCTTTCAGAATCAAGGAAAGATTCCCTGATATGAAGCTGATAGTCATCCTAAGAAATCCCGTTGACAGGTTGTATTCCAGATTCATGCACCTGGCACGAGAAAACAGAAAGCCTACCAGTCGTTTTGAAGATGCACTTGATAGAGAGACTATTTGGTGGAGAAGAAACGACCTTGTAAAAGAGGGCTTTTATCACAATCATTTACAGAAGTATTACGACTTGTTTGACAAAGACCAGATAAAAGTCATTCTATACGATGATTTCAAATCTGATCCATTAAAAGAAGTACAGAATATCTATGAGTTCATTGGCGTAAATGGCTGGCACGAACCAGATTTCAATACAGAATACAATGTTTCTGGATTGATCAAAAACCCGGTAATAGATAAACTCATTGGACAAAAGAGTGTGATCAAGGAACTTGCCGCAATGGTCAATCCCAGATTGAAAGACGCCATCATCAGCAATCAACAATTGAAAAAGTGGATCAATCAATTGCGCAAAAAGAACCTGATGAAGGTACCAATCCCAAACAATATCCGAAACGCCATGATCGAAAGTGTATATGGTTCGGACATCCAACAGCTGCAACACTTAATCAATAGAGATCTAAGCAACTGGCTTAAAATAAGACAATCATGAATATTGCTATTTCTATCATTCTAGGATATTTGGCACTTGCCACAGTCTACTATTTATTCTTTTCAGTGTCTTCGTTGTTTTACAACCGGAGGTCAAGCAACAGTACCATCATCAATTTCAACAAAATTGCTGTTTTAATACCTGCTTACAAGGAAGATGGCGTGATCCTGGATAGTGCCATTAAAGCGCTCAATCAAGTCTATCCACCAAATAGGTATTGCATACATGTAATCGCAGATTCGTTACAAGAAAAAACAATCAATTCGCTTCAAGAGCTACCTATTAAAGTGATCGAGGTAAGCTTTGAGAAAAGTACCAAAGCCAAAGCACTCAATACTGCATTCAATCAAATTGACTCCAGTTATCAAATTGCTGTTATTTTGGATGCAGACAATATCATGGAAGTCAACTTCCTTCAAAAAATCAACAATGCTTACAACAATGGATATTCTGCCATGCAGGGACATAGAGTAGCCAAAAATCACAATACCAATTTGGCCACTTTGGATGCAGTAAGTGAAGAAATTAACAATAACATATTCCGGTCAGGTCACAGAGCGATAGGTCTTTCATCAGCACTGATAGGATCTGGAATGGCCTTTGACTATGAATTGATCAAATCTGAAATGGCCAAAATCGATGCTATCGGAGGATTTGACAAAGAATTGGAATTAAGACTATTAAAACAACGATTGACGATTGGTTATTTGGAGGATGCCTATGTATATGACGAGAAGGTAAGTGCGGAGGAGGCATTCACTAACCAGCGAACACGATGGATCGCAGCGCAAATCCGATACGGAGTTAAATCCTTTGGAGATGCGCTCTTCCAACTTATTACCAAATTGAATGTAGACTACTTTGACAAGTCACTGCAATTTCTACTACCACCTAGATTGATCCTTTTAGGAGCAATTACGATCCTGGCTTTCTCATTCGCCATATTTCAACATACTCTTTGGATTCCAATGGTAGGCATTTGGATATCACTGATTATTGCTCTTGCATTAGCAACCCCTAAGAAATATTGGAATTTGAGTATGTTAAAAGCTTGTTTCAGACTTCCATTAACCTTTTGGTTGATGATCAAAGCATTTGCTGGATTCAAAAAGGCTAAAACCAACTTTCTACATACGCCACATCAATCGGTTCAGTCATGAAAATAGGAATAGAAGCTCAACGAATCTTCAGAAAGAAAAAGCATGGAATGGATATCTACGCTTTGGAACTCATCCGTAACCTACAAGTCATTGATCAATTAAATGAATACTACATTTTCGTAAGACCAGGAGAAGACAGATGTCTTGAAGAGACTGACAATTTCAAGATCATAGAAATTAAGGCACTTACTTATGCTGATTGGGAACAAATTCAACTACCCCTTGAGGCGTCCAAATTGGAATTGGATTTATTGCATTGCACAAGTAATACAGCCCCGATTTTTTCTCCTGCACCCCTCTATGTGACCCTTCATGACATTATCTACCTAAATCAATCATATAGTGGTGGCTCCTGGTACCAAAAATTAGGACACTATTATCGAAAATGGATCGTTCCGGTTGTTTTTAAAAAAGCAAAAAAGGTATTTACTGTATCTCATTTTGAAAAGGACGAAATCAACCGTCATTTCGGAGAATCTAATAAGGTAGAAGTAATTTATAATGGAGTACCTAATGGCTTCTACCCTCAGCCAGTAGAAAAGATTGGAGCAATTCAAGTGAAGTACCAACTACCAGAGAACTTCATTTTTTTCCTGGGAAATACAGCCCCAAAAAAGAATTTAACTGGAATGCTGAAGGCCTATGCTAATTATAGGCAGCTTTCATCAAATCCACTCCCAATTGTGATTGCAGAAATCAATGAGAAGGAACTATCCAAATACCTGGATTCAATCGAGGAGTCATCATTAATCGATCATATTTACTTAACTGGTTATGTAAACCAAAACGATCTGCCTGCATTATATAGCGCAGCTGATCTCTTTATGTATCCTTCCCTCAGAGAGAGTTTTGGAATCCCGATCATCGAAGCAATGATTTGTGGCACTCCTGTAATTACGTCTAACTCCTCCTCGATGCCCGAAATAGGAAACGTTCATGCAGAATACATCGAGCCAACTAACCCTATTTCGATAGCCACTAAAATGACGGAGGTTTTGTCTAAAACAGAGAATGAATTGACTACCTGGGAGCGGTTTAAATATGCGTCGACCTTCAAATGGGAAACCACTGCTAGAAAAATGACCAACTTCTATTTTAACAAAAATGTGGAATACGTCTTGTTGACTGATTCGGTTTCGGCAGAATCTGCCTAAGCGATTGATATGAATAATGAAATTAGAGATAAATCGAATTTTATCAAGAATCATTCATCCATTAAACCCAGCAATCAAACGAGTTTAGTAGGCATGTCATCTAATTGAAATCTAAATCATCCAGAGTCTACGTAAATTAAAGTATAAGAATTACCCAACACAGCAACAGATATTCGACATGAGCCCTTTTAAATTCACATTTAGGAACTTCTTTAAACAGAATCAATATCCAGATTCTAAAAGGATAATGAAAGCCAGGAAAGTTGTAGGATTCATTGGTTCCATTGATGACACCCTTGATTACCATCTTCTGAGGCATCTTATCACAAATCTTCCCCTGGTGGATTTTCATTTTGTTGGACCAATCAAAGACTTTAAACAGGCGATGATCCTGGATCAATTTTCAAATGTCCAGTTTTTTGGGAATCAATCAACTCCGGAAATCAAAAATCTTTCAACTGACTTTGATTTAGCTATTCTCCCATACACAAATCATGAGCAATTAAACATACATCAAATCAAAGCCAGCTTAATCATGCTGTCTCCTGAGATATCCATAATTTCCAGCTATGCACTGAAAGATCACTTTGGGGCTTCGCTAAATGTGGTTTCCTCTCCAGATGAATTTGTAAATGCTATTGCCGAAGCAACTGGCATCACCTCAATTTCATTGTCAGAGAATCTCATTTTACAGCAATTTGCTTGATGCAGATTTATCAGTAAATCCCATAGACAAGATCATTAAAATCAAAAAAAAGACCACAATAAATTGTGGCCTCTGATTTCATTTTAAACAAAAGTTATTCAGTCTGTATGACTTTGTTGAAAACAGATACGAAGTTTAGATCATATCCGTCAGGTGTTGTTGATTCAGAATCTACAATCACGATCCACCGGAAAGAAGTTTCTTCGAGCTCTTCGATGTCTGCTAAATCGACTACATTATTTGCAATTCCAGCAAAGCCAACATAAACCCAATCGTGCTCAGACATATCCTCCAACCCACTAGAATAATACCGTAGCTTCTCCCCTGACAAAATGTAAACATCAGCTTGTTCAGGGTATGCAGCATATGCAGCCTCCAAGGAGGTGTAGCCTGCATTCTTATTCCAGAATGTTTCTACAACTGGCAATTTCGTACCTAAATTGATCGAGACCTCATTTTCAAATCTTAACAAAGCATATCCATTTTCTTTACCCAGTGATACAAACTTGGGACCATTCTTACTATAATCGGCTATATAAGCATTGGCAGCATTGGATCTCTTCGCATTAGAGACGCTATAATCATCCTCTGATAAATTGTTTGGATTATCTTCCATGTAATTCTTTGGACTTTCAAAAAATCGTATTTCAAGAAAAATTTCAGTCATCCTGCAACCTTTTAAATTTAATTGCATCTATTTGTTATACATTAGTTAATTAAACGATTGTATAATGAATGAATCAATTGGTTCTTTGGAAGAAACCATTCTATTATTGGTACTAGTAATGCAAGATGCAGCATACGGAGTTTCTGTAGGTGAGGAGTATCAAAAACAAACTGGCAAATCCATTTCCATTCCTGCTATTCACACCGTTCTGAAAAGGTTAGAGAAAAAAGGATTTTTGACTTCTACAATGGGCGGAGCAACTACGGAGAGAGGTGGTAGAAAAAAACGGCTTTTTGAAATTACAAAAAGTGGTTACAAAATCATCGCTGACCTTCGGGATACAAGAAACAACCTTTGGAAAATAGCACCTCAGTTGAACATGGCATGAGCTCTCCAAAGCACATATCACCACCGGGATGGGCAAATCGTTTTTTGGAATGGTATTGCCACGAGGAATTATTGGATGAAATTCAAGGAGACTTAACGGAACAATTTCATAAAAATCTCACTAACAAAAGACCAGGAGAGGCAAAGGCCCGGTATATCCTTGATGTGCTAAGATTTTTCAGACCCTCAAGTTTTAAAAAAACTCAAATACATATGAACACACAAGTTATTTCAAACTACCTAAAAGTTGCATTTAGGGTCTTTAAGAAGGAAAAGGGCTACACATTTACCAACATTTTTGGACTGGCCCTGGGGATTACATGCAGTCTCTTCATTTACCTCTGGGTTCAAGATGAACTAAGCTATAACAAATGGCCATCCAATTTGGACAAAGTCCACAATGTGTTAGTTAACATGCAGGAATCCTCCGGTACCATTCATACCTGGTGGACCACACCACAACCCCTGCAACCCGTTCTCCAGGAGAAGTATCCAGCTATTGAAAAAGCCGCTATGGTGAATTGGGGAGCGAGCTTTATTACTAAGAAAGGCGATGAATTTCTAACACTCAACGGCAGGTATGGTACGCCTGAGATCTTTGAGGTATTCTCTATTCCGTTTATTCAGGGGGATCACCAAATGATGTTTGAAACTCCAGAATCTATTGCCATTAGTGAAACAGCAGCTGAGAAATATTATGGAGCAGATTGGAAATCGACCAATCTGGTTGGGTCTAGTATCACCAATAAGGATGGCAAGACCTTCAAGCTTGCTGGCATTTTCAAAGATATTCCTGAGCAATCAACACTTGATTTTGAATTCATTCTAACATTTGACTACTTATTATCAATTCAGCCATGGCAGAAGCACTGGGGCAATTTTAACAACTTCATGTACGTGAAAATTGCTGATGGATATACTACTGAATCAGCTCAAGCCAATATTGAAGATGCCATTGCAGAAAATCGGCCAGATAGCGACATGTCAGCACCTTTGGTTCTTCAACCTTTTAGTGAACACTACCTGAACTCAAAATTTGAAAATGGAAAAGTCGCAGGTGGTCGTATCGACTATGTCCGAATGCTCGGCATCTCTGCGATCTTGATCATCCTCCTGGCATCAGTCAACTTTGTAAACTTAACAACTGCCAGATCGTCCAAGCGCTCGAAAGAAACGGGAATACGAAAAGTACTCGGAGCACAGCGACAGTCTCTCCGATCGCAATACATGATTGAAGCAATTCTAATCACGCTGGCAGCATTCATCCTATCAGGGATTGCCGTAGCTGCCCTATTACCCACATTCAATGACTTAGCTGGCAAGACAATTGGTTTTGCGTTTTTCAATCTAGAGTTCATCATTACTTGTCTGGTATTTATCCTGGCTCTGGGCATGTTATCAGGTTTATATCCTGCTTTTTACATGGCAGCACTCAATCCGATAATCTCACTGAAAGGAATAATTAAAGCAGACAATTCCAATCGAATATTCCGTAAAGGCCTGGTTATCTTCCAATTTGTGATCACCATTACGATGATCATCGGATCTGTCACCATTTATGAACAACTCAATTATGTACTGAACAAAAATCTGGGCTTGGATCGAGAAAATGTACTGAAAACTAACATCTGGCACTTGAAAGAAAGTCAAAGAAAAATCTACCTCTCGAGATTGAAGTCGATGCCGGGAATCAAAGATTATAGTTGCGTGAATCAGGATCCCACTGACATTGGAAATAGCACCTCAGATCCTACCTGGCCTGATAAAGATCCAGAAATGGAAATCTATTTTCATGTACTTGGAGTAGATCCTCGATTCAATGAATTGATGGACGTTGAAATCAAAGAAGGTCGAGATTTTGATACTAATCTGGCTTCAGACTCCAGTGCTTATATCATCAATGAAGTCACAGCTAATCTGATGGGTGGAAGTGAAGCTATTGGAAAGGAGCTTAGTTTTTGGGATAACTCAGGAAGAGTAATTGGAATCGTTAAAAATTTTCACATCGCTTCACTGCATACACCTATCGAACCGATGATTTTACGCATGGACCCGAACAATGGACTGCTATTAGTAAAGACCAAACCTGGTGAAGCACGAGCAGCTATCCAGAGTCTTGAAGCTCTTCATCAAGAATATAGTCCTGAACGCGTATTTGACTATAGCTTTATGGATGTTGACTATCAAAACCGATACAAAAGTGAAATGTTGGTCAGCAAACTCATGCTCTACTTCACGATTGTTGCCGTGGTTATTTCTTGTTTGGGATTGTTGAGTTTGATTTCATTTAGCACGGAGCTCAAGACCAAAGAAATTGGCATTCGCAAAGTATTGGGTGCAAGTGTCAGTTCTATCCTTGGCCTGGTAGGTAAAGAATATATAGTTCTTATCGTTTTGTCCTTCATCATTGCAAGCCCAATTGCTATTTATATAATGAATGAGTGGCTGAGCCAATATGCATACAGCATTAGCCTCAACATTTGGCTATTTGTTATTGCCGCCGCAACAGCTTTATTAATCACCCTGGCAACCATTGCTAATCATGCCATTCGATCAGCGACCAGAAACCCAGTAGAATCATTGCGGACAGAATAAACAAATAGACGGTTTGACTTTTGGTCAAACCGCCTATTTCAAAATCATGCAACCATTTAATGTGGCCCAAGCTTCGTGAGTCATATAGTCTTTACAGTTGCTTGAAATAAATAATTAATGTAGCTTGGCATCAGATTTTCAAACCTATTAACATGCCAACTGATTCAACTAACGTCCTAATTGATTTCAAAAAGTGGATTCTGTTCAATAAACAACTAAGTGACTATCAGAACGTCTTTGATCTTTACAAAGCCGTTGAGCAAAGAAAGTCGCATGGAAAAGTAGAACTATTACTTGAGAGAAATGAGTTAGATGAAAACTTGATCATTCAACAAGAAAATTATAACGAGGCACTAGAGCTTAGTAGTGAAAATATCTCTGAATTCTTAGCCTATTTGAAAGAGCACTATTTAGCAAATCAGGATATTGATGAATGGTTCCTTGGTAAAACTGAACAAAAAGATAGATCTACCAACTTACAGACCGGTAATAAACAAGCAGTATCTAATGTAGCAGAGTTTCATGCTCATCCAAAAGAAGCCGTCTATTTCAGATTCCGAGTCTTTTTTAGCGTGCTTATCTATCTTTTAGCCCTAGTACCCGTATTGACTTCCTTCACTGTCTCTACTACTCAGGGTTTGTTTGGTATTTTTACTGTAGTTACAGTTGTGCTGATATTCGCTTTGTTTAGAAGATTTGTACAGGGACTGTTTGTTGGTACTATCAAGGGACACTCCGTGAAGCTAAGTGAGAATCAGTTTCCAGAAGTCTATAAAATTGTAGTGAATCAATGCAAATCTTTAGGAATTAAAGAAGTACCAGAAGTACTTGTAAGCGAAGGACATTTCAATGCATTTGTAACGAAACTAGCCCGAAGCAAATATTTGATGCTTTACTCAGAAGTTCTCGAGACTGCTCAAAGAGGAGATTTCAAGATTTTAGAATTTGTGATCGCTCATGAACTGGGCCACATCAAAAGAAAACACTTATCAATTGAGGGTTGGCTTTTCCCATCTAAATTCATTCCTTTTTTGAGCTCAGCTCATTCTAGGGCATGTGAATACACCTGTGATAGACTAGGTTATCATCAGTCTCCACAGGGAGCACTCGAAGGAATTATGGTCCTGGCTGCAGGCAAGAATATTTATTCAAAAATTAACTTAAAACAGTACCTCGAAGATGCACAAATGGAAGATAGCTTTTGGGTGTGGTTTAGTGAAAAATTCCTTAGCCATCCGCACACCTTCAAGAGACTACTTGCAATAAAAAACTACAGCGAGAGAGGCTATTAAATCTGATACTTCGCATCCACCATTTCCTGACGCTCAGGATTGTGGATAGCATAATTGAAACCTGACTTCAGGCTATATCCAGCATGCTCTCCGTTTTTGTTGAGTGCAATAAAACCTACCTGCAGGTATTCCATATCATCGCGACGCTTATACAACTCGTAAATTCGGTTGGTCACCTCTACACATGCCTCCTCTGGAGACTTACCTTGCCGCATGAGTTCTACCACCATGGCACTACCTGCGGTACGGATCACTGCCTCTCCAAGACCTGTAGCCGCTGCAGCGCCTACTTCATTATCTAAGAATAATCCAGCACCAATTATGGGTGAGTCTCCTACCCGGCCATCCATTTTCCAGGCTGCTCCACTGGTAGTACAAGCGCCGGCCAAGTCGCCATTCTGATCCAGCGCCAGCATACTGATAGTATCATGATTCTCAATATTGATTACTGGTTCGTATTTGGACTTCTCCAACCATTTTTTGTAAGCCTTTTCTGCCTCAGGAGTCAACAAATCCTCTTCAACAAATCCTTGCTCCAGAGCAAATTGCTTAGCACCAGACCCAACCAGCATGATATGAGGTGTTTCTTCCATTACCTTCCTGGCTACAGAGATTGGATTCTTTATGTCTTGAAGATAGGCTACAGATCCACAATTGCTATGTTTATCCATGATACAAGCATCCAGGGTTACTTTACCCTCTCTATCAGGAAAACCACCGATACCCACGGTCATTACTTTAGGATCGTTCTCCACTACACGTACACCTTTCTCTACGGCATCTAAAGCCGAACCTCCAGACTTCAAAAACTCCCACGACTCGTCATTGGCCATCATTCCATGATTCCAGGTAGAAATGGCTACCGGCTTTACCAATGGCTTTTTAGGTTGGTCCTCTTTGGTTGCAGTCGCACATGCTGACAGTGAACTCAATGAAACCGCACCTACTGCAGCCTGACCGATAAATTTCCTTCTCTTAATCATTTAATGTATTGGTTGTAAAATCCTTAATAACTGCTAAATGTTCTTCGGTGAGTGCTCCTGCATCAAATAGAGCAACGCCTTTGGCCCCGTTTGATTTTGCTTGCTCCAATGCTTCCGTCAACTGATCGGCTGGTATCGAAGGAATAAATAGTCCTGTATGCAATTCGGTCTCTCTAGCTGACAAGTCCTCAACCCCTTGTCTTGTAGCAAATCCGATCCAATCTAACTCTTCATTGTAAAAATTGTGATAGATCATAGGCAAAACCATGTCTATATTCCACTTATCCCAACGCTGACGGACCATCTGGGCAGCCATCTCAGGATATGGGAAAACTGCTGCCGTAAGAATCTTATCATGGTCATGTGCTATTTTATAAGCATCATCCACCACAGCTTTCACCTGATTCAATCGAAACTGTCTCCATTCCAAATCCAGTTCGGGATGCTCCATTTTCCTAGGATTCTTATGATGTATTCCTTCAAACTTCTCAATGCATTGGTCGCAATAACAAAAGTCGAATTCTGGTAATTCCTCGTTTTGTACCAGATCATATTTTGGGAGTAAACCAATTGGCAAGAAGACATCCGAATATCTTATATAATCCAGATGAACACTCGCTACTCCAGGTACCTCCGCAAGTCCTTTTACAAGGGTTAATACATGTCCTCTACTTTCAGGTCTGGTGGGACACATCCACTGGTAGTAACCAACATATGGCCGTGTATCGAAGCATGATTTACCTTCCCGACTTACAGCATACCAATCTGGATGCTGCAAGGCTACTGTATCTCCCGGTCGGTTCATGGCCATGATCCAGGCATGTACCTCAAGCCCTGCCTCTGCTGCAAGTGGAGTTAATCTGGTCAATTCTTTGGGGTCGGTACCCGTATTTATAAGAACTGCATTAATTCCATTTTCTGCTAATTGTTTGAATCTGGATTGATAGGTACTATCTGTCCAATCTGACTTAGCTGAAAGCCATGTCCAGACTTTGAAGGTTTCTGATTTTTGATCCTGTTTTGATGTTTCTTGGTTTTTTGATTGCTCGCAAGCGGAAAACCATAATACCGTGAAAAGTGCTAATACTGTTGTTTTCATACATTAATTAATAGAAATGCTGGACTTGCCATCCTCTTTGATGGCTATGCGCTTATCGGTATTGGGGCTTACGATCCAGATATTCCACCCAGTCAAGTGTCGCTCAAAATGAACAGGTATTTCTTGATTCTGAAACGTAAACGCAAAATAGTCTCTATCTTCCAAATTCAGCTTCCGTTCATGTATGCCTCTGTACACTTCATAAAGTTTTCTTTTCAAAAGTTCATCTGACGGGGCTTCAAAATCTTCAGGACTCTGAGAAAAATAGACAAATCCCCAGTGCTCAGGTTCATGCATATTGATGACTCTTTGTGGACTCCAAACCCAGTTATATTCGGGTAAATACTGACCATTTTCATCCTTTTTCCTAATGTAAATCTTATTTTCAAGCCCATAGTCCCAGTTCACTCGACTAAAATTGATTCTCCAGTAATCATTAACAGGAAGCTCATTTGTGGTAGCCTCCAATAACGCACTCCATGGCATAGCAATTTCTACATTCCAACCTTCATCCACATCGGATGGATCGTTCAAGGTTCCATTGATTTTTACTGCTGTTTTAATGCCTTTAATATCCCAGTTATCTATCACCCTTGGTCCATTTCGATAGGGTTTAGTCAAGAATAAATCCCAAACGGTATTTAGAGCGTTCATCTCAAACTCCATGTAGTTATGGGTGTCTCCATCAGGGTCAATAAACACTTCAAAATCATTGTTGTAGAAGATCACAGCATCACGTTTCGTAATGTCACCCCAAACATGAGGCTCAAAGAGGTCTGCATAGAAATACAAGTAAGTACTATCCCAAAGCATTTTTACTCGCGTTTTATACTTTGGAGTTATTTCTCCTTCAATGTCTATGAAGTCAACTGTCCACTCCACGTCATCCCATTCTTGTTCCATCTCTCCATCCACTGTGATTGACCGGTTAGTGTACTGTGCTACATACGTTCTGGGAACTGTCTGGGCGATTCCATAAACGGAAACAACTGTCAACAATAGAATGACTGGTATTCTCATTTCGTAAATATAGAACTGATGCTCATAATACAACTTGTCGGGATTCAAAGCAGATAGTTTAAGATTTACTATCTTTCATCTTTGTAAATAAAATGTATTATGGCTAACAGACTAATCACTGCTTTTAAATCCATCAATTATCTTCAGCTTTTATTCGATTTGATCATTGTGACCATTGGAGTCTACATTGCCGTAATTTTTTCTGAGAATAAAGCCCAGAGAGAAAAACTTCATCAAGGGGAACGAATGATCGAATTGCTTGAAGTCGGAATTAGCCACTATGATCAATTGTTTAGTGGATTTGTATTGTATCACGAATCGTATAATCGAAATTTCAAAAACAAACTGGACAGTAACATCATCATCAATTATAGTGATGTAATATATACTGCTCCTCAATATCCCATTGATGTCTTGCATTACATACTAACTAATGAAAGCTATGAGTTTTTTACTGCGGACCTTTACATTCCGCTTACCACATTTGCCAATAACATAGAGCAGATCATGTACGTAGAGGAGAAAATGGTGGAATGTGCAGACAGATACCAAACCATTCCGGATAAGTCACATCCAGATTATGAAATCATTGTTTCTCAACAAATCCAAAATGCCAAACGGTTCTATCAATACCTGGAATTAAGGGCTTCCAAATCAAAGCATCTGGCTCAATTGGCCAAAGGAATCAGGGTCAAATTGAATGAAAGCATTCAATAGGTATTTATCTCCATGTACTTATCGTCTTTCACAAACTTCTTTTTATACTCTAGTGGACTAACTCCTACATATTTTCTAAAAACTTCTCGGAAGGATTTGGCATCAGAATACCCTGAATCATACATGGCATCCGTCACTGATTTCGATGTTTGCTCCAATACCTTTTTTGCATGTTCTACACGCACTCGTTGCAAATATTGGATAACTGAGTTTCCTGTTGCTGATTTAAAGCGACGCTCCAATGATCTACGATTGGTTGCCTGATCATCTGCTAAATCAGCAACTGAAATCGATTCGATATACCTTTTTTCAATATGTTCCTGAACCTTCAAGACCATTTCATCACCATGATTTTTCTGACCGTTGAAGATCATGTACAAGGACTGATTGTTCTTATCTACATCGATCATAAAGGCCTTAGCAGTCATTAATGCCAATTCTCTTCCACCATATCTTTCAATGAGGTAAATGACCAAATTAGTAAATGCATAAGCTCCCCCACTGGTGTAAATACCTTCATTAATCGACACGATGTTTTCAGCTTCTACCTTCACTTTGGGAAACATCTCCTGAAGCTCTTGGACATGTCCCCAATGGGTAGAGCACGTCTTACCATCTAAAATCCCTGTCTCTGCAAGTAAAAAAGCCCCGATACAAAATGCTGCGATTTCCGCTCCTTGATGATATTGCTTCGCAACCCAATCAATTACTTCTCTATTGTTATCAATTCCCTCTCTCAAGTTACCATGTACCGCTGGAACAATAATCAAATCAGTTTTTACAATGTCATCTAGTGTTTTTGGTGGAGATACTGTGTAAAAACCTTCTGCATCCTGAGCTGGTTTTGTATGCCCCACAAATTCCACTTTAAACAATTGCTGGCGTGTTTGCTGAGCATACGCATCATTGGCCCAATTGAGTATTTGAAAGGCCCCAGCGATATTGACAATACTGTATTGACCTCTTGGAATTAGAATAGATATGTGTTTCATAGTGACTGGATTAATAGATGTAAGATACGCTCTAGCACTGTCGCAATCAACCCCTCAACTGTTCGCATTGACAAATTTCAAGTGCCAACTATTTACTAGAATTTTGAACCAACAAACAAACCAAACAATGTCTACACAAAGAAAATCGATCCCGGGAATCATCATGAGTGGATTAGTCATTCTGTTCATGCTTTTTGACTCTATTATGAAATTCATCCAACCAGATGAAGTCATTGAAGGAACAGTAAAGCTAGGGTTTCAAGAACACCACATATTGCCCATTGGAGTCATCGGGTTTCTTGCAACACTCTTCTACATCATTCCTCGAACCTCGGTGATTGGAGCCATATTATTAACAGGGTATTTTGGAGGTGCCATCGTCACAAATTTCAGGTTAGATCAACCGCTCTTCTCACACATTCTTTTCCCTATCTATATCAGCATACTCATGTGGGGAGGTTTGATTTTGAGGAATCCATCGCTAAAGAAGTTCCTTTTAAACCATCAAACTTTGAATAATGAGTAGCTTACAAACCCCCATCATTCCATGTCTGTGGTATGACAACAAAGCAAAAGAAGCTGCCGTTTTTTACTGTTCCCTGTTTAAAAATTCTAAAATAAAGTCATCGTCTGATCTCGTAGTAGAATTCGAATTGGATGGCCACCCATTCATCGGCTTAAATGGCGGTCCAAAATTCAACTTCACAGAGGCAGTTTCTTTTCAGGTCCTCTGCGAAAACCAGGAAGAAGTGGACTTTTATTGGGAAGCATTTACCTCCGATGGTGGCAAAGAAAGTATGTGTAGCTGGTGCAAGGATAAGTATGGTCTGTCCTGGCAAATCATACCTAAAAGGTTTCTGGAATTAATGTCCACAGGAACCGTGGATCAAGTACAGCGAGTAACCCAGGCCATGCTTAAGATGCGCAAACTCATTATATCAGACTTAGAAAAGGCATTTAACAATTAAACCAATGATGAATCCAGTAGTACATTTTGAACTCCCCTATCATGACGCCAATAGAATCAAGGAATTCTATTCCAACGTTTTTGCATGGACAATGAATCAATTAGGTCCGGAAATGAATAACTATATTTTGGTCAATACTTCAGATCAGGATGTAAAACGAGATTCCTTGAGAGGGTCCATTGATGGGGGATTAATTGCCTCGTCGCCAAACGGTGTTTCCGCTCCATCTTTGGTGCTAGCTGTGGAAGACATTCATGAAACAATTGCTTTGATCACTAAACATGGTGGACAGGTTTTGAATGAACCAATGGACATCCCAGGAACAGGTTTAATCAGTTATTTCCTGGATACAGAAGGGAACAAGAATAGTATTTTGCAACCAATCTTAATGTAAAATGACAACTATTGATATACAGGTAGATTGCGGTAATTCTCCAAAAAGAGAATTCATCAAAGACTTTAACATTGCCTTTGCAACAGGGAATATAGAATTTTTATCAGCATGTGTCTCGGAAGATATTCTGTGGGAAATAATGGGTGACAAAACGATCTCTGGCAAATCTGAATTCATTGCTGCCATTACCGAAATGGCAGAATATAAAGCCTCTAAGTTGGTCATTCATCAGGTGCTAACACACGGAAAAGAAGCCGCATCCAATGGATATATGTATTTGGAAGTAGAACCTGGTGTCAAGTACTGTTTTAGCGATTTTTATGAATTTGTTAGTGCAGGCAAGACCATCATCAAGCACCTGAGATCATACGTTATCAAAGTGACTGATTAGCTTCTTAACGATTCATAGATGTAACCAATTCGATTGGAATTGATGTCATTTGTAAAATTCCAAATAGCACCGTTCCAATAAGATTTTAAATGGTCTATTTCTCTTCTAAAAACAAATTGGAGAACATTTTTAGGTAATGCCACGCACAGGAAAAAACAATAAAACATTACTTTTTGGGTCAATGACATATTCCTTCTCATGAATAAGAGTCTATTCCTGGTTTGGAAATATGTTTTGAGTGGTGATGCCTTTCCAGTGGACACTGATTCTTTGTGCAGAATGAAAACAGACTGTACTACTTGAATTTTATATCCTGCCTTCTTGATTTGTGCTCCCCAGTCTAGTTCCTCATAATACAAGAAATAATTCTCCGGCATTAGACCAACTTGATCGACTACCTCTCTTCTTACCATCATGGCTGCACCATGGGCATAATGAGTCTCTGAAATTCTGAGTTTTGGTTGTACCTGCTGTTTGTATCCGATGGCTTGATTTCTTCCAGTAAGGGAATTTATCGCAGTATATCCGGCATATTGAGTAAGACCAGGTTGATCAAAGTAATTAATAATTGGACACACAACCCCTGTTTTAGGATTTAGTGAAAAAGCATCCACAAGAGCTTTAATGGTACCATTGGGAACCTCCGTATCGTTATTCAAAAAAAACAGAAAGTCTCCTGATGCTTCTTTAATCCCAAGATTATTACCTCCAGCGAACCCAAGATTCTGATCACTCCTGATCACTTTCACCTCTGGATATTGATCATGAATTAACCTGGTTGGATCCAGCTTGGAGTCATTGTCAACAACTATGATTTCCAGATCCTGATAATCTTGTTTTCTAAGTGATTCCAGAAGTTCTAAGGTAACCTCAGGCTGATTGTAGTTTACCGAAATAATAGAAACCTTACTCATGACTTTCTCTTTGCTTTGGACCAAACAACCGATTGATTTCCAGACATTAACTTCAAGAACCCCAAATACACATTCACATTCATAAACGTGAAGTAAAGGGGTACGAAAAGTGCTTTCACCCGAATGTTTATAGCTTCCAAATACCATCCAGCAACAGCGGCAATATAAAATACTGCCTGTCCTGTCATCGTCAGCATCCAAAACCAATGTCCAGTCTCTAATAAGAAGATATTAGTAACAAACAGGAACATCAATGATAGAGGTGCTAAAGTCCAACGCAAAACTCGGTGAGAAACATATTGAAAGGTCAAAACCCCATATTTGAATGGATTGAGCACGTAAGCCAACCTCAAAACTGCCTGCAAGCCACCCGCAGATATTCTAACCTTGCGCTTCATTTCCTCCTCCAACGACTCGGAGGAAGACTCAAGGGCTTGTGCTTGTGGTTCATAAGCCACGCGATAACCTTTGGCGGATATGCGCATGGTCATTACAAAGTCCTCTATCAACGTATCTGGTTCAGGCTTTTCATAAAGATTAGTCCGAATAGCGAATAGTTCTCCTGCTGCCCCTACGACTGAATACAATCGATAATCCCATTTCTTCAGTAGCGACTCATACTTCCAGTAGATTCCTTCGCCTCCACTTGTAGCATCACCGTCCATAGCTACACATTTTTCACCAGCCACAGCACCTACTTTATCGTTTTGGAAATGTCTCACCATATTTCGCACTGCATCAGTGTTGATCATGGCATTGGCATCAGTATAAATGGTAATCGGCTCCAACACATGCCTCATCACACGATCGACAGCTGATAACTTACCTTTTCTTGCATCCTGGTGAAAAATCTGTACCTGTGGAAACAACCTGACAATTCGTGAAGTCAGATCATTAGACCCATCTGTCACGAAATAGAGATGTAGCTTGTCTTGTGGATAGTTTAATGCAAGTGAATTTTCAATCTTGTTGATGATGATATCCTGCTCGTTAAATGCAGCAACTACTAGTGCAACATCAGGTAGATTTTCATCACTTACTTCCGCGAAGTGATGTTTCTTACCGAAAAGCTTCACCAACAATCCCAACAACATTCCATAGCCTAGATAGCTGTAAAAGACTATGAATAAACTAATGGTAAAAATTAATGCTAAGGTGTCCATAGGTCTACTATATTTTTAATCGAATGTAGACCTGTTTAGAATGGATTGTCAGCAGATTTCGGTGAGCAACAAGATACCAAAGATTTTTGGTAATGGATGTCGTTAAATTGTCTTAATCTTATTCATTAAGATGGGTTTGTGAGCCCTACTCACAGGAATCACTTTGTCCGCAATAACCATGTTGGTTTCTTCTATATCCACCACTTTAGATAGATTCACGATATACGAACGGTGCACTTTCAAGAACTTGCTGTTTTTAATTTTGTCGTCAATGTTTTTAAGCGTGCTATGGACAATGTACTTCTCCTTGGAGGTTCTGAATGTTACATAGTCACCCAATGACTCTACGTACAATACATCTTCAAGATCCAAACGAACGTACCTCCCGTCAACTTTTATGAATAGCTCACTCATTTCTTCTGATCCATTCGCAGAAGCTAAATTTTGACGGGCATGATCCAGTGCCTTCAATAACCGGGGAAGTTCCACAGGTTTGGTGAGGAAATCAGTGACACGATGTTCAAACGCTTCTACCGCATATTCGGCATGTCCAGTAGTGAGGATAATCTGAGGTTTCTTCTCCAGGCTTTTGATAAGATCCAAACCAGAAAAATCGGGCATTTGGATATCCAGAAGAAGCACATCCACATCCACCGATTTAATCATTTTGAGAGCATCCAGTCCATTATCAAATGAACCTACTACCTCCAAATCATCTATTTTTTGACACATCAACTCGATCGATGCTCGAGCCATCTGGTCATCTTCTACTATAAGACATTTCATGTTTTTGATAGCTTACTTTAAGTACTATTTGTTTAACCATTCGGACAGTCTAGCCAGTTCGTTTGCTACCAGTTGATGTGTTGCTTCAAAGTCTCTTAAAAATTCAGGAACTAGTTGTCTCAAGGAAATGCTGTCTTGCTCCTTACCAGCCTGTTCTATTTTAAGCATTTGATCGGTGAGTTTGCCTAGGCCCACCATGACAAAGTTTGGCTTAATCCTATGTGCCAATGTAACCAACTCTGACCAGTTTTCCGAATCAAAAAGCTGTTTAAGTTTATCTATTTCGCTATCAATATTGCTCAGGAAGATCTGAAACATCAACTGAGCCCTGTCCAAATCACCTAAATAAAATGATTCCAAATACTGAACATCCAATTCCTCAGAGAAGGAAAAATGATTACTTGTGGTTTGACCTTCCGATAGTTCTCCTAATGTTAGCTGATCAAAAATGTTCAACAATTGTTCAGGTAAAAATGGCTTGCTCAGGTGAAAATTCATACCCGCTGCGATCGCCTTTTCTTTCTCATCAACCAATGCAGAGGCTGTCAAAGCAATAATCGGAATGTCTTGATTGTTGTTATTCTCCATGCTACGGATACGAATCGTGGTTTCATAACCATCCATTACCGGCATTCGGATATCCATTAATATTAAGTCGTATGGATTGGTCTTGATCAATTCCAATGCCTCTCCACCATGATTTGCCAGATCATAAGTAATCTCCCACTTGCTCAACAAGCCTATAAGGTATTGCTGATTTATTTTATTATCCTCAACTATAAGCACGTGATTGATTCCATCTGGTACCATTTCACTTGCAGTCTTTTGATCACTCACTTTTTGATCTTCTATTTTTCTTTTAAACATCATGTTGAAGGAAAACTCAGAACCCACACCGACCGTGCTTTTCACCTGAATATCTCCTTTGTACATGCTAACCAGTCGCTTCACAATGGAAAGTCCCAAACCTGTGCCTCCATATCGCAATTTGGTTTGCTTACTTCCTTGTTTGAAGCTTTCAAATATTGACTGTAATTGATCTTCCTCGATTCCAATACCTGTGTCTTTTATCGAGAAACCTACGTTGACATAATCTCCAATTTCCTCAATCAAACTAACGGTGGTACATATTTCACCTTCGCCAGTAAACTTAGCTGCATTTCCAATCAAATTCAGCAATACTTGATTTAAGATAGTTTGATCAGCTACAACATCAAAATCTATTTGAGGATCAATATTGACATTGAACTTAACATTTTTATTATTTCTAAACTTATAAGTCTGGACTAAAGCCTTGACACTCGCAGCTAACGGAACATCTTTTTCATTTAGTTCCATCTTCCCAGACTCTATCTTCGAAATATCCAATACATCAGATAAGAGTCCTAATAGGATATCTGCCGAATATTTGATGTTGTCCAACAACTCCAGCTGATCAGAGCTCAGCCTGGTGTCATAGAAAAGGTTAGTCAAACCCGCAATAGCATTGATCGGATTACGTATCTCATGACTCATATTAGCCAGGAAATCCTTTTCTGCTGTGCGTGCGTGCTCAGCTACTTCTCTAGCTTGCCTCAACTCATCTTCCAGTAGTTTACGATCTGTAATATCGTAGTGAATACCTATGGAACCTTCCACATTTCCTTCTGAATCATAGAAAGGTGCACCACTAATGAGCACCCACATGCGTTCTCCATTTTTCTTTACAAGTTGAATCTCATAGATACCTGGCTTACCACTAGCTCTATCGACATCTTGCTTATTCATGGTGAGCTGATACTCCTCTGGAAGTAGGAGACTTACTGCATTCTGGCCTTTGAGTTCTTCGGCAGTATATCCGGTCATCTCACAGAAGCGGTCATAGGCACGGATAATCCGATGATCTTTATCCACTTCCAGCAAGCCTAACTCCATGTTTTCAATGATGCCACGATACTTCTCTTCAGAGTCTTTGATGCGTTGTTCAGCAGTGTAGCTTTCAGTGATATCCCGGTATTTCCATAGGTGACCTACATATGCATCATCTACAAAAGTTGGAACATAGTCTCTGCTAAAGACACGTCCAATTTTCATTTTTACAATCTCCCCTACTACTTTCTCCCGGTTTCTTTGGAGCGCATCTACTCTGTTTTTAAAGGTCTCAGGTTCTTCAAACAAATCAGCTACATCATCAAGAAATGAAGAGCAATTGACCCCAATCAATGTTGAGGGATCAAGGTTAATGTTGAACTGTTTTAAGAACAATTCATTAGTCAGAAGGATATTTCTATTTTCATCTTCCAACAAGATGCCGGCATGCAAACTCTGAATAAGCGATGAAAGGGAATTGGTTCTTTCAGCCACACGCCACTCCAGCGTCTCATTGAGGCGCATCAAATCCCTATTCGATTTGAACAGCTCCATAGACTTTTGCTCCAGTAAGAGCTCAGCACTGTTTCTGGCAGTTCTTTCTCTAGCAACTCTACGCTTTAGAACCTCGATCTGAACCTTAAGATCTTCTACGGATGGTGAATCTAACTGCACTTCCATCATCATTAAGTTTTTCCATTAGAATATCTGCATACTCATCAAAATGCTTCAAACACCCCTTGATTAAACCAAGAGCAAATTGTCCCATCTTTCTTGTGGACCTATAAATCATAATCAGCTGGCTAGAATCATTTGATTCAATCTCAAAGGATGGTAACTCAGCATCAGGATATAACTTGAGAACTTCAGGATGTATATGACTTTCTACACTCGCTAAAAAGGTAAAAGCATCAATACCTGGACTAAATAAAGAGGCATATCTCTCAGCAAAAACACCAAATAAATGCTCACCATATAGTTCCAGAAGTGAATCGATTCCAATGTTCAAGCGTTGAGATAACTCTACCAATAAAGCCAGCATCTCTCTGTAGGGATAAGAACCTACAGATGTATAGGCCCCTTCTGTATTTGGTTTTACCTTTTGAAGGACTTGATCAACCAAATCATAGCCATATTTTTCTTCTATCAGATCTAAAAGTTCGGTAAATACTATTCCTCTCATACCTTACAAATTAATATAGAAGACCCAGGCTCTTCTTTCAATTATCGATATTTGGGAGATTGTCTTCGCTGATTGGTCGATTGTTTAAGATAAACAATTCAGATCTCAGAATAGACCTAAATTACCATCGTTTTGGATAAAGAAATGAAGAAATACTTACTAACCATAGCTGCATTGTTGGCTATTTCTTTGTGTTTTGCACAGGATGGCCAATTTCAGATTGAGAAAAAAGGGATCTTCAAAAAGACCATTATCAAGTCTTGTGGATTTGAACTCTCCCATCAGCAGTTTATTGAGTTTATTTCCAACGATCCATTGATGGACAATTACACCAAACCACTTGCAGGGATTTTCATTACTAATTCTCTTCTGAATGCTACAGGTACTGTATTGTCAACCTGGCCCCTTTGGCAGTTGCAGTTTGACAAAGAACCAAACTTGAATCTCACCTATGTTGGTGTGGGAATCGTTGTAACCTCTATAGTTCTTAATAAAATCTTCATCAATAAAGCAGTAAAAGCTGCGAGATACTACAACAATGGTTATCAAGAACCCCAAAAAGTAGGCCTACAACTCCAGCCGGCTTCCTCAGGAGTAGGCATCGCATTGGTTTTCTAGTAGGTTTGCATCCATGAAAATTGGCTTGATATCAGACACGCACAGTTACCTGGATGAAAAAGTATTCCAATACTTCAAAGAAGTAGATGAAATTTGGCACGCAGGAGATATTGGCACCCTGTCTTTATTAGAACAGTTGGAAGCCTTCAAACCAACCATAGCCGTTTATGGAAATATTGATGAAGCACGCATTCAAGCTGCTGCGCCTGAGAATCAAATCATAGAACGCGAAGGTGTGAAAATCCTAATGACCCACATCGCAGGTAAACCTCCAAAATACAATGCACGAGTTAAAAAACTCATCAAGGAGCATCAACCAAATATGCTGATCTGTGGTCACTCACACATCCTCAAAGTACAGCCAGATCATGAAAACAACTTGCTATTCATGAATCCAGGGGCTGCAGGAATTCATGGTTTTCATCAAGTGAAAACGCTGCTGAGATTTGATTTGGAAAATGGAAAACCCAGGAACCTTGAAGTGGTAGAGCTTGGCAAAAGAGGAGCTTTGAAATAGATTTCAATTAAATTAAAAAGCCTCTAACTAATAGCTAGAGGCTTCTAAAAGCTTTCTTTTGTCTCGTCCTGAAATAGCGTTACACAAAAATTGACGTTATGAAAGAAAGTAAAGATTCTCAGTATGTTAAGCGAACACAACGCGACTA
>PBTY01000009.1 GCA_002729235.1 Rickettsiales bacterium | reverse complement strand
AGAAGCTGACGACATTCGGCAGCTGTCACCTCACTTACTGTACTAAATATATGTGCTCCATGGGCTGCAGCACGCTCAATCATCACATTTGACTCAATATTAAAATGCTGTGCCTCTTTTTGCCAATCCATAAATGGCAAATGATCATAAAACTGTGGATCATTCATTGCCAGATATCTCCCGAGCAATGTGGCATGGGTGGTGAAGATGGTTTTCACTTTGACTTTATCCCTGCGCAATCCTGGCAAACCAGTTGCTGCCATCCACTCATGGAAATGAGCTAAAATTTCGCGTTGACCTTCATTGACAGTTGCCAACTCTGTCAAAAAGATTTTGACCATTTCTCCAAAAGCCAACACATCGTTTAGCAGAAAATCATCACTCGGTGTAGATATTCCATGATGCTCCCACAAGAGGTATTTGATATCTCCCAATCGATGCATCACACTTCCCAGATCAAACAAAACCGCTTTAGGCCTTCCAGAAACTAACCACACACCATAATGAACCACATAACCTGCATCACGCATTTTTTGAACAACTCTTCCATAAGGATCCGAAGAGGAAACATCAATAGGCTCAAACTCTGCAGCCACATTCCCAGGCATATAAGGGCCTAGCAAACAATAGTGACTGCCCCATTTGGGGACCACTGTTGGTACCTTAGATCGGATTACGGTGTAAATCCCACCAACCTGATTAAGTACTTCCCAGGCTACTTCTACTAGAAGGGCGTTTGATGTCTGATTTTTAGTGAGTCTTTTGGATGTTGTTCGTGGCATTGAGATCAAATTTGGCAATACAATAAAGAAAAGCAATAATTCGGTTTTTTCTACCCAGTAAAACAACTATTTAACCTTATCAGGTAACTTTTTGCTATTGGGAGAGTACTTTTTTTGACAGTAAATGCAACGAAGAGACTATCAAGTGCATCTAATAGGTGTAATGAAAAAGAGCAAGATCATATCACTTTTACTTATCATGAGCATGTTTGCCTTCCTTATGGAAACCGAAAAAGAGGTTAGAAATAAGTACAGCTCATTTAAAGAGATGCTAACCGAAAAAATTTCCTCTGATTCTACTCATTCTGAGAAGCCATCACTACTATGGAAAGAGCTCATTGCCGATGCAAGTTCCAACTAATCCCAGGAAATAATCAACCATGCTCATTACTCCTTTGAAAAACTTTGGGGTATCTGATACAATAATCTTAATGAAATAACCTTATTTTAGCACTGACGAGGAATAATTATAATTAAGCTTATTGAAAAAACTTATGGAAGAAAACAGTGCTTATTTAGCTTTTCTGGACATATGGCACCAAGCCATGTGGTACCTATTTCTCGGTGCTGCCGCCCTTACAGTAATATTGGTCGTTTCTTACTGGATTCGATACGCCTCTGCAGGTACTCTTAAAGCCAAGTTTGACTTGGCTAGCGAAAAAGAGACAAAGACCTACATGAATGCGAATTATGTAATCGCTGCTGGCATCGTGTTTATTGTTAATACTAGCTATCCGGATGTGATCTCTCTAAGTCCTATGTGGATTTTTATTAGAGTGTTTATCGGGCTTTGTTTTGGTACATTGCACGGTTACATCGCATACCTAATATTCAAGTATTACTATCCAGGTCCATTAAACAAAAAGTTAAAGAAACTTAGATACACTCCACGTATCAACCCATCCAATGGCAATACCATGAAGCTTCTTAGTGAAGACGAAGAGGATGCTTATCTAGACGAAGGAATGCAGGCTGAAGAAGATGCATTCTCAGTAGACTATGATGTATGGATAGATGAAGCGACTGGAGAAACTAAAATTGAAAAGTACAAAGGTCACTTAGCCGCATTGGAATGTGATCGATGTGGATTCCAAACGCTGAAATTGCAAAAAGAAGAAATTCTGAAGCAACCAACAGATACGGAAGATGGTGAGATCATGAAAGAATACAAATGTTCTTACTGTGGTCGTATCAAGAGAAAGACTCAGAATTTGGCGACTAATGTGGACAGAGAAAGAGACATGTCTACAGGCAAACTGATGTCGGATCCACTTCACAATGACAACCGTTTGGACATGATCAAAATAGAGATCCATGGAACGGATGGTGAAACCAAAATATTTGAATTCCAGAACTTACATCAGGCGAAACACTTCCTGGAAGAGTTCGATTTTGATAAGCTGCATGAGCAGTCTTAACTAAAACTGGAGTTTATAAAAGTTTGAAAGCCACTCTCTTTTTTGGGAGTGGCTTTATTATTTTCTACGGGCTGTATTGGCTATGTAAACTCCAATCAAAATACCGCAGATCCCAATGATATGAGTAGCCAACAATACCTCTCCGTCAATCAACCCCCAACAAATAGCTACCACAGGTATGATATAAGTCACTGAAGAAGTAAATACAGGATCGGTCAAACTCACAAGCCGGTTAAAAATCAACAAAGCGATAGCCGTTCCTAAAACCCCTAATACCAGAATGAATGAAGTAGCCATCATGGTCCCCTCTACATTCATCAATTTGTAAGAGAAATCCGTGAAGAACAAAAGTTGAATAGCTGCAATAGGTCCTACAAAAGCCAATGAGATACTGGTGATGGTAACTGCCTTTAAGTCCGATAAGTGATATTTAATCAGATTGGTATTCAATGCATACATGACCGTAGCGGCCACTACAAAAAATGCATAGAAGTTAAAATTAGAAATATCTCCACCAGAACCCGCCAAAACTAAAATAGTCGTACCTACAAACCCTATAAAAACCCCAATGAATACCTGCACCTTTTGCTTTTGAGCATAAAAAATCAGCCCGACAAGAATGGTGAATATGGGAGTAAGTGCATTAAGCACCCCAGTGATGGAGCTCTCGAGCTTTGTTTGTGCAATCGCAAACAGGAAAGCAGGAGTAAAACTCCCAACAAAGCCAACTGAGATAAGGTATTTGACATGCTCCTTTCGTACCTTTTTAACACTTCGAATAGCAAAAGGCAACATGAATAAGGATGCCGATAGAATTCTTACAGCACCCAATTCCATTGGGGCCAAACCGATAAGACCTTTCTTAATTAATATGAATGAACTCCCCCAGATCAATGAAAGAGTTAACAAAAGGCCCCAGGCCTTTAACGGTATTTTTTGGGTCATTAAGAATAATGATTAAACAAATTCCACCTCTGCAAATACCGAAGCTACCTCATCCAAAATATCCTGCAGCTCGTCGTATGAATCACTTTCAACAAGCCTTGTTCGGTAAGGCTTAAAGTTAGGAATACCCCTGAAATAATTCGTATAGTGTCTACGCATTTCAAAGATTCCTTTCAATTCGCCTTTCCATTCTACAGAGAACGAAAGATGCTTTTTAGTCACTTTCACACGTTCCTCCAGAGAGGGTTTAGGCAGGTGCTCTCCAGTTGCCATGAAGTGCTTGATCTCATTAAATATCCATGGATAGCCGATAGCAGCTCTCCCGATCATGATACCATCCACATCATATTTTTCTTTGTACTCCACCGCTTTTTCGGGAGTATCAATGTCTCCATTGCCAAAAATTGGAATATGAATGTCGGGATGATTTTTCACCTCAGCAATCTTCGTCCAGTCAGCTACACCTTTATACATCTGCTTCCTAGTTCGTCCGTGTATTGTCAGTGCAGCGATTCCAACATCCTGAAGCCTTTTGGCTACTTCCACAATTCGAATGGTGCTATCATCCCAGCCAAGACGAGTTTTAACAGTGACTGGCTTTTGTACCGCTTTCACAATTTCACCAGTCATTTCCTGCATTTTGGGAATATCCAGAAGAATCCCTGCCCCAGCACCTTTACAAGCCACCTTCTTTACAGGACATCCGTAATTGATATCAATCAACTCTGGATTGGCCTCCTCTGCAATAGCAGCTGCCTGGCGCATGGAGTCTATCTTGTCCCCAAATATTTGTATCCCTATGGGGCGCTCATAATCATAGATGTCGAGCTTTTCTACACTCTTCGCCGCATCGCGAATCAAGCCTTCTGAAGAGATGAATTCGGTATACATTAAGTCGGCACCATTTTCCTTGCACACTGCACGAAATGGTGGGTCACTCACATCCTCCATCGGAGCCAACAGCAGCGGAAATTCCGCAATTTCCAAGTTTCCTATTTTGACCACAGCCTAATCTTTAATTTTGCCGTAAATTTAGGCCAATTATGCAGAATATCCTGAAAAACACCACGGGAGGTGAGAATAGTCTAGCTCCGTGGATTTTACTACTCATTCTTACTGGCTATGTCGTAGCTGCCTATTTTGCTTTTTTTCTCCTTTCACTTTACTTAACAAGCGTCATCTTCGGTTTTGAAGTAACTGAAATACCATTTCTGATGACCAGCCCTAAAGAATACCCTGGAGCAAGAGATGCCATCATGTTTATTCAGGCATTCTCATCCATAGGTATGTTCATTGTTACTCCGATTTTCTTCATTTATACTAAACTCCATCTGAAAATCAAGGAGTTTTTGACTATTCCAGAATCTCCGTTGAGACCCATTTTCATAACAGTGCTCATCATGTTGTGCTTCATGATTGCCAATAGCATCATCATAGAATGGAATCAAAATATTCAAATGCCAGAGTTTCTAAGCTCTTTTGAAACCTGGGCCCAGGAAAAAGAATTGCAACTAGAGGAACTAACAGAATATCTAACCTCCTTCCCTAGCACCAGTCAGTTTTTGATTGCCCTGATCATTATCGCGGTAATTCCAGCAGTAGGTGAAGAACTTTTATTCAGAGGTCTGATCCAAAATCTTCTGGCCAAAGCCTTTCAAAACTATCATGTTGGAATCTGGCTATCAGCGTTCCTCTTTGGAGTCATGCATTTCCAGTTCTACGGAGTAGTCCCTAGAATTCTATTAGGAGCACTATTTGGATATTTATATTACTGGTCAGGAAGTTTGTCCCTGGCAATGCTTGGACACTTTATCAATAATGGTTTGACATTGATATTGCTATATCTAAGCCAATTGGAAATTTTGGATTTCGATCCTACCAATACAGAAACACCTCCACCATTATATGTAATCACTATATTTTTCTTTGGAGGTGCGGCTTTATTATATTTATTCAGAAACTACTTCCAACAGACGAAGAATGCGTGACTGGCAAAGTGTCTATAGCAATCAATTGCAATACAGAGCAGAAATTGTGAAGGCTGTTCTGGAAGATTATGAAATGAATCCTGTATTATTGAACAAAATGGACTCTTCACATCACATTGGTCACTATGAAGTGCATGTAGCCCCAGACAATGTGATTAGAGCAATTAAAATAATAAACGACGAAATCCAGTTTGAATAAATTTTCAGAATTATACCAGCGTATTATTTCTGCAGCAGCAGGTGCAGCCATTATCATCTCATCCCTGATCATTGGTGAGTGGAGTTATTTTGTGGTATTCTTAGCGATATCTCTGTTTGCGCAGTGGGAGTTTTACCGCTTGATTAAGCTTCAAAATTACCTACCCATTAGATTACTGGGAACCGTAATCGGTTGCTCACTATTCGTGCTATCTTTCTTCGTGGCGCGTGGTAGCCTGGACTCCAAATATTACTTTGCTATCTTTCCTGTGGCCTCCTTGATCTTCCTGGTAAAGCTTTACAAGAAGAATGACAATAATCCATTCTTGAACATCGCACTTTTCTACCTAGGCTTGACCTACGTAGCCTTACCATTTGCTTTGATGAATGTGGTAGTTCACTATCATGGATATTACAGTTTTGAGATACTTCTTGGATTGATGCTGATCATTTGGGCCAGCGATACGGGTGCTTATTTCTCAGGAATCCGGTTTGGACGGAGAAAACTATTCGAAAGGCACTCACCCAAAAAATCCTGGGAAGGTGCCATTGGTGGAGCAATTACAGCCGTAGCTTTTTCAATTCTCATTAGTAGATATTCTACAGGTCTTGCTCAGTGGCAGTGGATGTGTGTAGCCATGATTGTAGTGATTGCTGGAACCTATGGCGACCTGGTAGAATCCATGTTTAAGCGAACCATGCAAATCAAGGATTCTGGCACATCTATCCCAGGCCATGGTGGTTTTTTGGATCGCTTTGATAGTCTTATTCTAGCCGTTCCATTTGTGGTGGTTTTCTTGAAATTGTTTTAATAGAAAAGCCAAAGTATTGTAACCTCCCACAGCATTCTCTGAATCCATAATCCTACTAACTAAAAGAGCATTGACTCGTTAGGTAAATAGCAGGAAAGAGCTAGCTTTGCTGCCAAATAAACAAATAACCCATTTTAATCATTATATAAGCATGGCTTACATTGAACCGGCTCCCATAAAGGATAAAGGAAATCCTTTCGAGTCAATGATGTCAAGATTTCACATCGCAGCACAACACCTCGGTCTGGATGATGAAGTCTACAATGTATTAAAATCTCCCACTAAGCAGGTCATCGTGTCCTTGCCGATCACCATGGACGATGGTTCTATCAAGGTGTTTGAAGGATATCGAGTAATTCATTCCAATATTTTGGGTCCATCGAAAGGTGGTATCCGATACGACATGGATGTTCACCTCGATGAGGTAAAAGCACTTGCGGCATGGATGACCTGGAAATGTGCGGTAGTTGACATCCCTTATGGTGGTGCCAAAGGAGGTATCAAGTGTAATCCACGCGAGATGTCTGCCGGTGAGATCGAACGACTTACCCGATCGTTTACTCAGACAATGCTCGAAATTTTCGGCCCAGATAGGGACATACCCGCTCCTGATATGGGAACGGGTCCAAGAGAAATGGCCTGGTTGATGGACCACTACTCTCGTGCTCAAGGCATGACGGTAAATGCGGTAGTTACTGGTAAACCACTGGTACTAGGCGGCTCGCTAGGAAGAACTGAAGCTACTGGTCGTGGAGTAATGATCTCCGCACTTGCCGCAATGGAGAAAATGAAAATCAATCCATTCAAAGCAACCTGTGCAGTACAAGGTTTTGGGAACGTAGGATCCTGGGCTGCTAACCTCCTTCATGAAAGAGGTGTAACAGTGGTATCAGTATCAGATCTAAGTGGCGCATACTACAACAAAAACGGAATCAACATCCAGAAAGCAATTGAGTATAGAAACAATAACAATGGTTCTTTGGAGGGTTTTGAAGGTGCTGAAAAAATCAGTCCGGACGAGTTATTACTTCTAGAGGTAGATGTGCTGGTACCAGCAGCTGTTGAGGATGTGATCACCGAAGAAAACGCCCCAAAAATCAAAGCCAAATTGATTGTAGAAGGTGCTAATGGTCCTACATCTGCAAAAGCTGATGCAATTTTAAATGACAATGGCATTATGGCTGTTCCAGACATTCTAGCAAACGCTGGCGGTGTGACAGTATCTTACTTCGAATGGGTACAAAACCGTCTGGGATATAAGTGGACTGCTGAGCGTGTAAATCGACGTTCTGACAGGATCATGAAGACCGCATTTGATAAAGTATATGAAACAGCTCAGCAATACGATGTATCATTGCGTATCGCTGCGTATATTGTAGCTATCGACAAAGTGGCTAAAACTTATAAATTCAGAGGAGGATTTTAAAGAAATGAATATTCACAAAGAAGGATACAAGATTATTCCAATAGCAACCCTTATTTTAGGGTTGCTATATGCACTTTTATACTGGTTGATTCCATTCCAGATCATTCAGATCATTTTGGGAATTGCCGCAGTGGTACTCTTTGTCCTCATTGTGCGTTTCTTCAGAGATCCTGATATCGATATTGAGTTTAATGATAAATATGTCATTGCTCCAGCAGATGGAAAAGTTGTGGTAATCGAAGAAACGGAAGAATCCGAATATCTGAAAGACAAAAGAATACAGGTTTCGATCTTTATGTCGCCACTAAACGTTCATGTGAACAGAAGTCCGGTAGCTGGTAAAGTATCCTATTTCAAATACCATCCAGGCAAGTTCCTGGTAGCATGGCATCCAAAATCAAGCACGGATAACGAAAGAACATCAATAGGTTTGAAATTGAAGTCTGGTGTGGAAATCATGATGCGTCAGGTAGCTGGTGCAGTTGCCAAAAGGATTTGTTTTTACTCTGAAGAAGGCAATCCGGTAGAGCAAGGCGAAAAATTTGGATTCATCCGATTCGGAAGTAGAATCGACTTGTATCTTCCGCTAGATGCCAAAATCAAGGTAAATATCGATGACATCAGCTATGGAGGCAAAACAGTCATTGCTGAATTACCATAATTTGCATTAATTTCATCCGCTGTGAAATACAGCGGATTCCTACTCATACTCTTATTATTTGTTACGATAACCTTTAGGCTAAGCGCTCAACTTGATCTGGACAGTCTTTGGACTATCGTCAATGAAACAAAAAGTGACTCGATAAAAGCGATTGCCTATACCCAAATAGGTAATGAACTCGCCTATATTAATCCAGATAGCGGTATCGCAATTGCCAAGATCTCACTGGCCTTCAGTAAATCACGAGGATTTTCTTACCGAGAGAGCAAATCCTATCAGTTTTTAGCACTTTGCTATCATGTCAAAGGGCAGCTGGATAGTGCTCGAAAATACTACTTCAAGGCCCTCCCTGTGCAACTCTTACGTGACTCGCTTGGAGTTGCCGGACTGTATAACAACATTGGAGTTTCATATAATCAGGAAGGCAATTACCCCAAGTCTTTAGAATTCTATCAAAAGTCTCTTGATCTGAAATTAGCTCTTGGTCAGATAGAAGCATCAGCCAAAACGACCAACAATATTGGAATTATTTACTTCGATCAGAAGCAATACTCCAAGGCACTTGAGTATTATAACCAGGCATTAGAACTTGAAAAACAAGCAAAAGATGAATCCGGAATGGCTCGAACCCTTGGAAACATTGGATTGGTATATCTGGAACAGAAAATGTTTGAACAAGCACTTAGCCATTACAAAAAAGCTTATGTTCTCGTAGAATCAATAGGGTTAAATTGCCGGACCATCTATACGACCAATGGCGTAGGTCAAGCATTCTCTAAGCTTGGGAAACTTGATAGCGCTAAATACTATTTAAACAAAGCATTGGATGATGCTAAAGAATGCCAGGATCCTCAAATTCAGACCTCCACATTATTAGAACTCGGTGTAATTGCCAACCAAGAGGGTAATATATCAAAAGCAGAATCATACTTATTACAGAGTTATCAGATAGCTCACGAGTCCAACTTTACACCCCACTTTCGAAGTGCTAGCGAGGAACTTTATAAGTTTTACAAAGAACATAGTCAACCCGAAAAGAGTCTTAAATACCTGGAAACAGCGTACGCACTGCGAGATAGTCTTTATAACGAAGACCTGATCACTCAGCTGACCACAATGGAGCTAGAATATGCTTTCCAAAAAGAACGTGATTCAGTTGAGTATGCCAGAATCACTGAAAGACTTTCCTACGACTCCAAAATAGAACGGCAGAATCTTATTCAATGGATAACTATCATAGGTTTAGTTCTTGCCTTGATCATCATCTTCGTGGTTTATCGATACTATCGATTGAAGAACCTTGCAAATCAGGAGCTTACTATTAAAAACCACCAAATCACAGAATCTCTTGCTGAGAGAGAAGTGCTATTACAAGAAGTACATCACCGGGTTAAAAACAATCTTCAAGTAGTCTCAAGCTTGCTACATATACAATCCAAATTCTTAATAGACGAAGGAGCAAAACGTGCCGTACTCGAAGGAAGAGATCGAGTTTTATCTATGGCTTTCGTTCATCAACGGCTGTATGAAAGTAAAAATTTATCAAGGGTAGATATCCGAGAATACCTGGGACAATTGGCTGACATGCTTGTATCTACTTATCAGGTGGAGCACGATATAGAGTTAGTCAAAGAGATAGAAGATCTGGATTTGGATCTAGATACCTCCATCCATTTAGGACTGATTGTCAACGAGCTCATCAGCAATTCTCTAAAACATGCATTCCATGAGATAGAAAATGGAATTGTCACTGTAAAGCTCAAAGACATCACCGACAATTATCAATTAAGTGTTTCTGACAATGGAAAAGGATTGGAAGACGAATCAGAATTACTCAAATCATATGGTTTTCGGATTATCAAGTCTCTGGTAAGAGGCTTAAAAGCCGAATTAAGTATTGAAACGGTAGGTGGAACTACCATAATCATTAATTTTAAGAAGCCGTCATTCCAACCCTAACCAACCGTGAGTAAACCAGTTCGAGTATTAATTGTGGAAGATGAACCTATCATAGCTGATGACATAGCTATCAGCCTGGAAGAATTCGGATTTGAGATTGAAGAGATTGTTGCTTCCTCAGAAGAAGCCCTTGCTCATTTAGAGAATCATCAACCCAATATTGTACTATTAGACATTAAAATAGAAGGAGGCCTGGATGGCATTCGGCTAGCACATTTGATCAACGAAAAGTATCAGATTCCTTTCGTATTTATTAGCTCCATGTATGATCATAATACACTTACCAGAGCCAAATCGACTAATCCAGCTGGTTATATTGTTAAGCCCTTCAAGGAATCTGACTTGAAGGTCAATATTGAACTTGCTCTGACCAAAAACAACCCTATCATGCCTCCTCTGGACGAGCAGAAAGAATTAAAATTCTTCGTAAAACAAGCCGGGGCGATGATTCCACTTGATTTTAATGAGGTAACACATATTGAAGGTGATGATAATTATGCCATCTTTCATACCAACTCTGGAAAACATACCGTTGCCCATACACTGAAAGAAATTGACAACAAACTATCAAACCGAGGTTTTTGCAGGGTACATAAAAAATATATCATCAATCTATCGAAAGTGGATCGGATCGAACAAAGCGTACTGTTTATTGAAGAAACTATGATCCCTATTGGCAAAGCCTACCGAAAAGGCTTTTTTGACCATTTAGCTATTTTTTAATTCCCTCAAAAATACCCGCCCTTCCCTCAGAATATATGGCTGTTCACCCAAAATGGCTTGAATTAATCTCTGGGTGATTCTAAATTGACAGAAGAATAGCGTGGTTGGGCGATCACGAACGTTCTAAAAAGCTGGTTGGGAGCTGTCATCTGAGAAGGTGACGGCTTTTTTCATTTAGGCATTATGTGTAACTTCATCGGGAATTAAACCTAACATTATCACACTATGTCAACAAATAATTATGCTGGATTCTGGCTACGATTTGTAGCCATGATTATCGATGGATTAATAGTTGGAGCTATCCAATCTATCATCATTATGCCTATTCTTGGTTTATTTGGAATCAACCTGGCCATGAATATGGACGGTGGAAATATGTCTGACGAGCAAGCAATTGCTACAGCAATGGCAGCAATTAGTGCTATGGGTAGTATTGCATTAGTTTCAGGTCTTATAGGTATCCTTTATTATACTATTCTAGAAGCAAGCAAATTCGAAGCAACGTTTGGTAAACTGGCTCTTGGTCTGAAAGTAACAGATACAGAGGGTAAACCATTGGATTTCGGCAAAGCTCTGCTAAGAAATTTAGGAAAGCTTGTATCAAGTGCTATTCTATATATAGGATACATTATGGCAGGATTTACCGAAAAGAAGCAAGCACTTCACGACATGATCGCTGGAGCTTTGGTTGTAAAGAAATAAACTCAATTATTAGAGAGGCTGTTCATCAGTCTCTCTAAATACTTCTGATCTATATCATCAAATGACGCTAATTGATCACTATCCACATCTAGTACTCCGATTACCTCACCATCTTTTTTAATCGGAACGACTATCTCCGACTTACTATCTGAACTACAGGCAATGTGACCCGGAAATTCGTCCACGTTTGGCACAACCAGTGATATCCCTTTCTCCCAAACAGAACCACAAACACCCTTACCTTTATTGATACGTGTACAAGCTATTGGGCCCTGGAAAGGTCCGAGAACCAACTGATCTTCTTTCACCATATAAAACCCAACCCAGAAGAAATCCATTCCATATCGCAAAGCTGCAGCGATATTAGCCAGATTAGCCACCAAATCAGTCTCACCAGAAATTAAGGCCTCTATCTGAGGAATCAAAGATTCGTATTTTTCAATCTTATCTGTAGATGTAGAAATATGTAGTTCTTCAGCCATTGTTTCTTAGTATTCTCAGTTGATCTTGTTGTATTTCCTGCTCCAGGATTAGATTACCTTCTATCGTTGGAGCTTTGATCCCTTGTTCAAATAAGGTTTGTGAAGTAAAAACACGCACTTCGTCCCAAAGGTTTGTTTCTATGAAACTTTGTAGGGTTTTAGATCCTCCTTCAATGATAATCGACTGGATCCTTCGGTCATGCAATTCTTTCAAAACGATCCCAGGGTTCATTTCAGGAACTTTGATATATTCAAGATTTGATGAATTAACCGCATCCAATGCCGTAAAACAATAGGTCATTACGGATCCATCAAACAAATACAAACTTTTGGACAATTCTAAATTCTTATCCAATACAACTCGTATTGGATTTGCACCCTTCCAGTCTCTTGTGGTCAAAGATGGATTATCATACAGTGCCGTATTCTTTCCAACTAAGATTGCAGCTTCTTCTGATCGCCACTTGTGAACCATCTGTCGAGAATACTGATTACTAATCCATTTGCTGTCATAATTCTCTCGAGCTACAAAACCATCAGCTGTCTGTGCCCATTTTAAAATGACGTAGGGTCTTTTCTTTTCAAACGACGTAAAGAATCGTCGATTGATCTCTAGCCCTTGCTCAGACAGTAATCCAACTTCCACAATTACTCCTGCATCTTGGAGACGTTGAATCCCTTTTCCAGCAACTAAAGGATTTGGATCTTCATTGCAAATAACCACCCTTTTCACTTGATGCTTTACCAATAAATCCGCACACGGAGGTGTCTTGCCATAGTGCGAACAAGGTTCTAAAGTCACATAGACTGTAGCTTCCTTTAGAATCTCTTTGTCCACCACATCGGTAATAGCGTTGACTTCTGCATGAGGGCCACCATAGTGCTGATGATACCCTTCTCCGATGATTCTATCTCGGTTTACAATCACACACCCGACCATTGGATTGGGACTAACCTTTCCAATCCCCAATTGAGCCAATTGAAGAGCTCGTTGCATGTACTGTGCGTCAGACATGTCGCGAATTTAATTTGTTTACCCTGATTATCTAACTTCGAGTGTGAATCAAAACATAACAACAGTTTTCGATGATTTAGTTCAAGCTCTCACCTCCATTTATGGAGCCGGAGAAGCAGAATCTATCTGCAATATTCTGTTCGAAGACCTACTGCGGATTTCAAGGACCATTCGTCTGGTTGATCCCGAGAAAAACCTCTCCCTGGAAGAAATAGAGCTACTCGAAAATGCCAGAACGAGATTAATAAACCATGAGCCGGTCCAGCATATTGTGGGATTTGCTTATTTCTGTGATCATCCATTCAAAGTAACTCCAGATACTTTGATTCCTCGTCCTGAAACTGAGGAACTGGTCTATCTGATATCCCGGGAAAATAAAGGCAACCTTAAAATCCTCGATATAGGAACGGGTACAGGATGTATTCCAATTAGTTTAAAATTAATGATGAATGATGCTGAAGTATCTGGTTGGGATATTTCTGGAAAGGCTCTGACCATAGCCAGAGAAAATGCTAAAGATCTTTCAGCCAATGTGGAATTCGAGAAAATGAATGCCTTGAATATTGACAGCAATGAAAAGTTTGATATAGTAGTCAGCAATCCTCCTTACATTCCACTTTCAGACAAAGATTCTATGCACCAAAATGTATTGAATTTTGAACCTGGTTTGGCGCTCTTTGTACAAGACAATGATCCACTACTTTTCTATCGTAGAATCGCTGAATTTGGGAAAACTAATCTGAATCCAGCCGGCAAACTATATTTTGAGATTCATGAACGATTTGGATCTGAGACGAAAGACCTGTTAATGTATTTGGGATATCAAGATGTAGTAATCATCAAGGATTTGAATGGAAAGGATCGAATGATTCGGGCCAGACTTTAATCCTCCAGCTCAAACTTCACCTTTACTCGAACCGAAGAAGCAATATTCAATCCATCTTTGATAGCAGGTTCCCATCCTGGACCCTCTTTCACTAGTCGTATAGCCTCCTCATCACAGCCAAACCCTAAATTTCTTTTGATTTCAATACTCGTAATTGCACCAGTAGAATCCAGGTTCACTTTTAAAATGACTTTACCTTGAATTTTCTTCTGCTTCGCCTCTTCTGGGTATCTTAAGTTTCCTTCCAGGTAATCTTTGTAATCAGACATTCCGATTGTAGGACGTGCACTTTCATAACCTTCCTCTACATTATCCACTGGTCCATAACCAGTTACTACCACCTCACTAAGAGCTTGAACATCCGACTCCATGGCCACATTTATTTCTCGTTGATCCCCAACAGCAATATCTGTAGAGTTTAATCCAATAAATGAGAAATTAAGCACCGTGCCTTTAATCCTGGCTATCTTATAGTTACCATCTAGATCGGATATAGTTCCAGTAGTACTACCCTTGATAACTACATTCACTCCAGGAAGTGGCTCACCAGAATCATCGGTAATCTGACCAGTAACATATTCGAGATCATAATTTGTAAAGCTACTTTGGCCTCTCACAGCCACACGTTTCTCTTCTCGAACATCCATTATACTCTGTGTCATTGGTTCTGCTGATTTCATCCGCTCACTAGAAATAACCACTCCGGCTACTTTACCAGAAAGAGCATCTTGCAAAGAATTCGTATCAATGACAATATCAGCAACAAGCTCTTCTTCTAGCATGTAATCCTCGGAAATGGGTTCAAGTGCTGGCAATGCAGCATCTTCCTCCACAATTACCTCTGCTAAAACTGGCTCTTCATCAGTAATAAGTTCCTCCTCAAGATCCATTTCTTCAGTAATCATCACTTCTGCAATGACATGTTCCGCCTCTTTTTTAGTACTGAGTTCTTCCATTTTTGTAGGTTTAGGAATAGCGGCTCTCTCCTGATCTCTTTTTATTGTTGGTTCATTGTCCTCCTCCGATTCATCTACTTCTTCCTGTTCTGGAAGGGATTCTTCTTTTGTTTTCTCTTGAACTCGCGCTTCGTTATCCGTATTGATTTGTTCATCATAGGACAATTTTGAATCATCATTTAACTGATCCATCATGAACCAAATGCTGCTTAACGAAACGATGAGAAGCGCTACGGCTGCTGCTGCATAATAGATGAATCCTTTACTTTTTTTATCGGCAACACGGGTTTTCAGATGATCAATATCCGCATCAATCAAATCCTGATCAAAACCTTCAAATCCTTCCATGGCGTCATTGGCAAACTCATTTTCCAGCAAATGACGCTCTACCTCATGCGCAGCTTTCCTTTTCAGTTTACCTTCCAGGTACTGTCGCATTTCCTCTCTCGATATGTCACGTTTCTTAGCTGACATGATTCTTCTCCAGGCAGATTTTCAAATTTCGTTTTCCATTTTGAATGTAACTCTTCACCTTTTTCAATGCAAATGAAGTCAATTGACTCACCTCCTCGTAGCTATGCTGTTTGAGATAAAACAAGCGCACACACTGCTGCTGATCTTCTCTTAATTGCTCTAGACACCCTTCTAAAGCGCTCAAATCTTCATCAATTGGTCGTTCTTCTTCAATAGGATGCATGATCAGCTCATTTTCCATAACCGATCCATTCATTTTTTCAGTATTCGTCTGTTTTCGCAACTGCATCAGACAATGATTCTTGGATACCATGTACAACCAGCTCTTGAAATGCTGAACCTCATGAGTCAGTAACTTTTTCTGTAAAGACTCAAATACTTCCATCACAGCATCTTGTGCCTCATCGCGATCTTTCAAATACTTCAAACACAAACCATAAACCAGATGCACATAGCGATTGAAAAGCAAACCAATTATTTCACTATCTAATGATGATCGATAGGATGTTAATAGGTCTTCATCTGTTCGTTGGTCACTATTTGATGAAAATAATTTCAACTATTAATACTTGATTATCAGAGTTTTATGAAATAAATGAAAAAATATTACTGGCAATTTATGGAAAACTGAAGGTATCTACATCTCAACAATACAAATCAAAAATTATACCGACATGCAAAAGTTTATTTTTCTTATCTCTACCATACTAGCATTCACAGTGAATGCAGAGAAACTAACGATCACAGGTACAGTTTATGACCAAAATGGAGACATCATTTCGGGAGTACATATTGTAGAAATTGGCACAACCAATGGAACCATCTCAGATCCAAATGGATATTACTCGCTCAATGTTTCAAGTGAACAGAGTAAGCTATCCTTCTCTTACATAGGGCATGATACCAAAGAAATTAAAGTTGGTAAGAAGCGTAAGATTGATGTTATACTAACTCAAACCATTCAGGCACTTGAAGAAATAGTGATGGAAGATGCCGAAATGGAGATGGCTTCACCTAAAAGAGAGAAGCTAGCCGGATCCGTAGCGGGCGTCCAGATAAGAGGCCAAGGCTCTTACCGAACATATGCCCCTGTATTGCAATATGAACCAGATGTTTATCACAATACAGAGGAATATGATGCTATTGAAGAAAACACCTTTCATAATAGCAAAGACAAACCATTGTCAACTTTCTCCATTGATGTAGATGCAGCGTCTTACAGCAACATGAGACGATTCCTAAGTATGGGAACTATGCCTCCAAAAGATGCAGTGCGTATAGAAGAAATGATTAATTATTTCCATTATGACTATGATGGGCCAAAAGACGATTCCCCTTTTGCGATTCATACGTCCAAGATGAAAGCTCCCTGGAATAACGATCACTTGTTAGTAAAGGTCGGAATACAAGGCAAAAAGCTTGAAATGAATCAATTACCTGCTTCCAATGTGGTATTCCTTTTGGATGTAAGTGGTAGCATGAATGCACCGAACAAACTGCCATTGCTTAAAAGCTCTATTAGAATGTTGGTCAATGAACTGAGACCACAGGACAAAATCTCTATAGTGGTGTATGCAGGAGCAGCAGGATTGGTCCTAGAACCAACGGATGGTTCTGATAAGAAGAAAATACTAGACGCAATAGAACAATTGAGTGCTGGTGGGTCTACAGCCGGAGGCGAAGGCATTCGTCTAGCATATAAAGTAGCGCAAGAGCAATTTGTAAAAGGTGGAAACAATCGGATTATCCTCGCAACTGATGGAGACTTCAATGTTGGAGTTTCTAGCAATGGCGAGATGCAGCGATTGATCGAAGAGAAAAGGGAGAGTGGTGTATTTCTAACTGTTTTAGGTTTTGGAATGGGTAACTACAAGGACTCAAAAATGGAAATATTGGCTGATAAAGGAAATGGAAACTACGCTTACATCGACAACATCATGGAGGCTAAAAAAGTATTGGTGACTGAATTTGGTGGAACTCTATTCACAATCGCTAAAGACGTAAAAATCCAGGTAGAATTCAATCCAAATGCTGTACAAGCCTATCGATTGATTGGTTATGAAAACCGCAAACTGAATGACGAAGACTTCAATGACGACACCAAGGATGCAGGTGAGCTAGGAAGTGGCCATACAGTTACTGCGCTCTATGAAATCATTCCTATGGGAGTAAAAAGTAAGTTTATCAAAGACATTGATCCGTTAAAGTATCAAAATACAGAGATGGGCGTCAGTGCAGATGAATTGCTAACGGTTAAATTCAGATACAAAGAACCTGATGGAAATAAGAGCAAGTTGATCACGCAAACTATTAAGAATGATACCCGAATGGATCAAGATGAAAACCTGAACTGGGCTGCAACAGTAGCTAGCTTCGGTATGCTACTTAGAGATTCTGAGTTCAAAGGTGATTTGACTTTTGATCAGGTATTGACTTCAGCCAAAAACTCAAAAGGTGAAGATGAATTTGGTTACCGTGCTGAGTTTATCAAACTAGTGGATACTGCTAGAAACCTTCAGCAATAAAGTTTTATAATTCCTCAATTACCAGAAAAGGAGGCTTGTTACTTTGGATGACAAGTTCTCCTTCTTCCTGTTTCAAAAGTCTCAGTTCGATCTCACGGCTTTGTGAAATACCAGCACCCTCAATCGTCCATATAACCGGACTTTGTAAACTCATTACTTCTATTGCTGAGTTTACAGGTAGCCATTTTTTAAATACTGAATCCTTCACCAATAAGTACCTTTTGGATTCTGTATAAATCACCAAATCCAACAAATGGATCCATTTGGAAAGAAACACGAGCACCTCTTGTACCGACTCTTCATCTGTCACAATGTTAATTGCTCTATGATTATCTTTTTGCAACAAGGTCAAACCAGTCATTAAAAAATCATCTCCATGAGTAGCAATGATTTTAATCGGATGCTGATCGGAAAGAAATTCTTGCCATTTTGTAAAATTCTGAAAACCAATGAGTACGACATCTAGTTTATGCCCCAAACTCGTAAATCTCTCAATAGATGTCTCACATGAAAGTACGGTGGGCGACCATTCCAGCAATGAGTGCAGGACAGTTGTAGGGAACTTGCCTATTTTGTGTAGGATTAATGCTGGTTCTTGCTCGTCTCGTACGATATGATGTGAAGACATTCGGAATTGTAATAATTCAATGTTAACTTATAAGGCTCTAAGATGATGGAACTCACTGTCTTAACACTAAACTACTTGCAAACAAGATGAAAAACTATTTACCGCTACTACTTATTTGTGTCTCTCTGGCATCCTGTGTTTCTGAAAGAGACTTTATCGTAGAGTATGATTACTCTTATAGAGGAAAATTCAAGCAATACAATACTTTCAATTTCTTGAATCTTGGTGATACTGTTAATTTCAATGGACTAAGCGACAAACTGATTAGGGATGAAATTGAAAGAAGAATGGTCTCCCAAGGCTACAAACTTTCTAATAAACCTTCACTCTATGTTGCCTACAAGGTCTTTTCCAATGACATGAAGTTTAAGGGATATGAACAAATGGAACTCGAAAGCTGGGATCAATTCTTTGCAAAAAAGGCTGAGAATGAATACAATCTAGAGTACATCAAAGAAGCTCAGTATAATACGAGAGATTACGAATTGAAAGAAGGAACCTTATTGATAGACTTTATTGACCGAAAAAGTCATGGGGTGATCTGGCAAGGATATGCAAGTGGCTTGTTTGATGATAAGACCTATTTCAGCAAAGATGTGAAGTACGCAGTGAGAAGTATCCTCAATCAATACAGACTTTTAGCAGCGAGCTTTCAATAGCTTGAAAATAGTATATAAGAAGAGGGTAGACCAGAAGTCTACCCTTTTTTATTTATTAAAACTTTAATCCAAGTGAAAGCAAGAAATTAGTGCCGGCCTGTGGATAGTAGTTATTTTGTTGATAAAGATTACCTTCCTGATATCCATAGTAGTAACCCCAGGTATACCCATTGGACTCATACTGTTTGTTCAATAGGTTATTGACCATTAAGGAAACAGTCAATTGTTTCAATCCCGATAAAGCAGTCTGATAACTAAGCAATCCATCTGCTACAAAGTATGATCGGATAATTCGATCTGCATTACTCGTATTGTCTAGATATTGCTTACCAACATACTTACCTAAAAATTGAATGGACAATCCTTGAACTGGTTGGAACTCAATCTGTCCTCCTGCAATCACATTAGGTGAGAAAGCAATATCCGTATCTTCATGTTCTATGGAAATCACATTGAATTCACTGAAATCGGCACCATAATCATAGACTACTTCTGTGAAAGTAGCAATCTTGTTCTGACTCAAAGTCAAATTACCCCCTATACTGATCATGTCACTTACTTGATATCCACCTACCAATTCAATTCCTCTTCTGTAGCTATTATCCACATTCGTACGAATACCAGACCCCACATCATTCAATGCGCCAGTAAGTACCAATTGATTTTGATAATCCATCACATATACGTTAGCACTGAAAGTAGCTTCTGAAGAATTGAAACGATATCCCACTTCCAGATTGTTCAATGTTTCATGCTTTGGAATCTCTCCACCTAAAGCGTCCACAAAATCATTTCTGACAGGCTCTCTATTACCTACAGCAAACGAAGCATAAAGATTAGATTCTGGGTTTAAGAAATAAGTAGCTCCAAACTTGGGATTTAAGAAGGTATAGTCGCCTCCAGTATTAATTGGCAGTAAATCATTATCAATTCCTGCAGTTTCATAATTAATACTTCGTACCTGCACATCACCAAATAAATTGAGTGATTCAGCAATCTCATAGTTTACCTTTCCATAGATATTAAAATCCTTCTTACGTCCATAGTTGTCATAATATCGATCTCTGATTTGCGAATTACTTGCAAATTCAGACCAAATGATTTCGCCGAAATGGTCTCCATCATAGTAATTGTATCCTCCTCCAAGTGTCATACTCAATTCAGATGCAGTATAATTCACTGAAAACACACCACCTATGAAGTCATTATCCAACCATCTTCTTCTAATCAGGTCTGTTGAACTAATAGTTTCTTCACCAATAGTTACATCTTCCAGACCGTAATCAGCAAAATCATCATCAGCTCGGTATTGCTCATAATATCCTTCTCCATGAGTGTAGTGAAGTGCTCCAGTCACGTTCAGTTCTTTCGAGAATGCATGACTCAAATGCAGTTGGTAATGATCTTGCCCATAATTATCTACTTCTCGGTCATACAGGTAATAATTGAATGTTCGGCCTGATTCAAATAGGTTATCCAATTCCTCCTGTGTGCTGTATTCTCCTCCAAAATCAACAACTGATTTTAAGTCTTCGTCATCACCATACAATTTCGCTTCAGGTGTTCCATACCAGGACTGATACGTTACCTCTTTACCTGAAAAGGTCAGAGCTTTGATAGTTGTCTTCTTACCGTAATATCCTCCAGACAAATAATACGATTTCAGGTCTGAGCTAGCTCTATCGATATATCCATCCGAAGCAATTCTAGAAAGTCTTCCCTGGAATGTCCATCGATTATTGATCAATCCCGAGTTCAGCTCAACAGTATTCTTCCAGGTATTGAATGATCCAAAGCTATTGTTGATGGAGGCATAGGCATCTTGATCCGGCATGTCAGTTTGCAGATTTACAGAAGCTCCAAACGCAGCTGCTCCATTTGTTGATGTTCCTACTCCTCGCTGAATCTGGATATTATCTACCGACGAAGTAAAGTCCGGCATGTTCACCCAAAATGTACCATGCGATTCTGAGTCGTTTAGCGGAATACCATTTACCGTCACATTGATACGAGTTGGATCACTTCCTCTAATGCGAATCCCAGTATACCCCACTCCATTTCCTGCATCTGATGTTACCACCATGGAAGGAGTATATCTCAATACGAAAGGAATGTCCTGACCAAGATTTCGCTTCTCAATCTCTTCAGAAGAAATGTTCGAATAAGTTGTTGGTGTTTTTTCGTTGGCACGAGTCGCGTAAACAATCACTTCCTCTCCTTTGATTACGCTTTCTTTCAACGAAATGTCCAATCGCACATCTTCATCAATCGGAAGCTGATCAGTGAATGATTCAAAACCAACATAAGATACTTTTAGTCGATAAGTACCGTCCGCAATGTTGGTGATTCGATAATTGCCGTCAACATCTGTCGCCGCAGCATAGTTAGTTCCCTCTAGCCATACATTCGTGCCAACTAATGGCTCTCCCTGATTGCTAGTAATCGTTCCGTACAACGAGGATTGTCCCATTGCACATACAGACAGCAGCAGTGCTGTCAGCATTGTTCCAAATTTCATTTTTGTTAATAAATAAGTTCAACCATACGGAAAGTGGGGAACTCCCCTACTGGTTTATCATACTCGAACCTCATTTGGTCCTCATCCCTACGCCGGTACTAACCGGATCAGGTCAATGGGTATGATCTCAGCCCGATAGAGCAATCTTTAATTACTCATGTAAGGCACCCCTTTGATGCAAACTTAGAACAAAACTATTTTTTGAAAAAATCCTCAATCAAATCCTGAGCACATTTCACTCGAGCATCCTCAATTCCTGACACGATACCATATGGTAAATCGTGCTCCTTCAAGTAGTTTTCATAAATATCAAAGAAATGCTTGCGCATCTTTGGATGTTCACGTTGAGGATCAGGTCTCCAGATGAGGTCAATATTTCCTAGAAGGTAATAATCATAGTGACGCTTCTCCAATTCCTCGAGAATCCAGGGATCCGTTTCTCCATACTTATGATCACTCCAGACTTTCATCACAATTAGATTAGTATCGCAAAAAAGATACTCTCCAGCCTCCTCGGCCTTATCATCCTCCCAGGCTACTTGCCCCTGAGCGATTAGCAACAAATCTTCCTTTTCATAGGGTCTGTCCATTCTGTCCAGATGAAAACGAGCGTATTCTGGCACCCATTCTGTTTCATAGATACGAGCCAAATGCTGACAAATTTCACTTTTCCCGGTGGATTCCGGACCTATTACCGCTATTCGTTTAGTCATTGGATTCGTATGATTTCTTCCATGCAAAATAACCCCAAATAGCCAGGACTGTAAAGACTAAAAATTGAAGGGCTGTAAATGGCAATCCTTTGTAGATGTATAGTGGCACAGAAATTATATCAGTGATAATCCAGGCTATCCAGTTCTCAACCTTCTTTTTTGCCATGAGCCACATTCCTACCAGGGCAAATGAAGTGGTAGTAGCATCCCAATTGGGAACATCACTATCCGTATATGAAATCAACACCCAACGTATTAAAAGGAACGAGCAAAGCAGAAAGAGAATACTCAAATGATTTTCGCTTCTGCTATTCCATGTAATTGGTATGTGGCTATCTGTTGTTTCATCTTTTCTAAGCCAGTTGTACCAGCCATAAACACTCATGGCAAAATAATAACCATTGATACCAGTATCTGCATACAGCTTGTATTGGAAAGTGATATACACATAGATTAGTACTGAGATAATTCCTGTTGGATACACCAAAATATTTTCCTGTTTGGAAAACCAAACACTGAGTAGGCCAAAAACTACCGCTGTGGCCTCCAACCAAGTGGTTTGATAAAACTGCTCGACTAGCTGGGAGAAGAATTCATTCATACCGTGAAATTATAAATCACATTTAGTTTTACAATCTTATAAGTACTAGTTAATTTTGCCCGGCAAATAATAACAAATATTATTTGCATGAATCTCGACGACAAATTCTTATTCGAAGCACTCACATACGATGATGTATTGCTTCTCCCCGGTTACTCTGAAGTACTTCCCAGAGATACAGATACCACAAGTTTAATCACCCGAAATATTTCGCTGAACATCCCATTTGTGTCTGCTGCAATGGACACAGTGACTGAAGCTGAATTGGCTATTGCCATGGCTTTGGAAGGTGGACTTGGGTTTATTCACAAAAACATGCCTGCAGAAAAACAAGCTGCACAAGTTCGTAAAGTGAAGAGATCTCAGAGTGGAATGATTTTAGATCCAATCACACTTGCTCATGATAGCGTAGCCGGTGATGCGGAAAAAATTATGCGTGAGCATAAGATCGGCGGTATTCCAGTTGTAGATGCCAATAAAAAGCTCATCGGGATCATTACTAACCGTGATTTACGCTTCCAGAAAAACATGAAGCGCCCTATCAGCGAAATCATGACCAAAGAAAACCTGATCACCGCACAGGTAGAAGTTGGCTTGAAAGAGGCTGAAGAGATTCTGCAAGAACACAAAATTGAAAAACTACCAATCGTTGATAAAGATGGTAAACTGACAGGGTTAATCACCTACAAGGATATCTTGAAAAACAAAGACCGTCCAAATGCCTGTAAAGATGAATACGGTAGACTAAGAGTGGGTGCTGCTGTAGGTGTAACCCCAGATATGAATGATAGAATTCAAGCATTGATTAATGCTGGAGTAGATGTAGTAAGTATCGACACTGCACATGGTCACTCGAAAGGAGTTATTGATGCTGCAAAAAACGTAAAGAAGCAATTCCCAGACCTGGAATTAATCGTTGGAAACATTGCTACCAGAGAAGCNGCTGAAGCATTGGCAGCAGCTGGAGCTGATGCTATTAAAGTAGGAGTTGGCCCAGGAAGTATTTGTACGACTAGAGTCGTGGCAGGTGTGGGTATGCCTCAACTTTCGGCAGTTTATGAAGCTGCCAAAGCTGTTAGAGGCAAGGTGCCAATCATCGCAGATGGTGGAATTCGTTTCTCTGGAGATGTGGTAAAAGCATTGGCTGGTGGTGCAAGCAGCATTATGATCGGATCTCTACTTGCTGGAACTGATGAAGCTCCAGGAGAAATGATCATCTACGAAGGACGTAAGTTCAAAACCTATCGTGGAATGGGATCTGTAGAAGCCATGGAAGACGGCTCTAAAGACAGATACTTCCAGGATGCAGAAGACGATATCAAAAAATTAGTACCAGAAGGAATCGTAGGTCGAGTTCCATACAAAGGAATGGTTTCTGAAGTACTTTATCAATTGGTTGGTGGCTTGAAGGCAGGCATGGGATACTGCGGAGCTTCCACAATCGAGAAATTATATGACGCAAAATTTGTGAAGATTACTGCTGCCGGAGTAGCAGAATCTCACCCGCACGACATCAACATTACAAGAGAAGCACCCAACTATAGCAGAAGGTAGTTTCCCAAATAATGTTAAATTGGATAAAGCCATACTGACGATACTGTCAGTATGGCTTTTTTATTAGCAGGAAGCCCGTATTTTTGTATCGATCTGAATGCTAACCAATAAACTCAAAATAAGGCTAAGTCTGCTGGCAGGAATACTCTCCTGGCTGCTATTCACATTTTTTGATTTGTACCTCCTATTTGTAGAGAAGTATGAGCTCAATGTGAACCTATCTGAGGTTTTGCCTCAGATCTTCCTGACAACCTTAATTGTATCCACCTTATTCTTTTACAGATACACGATTACTAAGGCTGACAGTGTCAACTTCATTGATCTACTGTGGCGAGTATTCATCACCGGATTGGTGACTACCATCGGCTCTTTGCTGATTAGAAGCTTTTTCTACGTATTCCGGAATAGCACTATTACAGAAAATGCCTTAACGATCAATTTCCTTTACAATATCCTGATTGGATTAGTTGTCATCTATCTGGTATCAACATTTGTTGTTTGGAAGCGATTGATCCTTTACCAAAAGACCAAAAGCCTCATTCAGCTTTGGACCATCTTCGAATATTCACTCTTTGCTAGTTTGCTATTTGATTGGTTTGGATACAAACTGATGAGTATCAATTTCAATACCGCGCTCATCTTTCTATGCATTTTTGCTTTGGTATTATCCTTCAATCTCAAGTGGATTGCCTATCTAAATTTCAAGCAAAAGTGGAAGAGTATCTTATTCATCCTGCTTTCAGGTATCTATGTTTATCACTTCCTCATCAACCTGCTGAATTTTACAGAAACAGGGGTCTTGAGTACTGACTTGTTGGACAGAGTGTTCATGGTTTCGCTGTTTGTCTTCATCATTCTTTATGCAGCCATTTCTGTTCTTGTAACACTGTTTAACCTACCTACATCCAGTGTATTTGAGCGAAAGCTACAAGAGGCTATAGATTTTCAAAAACTCAGTCAATCAATCCCAGCTGGAAATAACGCCGAGCAGACTTACGATATACTTTTGGAGAGCTCCATGAGTGCAGTGTTTGCCGATGCTGCGTGGTTGGAAATCAAAGATGAAGAGACCTCATTAATCACGAGAGGATTAACCGACCCTACCGCACAGGACATCAAGGACTCTGTGCGACAGGAGTATTTAAAAGACATTTTGAATTATCGCTTTAATGGAGAATATTCTGCCAACAAAGTGATTGGTTCACTTAACCATCCTGATTATAAATCGATCATTGCCGTACCGGTCATGATCCAAAACAACCAAATTGGGGTGTTGGTATTGCTTCAGGAAGTTGGAGAAGCATTCAATAGAGAAATGGTGGACATCATTTCCACTTTCGTCAATCAGGCGGGAATTTCACTTGAAAACTTCCACTTGATCAAAGAGGCAATAGAAACTGAACGGTACAAAGAAGAGCTCAAGATTGCTAAAAGCGTCCAGAAAAGCCTCTTACCAGATGAAATGAGTCATAATGAGTGCTTCGAAATTCTCGGATACAGTATGGCTGCTGATGAAGTTGGTGGAGATTATTATGATGTTTTAGAGCCGACAAAAGATGTTTTCAACCTAATTATTGGTGACGTCTCGGGAAAAGGCACTTCTGCGGCATTCAACATGGCTCAAATGAGGGGTATTTTCCACAGTCTCGCTCAGAAGGATGAATCTCCATCTGAGTTTATTAAACAAGCCAATTCGGCGATGAGTAGATGCCTGGAACGATCTTCATTCATTACAGCAATGTATTTCCGAATCGATACAAGAAAAGGAGTAATGGATTATGTACGTGCGGGACATTGCCCAGCGTTATTTTATTCTGCTTCATCCAAAGAATTCTGCCATTTAGAGAATAATGGACTTGGTTTGGGAATTCTAAGAAACTCAGAATACGACCAATACGTTGAAGAGAATACAATCGCTTACGAGCCTGGCGATATGCTCTTTCTCTATACTGATGGTATAGTTGAAGCAAAAAATGACGATAACCAACAATTTGGATTGGAAGGCTTAGAACCCTCGCTGCTAAAACATATCAATAAACCATTGGAAGATGTAAAAGATGGTGTTATTGATGATCTAATGAGTTTTTTAAATGGTAATAAACTTGATGACGATTATAGCCTGGCTATAGTCCGATTCAGATAGAAATATGGTCAAAATAGACACAATAGCACAAGAAGATTATCACTTGATTCAGGTGAATGGAGAAATAGATGCTAGTTCTTCTATTGAGCTGGACACTGCCTTAAAAGAAGCCTCTGAAAATACGGGAAAAATCTTAATTGATTTGGAGCAACTTGAGTACATCTCCTCTGCAGGACTAGGAGTATTTATTTCCTATCTAGAGCAACTTAAACAACAAAATATCCAGTTGATCATCTTCGGCTTGAAGGAGAAAGTTCTCGAGGTATTTGAAATCCTTGGATTACAGCATTTAATGAATATTAAGGAAAACAAAGAAGAAGCCATTAAGGCGATTAATGAAGCATAAACTCACCATATCGTGTAGCAAATCCAATCTGCTAAAGATTCGACACTTTGTGGCGAATCAGCTGGTGACTACCAACTTAAGTGAGGTAGAGCTTCATAAATTGGTTTTAGCTGTAGATGAGGTGTGTGCTAATTTAATCATTCATTCCAACAAGTGTAATCCAAGTCATAAAATTGACGTAATCATCGATTTAATTGGAACAGAACAAATTCAGTTTACAATAAAGGATAAAGGAATAAGTTTCGACATGAGCAATTATCAGGAGCCTTCTATGAGTGATATCGTTTCCTCTGGAAGAAAAGGAGGTGTCGGACTGATCCTTGTGAAGAGAATTATGGATAAAATAGAGTTCTCAACCGAGAAGAATTACAATATTTGCAGATTGACAAAAAATCTAGGAAAATGAGGTATTGGTGGATTGCCATACTCATAGTCTTATCTGCCTGTGAGTTTTTCAAACCTAAAGAGATTACTACCGAACAACCTATTGCCAAGGTTAGAGAGAGTTATTTATATCCATCTGATCTTCAGGGGTTGGTTCCGAAAAACATCTCATCAACAGACAGCTCCAAGCTTTCTGAAAAATATGTGGAGGACTGGATCAAAAAGCAATTGATGATTGCTAAATCTTCCGAAGCGATTGACTACAACGAAGCAGAAATTGAGCGTAAGGTTCTCGACTACAGGTATGCGCTGATCGTTCATTCCTTTGAAAAACAATACATTGATAAAAACCTAAATAGACAAGTAAGCACGGAGGACATANATAAATATTATCAGGACAAATCTGATAATTTCCTACTAAAGCAAAATATTATCAAATGTATGTTTGTTCAAACTCCAAAAACTGCTCCTAACCTGAATCAGTTTAGGAGAAACTTCAGAGCTTATCCTGATGGCAACCAGGAGGATCTTTACTCATACATCACTCAATTCTCATCCAAATCTTATGTGGAAGACTCTACCTGGGTGATCTTTGATGAACTGATATATGGAACGCCACTAGAAACATTACAGGATAAGAAGCAATTTCTGACCAAGAACACCTATTCAGAAACGTCAGATTCTGAATACATCTACTTTTTAAAAATATTCGATTATAAAATTTCAGAGGAAATATCACCGTTAGAGTTTATTAAAGAGGATATTGAAAATATCATCATCAACAAAAGAAAAATTGCACTGAAGAAGGAGTTAGAAGAAACGATTTATGAGCAAGCAGAAAGGAATAAAGAATTTGAGATTTATAATAACTAGTCTAGTACTTCTGATAAGTATTCAGAGTTACTCTCAGGATGTGGTGGTTGATAAAATCATCGCCAAGATTGATAATTACATTGTACTTAAATCTGATCTGGAGAGAGCCTACTTAGAGTTCATGTCTAAGGGTCAGTTTAGAGGACCAAATGCAAAATGTCAGATTCTCGAGCAACTTGTGGTGAATAAAATGTTGGTCGCTAAGGCTGAAATTGATTCTGTAGAAGTGTCCGATATCGAAGTTCAGGGTAACCTATCCAGACGGATGGATTATATGATTTCACAAATAGGTGGAGAAGAGGAAGTAGANAAGTACTATGGTAAATCCTTAGAGCAAATTCAAAGTGAAATCTTTGATGACATTAAGGAACAAATGATCATCCAAAGAATGCAGGAAACAATCATCTCTGACTTGAAAGTCTCTCCATCAGAAGTGAAAAAGTTCTTCAATAATATCCCGCAGGATAGTTTGCCATTCTTTTCTACAGAAGTGACCGTTGGGCAAATTGTCATCGCCCCGAAGGCCGGAAAGAAACAAAAAGATGACGTCAAACAATTGATGTATAGACTCAGAGATAGAATTCTCAATGGTGAATCATTTGCTGCTCTTGCTCAGCAGTATTCAGAAGACCCTGGCTCTGCATCCAGAGGTGGTGAACTTCCGTTCTACAAAAGAGGTGATTTGGCACCAGAGTTTGAAGCAACTGCGATGACTCTTAAAGAAGGAGAACTTTCTATGCCAGTTGAGACTCAATTTGGATATCACCTGATCGAGCTGCAGCAAAAAAGANGAAATACTTTCAAATCAAGACATATTCTAATCAGTCCNAAGCCTTCTCAGGAAGATATCGCAAAAGCAGAAGTTTATCTGGACAGCTTGAGAGGTGCAATTCTTATGGACAGCATTGACTTTGAGAAAGCGGCTAAAGAATATTCAGATGACCAATTAACATCCACCAATGGAGGATACTTCCTCGATCAGAATGAATCCAACAGAGTTTCAGTTGAACAGCTGGATCCGACCATTTTCTTTACATTGGATACTATGACCGTTGGCACTATGACCAAGCCATTGGAATTCCAGCAGGCAGATGGCTCCAAGGCATACCGTATTCTTTATTACAAAAAGCGGATGCCTCCGCACCTTGCTAACTTAAAAGACGATTACCAAAAAATTGCAACAGCTACCTTGAACAACAAGCAAAACAAGATATTATCTGAGTGGTTTGAAGAAGCGAGAGGTAACGTTTATATTGAGATCGATCCAGAATTTGATAACTGTAATCTTCTAGAGCAATAACTTAGGAATGGCTGAAATTGAGAATGAAGTAGAAGTAGCTAAGGAACTTAGTGCAGCTTACAATAAACTTGAAAGTGAAATAAGCAAAGTAGTAGTTGGACAAAAAGAAACTGTCAAACTACTTATTACCTCAATTTTTTGTGGTGGTCATGCCCTGTTGGTAGGAGTTCCAGGACTTGCTAAAACCTTGCTNGTGCATACCATGACCAAGGCGCTTGGACTTGACTTCAACCGGATTCAGTTCACTCCCGATTTAATGCCTTCCGATGTACTTGGAGCAGAAACATTGGATCAAGATAGAAATTTCAGATTCATCAAAGGACCAATATTTGCCAATGTAATTCTGGCAGATGAGATTAACCGAACCCCTCCAAAGACGCAATCAGCTCTCTTAGAAGCAATGCAAGAGGGCTCTGTGACTACTGGAGGTAAGAACTATCAATTGGATAAGCCGTTCTTTGTATTAGCAACTCAGAACCCAATCGAACAAGAAGGAACTTATCCATTGCCTGAAGCACAGCTAGACCGATTTATGTTCATGATTAAATTGGAATATCCTTCATTAGAAGAGGAGCTGAATATAATCAAGCAAACCACTTCTGGTAATGATATATCGGTTGAAGAGATCATTTCTAAAGAAGAAATCCTGAAATACCAATCCCTGGTTAGGAAAGTACCTGTCCCTGACAATGTCTTTGAATACATTGTGAAGCTAGTACACAAAACCAGACCTTTCACGGAACATGCTTCCGAACAATCAAATGAATACCTTGAATGGGGTGCAGGACCAAGAGCTAGTCAGTTCTTAGTACTAGCTGCTAAGTGTAATTCTCTTTTAAAAGGAAAGTTCTCTCCAGATATCGAGGACGTTAAAGAGATAGCTAAACCAATTCTAAGACATAGAATTGTCAGAAACTTCAAAGCAGAAGCGGAAGGAAAAACAGAGGAAATAATAATTGAGAGCCTTCTTTAAGAAGGCTCTTTTACTTTAGAACTGTTTCAGGAATCTCATATCATTTTCTGAGAACAATCGAATATCATCTATTTGATATTTCAGCATTGTAATCCGCTCGATCCCCATACCGAATGCGAAACCACTGTATTCTTTAGAATCGATTCCACAAGCTTCTAGAACATTAGGATCCACCATTCCTGAACCTCCAATCTCTACCCAGCCAGTGTGTTTACAGATTTTACATCCATCTCCTTTACAGATAAAGCAACTAATATCNATTTCNGCACTTGGNTCAGTAAATGGGAANTANGANGGTCTGAATCNTATCTGAGTATCCTTACCAAACATCTCCTTNGAGAANTGATANAGNGTTTGCTTNAAGTCTTTGAANGANACNGCNTTATNNACATANAGTCCCTCTACNTGATTAAAGAANCANTGNGCNCTAGCAGAAATNGCTTCATTGCGATATACCCTTCCTGGCATNATNGATCTAAANGGAGGCTTNCCNTGCTCCATCAATCGAATCTGCACGTTTGAAGTATGTGTTCNTAATAAAGTGTCTGGATTCTTTGTAATGAAGTAAGTATCCTGCATCTCCCTAGCNGGGTGATTCTCCGGAAAATTAAGGGCAGTAAAATTGTGAAAATCATCTTCGATCTCNGGACCATCTGCTACACTGAANCCTTGACGTTCGAAAATCTGAATGATCCTGTTTCTGGTCTTTGTTAGCGGGTGAATGCTACCCTCATTAATGAAAGAAGGTAATGAGACATCAATGGAAGAAGACTCTTCTGAGGAACTCGCATTGTTTACCTCATCTATCAATGATTGAAATTGTTCTTGAGCTTTTTCTTTTAAAACATTCAACTTCGCCCCCAATTCCTTCTTTTGGTCATTAGGTATTGTCTTAAATGAGTCAAACAACTCTGCCATTACTCCTTTTCGACTGATGAACTTCAATCGAAATTGTTCTAATTCATCCTTAGATTTGGCTGTTGCTTTCTCTATCTCACTTATATACTGCTCTATCTTATCAATCATGATATTCCCATTACACATGCGTCAATATTGACGATGATTGGCAAAAATAATAAAGCAGTAAAGATTAAGCAGATTTTGAGATATAAAGATTGCGATCTCTGGAAACAGTCTTCTTCAAATACTTCAACTTACTGAGCTTATATTCGAATACCATAGTCACCAGTGCAATAATGGAAGTGATCGTCAAGATGAGTTCACCATTCTGCAATACCACACTCAACAATAAGGCAATTGCAAGAATTATGGCATTAAACGATAGGAGTGTTAGTGTAGCCTGTGCATGATTCATTCCAAGCTTTAATAATCCGTGATGTAAATGATTTCGATCTGGATCAAGCGGATTCTTACCGTTAATGAATCGAATAGTGAATACCCGCAAAGTATCATAAATTGGAAGAATCAATAATGACATACCAACTCCCACTGAAGAGTCGATAGGTAACTCAAAACCTCCACCTTCAGCAAGGTTGATAAAGTGAATGGTCATACTGGAAATCACAAAGCCCATTGAAAGGGATCCTGTATCACCCATAAATACCTTTGAAGGAAACCAATTGTAAAACAAAAACGCAAATAGAGCACCTACCAAAGAGATACATACTACAGCGTAGGCAAGTTCACCAACAGCTAAGAACGCCCATCCAAGAAATCCTAGAATTAGTATACCAACAGAACCAGCCAACCCATCGATCCCATCAATAAGGTTAAAGGAATTGGTTAATGCTACAATTACAAAAACGGAGAATGGAATATCAAACCATAGTGGCATATCATAGATTCCTAGAATCCCATAAAACCCTTCTAGCCTAATATCTGAAAAATAGACAACCATTAAAGCAGAAAATATCTGGATAGCCAGCTTGTGTTTAGCAGTCATATTAGCCACATCATCTCGTATACCCAGAATTACCATGATGATTATTCCGAATAAAAAGAATTTGATGGCTATAAGATCAGCAAGTGGTACAGTTATCATTACCGACAAACAAAACCCTAGAAAAACGGCAAGGCCGCCTAACGATGGAGTACTAATTGAATGTATTTTTCTCTTGTCAGGATTATCCAGTAAATCTATCGACCGACTCACCTTTATGATTATTGGCAAAACAATGAAAGTAACTACGAATGATGATAATACAGCTAGTACTATTTGCATAAAGAGGACGTTGATGCAGCAAAACTAATTACCTGAGTATAATTTGGTATTCGTTTTTCGTTAAATATGCCGATTAGCTGGATGGAAGCATAAATTTACTCTTTTATTGTACAAATCTTATACTTTGTTAGACTATTTTGATGTTTTTCTCTTGTGAAAATGAATTAATTTTACCTGCTTATGGGTAACAATAACGTCCAATCAATACTGAAGTCATTCGCAATAAGAGCAGTAATTCTCTTGGTTGGTTGGATGATCGTGTACCATGGATTTATAAAACCAGACGGAAGGGCTAATAAGTGGTTGACCACCAAGGTTGTTCAAGGTACAAGGGTGGGACTCACCTGGATCGGTTATGACACAACCCATGGTTGGAAAGACAAAGAAAGTGGAGAATCAGCTAGGTATATCTATATAGATGGACAACCTGTGGTGCTTGTTGCAGACCCATGCAATGGACTTGAGTTAATGGCTCTTTTCATAGGCTTTCTTCTGTGTTTTCCAGGGCCTTGGAAATATAAGTTAATCATTATCCCTTTTGGCTCAGCAATTGTTTTTCTGATCAATGTAATTAGGGAAATAATCTTGGCTCTAAATTATAAGTATTTCCAAGAGACCTTTGACTTTAATCACAAATACACGTATGTATTTTTTGTTTACCTGATTATATTCCTAATGTGGCGATTTTGGCTGAATAGATACTCAAGTATCGGAAAAAAAGTGAGCCATGCTTAAGAAGTATCATCGCGTATTTGCTGGGATTATATTGTTTTTAATTGTTATTTATGGCACATTAAAGATTTGGGTTTTGAGGTTTTACGCCTCATTATTAGATTCTACCGCAAGTCTGTTTGGTATTGGAAATAACAGTTTTTTTGAGGCATTAAGAAAACAAGCTGAAATGGAAGAGCAAAGACAACAAACTTTGGGTTGGCTTATATACTATCCTACATATTTCCTTCTTCACATAGTTTTCATTTATCTTCTTTTCAAGAATAACCTGAAAGTGAGGAATTACTTAATGATAGGTCTTACAGCATTAATAGTCAGCTTAGTTCTGCTTTGGGTATTATTCCTTACATGTGGATTTCCAGAATTGGCAAGATTCTTTAGAGACCTATTCAAAAATCTCTTCGGATTGCCATTTATTCTTCTGATAATTGAGGGAGGTCGAATTTTTTATCAAGATTTAGTCAAGCTTAATAAAAACTAATCAATAGGCGTTTTCACTTCCCTTGATAATCGAAACAACAGTTAATACAATGATTTTGAAATCTAGAATTAATGACCAGTTCTTCACATAAAAACGATCTAAGCGAACTCTCCCACTCATATCTGAAAACACTGCAGTTTCTCCTCTAAAACCTTTTGCTTGTGCTAATCCAGTAATCCCAGGTTTAACTGCATGTCTTTGTATAAATCGGTCAATTTGAGGCTGAAATTTTTCGTTCAATTTTATTGGATGTGGCCTTGGGCCAACTACAGACATGTCTCCCAAAAACACATTAACAAATTGTGGAATTTCGTCAATACTAGTTTTTCTGAGTATGGCCCCTATTTTAGTAATTCTAGGGTCATTCTTGGTTGCTTGTCTACTATCGGATTCTTTATTGACAACCATAGTCCTAAATTTCCAGCAAAGAAACGGATGGTTATCCCGACCATTCCTGTATTGCTTAAAGAAAATTGGCCCCGGAGATTCCAACTTTATAAGTAGTCCAACTATGGGAATTAACCATGAGAAAATAAAAATAAAAACTAGCGAGGCAAAGATCACATCAAACACACGTTTGATAAATTGATTCGCTTGACTATCCAATGGGATTGCGCTAACGTTAATAACCGGTAGACCTCCATACCTTTGGATTGTCAGATTCCTATTACCCAAACGACTAAATTGAGAAATGATCTTGATCTTTATAAGATTGTTTTCAGCATAATCAATAAGGTCCTTGATTTCATTTTCGAATATTCTTGGTAAACAACAAAAGATGATATCGACAGGATTGTTAGCGGAATATTCTTTTAAATCTCCAACCCCACCCAAGTATTTTCGCTCAACATCTTCTTGTTTATTGTCAAAGTATCCTAAAAACTTGTAACCTATTCCTGGATTGATTTTGAAATATTTCTCCAGCTCTAGACCTAATTCTCCATATCCAACAATCACGACATTTCGTATATTAAAACCTTTTGTGCGATAATATCGAATAAAATAATGCCAAATTGTTCTCCATACTATAAGCAGAAGTGTAAATCCAAGATAGGTGACGAACAAGTGTTGTCTTGAATAGTAAAATGGTTTGGCTATGAACCAAAGAGCAAAAACCACAGAAAGATTGATCACTAATGCAGTAAGAACCTTGTTCAAGTGATCTATTAATCGATCTTCTCTACTTATTTCATGCAATTTTGCACTGAAGAATATCACTAGCCAAATGATATTTAAGGCAATTTGCAAACTTAGGTATGACTCATTGGTATATATAAGTTCACCAAATCGATCATAATTTGCTATGAATACCCCTAAATTAAGACATAGAAGGTCAGCTACTAGGAAAAGTGCTGGAAAATATTGACTATACCGATAGTGGCTTGGCATACGCTTAACTATGTTATTATCAAATTCATACCAAATAATCTTACCAATTAGATTTATCAACATTTTTATAAACATCCCTAATTCCTTCCTCTAGAGTAATTTTAGGCCCCCAACCCAAGCTATTAATTCGCTCACTTGACATTATTTTGCGAGGAGTCCCATCCGGCTTACTAGCATTAAAAGTTAGCTCTCCCTCAAAGCCGATAACATCTTTAATTAATTCAGTTAAAGCTTTTATACTTAAATCACTTCCATAGCCAACATTGATAGTTTCTCCACTAGAATAGTTTTCCATTAGGAAATAGCAAGCCTCGGCCAAATCATCAACATGTAGAAACTCACGCAACGGACTCCCTGTGCCCCAAATTTCAACTTCGCTTTCTCCATTTACTTTTGCCGTATGGAACTTCCTGATTAATGCCGGTAATACATGAGAGTTATTCAAATCATAGTTATCATTTGGTCCATACAGATTTGTTGGCATGGCACTGATAAAATCAACTCCATACTGATCACGATATGTTTCACATAATTTTATCCCAGCTATTTTTGCAATAGCATATGGTTCATTTGTTGGCTCTAACAAACCTGTTAATAAAGAACTCTCCTTAATTGGCTGATCAGCAAACTTTGGATAAATGCATGAGCTACCTAAAAACAGCAATTTCTTAACCTTATTCAAATATGAATGATGAATGACATTTGATTCAATAATCAAATTCTCATATAAAAATTGCCCTCTATATATGTTATTAGCATTTATACCACCAACCTTAGCAGCAGCTAAAAAAACATAATCAGGTTTTTCTTCTTCAAAAAAATTGGCAACAGCTAATTGATTGGTTAAATCTAACTCAGAGGATGTTCTAAAGATCAGATTATCAAAACCCTCACTTCGCAACTTACGAACAATAGCAGAGCCTACCATTCCTCTATGGCCTGCAATATAAATTTTATCTCTCCTATTCATTTATTCTGCCTGATTGAGTATTTGATGTCCACCATCCAAAAGATATCTGTCCTTCTCAAATAATTTTAAATCAGAATCCATCATTTCAGTAACCAGTGCTTTTAAATCATACTCAGGCTGCCAACCCATTTTATTTTTGGCTTTCGTGGGATCTCCTATTAACAAATCAACCTCGGTAGGCCTGAAATATTTAGGATCAATTTTAACAACTACCTGACCTTCTTTCAACTTAACTTCTGAATTGTGAATTTTACTTACCAAACCTTGTTCTTCAACTCCACTACCCTTGAATTCCAATTCTACTCCAATGTGTTCAAAAGCCATACGAATGAAATCACGAATGGTTGTAGTTTCTCCTGTCGCTAATACAAAGTCTTCCGGTTTATCCTGCTGCAGCATTAACCACATTCCCTTAACATAATCCTTTGCATGACCCCAATCACGTTTTGAATCCAAATTACCCATATATACTACCTCCTGGAGCCCTAGTGCCATCTTCGCTACTGCTCTGGTAATTTTTCTGGTTACAAAAGTCTCGCCTCTTAGTGGAGATTCATGATTAAAAAGTATACCATTACACGCGTACATATTATATGCTTCACGATAATTAACAGTTATCCAGTATCCATACATCTTCGCCACTGCATAGGGCGATCTAGGGTAGAATGGTGTTGTCTCTCTTTGTGGAACTTCTTGAACCAGACCATATAACTCAGAGGTAGAAGCCTGATAAATTCGAGTCTTCTTAGTTAGTCCAAGTAATCTAACAGCTTCTAATAAACGCAAAGTCCCTATCCCATCCACGTTAGCCACATACTCTGGGGTGTCGAAGCTTACTCTAACATGAGACATTGCACCAAGATTATAAATCTCATCTGGTTGTATCTCCTGAATCAATCGAGTAATGTTCATGGAATCTGTTAAATCTCCATAATGTAAAAGCATTTTTGTACCTTCCTTATGAGGATCTTGATATAAATGATCAATTCTATCGGTATTAAAAAGAGAAGATCTTCTCTTTATTCCATGTACTTCGTATCCTTTTTCTAAGAGCAACTCACTTAAATAAGCTCCATCCTGACCAGTTATACCCGTAATAAGTGCTTTTTTCATTTCTTTATATTCTCCTCTTTAAAAACTCCCTGACAAACAAATAACAAAAGTAAGTATTTGTTACAAAATATCTCTTAAATAGACGTCTTGGCTCCAATGCAAATCTATAAACCCACTCTAAGGCTATATCTCTCATCCATTTAGGTGCACGTCTGTCAACTCCAGCATATAATAAAAAAGCACCCCCAACCCCATACATATGGGCAGAAATTCTTCTATTCATAGTATGCATCCATATTTCCTGCTTAGGACAGCCTAAACCAACCAGAATAATATCAGGCTGAAACTGCTTGATTATTTGCTCTTGCTCATCAAAGTTAAATTCCTCAATAGGTAAAAAAGGAGGAGAATATACCTGATGAATAACACCTTGAGTAGTTAGTTTTTGAGAAATCTTAGACAAAACTTCATCATCACCCCCTATCCAGAACATTCTCAAACTCTTAGAAGAAGCCAAATTAACTAAACTAAAAACAACATCATTACCTGCAATTCGCTCCGCTTTTTTATTATTAAAAAGCTTAATACTGTACAATAGAGGCATTCCATCTGGCAATATGAAGTCAGCTCCATTCAAAACATCATTAAAGCCCTCTCTTTTCATGTACTCATAAAGCATGTGCGAATTACAAAAACAAGAATACCCTTTTTCACTTTTCAATGAAAGTTTTAAATATTCATCGTAGGAATCCGAGTAAAATTTCAACCCAAATATGTTACTACTCCGTATTCCTTGTAAGCGCAAATTCATAAATAGACATTAATGTTTTAACGTTTACCCCCACAGTATATTTCTCTGAATATTCCTTCTTCGCATTTTCCGACATCTCATGCCTCATTGTGTCATCGGAATATAGATGGTAAACAGCTCTTTTCAAACTTTCAGAATCACCTGCCTTGTAATGCAACCCTGTATAATTGTTCCTAATTATTTCTTTCTGACTTCCAATATTGGCGACAATAACAGGAGTGCCTATTGACAGAGCTTCAATTAATACCATACCAAAAGTTTCATACCATTCTGATGGAAATATTAAAGCTTTGGCATCTTTAATATATTCTAGTACCTCATCATGCTTCTTCTTACCTAAATAAACTATACTCTCGTTTTGGCAACTTTCAACTTCACTTTTTAAAGGACCATCTCCAATGATTACAAGCTTAAAATCGGATATTGCATCCCATGTTTTAAGTAAATTCAACACCCCTTTTTCCTCACTAAGCCTACCAACAAATAGAAAATAGTTTCCAGGATTCCTCGATTCAAATAAGTCTACTTTTTCTTCTCTACAAAAATTCGGTTTAACAAATATCTTGCTTGAATCTATACCTCCCTCAATAAATTTTCTTCTAGAAAATTCAGTTAATGCAATAAAAACATCAACATCTTTATTCCAAGTATCTCGCATCTTGTGAAATTCAATATTAAATGCCAATACTGCAGATTGCAAGTAGGAATTTCTATACGGCTTATAAAATATAGATCTTAATGCACTTTTGTAAAGAATTTCATCATATAGCTTCCCCCTTTTCAATAAATAAGCACTCGGATCAAAAATCCTATAGTTGTGCAATGTCATGACGACAGGAATATTCAATTTTTTGCAAGCCTTAAAAATTGAAGGGGTTATTAAAGGAAATATGTTATGAACGTGGACAATATCAGGTTCAAAATCACGCAAAACTTGAAAAAACTCCCTGTAAGAAGCATTCGAGTAATGACTAAAAAGCAGAAGTTTTACTTTATCCCAAATGGACTTTATTTCCCTGTTATTCTTGGTGTATTGAAAAACAGTATGACCATAATCTGATAGCATTTCTTTTTCAGCCTCGACAACAACATCCTCCCCACCAGCGAATTTATAATAGTTGTGAACCTGTAAAATTCTCACCTTTCTACATATTTAATTGCATCCAAAAAGCCTTGCTGCATTGCTGAATTAGATAAATTTACATTCACAAACTGCCTAATAGATTTCTTCATTTCTTCCTGTAAAGATATATTTGTGTAAAAGTCTTTCAGGAACCTAGCCATATCACCTAAACTACCAGTCTTAGCCAAATAACCTGTTTTCATATTCTGCACATAAGCAACTTCAGGACTATGATATGGCCCATTTACACCTTGCTCAAATGATACAACGGGGCAATCAAAACAAAACGCATGAACAACAGATAATCCTAAATAGCCAGGATTAATCAAAAGCTTACTTCTAAGTAGAATCTCTCCAAGTATATAGTCATCATGAATGGCTCCATGAAAAATAAATGATTGGTCTAGACCTAATGAATGCACACGTTCTTTCAAAAATGGCATCATTTCTCCATTACCAACAATATTAATAACACAATTTCCCTTTAATTCAAGAGGCAATTTCAAGTACAAATCTATTAAAAGCTCAACCCCCTTATCCTGAAGTAATCTACCCACAAAAGTTAACTCAAACCTATCATGTGTTATACCAACTTCATTCTTGATTAGATCATCCCTGATCGCCACTAATCGATTTATGTCCAACGTATTTTGGGCTATGAAAATCTTTTCAGGATTGATATGATCTTTAAAAAGATCTCCATTCTCCTTCGTGTAAACCAATATGGCATCACTTCTTCTTAAAAGAAATAGCCTAATCTTATCTGCTTGGCGTTTTTCAGGATGGAACCCCTTATTTTTATTATAGCAATGACCCCAAAAAATAAATGGGATTCTCAATATTTTCGACACAAATAACATTGGCCAAACTGACAATATCCCTATTCCAAACTCATGTATAATTACATCAGGCGATAGAGAAATCATTTTTTTGATAGTTCTTAGATATACATGATTCTCCCCCTTTCCATATTTTATTACGGAAATTGGCACAGAATAACTACTTTGTATTTGCTCTATTCCACTTTTGTTCTTTCCATGGAAGAGTTTTAAATCAAACTGTTTTGCTAACGAATTGAAAAGAAATTCTCTATAACCTGAATATATCCTCTGAACGATTAACAGTTTCATTTTAGTAAATGAGTTTTAATTCTCTGTACCCAACTTTTAAACATACTTTTAATTCTAATTATTGAAGGCACAATTCGGAAGGGAGGAAATATAAATTTAACTAAACCTAAAACCATCCTCAATGGCTTTAAATTATTTGCCAAATTTTGATGATTGGATAAAATTGGATCACTTTTAATCCTTTTACCTGAGCCTATTCTATTAAATAGCTCAATCCACTGACCTGCAATCTTATTGTAGTCAAACTTTTGTTTTACAAACTCTCGGGCATTGTTACCAAACTGTAGATTAAGTTCAATATTTGAAAGTAAACTATTTATTTCTTGAGCCATCCTGGAAGAAGATTTGATCAGTAACCCCGTCTTTTTATCCTCAACTGTATCGTATAACCCTCTATATGGCCCTGAAATTACAGGAATTTTAAGAGCTTGAAACTCAATCGCACTACCTGGACAATTTTCGCTTTTACCTGTCGGATTAACTATGCCCAACCCCGCATGCGACATAACTTCCTTCTTCTCTACCCCCATTAAACCTAGAAAGGTCACTGAAGGATGTGGATTACCATTTTCATCTTCAATAAATTTCCTGAATTTCCTTTCATACTTCTCATCAGCAACACCCCATTTTCCCAACTGAGCACTTCTATTATAAACCTTCGCACTACCTATGACAAGGAGCTTTAGAGATGTATTTAGCTTCATCATATGATGCCACATCTCAGCCACCTTGTGAAAGCCCTTCGCTTCTACCAAACTCCCTAAGTAAACAACTGTATCAAAATTGCGATCATTAGGCTCAATAGGAATAAAATTTGACTCATCAAATCCGTTATAAATAGTCAATGATTTAGCATAAACAGGGTCATCTAATAATTCATGTTGCTGTTCTTTCGAGACACATACATAAGCTTTAATTTCTCTAGATTTTGCAATTAAGTCAAGGCTTTTATGATCCGGAGAATTATGAGCCCACACGATGACATTTAATTTACTTCCTTTAATGGAATTATAGAAACCATCAATTATATGACTAGTAATAGGCCGATAAATAAAAAAATCCGCACCGATTTCCTCAGCTCTATCAACAGCATCGACGATATCAGTCACCTTTATTGGATTAGCTGAAACCGGAAGTCCTTCAACATTATGAGCTAATATCACATAGGAATAATTACTTACACTATTTTGCAAATAATATGGCAATGTAGCCATCAAAAACGGGGTGCCTCCTATTCCGGGATTTCCTAACTCTGGCCTTGAAATATCTACCTCAGGAATTAGACTGTTATCCAAGTAAATACAAACCTTCATATAGATTTTAAAGTGGGTAATTATATTGCTCCAAATTCAGTTTTCTGTCTTCACTGAGAAATCTATTTCCAGCTTTATAAATATCCCCAACCCGTTCTTGTAAATTAGGCTCCCAAACTAATTTCACTTTTGAGCCTTTCTTAAAACTTGTTTTTAACAACATTCCAAATCTCGAATTGGTGATTCTATCCAAATTAGTATCACCAAAGACTTTCCTTTTAATCTTTCTCAAACGAGAAAAACCTGCGGATACAGATTTATTAGTGTGACTATTTTTCAACAATGACATGCACTCTCTTTGATCAATATCAATAAATTTAGCTAGCCCTGAAGCAAATGATTCAGGATTATGTATTAACTCTTCAAATAAGAACACACCAACATTACTTTTCCCGATAATATCTTCATAATAGTGAATTACCTTTTGATAATCCAAAGAATTTAGGAAGTATACATCATTAATATCAAGACAAGTCTTAACCCACTTATTAAACGAAACTGGCTTCCCTATCTCTAATGAACGTGGGTCATATGGTTGATCTCTAAATTGCGATTCTATAAGAGAATATTGATTTCTTAAGATAAATACGACTTTGATATCTTTTGAGATCGTCGACACTAATCTTTCGATTTTAGAGAACAAGCTGGGAAAAGCAAAAAAAGTAGAAGTCATTCTTTCATTACTAAAAACATTGACTTTTTCATGAGAGAATAATGATGGCAAATTGGCTCTATAATATTCTTTTATCCGATCAAATTTCAAATCATCTAAAACTACCAAATCGTGCTGGAATTTTTGAAGCAAAGTAGAGTGGATATAATTTTGACTTGAATCATAATCATAACTATCAACGCCTACATTTGTATTCTCGCTTATTGGATATATTCCTAAATAATTCACTTGACTATGATTATTGAACAAAAATGTCTGCATCGTAGTACTTGCAGATTTCGCATAGCCAACATGGAACACTATCTTATTTGTCATTATAAATCAATTTACTTCGATCCATGATAAATCCATAAGGAGTATTGTGTCCTTCATAATGATTATAACTCATTCCCCCAGCGGGTTGTATATTTAGCGTTTTATTATATAAAGAAGCGGTCCAGCAAAATGAAGAGTTACTTTGTATGACGTTTGATGAAAGAAAAATACTCATCCAGTCTTCAGGAGCGCTTCCTTTGTGTAATACAAAGTCCTCATTCTTAAAAATTTCCTTAATAGTATCATGATCATCACTAAATAAATGAAATATAGGACTAGTAATAGCCTTCTTTACTTCAGCAATCGCCTTTGTATAATATGACTTAGGAAGCACTACAGATTTTGGATACAGAAATTTTTGATGCATTCCAAAATCTGTATTTCTAAAATGAACAGCAACAGCTGAAGTAGATTTTAGGTCAGGATATTTCTCAGTAATTTTTTTAATTAATTCTGGTTTTACTTTCAAATATTTATCAAATACTGATTTTTCAGGCATCAATTGATGGTGCAAAAAATGTCCCTTAATATTAAAATCACCTTTGTCATTAACCTTACTCTCTAAAAAATTAATACTTTTTTCAAATTGAAGTTGAGAATACTTATAAGCTCTATTTCTTAATTTTTGTTTTCTTATTGCCAAGAATGGATATTTCGTATAAACTCTATTTAGAAAAGAATTCACTCTCCTGATATTAACAATCTTAAAACCAAGAGATTCACTATAACCTGTTGATTTAGGATAGAGTTTAGTTTTAAATTTTGATAGCTCAAATAATTCATCCAAAACCGAATTTTCAGAAATACCCATATCTAAATCATGCTTATCACAGAAATTCACGACATAAAGTAAATGTGCAATTTTGTTTCCGTATGAATGATTCCATGTGTTCAATAATAAACAATCTTCATCAAGATACACTTTCATAATTTTCCTGTTTCTTTCCATTTAACAATAAAAAACACAAAAACATTAATGACGTCAAATCGGGCTTGTGTGATATTAATGGCGCACTGAATCCACATATCAAAAGATAGACGATTATATAATCAAAGCCCTTTAATTGAAAGGTCACTGATTTATATATATATTTCAAATAAATAATAATTAAGGGTAGGCCAGCTATTACTCCACCACTTAAAACAACTTCTAATATTGTATTATGAGAATGCCCTGGTTTCCAAAAGCCATAATTTAACGCATGCTGCTCTGTCATTATTCCTACAGCCCCGAACCCATACCCAAAAATTGGGCTGTTTATGAAATCAAGAACTAACAATGTCCATAAGGTGCCACGACCACTTAATGATGTAATTTCACTTATACTCCCACTTCTAGAAAGCAGTATAAATATGAACTCTATTATCTCTGGAAATAATATCAAGATGCTAAAAAATGATAGTAAAAGTGCTCCAAACCACAACCTAACATCAATCCTTACTTCCTTGAGAACATAAATTCCCATAACAATAAATAAAGCTATTAATGCAGTTTTACCTCCACTCAATAATATTGCTAACAAAGAAATGACAGCATATAGCCAATCTTTCATCAATCTGTTTTCAGTCAAGATAAAAAGGACCAATACCCCGCTAGTTTTAGCCAAAGTATTAGGATGGAATAATCCAGACATTCTAGTTTCTCCAGTGTAGGGTTGGACAGTAACCCCAAAGCCTGGAATGAAGACGTAAACGATCCAAGACACCACAACTAACACTTTCAATAATTTTATAATCTCACTTGACAAACAATAAAAACCAAGCTCAGATGAATAAATCAACAAGAATAAGCAAAATGATATGATGATTAGAGCCCCAAGAAAACCATCAAGCTGATTGGATGAATAACTTGAAGATAAAAGTAAAGTACCAAGAAGAATTAGGAGAAGATTGTAATCAAAATTCGAATTTGCCAATTTAATCTTCGAAATAAAAAGAGCAGAAAATAACATTACTATTCCCCATGTTACATATTTTACAAGAGTAATGTTAATACCTACACTCAATCCGGTAATTACAACCAAACTTATAAACAAAGTTTTTAAAATCTGTTGAGTCAAACTAGCAAATTAAAGACCTAAATTCTGCCAAATCGTTAATCTCATCAAGACTTGTGCTGAATAATTTCTTATTCTGAAGGATTTTATCATTTGACCAATCCCACCATCTCAACTCGTTTAATTCATCAATCATCCATTCATTGAATCGAAGTTTAATCACTTTAGCTGGTACCCCTACAACAACAGAATAAGGAGGCACATTCTTTGTAACCACTGAACCTGCTCCTATTACGGCCCCATCACCAATACTAACACCTGGTAATATTATCACATTATCACCAATCCAAACTGCGTTACCAATTACTACACTACCTTTACTCTCATGAAAATATCCAAACCCAAATTCATTTTGTGATCGAGCGTGTAAATTAAGGTAGTTCATATTATGATTATCACCTCGAACTCTCAAGTTATGACCAATAGCACAATATTTTCCGATTATACATTTATTAGATCCAGAAGAAATATAAGCCGGACCATTTATATTGGTATATCTTCCAATCAACACATCTCCATAAATTCTTACTCCAGGGTGTAATCGTACACCTAAAAACAAAAGTTTAGGATATCTAAAGAATTGGATAGTATTAAAAATTAGAACCTTAATCCTGTGCATTGAATACTTCTTTAAAGCTTTGTCTAACCCTGAACAAATTAAAAGACTTAATAAACATAAGAAAAACTACATACGTGGACCTAAATAAGGCCATGCTTATCCAAGCCTGAAAGATAGTTGATACCAATGTGGCAATCGCTGCTCCAATTACGCCATATTGAGGAATTAGCAGAAAATTTAATACCACATTTATACATGCAGAAATACTAGTTCGCCAGAGAGGTACTTTCTTTAAATTATGAATTAAAACATACTTCGCAGTTACTTGACCATAGAAAGTGAAAACACTAGCAAAAAAAGCAATGGCGAGAATAGGTGCAGCATCATTATATTCACTTCCATACAAAGTCTCAATTATGAATGAGGACAGTAAGGAAACCACTAATGCCGCAAAAACAGAAGCCCACACTAAAACATCACTAACCTTTTGAAGTTGTCTTAAAAACAAATCTTCACTAGTACTTATCTTAACAAAGTGAGGAAACAATGAATTACTTATTACCACAGCTATAAATCCCCAAACATAAACAAGTCTAGTTCCAGCAGAGTATACTCCTACAGCTGTATCTCCTATCATTTGACCAAGCATTATTCTGTCAATATCTAAATGAACTGTATGAGCAAATCCAGCTAAAAATAATGGCCAAGAGTCTGACCACAATTTTTTAATCGTTTCTATATTCACATTCAGCTTGAATAAGCTCCGTTGTGAAATTCTTGGATAATAATAGAAGTAACCAATTGCCCATATAAACCTCTCTAAAGCATAGAGATAGAAGAAGTAGACTAACGGGTAGTTGAATTTGATAAAATATATAGTGCAAATTGATACACAAAAAGTAGCTCCTATTTTACTAATAGCCACATATTTAGAAGTCAAATTATGTCCAAACCACGCTTCAAATACACTAACCGAATTTATACCAAATCCAATAGCTACAATAACAAAATAGTAATTCCCAGCACCCTCTATGTCATATATACCCAACTTGAGGCAAAGTAAAATAATGACAACAAGAATCATTGAACCAATTAACTTCATTAAAATTGATGACCCCAATATACTATTAGCCTTATTTGGGTCTTTAATGAGATCTCGAGTAATAACTTGATCTACACCTAAAGTAGCAATCGGAGAAAGTAATGAAACAGACGCAATGATATAATTGTATAGCCCGAAATCATTAGGATTTAAATACCTTGCCAGATAAGCCATAATAAAGACTCCATAAAGCAAACGAGAAACCTTTTCAAGTAAAAGCCAGTTCGCGTTAATAAAGGCACTACCAATTAATCTCCTACCAATCATTCAATGCTACTAAAAAGTTTATTTTTATATCCTATGATAATTGGCACTATTATCAGCCAAGTCAAGGATACAAACCCACCTATAATAGCAAACAGTATTACAATTAACTTTCTTTGTGGTTTACTTTTTTCCAATGGAAATTTAGCTGGCTCAAGGATTGTAAAAACTGGAGTTTGCTGACTCATCTTCAGATTTAAATTCTCTCGTTGTCTCCGAAGTTCATTATATATTCCTTGAAGCAACGAAAAATCTGCAGCTAACTCAGACTCCAGAATAGATGCTTGTGCCGATAATACATTTTTATTTACATCCCTATATTGGGCAAGTTTAAATTGCGACTCCTTATATAATTCTCCTATTCTCTTTAATTCAATATCGATATAACCTAATTGTTCTTTTGTTTTTTGTGTGGCATAATTAGTAACGTATTGAGTTATATACTCTCTTGTATATTCAGTTAATTCTGCAGCAATATATGGGTCTTGAAATTCAACTTCAATGGTTACTAAATTCAATTTCCAATCCATTTCTACAAAAACTTTATCTCTAATAATGTTTATGTAAGCATAATCAACACTGTTAAGGTATTCAATACCTTTCAGTCTAGAATTCGAAGAGACCAATCCTTCGCTATCCTTTGAATTATTGTAACTCCAAGAAGGTAAAAACCCAAAATCATAATTCTCTTCAAAAAATTTTCTTAATGTAACTTTCTGAGATGTTCCAGCTTTTGTAAATTCTTTTTCAAGCATCGCTAAAGCATACATAGAGCTATTTGCAATGGTTTTATACAATGCAGGACTAATAGATACCTGTTTATCAACCCCTCCTAATTCAACGCCTGCAATTGACGCCAACCCTGATAGAGAAGAACTTATATTCGAATTTGAAGAACTCTCTGGAATCAATGTCATTGAAACTTTATATTCTCTTGGAATTAAAAAAGAATATAATATTCCTACAATAATAAAGATTACAACAATGAGAGCAAGGCTTACTTTCTTTTGATAAACTCGCTGGATTATATCCTTTAAACTGTCCACTTCTTATCGTGTCAAATTATTAACAATAACGGCCAATGTACCAAGCCCTGTAGCAAGACTAATTACTTCTCCCGGGCTAAGCCTTCTTCTCTCTGGTTTTCTTGGAATAACAACCTCAGCACCTGGTTCTAGTTTTGGATAATCTTTAAACCATAAAAAAGATTTAGTTCTCTCAGCACTACCATTAGGGTAAATCACATAAGACTTGCTTTTCTTAGCTCTATCATCAAAACCACCAGCCTGAGAAATATATTGCCTAAAAGATCTACTGTTATCAAACCTTACTGTACTAGGGTACAGAACTTCTCCTCTAACTCTAACTGTCTGAAGCTCTCTAGGAATACTTAAAATATCACCTTCCTTCAATATAATATCATATTTGGAACCAGGATTCTTCAAAATTTCTTCCAATCTAATGCCAATTGATTCTTGTGTTTTGAAAGATTGTTGGCTCTCATCAACTAGTGTGTCTCTAGCCAAAAGAGACTTCAACTCTTCTCTCTTGATTCTAGCAGCTTGGCTTCCTTCATTTTCTCCAGTCACAAAATACTCTGTCCTTCTAATTAGTGTTGCACCCTTTGTATACGCATAATTCGTCAATCCACCTGCTCTTTTAAGAACATCTGAAATACGTTCATTCTTACTCTCCAATACATATTTACCGGGAAACTGAGCCTCGCCTTCGATTTCTACAATTGCTTGTTTCTCATAATACGGAGACCTCCGTATTACCAATAAATCAAAAGGTTGAATAACAAATTCTTCAGCCTCTTTTACAATTCTTAAATCCTTGTTAATTCCAAAATTGAAAATTTTTGCAGTAACTGCTCCATCGCCATCCTCATCTGTTACTCGCCTTGCCACTTCAACGAATGACTTTGCTGCGGTTTCTTTAAATCCATTCGCCAAATAAATTAGATCCTCAACTGTCATCCCCTCGACATAGGGATATTTTCCAGGGCTCAAAACTTCCCCTTGTATCGAGACAGAATAATCTTCTCTCAAGTCAAATATGGATTGTATTCTTATTAAATCTTCAGACTTCAATCGAACATTAGATTCTCCTTTCATAATCGAGCTTGGGTTAAACGCAATATTTGACAATGTGAGATCATTATTTTGTCGTATTATAACACCACGTTGAAGAAAAGCATCTACCCTTAACCCATCTGCCATTTCAATTGCTTGAACTAAGGTCATGTCTTCTGTCAACTCAAACTCACCGGGATTATTTATTGCTCCCTCAATTCTGATGCGATTGACAAACTGATTTTGTATCTCGCTCACTTCTAACTCGTCACCATCATATATATCAGCTCCTCCAAAATTTTCAGAAGTTATTGTCACCACGGTTTTTCTGTTCTCTAAGTTTCTTCGAACAGATACACTCTTTTTGTAAGCGTTACCAGTAAAACCTCCTGCAAAAAGTAATAAATCGTTTAATGTTTCGTCTTCTTTAGTCTCGTAAAAGGCTGGACGTTTTACCTCTCCTCTTACAGCCACTCTTCTTTCATATGGTTTCACCATTACCACATCCTGATCCTGAAGCATAATATTCTGCCCAGTACCTTTTATCAAGAAACTATAAGCATCCAAAACGGCTATTTCCGACCCATTCCGATAGATTCCGATATTTCGAAAAGAACCGTTCTCTGTTGGGCCTCCAGCACTGTACAATGCATTGAAGGCTGTCGTGAACGATGACACTTGATAAGTCCCAGGCCTTTCAACTTCTCCTAAGACATTAACATTTATAGTCCTGATTTGACCAAGACTTATTTGAGAAAAAGTGTTTTGGCCGAGTGTGCTGTATATGCTTTTCAGCCTGCTCTTGATTCGAGACTCTGCACGATCCAAAGAAAGGCCATTAAGATAAATTGGCCCTAAATTTGGAATTATAATTGACCCTTCTGGAGAAACCTGTAATTGATAATTCTGCTCAGACGCCCCCCAAACATCAATTATAATTTGATCACCAGGGCCTATTTGATAATTGGCAGGAGTTGCAATATTCAAACTTGATTCCAACGAAATGTTTGGATTTCTAAAAAAATCTAAACCAAATATTCTTAGGCCAGATACTTTTACAGTGTCTTCAGAATAAATAGAGCCAAAAGGGTCAAAACCTGATGATTTATTTATTGATACTTCCTCAAAATTTGGTGAAATTCTTGCCCTATCAACATCCTTAAAACTTCCAGTATTGTCACCCTGTCCTGATCTAACCTTTGCGATACGCTGTTGAAGCTTGCTAATTTGAGCTGACGACATCCCACGGGCTTTAGCCAATACAATGAGTTGCTGTTCGGAATATCCACTTGATTCAGCTTGATTCAAGAACTTTTGGATTTGTTCATCTGATAGTTCATCCACATTGACATTTGCAAGATTCTGTATTGAACCTGAGGTCTGAGCAGAAGCCTCTTCTACTGCTCCGAATACTATTAACGCTATTAAGACAACTACTAAATTTTTAATCATTAGCCAGTCAATAAAATTTTGAGGGCAAAGTTAGATAAATTGTGATACACCCTAACCAATTAATATAATTATCTAGTTAGTTGGTATTTTCTCTTGAGCGATACCAATCGACCACATGAATTAAGCCATCTTTTACCTTCATGGAAGGATCAAAATTTAATTGAGAAATCGCTTTTGAAATATCCGCAAGTGAATGCTTGACATCACCTGGACGTTCAGGACCGTAAACAGGAATTATATTCTTACCAAGGTATTGATTAATATAAGTCACTAATTCATTTAGACTTGTTTGTTCACCACATGCTACATTATATACTTCATTCAAAGCATCATTATTATCCGAAAATAGGGAATTCACGTTTGCTTGAACTGCGTTGTCAACGTAAGTAAAATCTCTCGATGTTTCCCCATCCCCATTTATCAGAGGTTGTTCTCCTGCCAAAAGAGATTTACAGAATAATGGAATAACCGCAGCATACGGATTGTTGGGGTTTTGCTTAGGTCCGAACACATTGAAATATCTCAAGCCGATATAATTCAATCCATATACTTTATAAAACACATCTGCATACACTTCACATGCATATTTAGTCACAGCATAAGGGCTTAGTGGTTTGCCTATGGTATGCTCAACTTTAGGAAGAGACGGTGAATCTCCATAGGTGCTGGAAGAAAATGCCAATACAACACGATCGATATTATTCTTCACTGCTGCATTTAATACATTCAATGTACCTCCAACATTTACCTCATTAGAAGTAATTGGATCTTGAATTGAACGAGGCACAGAACCTAAAGCTGCCTGGTGAGAAATGAGATCATAACCTTTGAACAGCTCTACAAGCTTTGCAGCATTTCGAATGTCTTCATTTACAAATTCAAACTTATCGTGCCCGTCAAACTCTTTTATATTTGAATAATAGCCGTTTGACAAATTATCTATTACCAATACTTTGTCCACCCGTTCGTCTGCTAAAAGGGCTTCAACAAGGTTCGAGCCTATAAATCCTGCACCACCTGTAACTATTATTCTTTTTCCCATTTCTTATATTTTTCCAGAAACCAAGAAATAGGGATTGAGAAGATTCTCTTTATTGTAAACGACAGAATCTCTAGTATCTTTTTGAGTCACAGTTCCTCCTGCCTCTTCCACTACAATTTGAGCCGCTGCAGTATCCCACTCCATAGTAGGTGCATATCTTGGATATAAATCAGCATCACCTTCTGCTACCATTAGTAATTTCAGAGAACTTCCTTTTGAAACAACTTCTGGATTTGACAAACTATCCATAAACTGTTGGGTATCATCATTTAGGTGTGATCTTGAAGCAACAACTTTCAGTTTGTCATCAGACAATTTAAAGGTATTAACATTGATTTTCTCACCATTTTTGAATGCTCCCTCTCCTTTAATTGCCCAAAATTCGTCTTTTAAGACTGGTGTATAAACCACTCCAGCTACGACCTTTGACTTATTAACTAATGCAATATTTACGGTAAATTCACCATTCTTTTTAATGAACTCCTTGGTGCCATCCAATGGATCAATCAACCAAAAATATTCCCAGTTCTTTCGCTCATTGAAAGGAACAGCACTCCCTTCTTCACTGAGAACTGGTAGTCCTGTCTTTTCAAGAAAAGACACAATCACATTGTGAGAAGCTTTATCTGCCAATGTCAATGGTGAATCATCTGATTTGGCTTCTATTGAAAAATCACCACTTTCATAGATTTCAATTATCGCTTCACCTGCTTTTATTGAGGCCTCTCTGGCAATTGCTATTAGTTCTTTTAAGTCCATATGGTCGTGAATACAAAGAGTCACCATCAAATAAATAGTGACTCAAAGTTTAGTTTATTATTTTCAGTATTTCTTATATAATCATTCCTGCTGCAACAGTTTCATTTGTCCCTTCATCTACTAATATGAGACTACCTGTAATCCTGTTTTTTGCATATCCATCAACAAGTAACGGCTTTGTAGTTCTAAGCTTCATTCTGCAAATGTCATTTGCTGAAACTTCCTTATCTTCCTCATTTCTATGAAGAGTACTTATATCCAATTTATAGCTTACCTCCTGAATCATGGCCTTAACCTCGGAAGTTGTATGGCGAAGCAGATATTTAGCTCTTGGCTTAGGGCCTTTCACATTTAACCAACATATCATTACTTCAATATCCTGAATCGATTGTGGTTTATTATTAGTTCTCACAATCATATCACCGCGTCCAATATCGATCTCATCTTCTAACTGTATTGCTACAGACATTGGAGCAAAAGCCTCTTCAAGTTCTCCATCAAATGTATCAATAGATTTAATCTTTGAACTAAAACCTGAAGGCATTACGGTGATATCATCACCCGGTTTAAAAATTCCAGAGGCAATTCTTCCTGCGTAGCCTCTATAGTCATGAAATTTATCATTTTTAGGTCGTATCACAGTTTGAACAGGAAATCTGCAATCAATGTGATTATAGTCACTCCCAATATGAATGGTTTCCAAAGTATACAGTAGAGTGGAACCTCCATACCAAGGCATATTATCACTTCTGTTTACAACATTATCTCCATTCAACGCTGATATAGGAATGAATCGCACATCCTTAACCTCTAACTTTGAAGCAAAAGCTTCATAATCCTCTTTAATTTTTTCAAAAGCCTCTTCCGAATAATCCACTAAGTCCATCTTGTTCACACAAACAATAACATGAGGGATTTTCAAAAGAGAGGCAATAATTGAGTGCCTTTGTGTCTGTTCAATTACACCCTTTCTAGCATCCACCAGCAATAGTGCACAGTTTGCAGTAGAAGCTCCAGTGACCATATTTCTGGTGTACTGAATATGCCCTGGGGTGTCGGCTATGATAAATTTTCTCTTTGGTGTAGCAAAGTATCTATATGCCACATCAATCGTAATCCCTTGTTCACGCTCATCTTTTAATCCATCAGTAAGAAGAGCCAAATCAGTATGCTCTAAGCCTTTTCTTTCACTAGACTTTGCAACTTGATCCATTTGATCTTGAAATATTGACTTAGAATCAAAAAGTAGTCGACCAATTAAGGTGCTCTTACCATCATCCACACTACCGGCAGTTGTGAATCTAAGTAGCTCCATGTTTAAATAGCCGGCATTATCGTGCTTTTCTATATCCTTATTCATTTCTCTTTATTCTAGNTCCAAAAATTAAAAGTATCCTTGCTTCTTTCTGTCTTCCATTGAAGTCTCAGATCTTTTATCATCTTCACGGTTACCCCTTTCTGTTTGTCTGGCAGAAGCAACTTCATCAACGATTTTCTCNAATGTATCNGCATCGGATTCATCTCCTCCTGTAATAGTAATATCACCAAGAGTTCTGAACCTTATTCTCTTAGTNACTATTTCCTCGTCTTCACCGATAGTTATAAACTCAGANACCGGAAGCCANGTATTNTTCCTTCTAATCACCTGTCGATCATGNGCAAAATAAAGAGNAGGNAATGCGATATTTTCTGACAGNATATACTGCCAAACATCCATTTCCGTCCAGTTACTTAATGGAAAAACCCTAAAGTGCTCTCCCTGATGGCATCTACCATTAAAAATATTCCAAAGTTCTGGTCTTTGATTTTTTGGATCCCACTGACCAAACTCATCTCGNTGAGAAAAAAACCTTTCTTTTGCTCTTGCCTTTTCCTCATCTCTTCTAGCTCCACCAATACAAGCATCAAACTTATGCTCTTCTATTGTATCCAGAAGAGTTACCGTTTGGATTGCATTTCTACTGGCATTTTTACCCTTCTCCTCAGCAGCAGCACCTTCAATCAATTGATTTTTGAACAGAGCCTACAATTAGTTTAACTCCTAATTCCTCTACATAATTATTTCTAAACTCCATTGTTTCCGGAAAATTGTGCCCAGTATCTACGTGCACAAATGGAAATGGAATTTTTGCAGGGAAAAAAGCTTTTCTGGCTAAATGAGCTACGCAAATAGAGTCTTTCCCTCCTGAAAATAGGATCGCAGGATTTTCAAATTGCGCAAAAACTTCTCTCAGTATATAGATAGCTTCCGCCTCAAGTTCTTTTATGTGTGTAAGGTTATAGCTTTTCATGCTATTTTAATTTTGGAATAATTTGATCAATTAATTCTTTTAAAGACTGCTCAACAGTCTTTCCTTCTGTCTCAATATGANCATCAGGTGTCTCTGGNCTCTCAAATGGGCTNTCAATCCCTGTAAAATTAGGGATTTTACCAGCTCGAGCCTTGGCGTAGAGACCTTTTACATCTCTTTGCTCACAGATTGCCAAAGGAGTATCCACAAATACCTCAACAAAATTCTCTGTACCAACCAATTCTTTCGCTTGTTGCCTATCTTCTTTGAAGGGAGATATAAACGCAGTTAAAACAACTACTCCAGCATCTACGAACAATTTAGATACCTCCGCTATTCGACGGATATTTTCTTTCCTACTTATATCAGAAAAATCTAAGTCCTGATTCAAACCAGATCTCACATTATCACCATCTAAAATATAAGTGTGATAATTCTGATTAAACAAATAGGTTTCGAATGCTCCTGCTAATGTTGATTTTCCTGAACCAGATAATCCTGTAAACCAAATAAGTTTCGGTTGAAACCCATTTTTTGCTATTCTATCAGCTTGCTTTATCTGATGATTATGTGGAATTATATTTTCTTTATAATCCAATTTTCAGAGTATTTTATTGTGTAATGCTCAAATGGAAGGCAAAATTGTTAAAATATTCTCAATTTATAGCCTAGAGTCTGATAAATCTTTGGGCAATAATCCCTTAACATCAAAAATGACATCTACTTGATTACGAGTTTTATTCCAATCTATGTCTATGAATTTTTCGTGAGCTACAGCGAGAACCACTCCTTGATAATCTTCAAAATTAGGGTTGTTAGTCAATTCAATACCATACTCTTGTAATACCTCTTGGGGATCAGCCTCTGTGTCTATAACATCTACTTTCAGCCCGAAATCTACCAATTCATTATAAATATCAATGACTCTTGAATTTCGAATATCTGGACAATTCTCTTTAAAGGTTATTCCCAATAGTAAGACTTTGGTTTGCTGATTTAATACAGCTTTTTTATTCAATAGCTTTATGAGCTCTTTTGCGACATAGGCTCCCATATTGTCATTTATCCTACGCCCTGCAAGTATTACCTGAGGATGATACCCCACAGATTCAGCTTTATATGTTAGATAATATGGATCTACACCAATACAATGTCCTCCCACTAAACCTGGGGAGAATTTCAAAAAATTCCACTTGGTGCCTGCAGCTTCCAGCACCTCATTGGTATCAATACCCAGCTTATTAAAAATCAATGATAGCTCATTGACAAAAGCAATATTGATATCGCGTTGGGAGTTTTCAATAACCTTTGCTGCTTCTGCAACTTTAATGGACGATGCTTTATAAGTGCCTGCAGTTACAAGTGATGAATAAAAGTCGTCAACAATCTTTGCTATTTCAGGAGTACTCCCACTAGTAACCTTGAGTATTGTAGGCAGTCTATGTACTTTATCACCCGGATTGATTCTTTCTGGTGAATACCCACAAAAAAAGTCCATATTGAACATCAAGCCACTTTTCTCCAAGAGAGGAACGCAAACTTCCTCTGTGCATCCAGGATAAACGGTAGATTCATAAACTACTATATCACCCTTTTTCAGAACAGTACTTAGAAGCTCTGATGCCTTTAGAATTGGAGTTAAATCAGGATTCTTATGCTTATCTATAGGTGTAGGAACGGTAACAATATAAAAGTTACAGTTCAACAAGTCATTGGGATCACTTGAATATGTCAATTTTTTGACATCTGACAATTCTTTTTCCGAAACCTCTAACGTTCTATCTATTCCATTCTGGAGTTCAGAAATACGCTTTAAATTGACATCAAACCCGACGGTTGAATATTTCTTACCACTTTCTACTGCTAGTGGCAGTCCAACATAGCCCAGTCCGATAATTGCAACTCTGAACTCCATGAGAATATTTTAACCTAAAACTTTCTTCTTGAAATATTCGAGAGTAGGCTCCAACCCTTCAGCTCTGGTATACTTCGGCTCCCAATTCAACACTTCTTTCGCTNAAGTAATATCTGGTTTACGTTGCTTTGGATCATCTTTAGGGAGCGGATTATAGCTAATCTTAGAACTACTTCCAGTCAAACGAATGATTTCTTCAGCAAATTCATTAATCGTGATTTCTTGTGGATTACCGATATTCACTGGCTGCGCATAATCACTTAATAATAAACGATATATCCCTTCAACCAAATCATCCACGTAAGTAAAGGAGCGAGTTTGAGATCCGTCACCAAATGCAGTAAGATCCTCACCACGTAATGCCTGAGAAATAAATGCAGGCAACACTCTCCCATCATCAAGTCTCATTCTAGGGCCAAACGTATTGAATATCCTCACAATCCTTGTTTCTAGCCCATGAAACGTGTGATATGCCATGGTTAACGCCTCCTGAAACCTCTTAGCTTCATCATAAACTCCACGCGGACCTACAGGGTTTACGTTACCCCAATAGTCTTCTTTCTGTGGATGTACTAATGGATCACCATAAACTTCGGAAGTAGATGCAATTAGCATTCTAGCTCCTTTGTCTTTTGCCAACCCAAGACAATTAAGAGTACCTAATGATCCTACCTTCATTGTTTGAATCGGCATCTTGAGGTAATCTATCGGGCTAGCAGGAGAAGCGAAATGAAGAATGTATTTCACATCGCCTGAAACGTGTACATATTTCGAAACATCATGATGTTGAAATTCAAAACCTGGATGTCCCATAAGGTGTTCAATATTGGCAATATCTCCGGTCAAGAGATTGTCCATTGCCACCACGTGAAAACCCTCCTTTATAAATCTATCACAAAGGTGGGAACCAAGAAACCCAGCTCCACCTGTGATTAGTACCTTTTGCTTACTCATGCTTTAACAGTTCTTCGTCCAATGCTATAATAAGTGAAACCTAATTCTTCCATTTGTGAAAGATCATAAAGGTTTCTACCATCGAAAATAACTTTGTTTTTAAGCGAAGACTCAAGTTTATCAAACTCAGGAGTGCGGAATACAGGCCACTCAGTCATGATCATTAAAGCATCAGCACCCTCAAGAGCATCATACTCATCCTTCGCAAAGTAAATTTTATCTCCAAAGATACCTTCCACATTTTCCATTGCTTCTGGATCATAGGCTTTAACAGTAGCCCCCATGCTCAAAAGCTTAGTAATATTCTCTAAAGCTGGAGCTTCCCTAATATCATCTGTATATGGTTTGAAGGCCAATCCCCATACAGCAATGGTTTTGCCACTTAGGTCTCCTCCGAAATAATCTTTTAATGGGTCGATCATTTTCTCCTTTTGNACCTGATTAACACCCATCACTGATTTTAAGATTTTAAAATCGTAGTTCACTTCACTGGCAGACTTAGCAAGAGCTTGCACATCCTTAGGGAAACAACTTCCACCATAGCCAATACCAGCAAATAAGAAACGCTTACCAATTCTTGCATCAGTGCCAACTCCTTTTCTAACCATATCTACATCTGCGCCTAATAATTCGCACATGTTTGCTATTTCGTTCATAAATGTGATTTTGGTCGCCAAGAATGAGTTAGCAGCATATTTTGTTAATTCCGCAGACTTAACATCCATGAAAATGATTGGATTTCCTTGACGAACGAAAGGTCCGTACAATTTTTCCATCACTTTCATTGCCTTTTCAGACTCTGCTCCAATAACCACTCTGTCTGGTTTCATGAAGTCCTCAACGGCAACACCCTCTCTCAAAAACTCTGGATTTGACACCACATCAAAATCCACTTTAGCATTTTTTGCAATAGCTGCATGTACTTTATCTGCAGTACCTACTGGAACAGTAGACTTATCAACTACCACAGTGTATTCTTCAAGAATTGGACCTAAATCATCCGCTACTTTTAAAACATATTTTAGGTCAGCAGAACCATCTTCGCCTGGAGGTGTAGGAAGAGCTAGAAAAATGATTTTAGCATCTTTTATTCCTTCTTTAAGGTCTGTAGTAAACTCGAGTCTACCTTGTCTTAGGTTTCGCTCGAACAGCACCTCAAGGCCTGGCTCATAAATTGTAATTTTTCCGTTTTTTAGTTTTTCAACCTTATTAACGTCAATATCCACACAAGTCACATGATTACCTGTTTCGGCAAAACAAGTACCAGAAACCAAACCAACATAACCGGTTCCAATAACAGCGATTTTCATAGTATATCTATTATGTCAATGTTTAAATCAAAATGTATATGCCGAATCAACGGCTGGTTGTTTTAAATCTTTTTCAGAAATAAGTGGCAAACCTATTAAACCCCAGTCAATATTTAACTGTTCGTCATTATAAATCAAGCCAGATTCTGCTTCAGGATTATAGAAATTATCCACAGCATAATAAAAAATGGTGTTCTCCTCTAGTGTATAATATCCATGCGCAAACCCTTTGGGTATCAACAGGAAGGTATCTCTCGATTCTATTTTCAAACTATAAGACTGTTTAAAAGTAGGAGAATCTTTACGCATGTCAACCACCACATCTAGCACCGCACCTGATATAACTCCAACGAGTTTAGTTTGGGCGTGAGGGTTCTTTTGAAAATGAAGGCCTCTGAGTACATTTTTACCTGACTTGGCAAAATTGATTTGCTTCACTTCAAAATCAATTCCATTTTCTAAGAATTGCCGTTGATTAAAAGATTCCATGAAAAATCCTCGATCATCCCCGAACATCTTAGTCTTAATAATTAAGCAATCCTTTAAAGGTGTCTTTATTACTTCCATTTAAGAATTTGTTTCAAATATGCTCCATACCCACTTTTTACCAACGGTTCAGCCAGTTTATCCAATTGCTCTGCATCAATAAAGCCCATTTTATAGGCTATTTCCTCAATACAAGAGATTTTCATACCCTGCCTTTCCTGCAAAGCATGGACAAATGAACCTGCTTGCTGAAGCGATTCAAAAGTACCAGTATCCAACCATGCCGTACCTCGATCAAGCTTCTCTACAGAAAGTTTTCCTTTTTTAAGGTATTGGTTATTNACCTCTGTTATTTCCAATTCACCGCGTGGGCTTGGTTTAATGGATTTGGCAATACTGACCACTTCATTGTCATAAAAATACAACCCTGGAACGGCATAAGATGACTTAGGTGCTGTAGGCTTTTCTTCAATAGAAATGGCTTTTCCTTGTTCGTCAAACTCAACAACACCATACCTCTCAGGGTCATGTACTCTATAGGCAAAAACCATTCCGCCATCTGGATCAACACACGACTGTAGTTTTTTGGACAACCCTGAAGCGTAAAAAATATTATCCCCTAATATTAGAGCTACTGAATCCGTACCAATAAACTCTTCTCCAATTATAAAAGCCTGAGCTAAACCTTCTGGTTTTGGCTGAACAGCATATGAAAACTCACATCCAAGTGATTTACCATCTCCTAGCAATTCTTTAAATAGAGGCAAATCTCTAGGAGTGGAAATAATTAATATCTCCCTAATACCAGCTAACATCAATACTGATAATGGATAGTATATCATGGGTTTATCATAAACAGGCAAAATCTGTTTGCTTACAGCCAATGTTAATGGGTGCAACCTGGTGCCAGATCCTCCAGCGAGTATAATTCCTTTCATTATTGGTAGTGTTCTTCGTAATATTTTTGATAATCTCCCGATGTGATATCATTGAGCCATTTTTCGTTTTGGAGATACCAATCCACTGTTTTTTCTAATCCCTCTTCAAATTGAAGTGATGGTTCCCAACCAAGCTCATTCTTTATTTTCGTAGCATCAATAGCGTATCTCAAATCATGACCTGCACGGTCTTTGACAAAAGTGATTAACCCTCTGGACTCTCCCTTTGATCTCTCAAGTTTTTTATCCATAATATCACAAAGAAGGTTAACCAGATCTATATTCTTCCACTCATTAAATCCACCGATATTGTAAGTTTCCCCATCAACTCCTGAATGGAAAATTACATCAATGGCGCGAGCATGATCCTCAACAAATAACCAGTCTCTTACATTCTCACCTTTACCATAAACTGGAATGGACTTGTTATTCTTGATATTGTTTATCGTTAGTGGTATTAATTTCTCAGGGAAATGATAAGAGCCATAATTGTTAGAACAATTGGACAGCACTATTGGCAATCCATAGGTATTGTTATAGGCTCTGACGAAATGATCAGATGCTGCTTTCGAGGCAGAGTATGGGGATTTTGGATCATATGAAGTTTGCTCGGTAAACAACTCATTTTCATCATGAAGTGAACCATATACTTCATCTGTTGAAACATGATAAAACCGCTTATTTGAAAAATCATCACCCCAGGTTGCTTTGGCAGCATTAAGGAGAGTAACAGTGCCTATTACATTGGTCTCTACAAAAGCCATAGGATTCGAAATAGACCGATCAACATGAGACTCTGCAGCTAAGTGAATAACTCCATCAAATTGATGTTGTAAGAATATTTGTTGAATATACGCTGCATCACAAATATCACCCTTCAAGAAAGTATAGTTAGATGCCTCCTCAATGTCACGTAAGTTTTCCAAATTCCCTGCATAAGTCAACTTATCTAAATTGAATATTTGATAATCAGGATAGTTCCGAACAAACCTTCTTACAACATGTGAACCGATAAATCCAGCACCACCAGTTATCAATATCTTTTTATGTGTGTCCATGTTACAAATGTAATTTTTGTAATACGTTGCCTATTAAGCTTTAGTTGATTTGACGAGTTTCTTCGATATTTGGAATAAATAGATCGTCTTTTCGATTAGCAAAGATCAAATAAAAAAACGAAAGAGGCCCATCAAAAAATCCCTTGTTTAAATTTGCTGAATGCTGAAACAACTGCAGTGGCTGATTATAAAAGACCTTCGAATTGACTGGAGAACCAAATATCCTGCGGCTGGTATATTGTTGTATATCACCTCTTTAATTATCACTAGCTACTTAGCGTTTACTGGCTTCATAGACCGAGAAACATGGAATGCATTGTTTTGGCTTATTCTTCTTTTTATTTCCATCAATGCCGTTGCCAAAAGTTTTGCCCAGGAAGATGATCGATCAACCTATTATTTCTATCTAATCAAGCCATCCAGAATAATCGTTGCCAAATTGATCTACTATGGCATCTATCAATTGATACTAATCACAGTAGCTCTTACAGTATTTTCCTTATTTCTTGGTTTTCCGGTAGCAACTTCAGGACCTTTCTTTTTAAATCTAATTGTAGGGTCCGTTGGATTAAGTAGTGCTTTTACCATAGTTTCTTCCATCTCTAGCAAAACAAACAACAATGCGGTCATGATGGCCATTTTAGGGTTCCCCGTGATCATTCCGATCCTCATTCTTTCTATCAACAATTCTCAAATATTGGTTCTTGGCGGATCATTAGCAGATATTAGTACCAATTTGATCACTCTACTCAGTGTGAATGTTATTATCATTGCACTCTCATTTATCCTGTTTCCTTTTACCTGGAAATCTTGATAAAAAGTAAGTGTGTTTTTGAGCAAAAAAGGTCAAGCTAATTTTGCTTGAATTAACAACCCGGAGCAGATGAAGTATCTAATGAGGACGAAGTGGTGGAAATGGCTAACAATGGCACTGTTGGTCTATGTGGTGATTGGTGGATTCTTATTTCAAGTTCCTCGTTTGCCAATACTTAACGAAACAATTCGTGTACTGCACTTTCACGTACCCATGTGGTTTGGAATGTTATTCCTTTTCGTCGCTTCAGTGGTGCATGCCATCAAATACCTTTCTTCAGGGAAAATAGAAAACGACATCATGAGCAATCAGCTTGCTATTGTCGGCACTCTATTTGGAATTTTAGGAATGCTCACTGGGATGTTCTGGGCTACCTTCACTTGGGGAGAGCCTTGGAGTAGTGATCCTAAGCAGAATGCTTCTGCAATTGGCCTTCTAATTTACTTCGCCTATTTCATCTTAAGAGGATCTATTCAAGATGAACAACAAAAAGCTAAAATCTCAGCTGTTTACAACATCTTCGCTTTTGCGGCATTAGTACCTCTTTTATTTATTCTACCAAGACTAACTGACAGCTTGCACCCAGGCAATGGTGGAAACCCAGGTTTTAACGCGTATGACCTGGACAGCAACCTTAGAAAAGTGTTTTATACAGCAGTAATTGGATGGACTTTACTAGGCTTTTGGATAGCCACTATCAAAATCCGTTACAAACTGCTTTTAGAAAAAATGGATGATTAATATCATGAGTATAATAGCGAACTTATTTTTAAGCATCTCGGTTGTTTTCAACAATATTCTGCTTCAAATCCCCATGGCTGACACTTTCAGAAGTGAAGGTAAAATTTATGTGGTGATCGGAATAATATTGATCCTGTTGATTGGCTTCTTCCTGTACCTATGGAGAGTAGACAAGAAACTGGATAAACTAGAAGACGAGATCAANAACAAGTGAGCATGATGCTCAGCAAATANTGAAACAAATGAAAAAGAGTCACATTTTCGGAATTCTCATCATTGCTGTAGCGATCATTGTGATCATGTCTACAGCAGGTGATGCTAGCGCCTATGTAACTTTTGAAGATGCCCAGGAAATGGCATCTAAGGGAAATGACAATAAAATTCATGTGGTGGGCAAACTGCCAAAAGATGGAAGCGGTAATGTCATTGGTATAGAGCCGAGTCCAGACATGATGTCATTCAAATTTCAAATGGTAGACGACAACAATGAAACGCAGATTGTTTACCATCCCAATCCAATGCCAACTGACTTCTTGAGATCTGAACAAGTGGTTGTGGTAGGTGGATATCAAAATGGCAAATTCGTAGCTGACAAAATATTACTTAAGTGCCCTTCTAAATACCAAGAAGAGGGAGTAAATACTTAACACATGATCCATTACTTTCCGGGAAACCTCGGGCATATTCTAGTCATACTGGCGTTCGTATCATCCTTAGTGGCTACCTACGCATTTGCCAGGAATATCAACGACGAAAACAACTCATGGGCTCGCTTTGCAAAGGGAGCCTTTTACATACATGCCATTGCCATATTTGGTATTGTAATCACACTTTTCTTAATGATCTCTGGACATATGTTCGAGTATCATTACGTGTACAACTACACTTCCAAAATACTGCCTATTTATTATCAGATCTCCAGTTTCTGGAATGGTCAGGAAGGTTCCTTCTTATTGTGGATGTTTTGGAATGCTATTCTTGGTCTGATTCTGATTCATACGAATAAATCATGGCGTGACTCCATGATGGCGGTATTCACTTTCACTCAAGTTTTCCTGGTAAGTATGATTATGGGTGTAGTAATTCCGGGTTTAGAGATTAAAATAGGCAGTTCTCCATTCTTGCTTTTGAGAGATGTGTTGAACGATCCTATTTTCACCATGCAGCCAGATTTCATTCCTGAAGATGGTCGTGGATTGAACCCATTACTACAAAATTACTGGATGGTCATACACCCCCCTACTCTATTCTTAGGTTTTGCAACAACAGTCATCCCGTTTGCTTATGCTGTTGCAGGAATGCTGACTGGTAGAGTGAAAGAATGGATTCGCCCTGCGTTGCCTTGGGCACAATTTTCAGCAGCTGTACTAGGTGTTGGCATCCTGATGGGGGCTTACTGGGCTTACGAAACATTGAACTTCGGCGGATATTGGAACTGGGACCCGGTGGAAAATGCCGTGTATGTACCTTGGTTAGTCTTAGTAGCTGCTCTTCATACAATGATCGCTTTCCGAAAAAGTAATATCGCACTGAAAACATCTATCATATTAGTCCTAGCTACCTATATTCTAATTGTTTATTCGACCTTCCTAACAAGAAGTGGAGTACTTGGAAATGCTTCTGTTCACTCTTTTACGGACTTAGGATTATCTGGCCAGCTATTGATCTATCTGTTTGTATTTATTATCCTTTCGGTAATTGTAGCTGCACGAGTTTGGAAAACAATCCCAAGTACTGAAGAAGAAACATCCGCATATTCCAGAGAATTTTGGATCTTCATGGGTGCTACCGTGCTTTGTTTNATGGCTTTCCAGGTGATTATTCCAACTTCTATTCCTGTATGGAATGAAATTGTAGAGGCATTTGGTGGATCCTCCAATCTAGCACCTCCTGCTGATCAGGTTGAGTTTTACACTCAGTTCCAGCTCTATTTTGCCATTTTGTTAGCAGTGCTCTCTGGAACTGGTCAGTTCTTCTGGTGGAGCAAAATGGACAAGAGCAAGCTAAAGCAAGAGTTAGCCGCTCCAATCATTCTATCCCTGGTTGCGTCAGCCGTAATATTCATGGTCGCTAAAGTTCAGAATATTTGGTACCTGTTATTATTAACTGCATCGGTTTATTCCATCATTGCCAATCTGAAAATTTTCATTTCTGTTGCCAAATCCAACATCAAACTTTCAGGAGGAGCAGTTGCTCATATTGGTGTAGCCATGATGTTGATTGGAGTATTGTTCAGCTCAGGNTATTCAAAGATATTATCCATGAACAANACNGGACTTCTTTGGAGTAANGAGTTNCCTGATGANGTNAANCAAAATAACCTGCTNCTNTTTGTAAATGAGCCTAGNCAAATGGCNGATTACAAAATGNTCTATAGAGGTTTGAGAAAACTCACAACTGAATATGGTTATGTAGATCTCAATGACATTAGCGANGCNGTAGATGCTCGAAAATTAATCATTGGCAGAAATACTGTTTCCAGCACTGGCCACGAACTGAAAGTAGGAGACACCATAAATATCATCAATGCCGAAAACAGCTACTTTGAAGTGATTTTCGAAGATGAAAATGGTAAGGATTTTACTCTTTACCCACGCCTGCAAATGAACGAGCAAATGGGCAACGTCTATTCTCCGGATATCAAACGAACCTTTTCAGCAGATTTGTATACGCACGTAAGAACATTCCCAGATCCTGACCAAGAGGTTGAGTGGAGTGAAATTGAAGAAATCACCGTTTCCCCAGGGGCACAATTTTTCATTAATGACTATGTAGCGAAATTCTTGAATATTGAACCATTAGCAATGGTCCCAGGAATCAAGCTTGGACCTGGAGATATCGCAGTAAAAGCTTCTATCGAAATCCAGGGAGAATATCAAAACTACGTTGCTGAGCCGATTTATGTAATCAAAGACAACATGGCCGGCCGAATTCCAGATGTCGTCAATGATTTGGCNTCTCGAATCACCATTCAGTCCATCAATCCAGATNAAAATAGTTTTGTTTTTGGACTAAGTACCACTCAAAAAGACTGGATCATCATAGAAGCTGTCGCAAAACCATGGATCAACGTCCTATGGTTAGGAACATTGCTTCTTGTGATTGGTTTTGGAATAGCTATCTCGCGTAGATATACCGAGTTCCAAAAGATGCGTGACAAAGGAATGGAATAATGTCACTAAGCATAGCGATTGTAGGGATTGGAAATGTAGGAAGTCATTTGGCTAAAAAACTAAATGATTCTGATGACGTTTCAATTCGCAACATTGTCAGCCGGGATTTGAATAAGGCTCAGCAGCTGATCGAAAGCCTCTCCATAGCAAACTGTGAGCCAGTTGAGGTGAGTAATATTCATGATCTAAGTTGTGATTTAATCATCTTATCAGTTCCTGACAGAAACATTGCAGATGTAATTAAAGGATTGGCTTTTCCTGAGCATGTTGTTATCGTTCACACTTCGGGATCACAGCCTATTGATTTACTCTCCAACCTGGAGTCTTATGGAGTACTCTATCCGTTNCAGACATTTACCAAAGCGCAAGAAGTTNATTTTGAGTCTGTTCCNGTATTTGTGGAAGGNAATACAGAAAAAGTCACGGAGATTATCGAAACTGCCGCCAAGGCAATTAGTCCAAAAGTAAAANGAGTAAGTTCTGAGGATCGTAAGAAAGTNCATNTAGCNGCAGTNTTTGCNTGTAACTTCACNAATCATCTTTATGCCATTGCTGAAAANATTCTCAGNGATGCCAAACTGGACTTATCCGATATAGAGCACCTGATGCAAGAAACGGTTACTAAAGCCGTTAATATCTCAGCTAAAAATGCACAAACCGGACCAGCCATCCGTGGAGATCAGAATATTTTAGACCAACATTTGTCAATATTGAAAGATGATGAGGATAAGTATCAGGTTTATAAGCTTTTATCCAAGCAAATCGCTAGCTTGAACAAGAAATGAAGCGATTAATCAGGTATGATTTCGTAGGATTCCTTATTGCCAGCCGTATCCCCAACCTATTAATCATCGGGGCTACCCAATACCTTACTGCCTTTTTTCTCGTTTCAGAGTACCCTCAAAAGCTAAACCAGCTCACAAGCAAAGGTTTTTTGATGATGGTCGTAAGCACCGTAATGATCGCTGCAGGAGGTTATATTATCAATGACTACTACGATCAGAAGATTGACATGGTCAACCGACCAGACAAAGTGGTCATCGGGGTGTTAATGAGAAGACGTCTAGCGCTACTCGCCCATTTTGTGTTAACCGTCGGCGCTATCGCTCTTGGCTTTTATCTCAACCCTAAAATAGGTGTGGTGCACATATTTTCATCCTTCTTCTTATGGTATTACTCCAATCAATTAAGGAGAATTACCATAATTGGAAATGTGGTTATTGCTTTCCTAACCGGATTAACACTCTTGATGGTCTGTATCTATCTGGCAAGAAACGAAGTTTTGGTTTATATCTATGCTTCATTTGCAATGGCTATTACACTCATAAGGGAAGTACTTAAGGATATGGAAGATGTAAAGGGAGACTCCAAATTTGGAATAGAAAGTCTGCCAGTCATTTTTGGGATCAGA